>SFJO01000013.1 GCA_004555865.1 Oscillospiraceae bacterium
GCTGGCAAAAGCCACCGAAAAAACCGCCCGCGCCATGGCCGAGGCCCGTCTGCGCCGTGCGCTGGTGCGCCTGCGCGTGGCCGGAAAGTAAGCCCCGATATTGAATATCAAACGCCTGCCCACGGCAGCCGGAAGGCTGGCCAGGGGCGGGCGTTTTGCGGTTTTGAGGGGATGAACGCGAAAAGCCGACCGGGCATTTTCATCCGGGCGGCCTTTGCAGCGCAGTGGACTGCCGCCCGCATTTGTGATAGGATGGATTGAACCTACAAACGAGACAGAGCGAACGCGGTGGAGGCCGCGAACGTTCACGCGCGCCATCTGTACGAGCGCCTGGGCTTTCGCCAGATCGGCACCATTCCCCAGGGCTTCCGGATGAAGGACGGACATTATGAGGACATCTGCCCCTATTACCACGAACTGTGACGGGCAGGGGCAGAACCAGCCACCGAAACTCTGCCGCATGACGCACACTGCCTTTTGGGGGCGGTGTGCTTTTTTGTGCACGGAAACGCAAAGCGTAAAAAAGGGCTTGCCTTTCTGAACGAGGTGTGCTATTCTGACAGTAATAGATATTTAGATAATTTTCTAAATATCAAAAATAGAAAGGAGCGCAGCGCAATGGGCGAACCCTTTAAGGCCCTGGCAGACCCCACCCGGCGGCGAATTTTGCAGCTGCTGAATGAGGGCGACCTGACGGCAGGAGAGATTGCCGAGCATTTTGAAATGACAAAACCCTCGGTGAGCCACCACCTGGCCATTCTGAAGCAGGCGGGGCTGGTGACGGACGAGCGGCAGGGGCAGAACATTCTGTACCGGCTGAACCTGACGGTGTTTCAGGGGCTGCTCAAATGGTTCTACGATTTCGGTTTGGTGCCGGGCCAGGCGGACCCGGAAAAGGAGGAACATCATGAAGGTGAATAAGCGGCTGTATTTGATTCTGGGCCTTGTGTGCCTGCTCAATCTGGCGGCACATCTGTACTTTTACCCGCAAATGCCCGAGGTGATTCCCATCCACTGGGGAAGCGACGGCGCGGTGGACGGCTACGGCCCCCGCTGGATGATGCTGGTTCTGGCGGTGCTGCCGCTGGCCTGCCTGACGCTGTTTGCCCTTGTGCCCAAGATGGACCCCAAGGGCGCAAACTACGAAAAGTTCCGCCCGCTGTGGCAGGGCTTCATCATTGCCATCACGCTGCTGATGGCAGCCGTTTCCTGGCTGACCGAAGCGGAGGTGTTCGGCCTTCTGCCCCGGCAGGGCAGGCTGCCCGGCCTGCTGGTGGGCGGCCCCATCGGTGTGATGTTCATTCTGCTGGGCAACTATATGCCCCGGGTGCGGCAGAATTACACGTTCGGCATTAAAACGCCCTGGACGCTGGCGGATGAGGTGGTGTGGCAGCGCACCCATCGTGTGGGCGGCCTGGTGTTCGTGCTGATGGGCGCGGCGATCTTCCTCAACGCGGTGTTCCCGATGGCGAGCACCGGCGGCATCATCGGCGGCATTGTGATTCTGGGCGTTGCGGTGATGTACCTGTATTCCTATCTGCTGTACAAAAAGCGCCACCCCGGCGGGGAAAAATGAGCTTTGGACCGCTGAAACCCCGATAAAAAGCCGACGGCAGGCTCCTCTTGCGGAGAGCCTGCCGCTTTTTTGCGCCCCGCCGCACGAAACGGGGCTTGCACAAAAGGCGGCGGCGGGCTTACAATAGGGCCATACCAAAGAACTTCAGACGGGCAGAGCGCTGCCCGATGCGGCACAGACTTCAACATGGCGGGGCACGGCCCCGGGGAGGGACGTATGAGCGAAAAAACCTTTGGATTCATCGGCTGCGGCAACATGGGCGGCGCACTGGCCACGGCTGCCTGCAAAAGCGGGGTAGGCCGGGTGCTGCTGGCCAACCGCACCCAGGCCAAGGCGGAGGCATTGGCGGCCCGGCTGGAAGGAATGGGCGCGGCGGTGGCCGTTGCCGAAAATGCAGGCGTGGCCGAAGAAGCCGACTACATCTTTCTGGGGGTAAAGCCCCAGATGATGGCGGATATGCTGGGGAGCATTGCCCCGGTGCTGGCGGCCCGCGCCCGGGCCGGGCGGCGCTTTGTGCTGGTGACCATGGCCGCGGGCCTGACCGTTGCCCGCATTCGGGAGATGGCCGGGGCCGATTATCCGGTCATCCGCATTATGCCCAACACCCCCTGCGCCATCGGCAAGGGCATGATCCTCTGCGCCGCCCATGGTGTGACCGAGGCGGAAAAGACGGCCTTCTGTGAGGGCATGGCCGCCGCCGGCCGGCTGGACTGGCTGGAGGAGCATCTGATCGACGCGGGCAGCGCCGTGAGCGGCTGCGGCCCGGCCTTTGCCTACCTGTTTATGGAAGCGCTGGCCGACGGTGCCGTGGAGTGCGGCCTGCCCCGGGCCAAGGCGCTGGAATATGCGGCCCAGACGCTGGCGGGCGCCGCCGTCCTGGTGCTGGAGAGCGGCCAGCACCCCGGCGCGCTGAAGGACGCGGTGTGCAGCCCCGGCGGCAGCACCATTGCCGGGGTACACGCGCTGGAAGACGGAGCCTTCCGGGCCACGGCCATCCATGCGGTGGTGGCCGCCTACGAAAAGACCCGTGCCCTGGGCAAGGGCTGAGGGACGGACGATGGAACCGAAGAAATTGCCCATCCGTCTGGTGGGGCTGGACCTGGACGGCACGGTGTTTGACAGCCGGAAGCGCATTTCGCCCCGCACGGCCCAGGCCATTGAGCGGGCCTGCGCCATGGGGGTGCAGGTGCTGCCGGCCACCGGCCGCCCGGAAAACGGCGTGCCCGCCCAATTCTTGGCCATTCCCGGGGTGCAGTACGCGCTGACCAGCAACGGGGCCCGCGTTGTGGACCTGCGGGAAAAGCGCACGGTGGTCAGCCAGCTGATGACGGTGCAGCAGGGGCTGGAAGCCATACGCGCCATGGCGCGCTACGATGCGTCGGTGGATGTGTTCTGGCAGGGAAAAGCCTATGCGGACCCGGAGAACCTGCGGCGCGCGGTGGAAAACGCCGACCCGTCCATGCGGCCCTACATCAAAAACAGCCGCACGGTGGTGCCCGATATGGCTGCCTGGCTGGCGGAACAAAGCGAAGGCCCGGAGAAGATCAGTATGTTTTTTGCCCGGGTTTCCCAGCGGGAAGAAGCGCAGAGGCAGGCCGAGGCCATGGGCCTGGAGGTGACCAGCAGCCTGCCCACCAATCTGGAGCTGAACGCCGGCGGGGTGAACAAGGGCCGCGGCCTGCTGGCGCTGGCCAAAGCGTTGGGCTTTGCGCGGGAGCAGGTGATGGCCTGCGGCGACTCCGGCAACGATGCCGCCATGCTGAAGGCCGTGGGCCTGGGCGTTGCCATGGGCAACGCCACCCCGGACATTCTGGCCGCAGCCGATGCCGTGACCGACACCAACGACCGGGACGGAGTGGCCAAGGCGCTGGAGCGCTTTGTGCTGAACGGCTGACCGGGCTTACATCAAACCAACGTCCCAGGCGGGGCGATAAAAAAGGAGAAGCGGTATGAAGATCGAATTTGCCAAGATGGAGGAGAAGCTGCTGCCCAACTTCAAGGGCGGCGAAAAGAACCTGGGTATGCGTATGTTTGACGACGGGGCCTGCAAGATCATGCGGGGCCGGCTGGAGCCGGGGGCTTCCATCGGGCTGCACACCCACGAGGGCAACAGCGAGATCATTTACATTCTGGAGGGCAGCGGCAAGGTGGAGTATGACGCTGGCGTTGAGACGCTGGCGGCCGGAGACTGCCACTATTGCCCCGAGCACCACACCCACCGCCTGATCAACGACAGCAGCGAGGACCTGACCTTCTTCGCCGTGGTGCCCCAGCATCATCTGTGATTTGTCGGAACCGAAAGGAGTGCACCCCATGCAGCTGATTGGATATCCTCCCTGTTCTACCTGCAAAAAGGCGGCCAAATGGCTGTCGGAGCACGGCCATGACCTACCCATGCGGGACATCAAGGCCCAGCCGCCCACGCTGGAAGAATTGACGGAATGGACCGCCGCCGGCCCGGAGCTGAAGCGGTGGTTTAACACAAGCGGCCAGGTGTACCGCGCGCTGGGCTTGAAGGACAAGCTGCCCGCTATGCCCCGCGGCGAACAGCTGGCCCTGCTTGCCGGTGACGGAATGCTGGTGAAGCGCCCCATCCTGCTGCTGGACGATGGCCGGGTGCTGGTGGGCTTCAAAGAGCGCGAGTGGCAGGCGGCGCTGGAATAACCCCGGAACAACCTGCTTGATTTGTAGGGAATTTGCCCGAACGGACGATTTCGGAAAATAGTTTGTGCAAAACGCCAAATTTTAGACGTAATTATTGACATTTTGAACAAGAACACCTATACTGAAACCAGTGAACAGGCAAAGGGGCCGGAGAAAGGGCCGCTCTGCCTGTTCACTTTTTCTCTGCCCAGAGAGGGCTGCCACACACAGCCTTCCGGCATCAACCGGGCAGGGGCGTTTCTCACAAAGAGGCGGCCGGCTGGCGAGCCGCCGCCGGGTTCTCAAGGCGTGAATGCAGCACACCGCGTGAATTGCGAAACCTCCATGAGTTGTATACAAAGTTTGGGCGAAAAAGAGCGCTTCCGGAATCCGAAGCGCTCTTTTTCTGTGTGTGCGGGCCTTGCGCCGGGCAGTGGTTTGCGCTACACTGGTACACGGGCAAAACGCCCGCACCCTAAGGAAAAGGAAGGCGGGGGCCTTGCGCCGGGCGGCAAAACCGCCCGCGGCCCCCGAAAAACGCCATGGAATATTACGGAACCATCGGCCCGGCCTGCGCAGACGAAGAGGTGCTGCGCCGGATGTTCCGCGCGGGAATGACCGGCGTGCGCATGAACCTCTCTCATGGCGGGCTGGCCGAACATCGGGACTGGCTGGAGCGGATCGCCCGGGCCGCCGAGGGGCGGCCCTACCGGCTGCTGATCGACCTGCAGGGGCCGGAGGTGCGCATTGGCCGCCTGCCCGCGCCGCTGGTGCTGAAAAACCGGCAGGCCGTCACGCTGGGGCAGGGCGGCATCCCCATTCCCGAGACGCTGACCGGCCTGGCGAAGCCGGGCCAGACCCTGCTGCTGGACGACGGAAAGCTGGAGCTGACCGTCACCGGCGGGCGGCCGGGGGCGCTGTTCTGCACCGTGGTGCGGGGCGGGAAGCTGGAAAGCCGCAAGAGCCTGGCGGCCCCCGGGCTGGATCTGCATCTGCCCACCCTCACGGACGAGGACGAGGAAAATCTGGCTCTGGCAGGGGCCTGCGGCGTTACCGGCGTGATGCTGCCCTTTGTGCGGGGCCGGGAAGATCTGGAGCACCTGCGGGCGGCCCTGCACCGGGCCGGGGCCGACGGGGTGCGCATTCTGGCCAAGATCGAGAGCCGGGAGGGCGCCGAGCATCTGGAAAGCCTGTTCGGCGCGGCGGATGAGATGGTCATCGCCCGGGGCGATCTGGGCAACGCCATGGACCTGTGGCGGCTGCCCGGGGTGCAGCGGCGCATGGCGGCAGCCTGCCGCCGGGCGGGTGTGCCGTTTATGGTGGTGACCCAGATGCTGGATTCCATGCGGGAGAACCCGGTGCCCACCCGGGCCGAGGTGTGCGACGTGTACACGGCGGTGATGCAGGGGGCGGCTTCGGTGATGCTCACCGGCGAGACGGCGGCGGGCAAGTGGCCGGCCGAGGCCATGAGCTATCTGGTAAAAACCGGCGAGGAAGCTCGGCGGGACCGGGAAGCCGGAGAGCGATAAGCAAATCAGGCAATGTGAGAGAGGAACGGAAAAACAATGGTTGCACAGGCGATTCAATCGGTGATTTCCATGCTGATCCTCATGCTTATCGGCGCATGGCTGGCGGGCAAGGATTGGTTTCGGAAGAGCGGGGGCACGGGGCTGCTCTCCAAGCTCATTGTAAATGTGCTGGTGCCCCTTTATATGCTGAACAACGTGCTCACCAAGGTGGGCACCCGGCAGAAGCTGTGGGAGATTGTGGTGTGCCTGCCGCTGCCCATGATCACCATCTTCATCAGCCTGGCGCTGGGCATCTGGATGGCCGGCCGGCTGGGCATCCATGCCCCCCGGCGGGGAGTGTTCATCAACGTGATGACCTTCACCAACTGCGTGCTGGTGGGCTTCCCCATCATCATTTCGCTGTTCGGCGAAGAAGCCGCTGCCGTGGGCATGGTGTATTATATGGTGAACACCATCTGCTTCTGGACCATCGGTGTGCAGCTGCTGCGGGAGGACGGCGGGCAGAAGTCCTCGCTGTTCAGCAAGGCGGGGCTGAAAAAGCTGCTCAGCCCCCCGCTGCTGGGCTTTCTGCTGGGCGTGGTGCTGGTGATTCTGGGGCTTTCGCTGCCGGCGGTGCTGGCCAACCCGGTCAGCCAGCTGGGCGGCTGCGCCACCCCCATGGCCATGATGTTCGTGGGCTGCATTCTGCGGGACGCAGACTGGTCGAAGCTGAAGATCAGCCGTGACCTGCTGCTGGTGCTGCTGTTCCGCTTCATCGTCTGCCCGGCGCTGATGCTGGGGGTGGTGTATGTGATGCCGCTGCCCGCGCTGAACAAGCAGGTGTTCTTCCTGCTTTCCTCCATGCCCGCCATGACCCAGCTGAGCGTGATGAGCAAGGAGAGCGGCAGCGACGTGGAATTTGCCTCGCTGCTCATTGCCGTGACCACCGTGCTGAGCATTTTCATGATCCCTGTGTACGCATGGATCGTTACCTTGGTGCTGTAACGCAAACAAGCCTATGAGAGGGGCGGGCCGAAGCCCGCGCCCGGAACAGGAGCGTCTGTTATGAGTCTGCCCATCGGAAATACCGTGCATCACATCGCCGTCATTGGCACCAACTACGAGGACTCCCGCCATTTTTATGTGGACGTACTGGGCTTTGAGGTGGTGCGGGAGGTCTGGCGGGAGGAAAAACAGGATTGGAAGATCGACCTGGCCCTGGATGGGTGCGAGCTGGAGCTGTTCATCCTACCGAAGGCCCCGCCCCGGCCCAGCTGGCCGGAAGCGGCGGGGATGCGGCACCTGGCCTTTCGGGTGAAGAGCGTGGCCGAGGCCGCCGCCCGGCTGAACGCCCTTGGGGTGGCCACCGAGCCCATCCGTCAGGACCCCTACACCCACTGTGCCATGACCTTTTTCAAGGACCCGGACGGCCTGCCGCTGGAGATTCACGAGTGACCCGGCGGGTGTGCCCGTTCATGCGCCCGGTTTGAAGCGTAAACGGGCAAAGCAAGGCCCTGCCCTCCCCATGGGGAGCGGCAGGGCCTTGCTTTTTTTGTGAGAGATTTTCCACCAAAGATGCGAAATTTCGTGGAAAACCAAACGCCGGGATGACGATGCGAGAAATTTCAGCTGGACTTTGGCTATCTGTATGCCAAGGCCCGCCCGCTGGGTGAGCTGGCCCGGCGCTATCTGGATCTGTTAAAAGAGGAAATGGCGTTTCTGGATGAGGATGCGCCGGAAGAACCGCCCGCCCGGGTTTGACCCCAGGTGCGGAAAACAGGTGCGGCTTTTCAAAAACGAATCGGGGAGAACCGACAGGCATTGCCGGCCCTCCCCGTTTTTTTCGCCGTTGTGCTTTCAGGGCGTGTGTAGTATACTAAAATTGTATTTGTCTGTGCATTTGCAAGCAGACACCGCGCCTAAAAAACGGCCCGGCCCGGGCTGCTGTCAATAGAAAAGAGGAACCGCATCCATGCTGCACGACCCGAACATTCATTACCTGGACAATGCCGCCACCACCATGGTGAACCCGGAGGTGATCGAGACCATCACGAAGGCGATGGCCGAGCACTGGGCCAACCCCTCCAGCCTGTACACCCCCGGCGCCCACAGTGAGCTGGCCCTGAACAAGGCCCGGGCTGACGTGGCCCGCACCCTGGGGGCCACGGCGGGGGAGGTGTACTTCACCGGCTGCGGCTCGGAGGGGAACAACCTGGCCATTCTGGGCGCGGCCCGCACCCGCAAGTGGGGCAAGCGCATTGTGTGCACCGGCTTTGAGCACCCCAGCGTGGCCCTTCCCATGCAGCGCCTGGCCCAGGAGGGCTACGACGTTCAGTTTGTGGCCCCGGAGGCGGACGGCCACTTGAACGTGGACAAGATGCTGGAGCTGGTGGATAAAAACACCATTCTGGTGGCCGCCATGCAGGTGAACAACGAAACCGGCACCGCCGTGGATGTGGCCCGCCTGGCCGCCGGGGTGAAGGCCCGCAACGACCGCACGGCCGTGCATGTGGATGGTGTACAGGCCTGGATGCGGGTGCCGGTGCGGCTGGCAAACATCGACAGCTACTCGGTGAGCGGCCACAAGATCCACGCCCCCAAGGGCATCGGCGCACTGTACCTGCGCAAGGGCTACCACATTGAGCCGCCGTATCTGGGCGGCGGGCAGGAAAAGGGGATGCGCCCCGGCACCGAGAACCTGCCCTATGCCATCGGTATGGCGAAGGCGGCCACGCTGCTCAGCCGGACGCTGCCCCAGCGCCATAAAACGCTGGTGGAGCTGAACACCCGCCTGCGGGAGGGGCTGAAGCAGTTCCCGGAGGTTACCCTGAACAGCCCGGAGGACGCGGTGCCCGAGGTGCTGAACTTCAGCCTGAATGTGATCCGCAGCGAGACCATGCTGCACCATCTGGAAACCATGGGGGTGTATGTATCCAGCGGGTCGGCCTGCAGCAAGGGCGCGGCCAGCCACACCCTCACCGCCATGGGGCTGGAGACCCGGCGCATTGATACGGCCATCCGGGCCAGCTTCTGCGCCGACAATACCCCCGAGGACGTGGACGCGCTGCTGGAAGGGCTGAAAACTGGCCTTGCTACCCTCAGCCGCATTCGATAAAACCGGCTTGAAATTACAAAACGGGAAGTTCGACGAAAAAATACAAAAAGTAAACAAGAAAAGGAGCAAACTACTCCATGAACATGAAAGAGATCATTCTTTGCTATCAGGGCGAAATGGTCCTGAAGGGCCTGAACAAGGCGAGCTTTGAATCCACCCTGGCGAAGATTCTGCGCTACCGTGTCAAGAGCTGCGGCAACTTCAAGGTCTACCGTGCCCAGAGCACCATGTACATTGAGCCGCTGGATGAATTTGCGGATGTGGACGAGGCCTACCGCCGTGTCAGCAAGGTGTTCGGCCTGGCGGCTTTGTCCCGCGCGGTGGTGTGCGACAAGAACTTCGAGACCATCTGCGAGACGGCCGAGGCGTATCTGGGCGATGCGCTGCGGGGCGTGAAGACCTTCAAGGTGGAGGCCAAGCGCTCGGACAAGACCTTCCCCATGAAGAGCCCGGAGCTGTGTGCCGAGCTGGGCGGGTACCTGCTGTCCAAGCATCCCCACCTGCGGGTGAAGGTGAAGGACCCCCAGATGACCGTGATGGTGGAAATCCGGGATTACGGCGCCTACATCCATGGGCCCAAAACCCCGGGCGCGGGCGGCCTGCCCGTGGGCACCAGCGGCCGGGCGCTGAATATGCTCAGCGGCGGCATTGACAGCCCGGTGGCGGCCTACCGCATGGCCCGGCGGGGCCTGGCGCTGCACCACATCCACTTTGCCAGCCCCCCGTACACCAGCGAGCGCGCCAAGATGAAGGTGCACAGCCTGGCCCAGATCGTCAGCGGCTACACCGGCAACTGCGTGCTGTACGTGGTGCCTTACACCGCCCCGCAGGAGTACATTCGGGACCACGCACCCGACGTGCTGTTCACCGTGCTGATGCGGCGCAGCATGATGCGCATTGCCTCCCGCATTGCCCATGAGATCGAGTGCGACGCCATCATCACCGGCGAGAGCCTGGCCCAGGTGGCCAGCCAGACGCTGAAGGCCCTGCAGTGCACCGACTGCGCCCAGGACCTGCCCATCCTGCGCCCCCTCATCGGCATGGACAAGAGCGAGATCACCGAGACCGCCCGGGCCATCGGCACCTTCGAGACCAGCATTCTGCCCTATGAGGACTGCTGCACCATCTTCACCCCGCCCCATCCCAAGACCAAACCCTCGGTGGAGGAGATTCTGGAGGCGGAGGCCGCCATGCCCGGCCTGGCAGAACTGGAAGAGAAAGCCGCCGCCGAGGTGGAGCGCATTGCTGTGCGCCAGAATGAGCCGGTAGAGCTGCTGTAAGCGGCCCGGCCAGAGAGGATAAAACGCCATGACTGCTGAGATTATTGCCGTGGGCACCGAGCTGCTGCTCGGCGACATTTTGAATACCAATGCCCAGTACTTGAGCCGGGAGCTGGCCGACCTGGGCATCACCGTGCTGCATCAGCACGTGATTGGAGACAATGCGGGCCGCCTGGCCCAGCTGGTGGAGGAGGCCAAGAGCCGCAGCGACCTGCTGGTGTTTAGCGGCGGGCTTGGCCCCACCGCCGATGACCTGACCAAGGAGACCGTGGCCGCCTGCTATGGCGACACCCTGCGCTTTGACGCGGAAGAAATGGAAAAGATCGAGGACTTTTACCGCCGTACCGGCCGCAAAATGCCCGAGAACAACCGCAAGCAGGCCATGGTTCCGGTCAAGGGCAGAAAGATCCCCAACCACCACGGCACGGCCCCGGGCGTGTGGTTTGAGGATGAGGGCGGCCGCTGCGCGGTGCTGATGCCCGGCCCGCCCCACGAGCTGAAGGCCATGTGGCGGGAGGGCGTGCGCCCCCTGCTGGCCGAGCGCACCGGCGGCACCCTGCACAGCATCACCCTGCACGTCATCGGCGGCGAGAGCACGCTGGAGGCCAAGGGCGGCAAGCTGTTTGCCAACGAAAACCCCACCGCCGCCATTTATGCCAAAACCGGCGAGTGCCACATCCGCATTACGGCCCGCGCCAAGGATGTGGAGACCGCCGAGGTGATGTGCCATCAGTACGCCGAGAACTTCTACGCGCTGTACGGCGATGCGGTATACGATGAGGACGTGCCCGGGCTGGAGTACACGGTGGTGCGGCTGCTGGCCCAGAAGGGCTGGACCGCCGCCACGGCCGAGAGCTGCACCGGCGGCCTGGTGGCTGAGCGCATGACCCGGGTGCCCGGCAGCAGCGGGGTGTTCCGGTTCGGCTTTGTTACCTATGCCAACGAGGCAAAAGAAAAGCTGCTGGGCGTGAGCCATGAGGTACTGGAGGCCAAAGGGGCCGTCAGCCCTGAGGTGGCGGCCCAGATGGCCCTGGGTGCGCTGAAAAACGGTGAGGCCGACGTGGCCGTGGCCCTCACCGGCATTGCCGGGCCGGACGGCGGCACCGAAGAAAAGCCCGTGGGGCTGGTATGGGTCGGCGCGGCCACCAAGGACGGCGTGTGGGTCAAGAAGCTCACGCTGGGCAGCCGGGACCGGGAGAGCATCCGGCAGCGGGCCTCCCAGTATGCGCTGGACCTGGTGCGCCGCCTGACGGCCGGGCTGCCCCTGCGCCATGCCCGCGCCCTAACGGCGGAAGAGGCACTGGCCGGAGACGCAGCCCTATGGGCCGGCCCTGCCCCGGAGGGGGAGGACTAAGCCCGGCAGCCCGGGTTTTGTGAGAAGCGCCCGGGACGAAAAGCAATTGGAGCGGAGGAGATCAGATGGCAGAGGAGAGCAAGCAGAGGGTGCACATTCTGCGCCTGTTCGGAATGGAACAGGCGGCGTTGGTGCGCATCCTGCGGGAGGCGGCGGCCCAGGGCTGCCCCGGCCTGCGCCTGCTGGAGCAGGGGGGCGAGCAGGCAGTGTGCGTGCGGGCCCGCAGCCAAAGCCCGGAGGACCTGGACTTGGCCGCCCAGTGGGCGGATGAACTGGAAAAGCTGTTGAGCAGCGCCTGCTTTGGGCGGGACGGTTTGGGCCTGCCCCAGGCGGCGGCCCAGACCCTGGCCCGGAAGGAATTTCTGGTGGTGGCGGTGGATGAGCACACCGGCAAGCTGCTGGGGCCGGTGCTGGCCAGCCTGCCGGAGGGCAAGGCGGTGTATGACTTCGGCAGCCACAGCTGGGGCGATGCCAAAAAGGCCGCCCGCATTGCCGCCCGCACCAAGGGCACCGGGGCGGAATCCGCCGCCCGCATGGGGCTGGAAGCCCTGCGGGTGAGCGGGGCAGACTGCGCCCTGATGGCCGTGCCGGAACAGGGGGAAAACCCGGCCTTTGCACTGGTCGTCACCCCGAAGGTCGCCTGGGTGCGGCTGATGGCGAAGGACGACCCGGCGGCCCGGAACTGGCTGCTGGATATGGCCCGCCGCATGGCGGCCGGGCTGCCCCCGCTGCCCGGTACCCTGCACTTTACGCCGGGCAAAACTGCCCCGGCGCTGCCGCCCCGCCCGCCGCGGCACACCCCGCACCCGGAAGAGCCGACCCCGGCACCCCCGGCGGCTGTGCCGGAGGATGCCGCCGGAACGGAGAAGACAACTGCGCCGGAAACAAAGGGGGCCGAGGAGCCGGCCGCCCTGCCCGTGCCCAAAGCACCGCAGCCGGAACCCGCCGCGGCCCCGGAAGGGGAGTGGACGGCGGCCGATGCTCAGGCCTTTGAGGAAAACGCCCAGCCGGGCAGCCCGCAGGAGGAGCGGCTTCGGGCCGCGCTGCGCCTGTACGGCGAGGAAGAGGAAGAGCTGCCCGCCCCTTACGCGGCCCCGAAAAAAAGCTACCGAGGGCGGCTTGCGGTGTGCCTTGCAGCGGTGCTGGTGCTGTGCGCGCTGGCGGCCGGCATTGCCTGGTGGCGGGCCAACAGCGGGCAGGGGCCTTCCCCCAAGGGGTACGGCACCCTGAGTTTTGACCAGTCCGCCCAGCGCTATTACAGCCAGGCGGCCGGACGGGACAAGCGGGTGGCGGCCTATCTGGCCCTCTCCGGCCAGAAGGGTGCGCTGGTGTACGACCTGGAGCAGGACAATGCCCCCGGCACCGCCTATGCGGCCCAGCAGGAGGAACCCGTCACCCCGGGCACGCGGGCGTGCCTTGCGGCGGGCAGCGACCTGGGCAGCGCCTTCAGCAACACGCTGGTGTGGTGCCCTACCCAGGCGCTGGCGTACCTGAACCAGCTGGATCAGCAGCAGGTGCTGGCCGCCAATTACGGTTTTACTTTATATACACAGGAGCAGACCCTGCGCTGCAAGGTGGCCTCTGTGTTTTACTGGGACCCGGAGGACGACAGCTTCCCCCTGCAGCAGATGCAGGACCTGACCAACTACCGGGATTACCTGACCTTTGTGCTGGGCATCAAAAGCCGCAGCCTGTATGAGCTGCCGGTGGATCTGCAGGACACCGACCGGTTTGTGAGCCTGGTGGCCCCCACCGAGAGCGGCAGCGGCTGTCTGGTGGTGGTGGGCCGCGCCCTGCGCAGCGACGAGAGCGCTTCCGTGAATACGGCGGCCATCACGGCGGCGCAAAGCCCCCTGATGCCCGCGAGCATGACCGGCGCGGCCGATGAGGCGGGCGCCCGCCAGCGCAACCAGGAATGGCTGGGCTGGGTGATCGCCTCCGGCGAGAGCAATGGGCAGATTCAGGAAGACGTGGGTATGCCGGAAACCGACCTGACGCTGGAACAGCTTCAGCAGGTGCTGGACAACCTGCCGGACATTCAGATCTCCCCGGCGTACACGGCCTCGCCGGATGATACCCCGGAACCGGGCGGCAGCGCCGCCCCGAATGCCACGCTGGCTCCCGGCACCCCGGCCACCCCGGCCCCGACGCTGGCCCCCGGCGCGACGGCAATGCCCACCCCGGCACCCGGCGCCACGGCAGCGCCCGCACCCACCCAAGCGCCCCGGCCCACGGCTGCTCCGGCCAGCGGGCGAACCATCAACGTGACCATGAACGGCACCCGCCAGACCATGGACCTGGTGGAGTGCCTGGCGATGATCTGTCAGAACGAGCTGGGCTACGGGGCCCCGGCCGAGGCCATCAAGGCGCAGGCGGTGGCCGCCCGCAGCTGGGTGCTCAGCCAGGGTGGCTACCCCTCGGTGTCCGGCATCACGCCCACCCAGGCCACCCGGAACGCGGTGGCCCAGGTGGCCGATCAGGTGGTGGTGTATGGCGGCAGCGTGGCCTTTACGCCCTATTACGCCAGCGCCGCCTACGGCACCTGCTCCAGCCAGGATGTGTGGGGCGGGGCTCGGCCCTACCTGATTGCGGTGGACAGCCCCTATGACCCCACCTACGCCACCCATTGGGAGACGGTGAAGAGCTACCCCAGTGCCGACCTGGCGGCCCGTGTGAAAGAGCGGCTGGGCGAGGACCTGAAAGCGTACAGTGATGACCCCAGCGACTGGATCGGCGATCTGAGCAAAAACTCCTCCGGTTATGTGCTGGATATGCGGGTGGGCAACACCCATCTGTCCGGCAGCCGGTTCAAGCAGAACGTGGTGAACCAGCTGAACGGCATTACCCTGCGCAGCGCCGCCTTTGACGTGGTGTACGATGAAGGCAGCGACAGCTTTGTGTTCACGGTGCGGGGCTACGGCCACGGCTGCGGCATGAGCCAGTTTGGCGCCATCGGCTACGCCTCCAACGGGTGGAGCTATGCGGACATTCTGGCCCACTATTACCCGGGCACCAGCCTGGCTACCTACTGACCGAGCCGGTTTCATCCCGTAAAAAGACAAACGAAAACGGCAGCCGCCGCGGGGGAATGCTTCCCTGCGGCGGCTGTATTTTTTTGCGGAAGAGGAGAAAATGTTCACAGAATGTTCAGAAAGAATGTTGGAAAATCGGGAAAGCGCAGCAAATCTGTAAGTCAAGTTTGTACGAAAAGCCAAAAATCGGGAAAACAGATGCCTTTTGTGGAAATATGAGATATAATAAATGCGGATTGTAATCTTTCTGCAATCTTTCAGGCAGGGGCTTGTGTGCAGCCCCGCACCCCGCCGCGCCGGCCGAAATAGGCCCCGGCGGGAGAACCGAACGGAATGCACGGCGAGAGCGGCCCGCAGGGCGGCTTTGGCGGCGGGGCGGTACTTGGCGAACGGCACAGGTGCGAAGCCCCGGGGCGTTCCCTTTTTGAAATGAAATGCGAGGATAAACCATGAACGAAAATCAGACAGGTGCATCAGGCATCTGGCAGCGCATCCGGCAGGCAGCCGCCTGGAAAAAGGTTGTGGCGGCGGTGCTGGTGGTGGTGCTGATTCTGGCGGTGGCCGTGGGCTGCGTTTATAAGGACGTGGGCGGCATATTTGACACCGGTGAGGCCGGAAAGCTGAACCAGATCGCCGACGAGGACATTGAGGCCGGCGGCGAGCGCTTTTACAACCTGCTGCTGCTGGGCATCGACTACGACGCGGATGACAGCGGCCGCGACTATGCCGAAGGCAAGGGCAACACCGACGTGATCCTGTACGTGCAGGTGAACCGGGATAACGGCAAGGTCAACGTGCTGCAGATCCCGCGGGACAGCTACATCGGCGATTACATCGACGAGGCCAAGGGCTGCACCAGCCCCACCGGCAAGATCAACAGTGTGTATGCGCTGGGCCCGGATCAGGACAATCTGATCAACAACATTGCCAATAAGATCTATGAGATGTTCAAGCTGCCGGTGGACAATTATGTGACCATCGACATGGACGCCTTCAAAACCATGCTGAACGTGATGGGCGGCATTACCATGTATGTGCCCTGGGACATTACCGACAAAACCACCGGCGAGCTGCTGGTGCCGCAGGGCACCCACCAGATCAGCGGCGACACCGCCGAGGTGATTCTGCGCAACCGCAACTACGCCCAGGCGGACTACAAGCGCCTGGAGACCCAGCAGTACTTCTACGCGGCGCTGGTCCGCACCTTCCTGAAGGAGTACGACCTGGCCGATTACTACAAGGCCTGCAAGAACGTGGCCTACTACATCAACACCGATCTGGACCTGACCGAGATCTACGGCCTGTACGCCACCATGACCAAGGTGAACCCTTCGGACATCTACATCGTGCGCCTGCCCGGCGGCGGCTACGATTACACCCCCGCCTTCGGTTTGGCCAGCCAGTCCGGCTATGCGCTGGATCGGGATGCGGTGGCCGCCCTGCTGAACGAGCACTTCCGGGAGGCAGACCATCCAGTGGAGGCCGACAAGCTGGAGATTCCCACCGATGTGGAATGGCCGTACGGCGTGACCAGCGACCCCGGCAAAACCCTGGGGGACGTGAACAGCGGCGAAGGCACCGAGGAGACGCCGGCGGCGTGACCGCAAAACCGGCCGACCTGCCCAAACGGGCAGGGGAGATTCAAACAATTAAGCCTACCTCCGGGGGTACCGGACCGCAATTGACGCGCCAAAAGGCCGCCTGTGCGGCCTGGTGCCCCTTTGCGCTTTTTCGGGACGGAAAAGGCGATTTCTGGCGGATTTGCACCCTCAAAGACCAAAACCG
Source organism: Oscillospiraceae bacterium (assembly GCA_004555865.1). GTDB lineage: Bacteria > Bacillota > Clostridia > Oscillospirales > Ruminococcaceae > SFJ001. Next base: position 16,294 of record SFJO01000013.1, read on the forward strand.
GGGGTGGGGGAGTGTCCGAATTTCGGAAAAAACAGAAAAAAGCACCAGCGGCCGAAAAAAGCCGGGTGTGCCAATGAAGAACCCTGATTGGGCAAATTTTGCGGCTGAAAAATAGCAATGAGAGAAAACGGGTAAAAATGTACAAAAAACGAACGGAAACTTTGGCAGAAACGGCGAGACGAAAACCGGCAAAACCACAACTTTTGTCGTTGAAAATCCGCGCTGTATTTGCTATAATCATGGCAGGCGAACGAGAATGGAATACATTCCATTATATGAAATAGCCTGATACCTGTGCAAAATTATACCTAAAAGGAGGTGCTTGCGAAATGTATTGGAAGATTCACCCTGAAATGCTGGACGAGATCCGCGCCGGCGGTACCCCCCACATGCCCATCAGCGAACAGCTGCTGGTCTCCCTGATGGGTATTGCTACCGTGTTCCTGTGCCTGATTGTTCTGGCTCTGGCCATCATGCTGGTTTCTAAGCTGATCGGCGGCCTGGGCATCGGCGAGAAGAAGGCTGCGGCTGCTCCCGCTGCTGCTGCTGCTGCTCCCGCCCCCGCAATGGACGAAGAGGGCATGGCAGTTGTTATGGCTGCTGTGTGCGAGGAGACTGGCCTGCCCATTGACCAGATCCGCATCAAGAACGTTCAGGAACTGAAGTAAGCGCGAAAGATGGAACCATTCCGCTTTCCACACCTCACCATGAAATGAATGAAAGGAATCATCGCTATGAAATACATTGCTACTCTGAATGGCAAACGTTACGAGGTTGAGATCGAGCGCATCAACGATTTCACCCCTGTGCCCCGCGGCGCCGCCGCTGAGGCTATTCCTGCCGCTGCCCCCATTGCGGCTCCTGTGGCTCCGGCTCCGGCGCCCGCCCCTGTGGCTGCGGCGCCGGCTCCGGTGGCTGCTCCCGCTCCTGCGGCCGCTCCCGCTCCCGCAGCTGCTGGTGCTGCTAACGTGACCGCTCCCATGCCCGGCACCGTGCTGGATGTGAAGGTCAGCGTTGGCCAGGCTGTTCAGGCCGGTGAGACCGTTGTGGTTCTCGAGGCCATGAAGATGGAGAACGAGATCCCCGCTCCTGCGGCTGGCACCGTTACCGGCATTCTGGTTCAGAAGGGCGCTACCGTGGACACCGACGCCGTTCTGGTGACCCTGGGCTAAAGGAGGAACCACTCCATGAACTTTATTTCTGTCGTGGCGCAGCTGCTGGCTGGATCCGGCTTCGCAGCTCTGTCCTGGCAGCAGGCGGTCATGATCCTCATCAGCTTTGTGCTGATGTATCTGGCCATCAAGAAGCAGTTCGAGCCGCTTCTGCTGCTGCCCATTTCCTTTGGTATTTTCCTGACCAACCTGCCCCTGACCGGCATGATGGAGCAGACCATGGGCTCTGACGGCCTGGCTCACTTCACCGAGGGTGTTCTGGGCGTTGTGTACAACGCCGGTGTTGCCACCGAGCTGTTCCCCTGCATCATGTTCCTGGCCGTGGGTGCCATGACCGATTTCGGTCCCCTGATCGCCAACCCCATCAGCCTGCTGCTGGGTGCTGCCGCTCAGTTCGGCATCTACATTGCCTTCATCATGGCCAACGTCAGCGGCCTGTTTACCCCCGCTGAGGCTGCCGCCATCGGCATCATCGGCGGCGCGGACGGCCCCACCGCCATTTACACCGCCACCAAGCTGTGCCCCAACCTGGTGCCCGCCATCGCCGTGGCCGCTTACAGCTACATGGCTCTGATCCCCCTGATCCAGCCCCCCATCATGAAGCTGCTCACCACCGATAAGGAGCGCAAGGTCAAGATGGGCCAGCTGCGCAAGGTGAACAAGGTGGAGAAGATCGTCTTCCCCGTGTTCGTGGTTCTGTTCTGCAGCCTGCTGCTGCCCTCCGTGGCTCCTCTGCTGGGCCTGCTGATGCTGGGCAACCTGTTCCGCGAGTCCGGCGTTGTGGAGCGTCTGTCTGACACTGCTCAGAACGCTCTGTGCAACATCTCCACCATCTGGCTGGGCCTGACCGTTGGCGCTACTGCCAAGGCTGAGAACTTCCTGACTCCCAAGACCCTGGGCATCATCGCCATGGGCCTGATCGCTTTCGCCTTCGCTACCGTTGGCGGCGTGCTGTTCGGCAAGGTTCTGTACCTGGTTACCGGCGGCAAGATCAACCCCCTGATCGGCTCTGCCGGCGTGTCCGCCGTGCCTATGGCCGCTCGTGTGGCTCAGAATGTGGGTAAGGAATATGACCGCACCAACTTCCTGCTGATGCATGCCATGGGCCCCAACGTGGCCGGCGTTATCGGCAGTGCGGTGGCCGCGGGCTACTTCCTGGTCATGTTCGGCGGCGCGGTGTAACAATCGCTTCGCCCGGCACTTGCGGGTTTCGGCCTGAAGTGCTATTCTAATAGCATACCTTATTTCAATTCGTTCCTTAGCCGGGGACGCCGGCCGCACGGTGTCTCCGGCTTTTATTAGGAATACATTATTGGGAGGTTTTATCGTGAACAAGGTTATGAGTTTGCACGACGCGGTCGCGCAGTACGTCCAGAGTGGTGACACCATCTGCTTTGGCGGCTTCACCACCAACCGCAAGCCCTATGCCGCAGTGGCCGAGATCCTGCGTCAGGGCCAGAAGGACTTCACCGTCTGGGCTGGCCCCGCTGGCGGCGACTGGGACATGATGATCGGTGAGGGCCGTGTGAAGGCTTACATCAACTGCTACACCGCCAACTCCGGTTACACCAACGTTTCCCGCCGTTTCCGCGCCGCCATTGAGGCCGGCAAGCTGACCTACGAGGATTACAGCCAGGACGTGCTGATGCTGCAGCTGCATGCTGCTTCTCTGGGCCTGCCCTTCCTGCCCGTTCGTCTGATGCAGGGCTCCGGCCTGACCAAGTACTGGGGCATCAGCAAGGAGCAGCGCGCCGAGATGCCCAGCGTGGACAACGACAAGTACGTGATGGTGGACAACCCCTTCAACCCTGGTGAGCAGGTTGTTGCCGTGCCCGTGCCCAAGCTGGACACCGCCATCATCCATGTTCAGAAGGCTTCTCCCGACGGCACCTGCATCATCGAGGGCGACGAGTTCCACGATGTTGACGTGGCCGTGGCTGCCAAGAAGGTTATCGTGACCTGCGAAGAGCTGGTGAGCGACGAGTACATCCGCCGCGATCCCACTCTGACCCGCGTGTTCGGCGAGTGCGTGAGCGCCGTTGTGCATGTTCCCTACGGCGCATGGCCCAGCCAGTGCTACAACTACTACGACTGCGACGGCAACGCCCTGAAGGAGTACGATAAGGCTTCTAAGTATCAGGACGCTGAGGACGCCAAGGTTCAGCTGGCCAAGGCCGCTGCCAAGGCTGCCAAGACCGCTGCTGCCAAGCCCGACGACGCCAAGGCTGCTGAGGCTGCCCAGAAGGCCGCTGCCGCTGCTAAGGCTGCCGAGGAAGGCACCGCCATCCCTGAGACCTTCAAGGACTACCTGGACAAGTGGGTCTACGGTGTGAAGGACAATGATGAGCTGCTGAACGTGATCGGCGGCGCTCGTCTGGCTGGCCTGAAGGTCGTTCCTGGCCTGGGCTACGCCGGCAAGATTTGAGCAGGGAGGTACAGAACAATGGCTGATTACACCAATTACACCAAACAGGAAATGCAGGCCTACGCCATCGCGAAGAACATCAAGGAGAACCAGATCGTGATCGTGGGCACCGGCCTGCCCCTGATCGGCGCTTCTCTGGCGAAGCGTGCCGTCTGCCCCTCCTGCCATCCCATCGTTGAGAGCGGCCTGATGGACTGCGCTCCCGTTGAGGTGCCCCGCAGCGTGGGCGACCTGCGCTTCATGGCTCACTGCGGCGTGCAGTGGCCCAACATCCGCTTCGTGGGCTTCGAGGCCAACGAGTGGCTGCATGACGAGGATCGTCTGGTTGCCTTCATCGGCGGCGCTCAGATCGACCCCTACGGCAACGTGAACTCCACCTGCATCTACGGCAAGGGCGATTACGTGAAGCCTCAGACCCGTTTCACCGGTTCCGGCGGCGCCAACGGCATTGCCACCTACTGCAACACCATCATCATGATGCAGCATCAGAAGCGCCGCTTCATGGACAAGATCGACTACATCACCAGCTGCGGCTGGATGGACGGCCCTGGCGGCCGTGAGCGCGCTGGCCTGCCCGGCAACCGTGGTCCTCAGATGGTCGTTACCGATCTGGGCATCATGAAGTTTGACGAAGAGACCAAGCGGATGTACCTGGCTTACTACTATCCGTTCTCCAGCCCCGAGATGGTTCAGGAGAACACTGGCTTCGAGATCGATGTGTCTCGTGCCCAGCTGATGGAAGGTCCCAGCCCCGAGATCATCAAGATGATCCGCGAAGAGATCGACCCCGGCCAGGCCTTCATCAAGGTTCCCAAGGCGAAGTAAGCTGACCCCTACGGTTCTTTAAGCCTGCTGCGGCCGGTGCAGCCCCCTCTGCACCGGTCGTTTGTGGGTTTATGAAAGGCAATTCCGCGCAGGACGCACGGCGTTGCCGAACAACATAGCGCATGTGTGTGCAAGTGCGCCATAGAGAAAAATAAAGGAGCAAATTACAATGGGTAACTATTCCATGCCTGGTTATTTCCAGACCATGCCCGTGGCCCCCGGTAAGGCTTTCCGTCCTTCTCCCGAGAACGTGGCCGAGCTGAAGGCCATCGAGGCGGACGTTCATGCCAAGATCAAAGAGATGATGGAAGCCGGCACCCCCGACGAGACCCTGCATAAGCGTGGCCAGCTGACCGCTATGGAGCGCGTCATGAACCTGATCGACGCTGGTTCCTGGTGCCCCCTGAACAGCCTGTACAACCCTGAAGGCAACCACGAGACCAAGACCGGTGTTGTGAGCACCGGTATCCTGAAGGGCCTGGGCCGCATCGGCGGCAAGTGGGCTGTCATCATTGCTTCTGACAACAAGAAGCTGGCCGGCGCCTGGGTTGCCGGTCAGGCGGACAACCTGCTGCGCGGCAGCGATACTGCCAAGCTGCTGGGCATTCCCCTGGTGTACGTGCTGAACTGCTCCGGCGTTAAGCTGGACGAGCAGGAGAAGGTGTACCCCAACCGTCGCGGCGGCGGCACCCCCTTCTTCCGCAATGCTGAGCTGAACCAGGCTGGCGTGCCTGTGATCGTCGGCATCTACGGCACCAACCCCGCCGGCGGCGGCTACCACAGCATCAGCCCCACCATCCTGATCGCCCATCAGAAGGCCAACATGGCCGTGGGCGGCGCCGGCATCGTGGGCGGCATGAACCCCAAGGGCTACATTGATGAGGAAGGCGCTAAGGCCATCATCGATGCCAACGAGAAGGCGAAGGCCGAGCACAAGCCCGCTCCCGGCAGCGTGGGCGTCCACTACAACCAGACCGGCTTCTTCCGTGAGGTTTACGCCGATGAGCTGGGCGTGCTGGAAGGCATCAAGAAGTACATGGCGATGCTGCCTGCCTACAACCTGGAGTTCTTCCGTGTGGACGAGCCCAAGGCTCCCGCTCTGAAGGGCGAGGACCTGTACGACATCCTGCCCCGCAACACCAAGAAGGCCTACGACATGTACAATGTCATCAAGGCTCTGATGGACGGCGGCGAGCTGCTGGAGTACAAGAACGGCTACGGCCCCGAGATGATCACCGGCCTGGCTAAGGTTGACGGCCTGCTGGTTGGCGTGGTTGCCAACCGTCAGGGACCTCTGGCCATGCAGGGCTACCCCGATTACCCCGAGTATCGCGGCAAGGGCGCCTTCGGTATGGGCGGCAAGCTGTACCGTCAGGGTCTGATCAAGATGAACGAGTTCGTAACCCTGTGCGCTCGCGATAAGATCCCCCTCATCTGGCTGCAGGATACCACCGGTATCGATGTGGACGACGAGGCCGAGAAGGCTGAGCTGCTGGGTCTGGGCCAGAGCCTGATCTACAGCATCCAGAACTCCAAGCTGCCCATGCTGGAGATCACCCTGCGCAAGGGCACCGCTGCTGCTCATTACGTGCTGGGCGGCCCTCAGGGCAACGACAACAACGTGTTCAGCCTGGGCACTGCTGCTACCGAGATCAACGTTATGTACGGCGAGACCGCTGCTGTGGCTATGTCCAGCCGCCGTCTGGTGAAGGACTACGAGGCCGGCAAGGACCTGCAGCCCACCATCGACCGTATGAACGAGACCATCAAGGAGTACGCCGAGAAGTCCAAGCCTGAGTTCTGCGCTACGAAGGGCATGGTGGACGAGATCGTTGATCTGCCCATGCTGCGCAACTACATCGTGGCCTTCACCGATGCTGCCTACCAGAACCCCAAGGCCATCTGCCCCTTCCATCAGATGGTTACTCCTCGCGCCATCCGCGAGTGGGACAAGCTGAACGGCAAGGCCTGAGCACCTGAATCGGCTTTAAAAGCACCCTCCCAATTTGGTGTGCCCGCATCCGGCGGCCTGTGCCCGTAAAAAGGCCGGGCCCCGGGCGCGTGGGCGGGGGAGAGTACCCCCGGAATGCACACCGATTTTTCAGCCCATTGCCGGGATGGTAAGGGGCCGCGCGGCTTGCCGCGCGAATGTGACCTGGGCGTTTTTCCACACAGCGGCTTTTCTGGACAATTTATAACCAAAAGCCTGCGGTTTCAATTGACACCGCTGTGGAAATCGCTTAAAATAAAAGAGTAAAGATCGGAAGCCATTGGATGGATCCCTTCTCGAAACGCTTGGTGAGCAAACAGAAATAGGAAAGGCAGAGTGGCAGGGTATGTGTGGCCCTGAAATGATTCTGTGTAAGTTTCACGGCTTGCCGTGTTACTTAAAGTTTGCTGCATATATGTGAGAAACGCGTTAAGAGAAAGTGAGTGAGATTCATGGAAAACATTATCTCCTACTTCGGCGAGTATACCGCCGGTGTTGACGGGGCACTCAGCACCTTTAAGTTTGAGTACCTCACTACCCTTGGCTTTGCGGCCATCGTAATCTTTGTGGGTCGCTGGATCGTGGCTCATTCCGCTCCTCTGCGGAAGTACGCCATCCCCGCACCCGTGGTTTCCGGTCTGATCTTCTCCATCATTATCTCCTGCATCAAGGGCGCCGGCATTGTGGGCCTGTCTTTTGATGTGAAGATCATGAAGGATTTCTGCCAGAACATCTTCTTCCTGGCGGTTGGCTACGGCTTCAGCGCTTCCCTGCTGAAGAAGGCCGGCGCCGGCCTGGCGGCTAAGATCGCCATCGCCGCCTGCCTGCTGATCACCTGCCAGGACATTCTGGGCATTGTCCTGTCCAGCGCCATCGGCCTGAACCCCCTGCTGGGCCTGCAGTGCTCTTCCGCTGCCATGAGCGGCGGCGTGGGCACCGCTTCCGCCTTCGGTCCTGTCTTCGAGAGCTACGGCGCTGCGGATGCAACCACCGTTGGTGTTGCAGCCGGTACGCTGGGCAACGTAATGGGCTCCCTGATCGGCGGTCCTGTGGCTGCGTTCCTGATCAAGAAGCACAACCTGAAGTCTGACCCCAATGACAAGCCCATGGCGGAGACCGCCGGCGTGAAGCCCGAGCTGAACAACACCAACATGATCATGGCCTTTGCGCTGGCCATGCTGCTGGCTGCTCTGGGCATGCCCATCTACTGCCTGCTGGACAACATCCCCATGATCGAGATGCCCAAGTTCATCGGCTGCCTGTTTGCCGGTGTTATTGGCCGCAACGTGCTGGAAGCCGTTGGCGCCAAGACCTACACCGTCGAGATGGACGCTCTGGAGCATATGTTCCTGGAGTTGTATCTGGCTCTGGTGCTGATGACCACCGACTTCACCAAGCTGGCTCCTGTGGCTGGCCAGATGGGCATCATTCTGGTTGGTCAGGCCATCTTCATCGCCCTGTTCGGCATCTTCGTGTCCTACAACATGTTCGGCCATGACTACGGCGCTGCTGTTATGACCGCCGGTAACATCGGCTGGGGCTGCGGTTCCGCGCCCAACGCCGTTGCCAACGAGAAGTCCGTTATGGACGAGTATGGCTGGCACACCGTCGCCTGGGTTCTGTATCCCAGCTTCGCCGTCATCATCGATGACATCTACAACCCCATTTTCCTGTCTGTGGTCAGCGGCTTCTTCGCTGCCTGAGTTCTCTGACGGGAGAGCAAATCAAAATAACGGCCTGGTGGCCGCGCGGTCAAGGCCTATGTAGCTGAGGCAGCAAACGTCTACATCAAGGAATGACTTGCGTTCCCCGACTGCCTTTACGGCGGCCGGGGAATTATAGTCGCAGGGCATATTTTTGTGCAACGCGACAATTAAACCAATCGGAGGAACGAAATTCACAATGGACATTTATACTCTGGGCATTGACGTGGGCTCCACCGCGTCAAAATGCATCATTCTGAAGAACGGGACCGAGATCGTTAGCAAGTCTCTGATCGATGTGGGCGCCGGTACTTCCGGTCCTCAGCGTGCCATCAGTGAAGTGCTGGACAACTGCGGTCTGAAGCGTGAGGACATGAGCTATATCCTGGCAACGGGTTATGGCCGCAACTCTCTGCTGGACCTGGCCGACAAGCAGATGAGCGAGCTGAGTTGCCATGCGCGCGGCGCGTACTTCTTGTTCCCGGATGTGCACACCGTGATCGACATCGGTGGCCAGGACGTGAAGGTCCTGCACATTGAAAACGGCGCGATGGTCAACTTCCAGATGAACGACAAGTGTGCCGCCGGCACCGGCCGTTTCCTGGACGTTATGGCCCGTGTATTGGAAGTGAAGGTGAGCGATCTGGCCATGCTGGGTGCCATGAGCACCAAAGAGGTCGCCATCAGCTCCACCTGCACTGTGTTTGCGGAGAGCGAGGTCATCAGCCAGCTGTCCATGGGCACCAACAAGTGTGACATCATCAACGGCATCCACAACTCGGTGGCCAGCCGCGTGGTGGGCCTGGCCCATCGCGTTGGCGTGGTGGATCGTGTGGTGATGACCGGCGGTGTTGCTCAGAACACCGGTGTGGTGAAAGCCCTGGAAAAGCAGCTGGGCCATGAGATTTCCACCAGCCCGCTCACCCAGTACAACGGCGCTCTGGGTGCCGCACTCTTTGCTTACCAGAGAGTGATCCAGGACGCGAAATAACCCCTTTTGTACCCGAAACCAACGGCAAAGTGCGGAAACGTCTGCCCCGCGGGGCAGAATGTCCGCATGACCGCGGTTGGTCTTGGTGCAGGCGGCCTTTGCGCGGCCGTCTGCCAGCCTGAGCGGTGTGTGTATGCGGCTCAGGCGGTAAACCCTATCTATATGAACAATGATATGGAGGAATGAACAATGGCAAAACAAGTTAGCCCCGGCGTTCTGGCTCTTCGCAAGGTCGTTGATGACATTTACGCTGATGCCCGCGAGGCCAAAAAGCAGGGCAAACTGGTCGGTTGGTCCAGCTCCAAGTTCCCCTGCGAGCTGGCTGCCGCTTTTGACCTGAACGTGATGTACCCCGAGAACCAGGCTGCTGGTATCGCTGCTCAGCGTGACGGTGAGATCATGTGCCAGGCCGCTGAGGATCTGGGCTTCGACAACGATATCTGTGGTTACGCCCGCATCAGCCTGGCCTATGCTGCCGGCAAGCGCGCTGCCCGCAAGTTCGACCCTGAGACCCTGCAGTTCATCATCGACCCCAACTCCGGCAAGCCCCTGAAGGACGAGAACGGCAACGTTGTGATCGACGAGGCCACCGGTAAGCCCAAGAAGGACCCCAAGACCCAGCAGCCCTACACCGTGCTGGACGACATCCATGAGATCGAGGCCCTGCCCGAGACCACCGAGAAGGAAAAGGCTTACAAGGAGTTCCGTCGGGAGGCCATCAAGCCCTACAAGCAGATGCGCATTCCTCAGCCTGACTTCGTGCTGTGCTGCAACAACATCTGCAACTGCATGACCAAGTGGTATGAGAACATCGCTCGTATGTGCAACATCCCCCTGATCATGATTGATATCCCCTACAACAACAGCGTGGAAGTGCATGACTCCAACGTGAAGTACGTGCGCGCTCAGTTCGATCATTGCATCGAGCAGCTGGAAGAGCTGACCGGCAAGAAGTTCGACGAGAAGAAGTTCGAGGATGCCTGCGCTTCCGCGAACCGCACCGCCAAGGCCTGGCTGAAGGTCTGCGATTACCTGCAGTACAAGCCCTCTCCCATGAGCGGCTTCGACCTGTTCAACCACATGGCCGATGTTGTTACCGCCCGTGCCACCAAGGCCGCCGGTGACGCCTTCGAGCTGCTGGCTCAGGACCTGGAGAAGAACATCAAGGAAGGCACCAGCACCCTGCCCTTCTCCGAGGAGTACCGCGTGATGTTCGAGGGTATTCCCTGCTGGCCCAAGCTGCCCAACCTGTTCAAGCCTCTGAAGCAGAACGGCATCAACGTGACCGCCGTTGTGTACGCTCCTGCGTTCGGCTTTGTGTACAACGGCCTGGATGAGATGGCCCGTGCTTACTACAAGGCTCCCAACAGCGTCTGCATCGAGCAGGGCGTTGATTGGCGTGAAGGCATCTGCCGTGAGAACAAGGTTGACGGCGTGCTGGTTCACTACAACCGCAGCTGCAAGCCCTGGTCTGGCTACATGGCAGAGATGCAGCGCCGCTTCACCGCCGACCTGGGCGTGCCCTGCGCCGGTTTCGACGGCGACCAGGCTGATCCCCGTAACTTCAACGCCGCCCAGTACGAGACCCGCGTTCAGGGTCTGGTCGAGGCTATGGCCGAGAACAAGAAGAAGAAGGAGGGCTAAACCATGAGCATTGAAGCAAAGATTCAGGAATTTTCTGCCATTGCTGCCAACCCTGCTGCCCAGCTGAAGAAGTTCAAGGACGAGGGCAAGAAGGTTGTTGGCGTGCTGCCCTACTACGCTCCCGAGGAGCTGGTTTACGCCGCCGGTATGGTGCCCATGGGCATCTGGGGTTCCAACGATAAGACCATCGTTCGCGCCAAGGAATACTGCGCTACCTTCTACTGCACCATTGCACAGCTGGCTCTGGAAATGCTGCTGGACGGCACCATGGATCAGCTGGATGCTCTGATCACTCCCACCATCTGCGATACTCTGCGCCCCATGAGCCAGAACTTCCGCGTTGCCGTGGGCAGCAAGATCCCCTGCATCTTCCTGGCTCATCCCCAGAACCGCTTCGCCGATTGGGGCGTTGAGTTCTGCAAGGACCAGTACCGCAGCGTGCTGGAGAAGCTGGCTTTCCTGGCTGGCCACGACGTGACCAACAAGGACATCCTGAAGGCCATCAAGGTCTACAACGCCAGCCGTGCCGCTCGCCGTGAGTTCGTCAAGCTGGCCAACGAGCACTGTGACGTGGTTAACCCCATCCAGCGCAGCGCCGTGCTGAAGGCAAGCTACTTCATGCTGAAGGATGAGTACACCGAGAAGCTGGTTGCTCTGAACGAAGAGCTGAAGGCTCTGCCCGCCGCCAACTGGAAGGGCACCAAGGTGGTCACCAGCGGCATCATCTGCGACAACCCGAAGCTGCTGCAGATCTTCATCGACAACAACATCGCCATCGCTGCCGACGATGTGGCTCACGAGAGCCGCAGCTTCCGCTTCGATGCTCCCGAGAACGTGGAAGACGGCCTGCTGGCTCTGGCCATGCAGTTCTCCTCCATGGACTACGACATCCTGCTGTACGACAAGAACTCCAACCAGAACCGTCGTGCTGAGGACGTTGTGGCCAAGGTCAAGGAGAGCGGCGCGCAGGGTCTGGTGCTGTTCATGCAGCAGTTCTGCGACCCCGAGGAGATGGAGTATCCCTACCTGAAGAAGGCTCTGGATGCCGCCAACATTCCTCACATCAAGCTGGGCGTTGACCAGCAGATGCGCGACTTCGGCCAGGCTGCTACCGCCATCGAGGCGTTTGCCGACGTGCTGAGCATGCAGTAAGCTGTTGCGGAACGTGTTCCGCAGGCGCTGACAAAGCAAGCTGAATAAAAAGTGCCGTACCCGCAAGGGTACGGCACTTTTTGCGTTTTTTAGAGAAAAATTTGACAATGTTCAAAGAACAAAGCAGCCCAGCCAGCCCAGCGCTCCGCCCAGCAGGGCGCCGGCGGTCACATCCTTTACAAAATGCACCCCACCGATTACCCGAACCAGCGCGATCAGCAGCGTAATGACGGCCAGAACCGGCCCAAGCGGGGGCGCCGCGTAGAAGAACACTGCGGTGATGACGGCGGCGCTGAGCACATGGCGGCTGGGGAAGGATTCGCCCTGTTTTTCCTTTTTCAGCAGGGAGGGCAGGCCCAGCACCACGGTGGGCCGGGGGCGGTTTAGGGCCGCCCGCAGCACGGTGCCAGCCACGAACACGGCGGCGGGCACCAGAACCGCCCGGAGAAGCCGATGGTTTCGATGAAGGGCCAGCCACAGCAGCAGCAGGGGGTAGGCGGCGTAAACCAGCAGGGCCAGCAGCTTGTCGGCGGTGCGCAGGGCGGCCAGCGCCCGGGGCCGGGCGGTGAACCAGCGGTACACGGCCTGATAACGGCGGCGATTCATGCGCCGGCCCTCACGCCTTGGGGCCGAGGCCCAGTTCGTCCATGTGCTCGCGCATTCCCTCAATGCACAGGGCCATCACGTCGGTCAGCTCCATGCCCAGCATGTCGCAGCCCTTCTGGATGAGCGGCCGGTCGATCTTGGCGGCGAACTTTTTATCCTTGAACTTTTTCTTCACGCTGGAAGGCTCCAGATCGCTCAGTCCGCCGGGACGCATCCGGGCGGTGGCGGCGACCAGGCCGGTCAGCTCGTCCACCGTGAACAGGCTCTTCTCCATCTCGGTGAGCGGTTCCACATCGGTGCGAAGGCTCCAGCCGTGGGCCAGAATGGCCCGGATGCTCTCCTCGTCCACACCGGCCTGGCGCAGAGGCTCGGCCGTGTGGGCCAGATGCTCTTCCGGATACTGCTCGTAGTCGTAGTCGTGCAGGTAGCCCACAGCCTCCCAATAGGCGGGGTCCTGCCCGAAATGGCGTGCCATGGCACCCATGGCAGCTGAAACGCCGATGGCGTGCTCAAACAGGTGGGCTTCGGTGGTGGTGGTGGCCAGCAGCTCCTTGGCGCGGGCCAGAGTGAGAGTAGGCATGAGAAAAACTCCTTTCAGAATAAAAAGGCCGACCGCGAGAGGGGGGCGAACGAATGTGAGGCGGATGAGGTGGGGCGCCAATCGCCGCCATAACCCCACCGCAAAGGGGAAATGCCGCCTCATCCATCGGCCATCGCCGACGGCTTCCCATCGAGGGGAAGCCGGGATTCCGCGCAGGCAAAGCCTTCCTGTTTGCAGAACAAGTCGGTCGATCCGCGGCGGCTTCCGGGCGCCGACTTTATTGTAGCACCGTGCTCGGACCCATTCAAGCGTCAGCCGGCCTCGCGGTACAGAACCTCCTCCAGCGGCAGGGCGGCGCAGATGCCTGCCAGCCGGGAAAGCGAACGGCGGGGAAGAGCGTGGTTCATAGCAATGCTCCTCTTCATCCATTTGAAGGGGTTATCCAAAGTATACGGGAAGGCTCTGGACGCTGTCAAAGAAAAATAAGGCGGAATGCATGGCAGTTTGCCGGATGCTGATTGAATCGCCGGTGAAATGCTGAACTCGGACGATTCTGCCCCGCCAAACAAAAAAGCCGCCCGCCTGTTCCGAGAAACAGCGAGCGGCGGAGTTTCAGCCGGTTTTCAACCATTCAGACGCCTGACGGTTTAAAACCAGGCCAGACGTTTCTGTACGGCCACTTCTTTGGGAAGCAGACCGCTGCGGGCCAGGGCGGGCAGCGCCAGCTGGAACATCAGCACCATGAGCAGTACCTCAATGGGCAGCATGGTGGTGTTTTTTACAAGGCCGGTGGTGAAATAGTAATAGTAGCCCTTGCCGTAGAGCATGGCCTTCCACACGCTGCCCAGCAGCACGTTGCTGCCGTAGTTGATGACGAGCCGCACCATCACCAGCCGCAGCACGGTGATGCGCTGGCGATACAGCAGGGTGCCGTAGATCAGCCCCGAGAGCATGGCCGTGATGAGATAGCCGGGAAAATACGGTTCGCCGAAGCTGGAGATGAGAAAGCCCAGCGTGTCATTGGCGAAGCCCACCAGAATGCCCACGGCCGGGCCGTATACATAGCAGCCCAGCGAAATGACCAGAAAGCTGAAGTAGATTTTCAGCGAGGTGCCCAAGAGATAGATGGGGAAGCTCTCCAGCACGATGGACGCGGCGGTGATGATCCCTGCGAGGGTGAGCATCCGCACGTTTTTCAGCTGGGCGCGGGCGTCGGCCCAATAGGCGGGGGTCAGGGGCGAAAATGTGCCGAACAGGGCGGAAGAAGACTGCATAAAAAATACCTCCTTTTATGCGGCGGCGTCGCTGCATAAAAGAAGGCGAAGAAAGGCCTGACCGACTCGGCCATGACCCACAATTTCAAACTGGGCACACGGGGGCGGCAGGACCTCTGGCTTCTGCACGCTTCCCATGCAGCAGCGGGATGCAGGCTGCGTACCGCAAGGGATGCCTCCCTTTTCGTCCACCCCACAACTCCCCGTTGGGACGGCACTTTACGCACACAGCCTTACTCTGCGAACAAGGCCATCATACACCAAGCAACTGCATTTTGCAAGCGAAATTGCGAAAAACGCCTGCGGGCCTGAAAAAACGGCCGCATTGCAGGGCGTTGAACGAAAAAGCGCCGAAATCAGCCGCCCGGCGTTTTACAAAACCCGGGGGCTATGGTATCATACTGTTCAGCAGGCCAAAGCCCGCCAAGGCCGCATTGGCCGGGGGCAGGCGCCGCGCATGCGCAGAAGGAGAAAACAGTTCATGAAAGACGAAAAGTATCAAATTCCCCGCGGGATGATTTTTGTATTCCTCAGCATTGCCATTGTGTGGGCGTTCATTCTGCCCAAATATCTGGACAAGAAGGCTCAGGACAAATTCGCAAAGCCCTTGTTTACCCATGAGGTGCCCGCCACGGCCACGATGGTGCAGCAATCCACTGCGAAGGACGATGCGGGCGGCGTAACGGCGGCGCTGCTGCTGGGCACCAATTGGACCGAACAGCAGCTGCTGGACTACTACGGAGACACGGAGTATCCGCCCTTCAAAAAGGATCAGACCGTGACGCTGGCGGCCCGGCCGCTGGACGAAGCCAGCTTGGAGGCCCTGTCGGAAGCGGGCCAGCGAGAGGCCGGGCAGGAATACTGGTTTGTATATCTGTACAGCGCCCCGCAGGGGTGAGGCGGGGAGGGCTTTTTATGCCCCGTGGTCATTCGCCGCAGTCGGCGGCGGCCAGCACCATGCGCTCCAGCTCCTTGGCGGCGGTGCTCAAGTATTGGCGGTGCTGCTTCAAAAAGCAGACTTTTCGCTTGGGGATCGGCGACTTCAGGCGCAGGCGGCGAAGTTCACGGTTGGCAGCTTCTTCCTGAAGGAAGGACTCCGGCACAAAGCCTACGCCCAACTCACTTTTTACCATGGGAAGAACCTGATCGGCGGTGGCGGCTTCAATGTCCGGTTTCAGCAGTAGGCCCTGCTGGGCGAACAGGTCGGAGTAAAACTCAAAGGTGGAGGTATTGGGGCCGAGGCAGATCAGGGGATGGCGGGCCAGCTCCTGCAGCGAAAGCTCCTTGTCCCACAGCCCTGAGAAGGCCGAGCTGCAGATGGGCACCTCCTGAATTTCCATGATCGTGCGGCTCTGCAAAGAGTCCGGCACACTGGCCGGCGTGGTCACCATGGCAAAGTCGGCCAGACCGTTTTTCAGCACGTTGATGGCTTGCGGCGTGGAGTGGTTGGACAGGCGCACCCGCACGCCCGGATACCGGAAGCGGTAGGCCTTCAAAATCGGCAGCAGGCAGCAGCGCAGGGAGATCTCGCTGGCGGAGATGGTCACCACGCCGCCGTGCAGTCCCCGGCTGATGGCCAGCTCCTCCTCGCCGGATTGAATGTGCGCAAAAGCCAGGGAGATGTGGGCGTACAGCTGCTCGCCCTCCGGGGTGAGCTGCGCCCCCCGGCTGGAGCGGATGAACAGCTTGCAGCCCAGGGCCTGCTCCAGATTTTTGATGGTGCGGGTCACATTGGGCTGGTTGCTCATCAAAACAACGGCGGCCTGTGTAAAGCTGTGGTATTTTGCCACGTAGTAAAAAACGCGGTAACTGTCGTAGCTGATGTTCATACAGAGTTTCTCCATATCAGATTGATATATTAAACTGGAAAAATTGATATTTCAAATATGCTTCCGTCGTGATTATAATAGAGTGGCAGATGCAAAGTCAATGGGACGGGAGGAGAAACATTATGGCAGACAAAATGCCTCAGATCGTTTGTGTCGGGCGGAAGTATGGCAGCGGCGGGCGTGAGATCGGTGAGCACCTGGCGGAAAGGCTGGGCGTGCCGTGCTACGACAAGCTTCTCATCAAAAAGACGGCCGCAGAGTCTGGCCTGAGCGAGGACTTCATCCGGCAGGAGGAAGAGACCCCGGCGCAGAGCCGCTGGTTTTTGAGCGGCAACGCCTTTGCGGATAGCGCCGCTCTCTCGGAGGCATTTTACTCCGGCAGCCAGATGATCTACGACGCCGAGCAGAAGGTCATTCGGCAGCTGGCGGAGAAAGGCCCCTGCGTGATCGTGGGGCGCTGCGCTTCGGAGCTGCTGAAGGGCAGCAACGTGCTGTCGGTGTTCATCTATGCCGACGAGCAGGACTGTGCTGCCCGCGTGATGCAGCGCAACCAGCTGAATGAGCACGAGGCGGCCAAGCGCATCAAGCACGTGGACCGGATGCGGAAAAAGTACTTTGCCTGCTATGCAGACAGCGAATGGGGCCAGCCGGAGAGCTACGACCTGATGCTGTCCAGCAGCAAATTTGGAATTGACGGCTGTGTAGAGCTGATCCTCGGCAGCCTGGCGCAAATGAAAGGAGAGGCTTCCGTTGAATAAGGACCTTACCGTAGGAGAACCGGAAAAAGTTCTCTGGAAATTCTGCCTGCCGCTGTTCGGAAGCATTGTGTTCCAGCAGCTTTACAACATTGCCGACAGCCTGGTTGCGGGCAAGTTCATCGGCGAGAACGCCCTGGCGGCGGTGGGCAACAGCTATGAGATCACCCTGATCTTCATCGCCTTTGCCTTTGGCTGCAACATGGGCTGCAGCGTGATCGTGTCCCAGTTCTTCGGGGCCAAAAAGTTCAGCAAGATGAAAACGGCGGTGTCCACCGCCTGCATTGCCAGCGCGGTGCTGTGCGCGGCGCTGATGGTGGGCGGCATTCTGGGCTGCGATGCGCTGCTGCGGGGCATCAACACGCCGCAGGAGGTCTTTGCCGACTCCAAACTGTATCTGGACATCTACGTTTGGAGCCTGCCCTTTGTGTTCTTCTACAACATTGCCACGGGCATTTTCTCAGCCTTGGGCGACTCCAAGACCCCCTTCATCTTCCTGGCCATTTCCTCCACGGCCAACATCGGTATGGATATCCTGTTTGTTACGGCGCTGAATATGGGCGTGGCGGGCGTTGCCTGGGCCACCTTCCTGTGTCAGGGCGTCAGCTGCGTGCTGGCGGTCGCGGTGGTGTTCAAGCGGCTGAAGACGGTTGAGGGCGACGAGAAGGGTGAGCTGTTCTCGCTGCCGATTCTGGGCAAGATCGTGGTGATCGCGGTGCCCAGCATTCTGCAGCAGGGCTCCATCTCGGTGGGCAACATCATCATCCAGTCGGTCATCAACGGCTTTGGCCCCGGCGTTATGGCGGGCTATTCGGCGGCCGTGAAGATGAACAACCTGGTCATCACCTCCTTCACCACCCTGGGCAACGGCATCTCCAACTACACCGCCCAGAACGTGGGCGCCGAGAAGCTGTACCGGGTGAAGCAGGGCTTCCGTGCAGGCGTGAAGATGGTGTGGATGCTGAGCATCCCGCTGTTTGTGCTGTACTTCTTTGCGGGGCGGTCCATCCTGCTGTTCTTCATCAGTCAGCCCACCGCCACCGCCATTCAGACGGGCGTGACCTTCCTGCGCATTCTGTCGCCCTTCTACTTCATCATTTCGGCCAAGCTGGTGGCCGATGGCATTCTGCGCGGCGCGGGCATGATGAACAAGTTCATGATCGCCACCTTTGCAGACCTGATTCTGCGTGTGATTCTGGCAATCACGCTGGCCAAAACGGCGATGGGCGCCACCGGCATCTGGTGCGCCTGGCCGGTGGGCTGGTGCACGGCTGCGGTGCTGTCCATCGGGTTCTACCGCACCGGTGCCTGGAAAAACGACCCGGTGCCGGAGACGGAAGCCGCTTGATGGGCGAAGGCTTCATGGTGTGAGTTCCTTTGTATAAAACAAAACAAACAGGGCGCGGTTCCCGTTCTGGGGGAGCCGCGCCCTGTTTGTTTGCGCTGTGGGGGTTCAAGCCGCGCTTACGGCGGCCATTCCATTACACCTGATGTTCGACGATCCACTGGGCCACGGTGTGGGCCACCGGGGCGAGGCTGCCATCCTCAAAGGGAACCGCCAGCCCGGCGGCCTTTACCAGCTGGGGGTAGCTGGCGGTTCCGGCCTGGCGCACCAGGGCCAGATACCGCTGCCAGGCGTCCTTCGGGTCGGCCAGATGGGCGGCGAAGAACTGCAGCGCCACGGTCTGGGCCAGGCAGTAGTCGATGTAGTAGAAGGGGCACTCGTAGATGTGCAGCTGCCGCTGCCAGCCGGCGCCCCGGCCGTAGAAGGGCAGGTCGGCAAAGTCGATCCAGGGGCGGTACTTGTGCTCAAGCTCCAGCCAGACCCGGTTCCGCTCGTCGGGGGTCAGGTGGGGCTGCTGGTACATGATCTGCTGGAATTCATCCACAAGGCAGCCGTAGGGCAGGAAGGACAGACTGTCCTCCGCGTGATACAGCTGATACTTGGCGGTGTCCGGCCCGAAAAACAGGTGGTGCCAGGGGCTGGTGAGAAACTCCATGCTCATGCTGTGAATCTCGCAGCTCTCCATGCCGGGGCTGGCCAGCTCGCCGGGCAGGTGGTTTTCCATGGCCACGTAGGCCTGGAAGGCGTGGCCCGCCTCGTGGGTGAGCACGTCCACATCGCCCGAAGTGCCGTTGAAGTTGGAGAACACGAACGGGCCATAGCCGGGAATGGTCTCGCAGTAGCCGCCCTGGGCCTTGCCCGGACGGGACAGCACGTCAAAGGTCTCCCGCTGGAACATATCGTCGATGAAGCGGGCGGTTTCGGGGCTTAACGCATGGTACATCTGCTTGGCCCAGGCCAGCAGCTGCTCCGGAGTGCCGTGGGGGATGGGGTTGCCGTCCTTAAAATACAGGCCCAGATCGTAGAACTTGGGGTCGGTCACCTCCACCCGCTTCATGCGGCGGGCCTGCAGCTGGGCAATGGCGGGCACCACGTCCCGCACCACCTGGCGGCGGTAGCGCGCCACTTCCTCCGGGCCGTAGTCAATGCGGCCCATGCGCAGGTAGGAAAGCTCGCTGTAATCCTTGTAGCCCAGTGCCTTGGCCTGAGCATTGCGGCACTCCACCATCTGGCTGTACAGGCTGTCCAGCTCTTCCCGGTGGGCATCAAAGAAGGCGCCCTCGGCTTCGTAGGCGGCTTTGCGCACGGCCCGGTCGGTGCTCTGCTTGTAGGGGCCGAGCTGGGCCAGGGTGAGAGTCTTGCCGTCAAACTCCACCTTCACGCTGGCGTACAGCTTGATGTAGGCGCTCACCAAGCGGTTGTCCTCCTGCATCAGGGCCAGCACCCGGTCGTCGGCGCTCTTCACGGCGATCTCCATCTTTTTCAGCAGGATGTCGCCGTAGGCGTCTGCCAGGGCCTGCCGGTGGGGGCTGGCCAGAAGGGCCCGGTACAGCTCCAGCTGGATGTTGCCCACCGCGGGGGTGTGTTCGTCAAAAAAAGCGGTCTCCTCGTCGTAGAAGGGGTCGGTGGTGTCCAGCGTGTGGCGGATGTTGCACAGGTTGGCGGCGAAGCCGTAGGCCTGGTCAGCCGCATCGTGGGCCTTATACACGGCCAACAGCTCCTCACCGGTTTGGGCGGCATTGGCCCGGGCGATGAGTTGCTTGTAGGTTTCCAGCACGGCGGGAACGTCCGGCCGCTGGTAGTTCAATTGGGAAAACGGAGTCATACAGACCCTCCTTTGCGTGAAAATGCATGAAATTTGATTTACAAAGCCGAATGTTCCACCGAAAAAATACAGAGAGGAAAGAAAAAGCGGGTCACATCAGGGGGCAGCCCATGGCTTGGGCAATCAGGCCCACCACCAGGTACAGCGCGCCGCAGCTGATCATGGTAAAGATGGGGCTGGGCTTCTTCCAGCGCAGCAGGCAGAAGGCCCCGGCGGCGATGGCCAGCCGGAACACGTCCAGGCCGCCGGTGGTCTGGTTGACGGCCACCAGCTGCAGGATGGACAAGCCCGCCGCGGTGATGAGGGCCACCACCGCGGGGCGTAGCGCGCCCAGTATGCCCTGAAGCACGGGGCCGTCCTTCCAGCGGCGGTAGAGGTTGGCCAGCAGCGAGCCGATGAGGCAGCCCGGCAGAATGAAACCGAGGCTGGCCAGCAGCGCGCCCAGAATGCCGCCGATGCGGATGCCCACAAACGTGGCGGAGTTGATGCCGATGGGGCCGGGAGTCATCTCGGCAATGGTGATCAGGTCGGTGAATTCCGAGAGGGTCAGCCAGGGGTGCTGCACCACCACCTGACTCTGGATCAGGGGCATGGCCGCATAGCCGCCGCCCACGCTCAGCAGGCCCACCTGGAAGAAGCTGATGAAAAGCTGCCAGTAGATCATTGGCGGTTTTCCCCCTTTCCATACAGGCGGATCAGACCGCGGGCAAGGCCCACGGCGGCCGCGCTGAGAATGATGACCGCGGTGTTCAGGTTGGTAAACCACTGGGCAATGAACACCAGCGCCATGAGAACCAGATCCACCCGGTCCTTTTTGCGGACCACGTTTTTGCCCAGGCCCCAGGCCACATCCAGGATCACCGCCGCCACGCCGGCCTGCATACCGGCCAGCGCCAGGCGCACCGGATACAGCTGGCGGAACGCCTCATAGCACAGGGACAGCACCGACAGCAGCATAAACGGGGGAATCACGGTGCCCAGCACCGCCACGAACATACCGATGGTGCCGCCGATGCGGGTGCCGGTGAGCACCGCCGCGTTTACGGCAATGGCACCCGGGGTGGACTGGGCCATGGCGGCAATGTCCAGCATTTCGTCCTCGTCCATCCAGCCAAGTTCATCCACAAAGCGGCGCTTCATCAGGGTGACGATCACAAAGCCGCCGCCGAAGGTAAAGCTGCTGATGGTCAGCATACTGGTGAACAGGGTCCACAGCCTGTTTCTGGGTTTCTGGTCGGGCGTGTGCATGGGCACAGCCTCCTCTCGTGATTTTATATGGTTCTGAAAGACGGGTTGAATGCGCCGTAAACGGCGGAAAAACGCAGGGCGGCCCCAATGCCGCATACAATCAAAGTATACGCTTTTTATCGAGAAAGGGCAACAGCAATTGTGCAAACAGAAACGGAAGTGCAAATTGTAAAGTATTTGTGAAAATAGGGGAAAAGTGGAGTGCCAGCCCCGGCAGAAAGGGGCAGATTGACGAAGTTTTGCGCACCCATGCGCAAACGCTTGAATTTGGCCGCGGCGTTGGTTTAGAATGGGAGCGTAGGCACGGTGTTGCATATGAGAAAGCTCCGCCGTGCCCTGTTCGTCCCGGCGGGCGGGTGGTCCGGCGGAGAAAAGAAAACAGGAATGCCCCGGCCCGCACACGCCAGGGCAAACAGGAGGAACTCATTTCATGAAAAAGCTGATCAGTGCTGCATTGGCGCTGGCCATGGCCGCGATGTGCTTCGTCGGCTGCGGCTCCAGTGCCTCTTCCGCTCCCGCCTCTTCCGAGGCCGGCTCTCAGGCGGCTTCCGCCGAGGGCGCCGGTGTTCCCGCGGAGGACATCAAGGTGGGCGTGATCCACATTGGCGACCCCGCTGCCGGTTCCGGCTACAGCTACGCCCATGACCAGGGCATTGTTGCCATGCAGCAGACCCTGGGCCTGAGCGACAGCCAGATCATCCGCAAGAACAACATCAGCGACTCCGACACCACTGCCATTGAGAACGCCATGATGGAGTGCATCGAAGAGGGCTGCAACATCATCTTCGCCACCTCCTGGGGCTACATGGACACCTGCGAGAAGCTGGCTGAGGAGTACCCCGACGTGCTGTTCTGCCATGGCACCGGCTACAAGTCCAACGGCACCAACTTCAACAACTACTTCGGCCGCATTTACCAGAGCCGCTACCTGTCCGGTGTGGCTGCCGGCCTGAAGACCGAGAGCAACATGATCGGCTATGTGGGCGCCATGGGCCAGGAGAACGGTGAGGTCACCAGCGGCATCGACGCCTTCGCCATGGGCGTTGAGAGCGTGAACCCCGATGCTAAGGTCTATGTGAAGATCACCAACAGCTGGTACGATCCCGAGGGTGAGAGCCAGGCTGCCAAGGCCCTGATCGACATGGGCTGCGATGTGATCGGCCAGCACTGCGATACCCCCAACCCCCAGCTGGAGGCCGAGAAGGCCGGTGTGTGGGGCGTTGGCTACAACTCTGACATGACCAAGGATGCCCCCGGCGCCGTGCTGTGCAGCGTGGAGTGGAACTGGGGCGCCTTCTACACTCAGGCCGTGCAGAACGTGATCGACGGCACCTGGGTGATCGGCGAGCACGTGGACAACTACTTCGGCGATATGGCCGACGGTCTGGTTGTTCTGTCCGATCTGTCTGACCTGTGCGCCGACGGCACTGCCGACGCGGTGCAGGCTGCCGAGGACAAGATCCTCTCCGGCGAGTGGGACGTGTTCGACGGCAAGACCGAGATCGAGGACAACGCCGGTGAGATGCACACCGTTGAGGGCGCGGACTACGGCTCCATCAACTGGTACTACCGCAACGTGGTTCAGGCTGGCTAAGGCTGCCGCGGTTTGGACGGTCGGTTTGGCTTCGGCCGCTTAAAACAAATCAGAACACCCAAAGGGCGGCCAGCAATGACCGCCCTTTTTCTAAGGCAGTGCCGAAGAATTCGGCGCCCCGGCGGCTGCGGCCCCTGGGCAAGAGCGGCATTGCCCAAGGAACGAAAGGAGAAGCCCATGGAGCAAACAGAACGCATGGCCATCCGGTGCAGCGGCATTACCAAAACCTTCGGCGAGGTGGTGGCCAACGACCAGATCGAGCTGTCGGTGCGGTTCGGCGAGGTGCTGGCCCTGCTGGGTGAAAACGGCAGCGGCAAAACCACCCTGATGAACATGCTGTCGGGCATTTATCATCCGGACGCAGGCAAGATCTACGTGGAAGAAAAGCCTGTGTCCATCAATTCCCCGGCCGATGCGCAGGCACTGGGAATCGGCATGATCCACCAGCACTTCAAGCTGGTGGAGGTGTTCAGCGCCATGGACAACATCGTGCTGGGCACCCCCGGCAAAAAGCTGGGCCGCAAGGCGCTGGCCGCCAAGGTACGCGAACTGTGCGAGAACTACGGCCTGGAGATCGACCCGGAGAAGCCGGTGTATGAAATGAGTGTCTCGGAGAAGCAGACCGTGGAAATTCTGAAGGTGCTGTACCGGGGCGCGCGCATTCTCATTCTGGACGAACCCACCGCGGTGCTGACCCCGCAGGAGACCAACAAGCTGTTCAACATCCTGAACCAGATGCGGGCGCGGGGCTGCGCGGTGATCATCATCACCCACAAGCTGAACGAGGTGATGGCCATCAGCGACCGGGTGACCATTCTGCGCAAGGGCAAGAGCATTGACACGGTGGCCACCCGGGAGGTGAACGCCGCCCGGCTGACCGAACTGATGGTGGGCCACGCGGTGACCCTGTCCATCCGCCGACCGGAGCCGCAGAACGTTTCCACCATTCTGAAAGTGGTGGACCTGACCGTGGCCCGCCCCGATGGCAGCCTTGGCCTGGACGATGTGAGCTTTGAGATCCGCAGCGGCGAGATTCTGGGTGTGGCCGGTGTGGCCGGCAGCGGCCAGAAGGAGCTGTGCGAGAGCATTGCGGGCCTGACCCCTGCCCAGAAGGGTGCGGCGCTGTACCACAAGGAGAACATCCTGGGCAAGGCTCCGCAGGAGATCATCAACCTGGGCATCAGCATGAGCTTTGTGCCCGAGGACCGGTTGGGCATGGGCCTGGTTGCCGGCATGGGCATGACCGACAACATGCTGCTGAAAAGCTACCGGAACGGCAAAGGCCCCTTTGTGGACCGATCCCCGGCCCGCCGTCTGGCCAGCAAGCTGGTGGAAAAGCTGGGCATTGTGACCCCCGGCATTGAAACCCCCGTGCGTCTGATGAGCGGCGGCAACGTGCAGAAGGTGCTGCTGGGCCGGGAGATCGAGTCCAACCCGAACCTGCTGATCACCGCCTACCCGGTGCGCGGCCTGGACATCAACTCCAGCTACACCATTTACGACCTGCTGAACCAGCAGAAGGAGAAGGGCGTGGCCGTGATGTTCATCGGCGAGGATCTGGATGTGCTGCTGCAGCTGTGTGACCGCATCATGGTGCTGTGCCACGGCAAGGTGACCGGTGTAGTGGACGCCAAGACGGTGACCAAGGAGCAGATCGGCCTGATGATGACCGGGGAGGTGAGTGCATGAACCAGAACAAAACCACCAGCCGCGAGCCGCTGTTTCATGTGGTGAAGCGGCCGGAGCGCAGCGGCCGTCAGATGCTGCTGTTCCGCCTGGGCGCAGTGGCCCTGAGCATTCTGGCCGGCGGCCTGTTCATTCTGGCCATCGGCTACAACCCCATTGAAATTTACGGAACCATCCTGAACGGCGCGTTCCGCAGCAAGATCGCGGTGCAGAGCACCATTAAAATCACCATTCCCCTGTGCATCAGCGCCCTGGGGGCCACCCTGGCCTTCAAGATGAAATTCTGGAACATCGGCGGCGAAGGGCAGATCATTATGGGCGGCGTATTTGCCACCTATTTTGCGCTGTTCCACGCCGATTGGCCTCATCTTCCCCTGATGATCGTCTGCTTTCTGGCGGGCCTCATCGGCGGCGGCGTGTGGGGCTTGATTCCCGCGCTGTTCAAGGTGAAGTGGAACACCAACGAGACCCTGCTGACCCTGATGCTGAACTACATTGCGCTGTACATCATCAGCTGGCTGCAAAACGGCCCCTGGCGTGACCCGGCGGCCAACGGCTTCCCGAAGATTGCGGCCTTTGCAAAAAACGCCGTGCTGGGCAAGGTGCTGGGTGTGCAGGCGGGCTGGATCGTGATGCTGGTGTTCACGGTGCTGGTGTGGGTGTACCTGAAGTTCACCAAGCAGGGCTACGAGGTGGCCGTGGTGGGTGAAAGTCAGGACACCGCCCGGTATGCAGGCATTCATGTAAAAAAGGTCATCCTGCGCACCATGTTCCTCTCCGGCGCCATCGGCGGCGTGTGCGGTATGCTGCAGGCCTGCGGCACGGACGCCACCCTCTCCACCGGCATTGCGGGCGGCGTGGGCTTTACGGCCATCATCGTGGCCTGGCTGTGCCAGCTGAACCCGGGCATGATCCTCGTGGTGAGCTTTTTGTTCGGCGTGCTGGAAAAGGGCAGCGGCGTGGTGCAGTCCAGCTACGGCCTTTCCACCGACTGTGCGGCCGTTCTGCAGGGCATCATCCTGTTCTTCATTCTGGCAAGTGAGTTCTTTGTGCGGTACGCCTTTGCGGGCCGCAGCAGCGCGAAGGGGGGCAAAAAAGCATGAGCCTGTTCTTGAAATTTCTGGTGGCGGCCGTGGCCGCCGGCACCCCGCTGCTGTTTGGAACCGTGGGCGAGATCCTCAACGAAAAGGTGGGGCACCTGAACCTGGGCGTGGAGGGCATGATGGCCCTGGGCGCCTGTGCGGGCTTTATGACCGCCTATTTGACCGACAGCCTGGCCCTGGCCCTGCTGGCCAGCTTTGCGGCGGGCGTGCTGGCCTCGCTGATCTACGCGGTGCTGACCGTGACCTTTCTGGCCAACCAGAACGTGGCGGGCCTGACCCTGACCATCTTCGGCACCGGCCTTTCCAACTTCATCGGTGTGTACATGATCTCCCGCTCGGCGGAGGGTACGCTGAAGTTGCCCGCCAAGGTAACTGCGTCGCTGGCGGCCGTGCACATCCCCGGCCTGAGCGATGCGCCGGTGGTGGGCGAGCTGCTGTTCAGCTACAACGTGTTTGTGTACCTGGGCGTGGCGGTGGCCCTGGCGGCCGGCTGGTATCTGTACGGCACCAAAACCGGCCTGAACGTACAGGCCATCGGTGAAAACCCCGGCGCGGCGGACGCGGCCAGCATCCCCGTGAACAAGTTCAAGTACATCAATCTGCTGCTGGGCGGCGGCATCTGCGGCATCGGCGGCGCGTACTGCAGCATGATCATCAATGGCGGCGTGTGGCTGAGCGACAGCGTGGGCGGCCTGGGCTGGATCGCGGTGGCACTGGTCATCTTTGCCGCGTGGAAGCCGCAGCTGGCCATTCTGGGCAGCTTTGTGTTCGGCGGCCTTCGGGTGCTGAAGTACTATGTGCCCACCGGCGCAGTGCCCATCGCCTTCTTTGATATGCTGCCCTTCCTGATGACGGCCCTGGTGCTGATCGTGACCAGCATGCGGGGCAGCAAGGGCAGTCACATTCCGGCTTCGCTGGGTGTGAACTACTTCCGCGAGGACCGGTGACCGGCCGCGCGGCGAACCCTGCTTGAAAAGCAGCTGGGGCAGATGCCCCGGCTGCTTTTTTGCGCCTTGCAAAGGCACGGAAGGCGTGCTATACTTTGCAAGGATTTTTACTGGCATTTTATACAAGAATAGATTGGTGAATTTATGGAAGCTGCAACAAAAGAAAGCCGCCCGCTGTTTACAAACCAACAGCTGTGTGCGCTGATCGTGCCCCTGCTCATTGAGCAGCTGTTGGCGGTGGCCGTGGGCATGGCAGATACCATGATGGTCTCCCAGGCAGGCGAGGCGGCGGTGTCTGGCGTGTCGCTGGTGGATATGATCAACAACCTGATTATTTATCTGTTTTCGGCGCTGGCCACCGGCGGCGCGGTGGTTACAAGCCAGTTCATCGGGGCCCGGCGTATTCGGGAAGCCGGTGATTCGGCGGGCCAGCTGGTGCTGCTGAGCCTGCTCAGCGGTTTGGGCATTCTGGCCTTCTGCCTGCTGTGCGGCCGCCCGGTGATGCGGCTGTTCTTCGGTTCCATCACCGAGGACGTGATGGAGGCAGGCCTGCTGTATCTGCGCATTACGGCGGTGTCCTACCCGTTCCTGGCGCTGTACAACGCAGGCGCGGCGCTGTTTCGAAGCGTGGGCAACAGCGGCATCAGTATGCGGGTGAGCATTGTGATGAACCTCATCAACATCGTGGGCAACGCCATCGGTGTGCTGGTGCTGCACCTGGGCGTGGCGGGCGTGGCCCTGCCCACCCTCATCAGCCGGGCCGTGGCGGCGTTTCTCATCCTGCGGGCGGCCGAGCACGGGGCCGGCCCGGTGCAGCTGCACCTGCGCGGCCTGCGGCTGCGGGGGCACATGGTGCGGCGCATTCTGGAGATCGGCGTACCCAGTGCCGTGGAAAACGGCCTGTTCCAGCTGGGCCGCCTGCTGGTGGTGAGCATCATTGCCACCTTCGGCACGGCGCAGATCGCCGCCAACGCCGTGGCCAACAACCTGGACGGCATGGCCATTCTGGGCGGGCAGGCGCTGGGCCTGGCCACCATCACGGTGGTGGGCCAGTGCGTGGGCGCGGGCGATTACGCCCAGGCCCGCCGCTACAACCGCAAGCTGATGCTCATCTCCTGGCTGCTCATTGCGGCCTCGGTGGCGGCCATTCTAATCAGCCTGCCGCTGCTGCTGAACCTGTACAACATCTCGGACGAAGCCCGGGTGCTCTCGGCCCAGCTGGTGCGGCTGCACAACATTCCGGCCATTGCGCTGTGGTGCCTGTCCTTCACGCTGCCCAACACCCTGCGGGCCGCAGGCGATGCCCGGTTTACCATGGTGGTGTCCATTGTGTCCATGGCGGTGTTCCGCATTGGCTTCAGCGTGGTGCTGGGCATCTGGATGGGCATGGGCGCCATCGGCGTGTGGATCGCCATGGACATCGACTGGGTGTGCCGTGTGATCTGCTTTGTGGCCCGGTACTTCTCCGGTGCCTGGACGAGAAAATACCAGAACTACCAGGCGTGAGCCGAATTCGACCGAAAAAAGCCCTCTTCGGAGGGCTTTTTTCTTTGCCCGGTTGCCCGCGCCGCGGCAGAATGATATGATGAGGACAGAGCAGGGCGGCACCGCCGCCGGAAATGAGAGGACGCGAAACATGAAGCTGATCAGCTGGAACGTAAACGGCCTGCGGGCCTGTGTGGGCAAGGGCTTTCTGGATGCCTTTGCCGAATTTGGCGCGGACGCGGTCTGCCTGCAGGAGACGAAACTGCAGCAGGGGCAGATCGATTTGAATTTGGAGGGGTATCAGCAGTACTGGAATTATGCGGAGAAGAAGGGCTATTCCGGCACGGCCTGCTTTACCCGGCAGCAGCCGCTGAATGTGCGCCTGGGCATCGGCAAAGAGGAGCACAGCCACGAGGGCCGTGCCATCACGCTGGAATTTCCCCAGCTGTATCTGGTGAACCTGTATGTGCCCAATGCGCAGGAGGGCCTGGCCCGCATCGACTATCGGATGCAGTGGGAGGATGACCTGCGCGCCTACGTTCAGGCGCTGGATGCGGAAAAGCCGGTGGTGATCTGCGGCGATTTCAACGTGGCGGCTGAAGAAATCGACCTGAAAAACCCCAAGAGCAACCGGGACAACGCCGGATTTTCGGATCAGGAGCGGGACTGCTTCCGCCGCCTGCTGGCCGCCGGCTTTGCCGACAGCTTCCGCCGCCTGTATCCGGACCGCACCGGTGCATACAGTTGGTGGAGCTACCGCTTCAAGGCGCGGCAGAACAACGCGGGATGGCGCATTGATTATTTTCTGGTGAGCGAGCGGCTCATGCCTCATGTGAAGGACAGCTTTATCCTGCCGCAGGTGATGGGCAGCGACCATTGCCCGGTGGGCCTGGAACTGGACATTTGAAACATCCTACAAACGAACGGCCCGGCGGGAGAACCAGCTGCCGCCCCCGAAAATTGCCCAAAAGACGTGGGATGTCTAAATTTGTGCACATTCGGAATTGTTGTGAAAAATAACCAGAAATACATTGACTTACATTTAACAATATGAGATAATAAAACCAAATCGGGAGACGGCAGCCGAAAAAGCGGCTGCCACACATCCGCCGATTCAAAAGGCCAAAACCCCTTGTTACCAAAGGCGGGAACCGCACGATCGCCGCAGAAAAAGCCGGGCCTCGCCCGGCGCGCGGCGCGTGCGAAGCCACGCTGAATCACCTGATACCAGGGAATTTTTAGGAGGTAGTAAGAGTATGGAAACCTATGGCATCGAAAAGCTGGGCATCATCGGCCCCAAGGCTGTTTACCGCAACCTGACCCCTGCACAGCTCACTGAGCACGCCCTGCGCCGCGGCGAGGGCACCCTGAGCAACACCGGCGCACTGGTGGTGACCACCGGCAAGTACACCGGCCGCTCTCCTAACGACAAATTTATTGTGGACACCGAGAGCGTGCACAACGACATCGCCTGGGGCAAGGTGAACCGCCCCATCAGCCGCGAGAAGTTCAACGCCATCAAGAGCAAGGTCGCTGCATACCTGCAGGGCCGCGAGGTGTTCATTTTTGACGGCTTTGCCGGTGCAGATAAGAAGTACACCAAGAAGTTCCGCATTGTGAACGAGCTGGCCAGCCAGAATATGTTCATCCATCAGCTGCTCATCCGCCCCACCGCCGAGGAGCTGGCTGCTTACGGAGAGCCCGATTACACCATGCTGGTGGCCCCCGGCTTCAAGTGCGACCCTGAGGTGGACGGCGTGAACAGCGAAGCCGCCATCATGATCGACTACGAGGCCCACATGATCGTCATCTGCGGCAGCCAGTACGCCGGTGAGATCAAGAAGAGCGTGTTCTCCACCATGAACTATGTGATGACCAAGCAGAACGTGCTGCCCATGCACTGCTCGGCCAACATGGACCCCGAGACCCATGAGACCGCCGTGTTCTTCGGCCTGTCCGGCACCGGCAAGACCACCCTGTCGGCCGACCCTGCCCGCAAGCTGATCGGCGATGACGAGCATGGCTGGAGCCCCGACGGCGTGTTCAACTTTGAGGGCGGCTGCTATGCCAAGTGCATCAACCTGTCTGCGGAGAACGAGCCGGACATCTACAACGCCATCAAGTTCGGCGCCCTGGTCGAGAACGTGATCATGGACCCCGAGACCCGCGAGTTTGACTTCAACGACGGCAGCCTGACCGAGAACACCCGCGTGGGCTACCCCGTGGAGTACATCAAGAATAGCGCCATCCCCGGTGTGGGCGGCATTCCCAAGGTGGTTATCTTCCTGACCGCCGATGCCTTCGGCGTGCTGCCTCCCATCAGCCGCCTGAGCAAGGAAGCGGCCATGTACCACTTCGTCACCGGCTTCACCAGCAAGCTGGCGGGCACCGAGCGCGGCGTGACCGAGCCTCAGCCCACCTTCTCCACCCTGTTCGGCGAGCCCTTCATGCCCATGGACCCCAACGTCTATGCGCAGATGCTGGGTGAGAAGCTGGAGAAGTACGGCACGAAGGTCTACCTGGTGAACACCGGTTGGGCCGGCGGCAGCGCAGCGGCCGGCGCAAAGCGCATGAAGCTGAGCTACACCCGCGCCATGGTTACCGCCGCTTTGAACGGCAGCTTCGACAACATCGAGTTCAAGCATCACGATGTGTTCAACGTGGACTATCCCACCAGCTGCCCCGGCGTGCCCGACGAGAAGCTGGACGCCCGCGGCATGTGGGCGGATAAGGCTGCTTACGACGAGCAGGCCAACAAGCTGGCCGCCATGTTCCAGGAGAACTTCGCCAAGAAGTACCCCAATATGCCCGCCGACATCGTGGCTGCCGGCCCCAAGGCCAAGTAAGAACCGCCCTTGAGCGCGAACTGAATTTAACCGAAGGCCCCCGCAGAGTTTGCTCTGCGGGGGCCTTTTTTCGGCAAAAGCCGGAAGCTTGCGGGGGCAAAGCCTTCCCCTCGAGGGGAAGGCGGCACGGCGTAAGCCGTGACGGATGAGGTGGGGCGTGAAGCATTGCTGCGGCGCTGCGGCAATGCGGGCTTTGAAAAAAACGGAATCGGTGGTACAATGCAGAAAAAGAAACCGGAGGGAAGGAGGACAAACCGTGCAGAAACAGAAGGCGCCGATCCCCATTCCGGCCTCGGTGTGCGGCATCATCGGGCGGCTGAACCGTGCCGGCTACGAGGCCTGGGCGGTGGGCGGCTGCGTGCGGGACAGCCTGTTTGGCCGGACGCCTCATGATTGGGATCTGTGCACCAGCGCCCTGCCCGAGCAGGTGGCCGAGGTGTTCCGGGGCGAGCGGCTGCTGCCCACCGGCCTTGCCCACGGCACCCAGACCCTGCTGGAGGACGGCAAACCCTACGAGATCACCACCTACCGGGTGGAGCTTGGGTACAGCGATGGCCGCCACCCGGACGCGGTGGCCTTTACCCCCAGCCTGACGGAGGACCTGGCCCGGCGGGATTTTACGGTGAACGCCATGGCCTGCCATCCCATGCTGGGGCTGGCCGACCCATTCGGCGGGCAGGCTGACCTGCAGGCGGGTGTTCTGCGGGCGGTTGGGGACCCGGAACAGCGCTTTTCAGAGGACGCCCTGCGCATTCTGCGGGCGCTTCGCTTCGCTGCGGTGTACGGCCTTGCGGTGGAAGAGCACACGGCAAGGGCCGCCCGAACGCTGGCCCCTCGGCTGGCGCTGGTGAGCCGGGAGCGAGTGACCCAGGAGCTTTGGAAGCTGCTGGCCGCGCCGGACGGGGCCGCCGCGGCCCGGGTGCTGCGGCAGTTCCCGGAAGTGGTGCGGGAAATTCTGCCGGAGCTGGCCCCCTGCATGGGCTTTGACCAGCACAGCGCCTGGCACCAATACGACGTGTGGGAGCACCAACTGCACGCCATGGAAGCGGTGCAGGCCAACACCCCGGAAGAACTGCCGCTGCTGCGGCTGGCGGCGCTGATCCACGACATTGGCAAACCGGAGACCTTTCAGCTGGGGCCGGACGGGCAGGGCCATTTTTACGGCCACGGAAAAGCGGGGGCGGCGCTGGCACAGGCGATGCTCACCCGGCGGCTGCGGCTGCCGACCCAGACCTGCCAGCGGGTGGTGCTTCTGGTGGAGCGGCACGACGTGCCCCTGACGCCCACCCCAAAAGCGGTGCGGCGTACTCTGGCGGCCCTTGGCCCGCAGGCGGCCAGCCAGCTGGCCGCGGTGCATCTGGCCGACCTGCAGGCACATCACCTGACCGGGCGCAACGGTGAGCGGCTGCGGGGCTTTTTGGCCGAGACCCGGGAATTTGCCGCCCTGCTGGAGGAAGAGACCCGGCGGGGGGTCTGCGTCTCGCTGAAGGACCTGGCCGTGAATGGGGCGGACCTGCTGAAGCTGGGCTACGCCCCCGGCCCGGCGCTGGGCGCGGCCCTGAACGGCCTGCTGGCCCGGGTTGTGGACGGCAGCCTGGAAAACCGGCGGGAGGTGCTGCTGGCGGCTGCTGTGGATATGAAACGCGCGGCGGCGCCGTAAGAAACAATTGATGCAACAAAAAAGCCAACCTGTGGGGAGGGGGATCAAACCTGCCCGCGGTTGGCTTTTTCGTATTTGCCCGGCCACTGTTTGCGGATGGCCGGAAATTCGGGAACAAGCCCCGATGGAGGAAGGCAGCCCGACCCCGCCCAAAGGGGGGCTGCGAGGCAGCGGGGTGAAAGGAGAAACGCCCGACTGCCGGTTATGGCGGATCAGCAAAGCACCGGAGGCGATGCGCCGTCCATCCGGGAACCCGTGAGGTTAGCCTTTGCTAATCTGGCATTATAATACCAGATCACGGACGGGTTGTCAATGGCTAACTTGAAGGCTTTTCCAAAAAACCAGAAAAAAGATAGGGAAATAGGGATATGCGTTCGGGTGGGGCGCGAATCCTCGCGGCAAACGGAAGGCAAAACAGCCGCCCGACCGCCCGGCCGTGCCTGAGCGGCGAGGGGGGCCGGCACTGCCATAGCCGCGCCGCCTTCTGACGCAAAAAAAGCCCGCCCCACGGCCAAGGCGAACGAGAACGGCCGGTGGAGCGGGTAGAAACTGGCAATGAAAGAAAGGGGGAAGGCTCAGGCAGCGGCCTTGTTCAGGCGGCTTTCCAGCGCCTTGGCCAGCAGCAGGGCGCACACGCCCTTGATCAGGTCGGGGATCACGAAGGGGGTCACGCACCAGGCCAGGCTGGTGGCCAGGTCGTTGCCGGACATGAACATGAACCAGGCGGTGCCGAAGGTGTAGCACACGGCCACGGCCAGAATCACGCCCGCCAGGCGGGGCAGAAAGCCCTTAAAGTGCTGGCATACCAGAGACAGCACCAGCGCCATCAGGGGATAAGCCACCAGATAGCCGCCGGTGGCACCCAGCAGAACCTGCGGGCCGGACTTGAAGCCGGAAAAAACCGGCAGGCCGATGGCGCCGATGGCGATGTACACCACCTGCGCGGCAAAGGCCCAGCCGGGGCGCAGCATGGCGCCGGTGAACAGCACCGCAAACACAGACAGGGTCAGGCTGATGGGGCCGATGGCAATGCTGAAGGGCGCAACCACGGCGGTGAGGGCGGCGCACAGGGCCGCCAGGACTAAATCATGGGTGTTGGTCTTTTTCATGTTCGTATCTCCTCTGAAAAAATACAAAAAATGATAAAATGATGCGTTTCTGCAAATGGGAATCAAGTCGGAATCCGGTTACAGGCTGCCCGGGCTGGGGCGGGTGCTCACCTCGCCGAAGCGCAGGGCCTTTTGCCCGCCGGTGGGCAGCTGAATCACCAGGCGGCCCTCATCGTCAATGGCCAGAGCCTTGGCGATGTAGGGGTCTCCATCGCCGGTAACGGTGAGCCAGTGGCCCACCACCAGGCTGCGCTGCCGGTACTCGGTCAGGTAGTCGTGCCCAAACCCCAGAGAAAGCAGGTGCGCCGCAATGGACGCCGCCAGCGCCGCCCGCCCGCAGGGGGACGGCCCGCCCGGGAACAGGCTGCCCGCAATGGATGCCAGCTCCGGCCCGAACTGCTCGGGGGTGGTGGTCAGGTTGATGCCGATGCCCACCACAAGAAAGTCAATGCGGCCGCTCTCGAAGTCGGTGACGGCCTCGGTGAGGATGCCGCAGACCTTTTTGCCGCCGTAAAACAGGTCGTTCACCCATTTGATCGCCAGCGAGCAGCGGGTCAGCTCCTCCACGGCCCGGCACACGGCCACGGCAGCGGCCCCGGTGGCGGTCAATGCGTCCGGGGCGGCCACGGCCGGCCGAAGAAGCAGCGAGAGGTACACGCCGCCCGGCGGGCTGACGAAGGTGCGGCCAAGGCGGCCGCGGCCCTGCTTCTGCCGCCCGGCCACCACCAGCGTACCGCTGGGGGCACCGGCCAGCCCAAGCCGCTTGGCGGCCATGTTGGTGGAGTCGATCTCCTCATGAACCTCCACCAGGCCGATGGGGCAGCCGGGGGGCAGTGCGGCGCGCACCGCCTGTTCGGTGAGGGGGTCATTGCCCTCGGCCAGCCAGTAGCCCTGGCCGCTTGCCCCCTGAATGGGATAGCCGCGGTTCTGCAGTTCCCGGGCGGCTTTCCAGACGGCGGAACGGCTTACGCCCAGCTGCTGCGCCAGCGCCTGCCCGCTGAGGGGGCGGCCGCCGCACGAGGCCAGTGCCTGAAGCAGCGCCTGCTGGGTGCTGCCATGTTTGCCCATGGGCCCGCCTCCTTCCCGCGAACGTGTTCGGTCAACAGTGTCCAGTATAGTGGCCAAAGGGTGGACGGTCAATGAAAAGTTTACGGAAAAGTTGACAGAAAAGGTTGACAGAATGCGCGGCCCGAAAACAAAACCGCCGCGAACGCAATGCAAACTGCGTTCGCGGCGGTTTAAGTGCAGGGCAAAACGGCGGGCTCAGTCCTCTTCGCCGGGCATTTTCCAGCCACGGTGATCGGTGTGCAGCAGCTGTTCGGCCAGCTCGCTGTTGGGCTCGCCCAGATAGTCCTCATACAGGGCCTTTACCTGGGGGTTTTCGTGGGAGAAGCGCAGCGGCTGCACCCGGTCAATGCCGTACAGCACCTGGCCGCGCTGGTCTGCCAGTTCCCGGTCCTCCATGGAGATGGGCTGGCCGCCGCCGCCCACGCAGCCGCCGGGGCAGGCCATAACTTCCACAAAGTGGTAATGGGCCCGGCCGGCCAGCAGGTCCTCAATGAGGGCGCGGGCCTCGCCCAGGCCGCTGACGGCGGCGCAGTGCAGGGGCACACCGGCAATGGTGTAGGTGGCTTCCCACCGGCCTTTGCCGGGGCGCATGGCCCGGAAGGCGTCCGGGTCCGGCTCTTCGCCGGTGAGGGTGTAGGCTGCGGTGCGCAGGGCCGCCTCCATCACGCCGCCGGTGGCGCCGAAGATGACGCCTGCGCCGGTGAACACGCCCATGGGGCTGTCCAACCCTTCCTCCTGAAGGGTTTCGGGGGTGATTTTATCCGCCCGCACCATGCGCACAAACTCCCGGGTGGTGAGGGCCAGATCCACATCCGGCCCGGCGGCGGTGGCCATGGTGGGCAGCTCGCATTCGGCCTTTTTGGCTACACAGGGCATGATGGACACGCAGAAGATCTTTTTCGGGTTCACCCCGATGCGCTGGGCAAACCAGCTTTTGGCCACGCTGCCGAACATCTGCTGGGGGCTTTTTGCGGTGGAGAGCCGCCCCTGAAGCTGGGGATACTGGCCCTTCAGAAAGCGCACCCAGCCGGGGCAGCAGCTGGTAAACATGGGAGCGTGGTCCAGCTCGCCCTTTTTCAGCCGGGCGATCAGTTCGGCCGATTCCTCCATGATGGTCAGGTCGGCGGAGAAGTTGGTGTCAAACACATAGTCGAAGCCCAGTGCCCGCAGGGCGGCGGCCATCCGGTTGACGGTGGCCAGCTCCCGGGGCAGGCCCAGCGCTTCGCCCCAGGCTGCCCGCACGGCGGGGGCAATCTGCACCACGGTGATCTTCTCCGGGTCGGCCAGGGCGTCGAAGGCCTTCTGGGTGTCGTCCCGCTCCCGCAGGGCGCCCACGGGGCAGTGGGTGATGCACTGGCCGCAGAGGGCACACTCGGAGTCCTTGATGACCCGATTGTGGGAGACGTCAATGGTGGTGCGCCCGCCGGTGCCGGCCAGATCCCAGATGTTCAGGCTCTGTACTTTGTCGCAGATCTGGATGCAGCGCATACATTTGATGCACTTCTGGGCATCCCGATACAGGGGGTAGGTGGTGGTCCAGGCGGCCCGCTGGCCGGTGGGCAGCTGGGTCTCGTAGGGCACCGAGAGAATGCCCAGGTCGTTGGCAATGGTCTGCAGGCGGCAGTTGCCGCTGCGCACGCAGGTGGCGCACTTGCAGTCATGCTGGGAGAGGATCAGCTCCACGTTCACCCGGCGGGTGCTGCGGGCGCGGGGGGAATTGGTGTGCACCACCATGCCATCCCGCACCGGGTTGTTGCAGGCGGTGACCATGGCATGTTCGCCCTCCACCTCCACACAGCACACCCGGCAGGCGGCGATTTCGTTGATGCCCTTTAAGTAGCACAGATGGGGGATGCTGATGCCGGCCGTGGCGGCGGCCTCCAGGATGGTGGTGCCCTGAGGCACGGTGACGGCCTGGCCGTTGATTGTGAGATTTACCATTCCGTTTTCCTCCCTCCCTTAAAGATGCCGTAGCCGAAGTGGTCGCACCGCAGGCAGCGGCTGGCCTCCTGCTGGGCTTCCTCGTCGCTCATGCCCAGCTTCACCAGCTCAAAGTCGTACTTGCAGTCGGTCAGGCTGCGGTTGGTCAGGTTTACGCGGCCGCAGGGGGGCGTGTTGGTCAGGTGGGCGGGCGGAATCTCCACATCGCAGCGGATCTTGTGGGTGTAACCCAGGAAGGCGTCGATGTTGTCAGCGGCCACCTTGCCCGCGGCCACCGCCCGGATGACGGTGGCGGGACCGGACACTGCGTCGCCGCCCGCAAACACGTTCTTCACGCCGGGCACGGCGCTGGTCAGGTCCGCCAGAATGGTGCCCCGATGGGTGGCCACGCCAATGGCCTCAAAGGGCTGGGCCTCGATGGATTGGCCGATGGCCACGATGATGTAATCACAGGGGATGCGCTGGGGCGGGCAGTTGGCCTTTACCGGGGCGGGGCGGCCGTCCCGCCCGTAGGGGCCGATGTGCTGGGGCTGGGTCCACAGGGCGGCCACCTTGCCCTCTTCGTCCGCCTCAATGCGGCTGGGGGCCTGCAGGGGCAGAATTTGGCAGCCCTCGCCGATGGCCTCCTCGATCTCCTCCGAGAGGGCGGTCATGTCCTCAATGCGGCGGCGGTACACACAGGTCACGCTGGCCGCACCCAGGCGCTGGGCGGTGCGGGTGGCGTCCATGGAGACGTTGCCGCCGCCGATGACGCAGACCCGCTTACCGGCAAAATCCGGTGCGTGGCCCTCGCCGATGCTGCGCAGCATCTCCACGGCGCTGAGCACGCCCACGGAGTCTTCGCCCTCGATGCCGAGCTTTTTGTCACCGGAAGCACCGATGGACAGGTACACCGCGTCGTACTGCTTCTGGATGTCGGCCATGGAAATGTCCTGCCCGACGGCCACGCCGGTGCGCACCTGTACCCCGGCGGAGAGGATGAAGTTGATGTCCCGGTCCAGCACGTTCTGGGGCAGGCGATAGTCCGGGATGCCGTACCGAAGCATACCGCCCAGCTTGGGCAGCTTGTCGTATACGGTGACCGAGTGGCCCATCAGAGAAAGATAATAGGCGGCGGTCAGGCCGCCGGGGCCGCCGCCGATGACGGCGATCTGCTTGCCGGTGGCCTCGGCCCGCTGGGGCGGCTCCATGGAGGAGGCGTGATCCACCGCGTAGCGCTTCAGGCCGCAGATGTTCACGGCATCGTCCACCATGCGGCGGCGGCAGTGGTTCTCACAGGGGTGCTCGCACACATAGGCGCAGGTAAAGGGGAAGGGATTGTCTTTGCGGATCAGGCGCACGGCATCGTCGTAGCGGCCTGCCCGCACCAGCGAGATGTAGCCGGGAATGTCCACATGGGCCGGGCACACCGAGACGCAGGGCACCGGGTGGCCCAGGCTGCAGATGCAGCGGCCATGCAGCACGTGCTCCTCGTAATCTTCCCGGAAGCCCCGTACCCCCTTCAGCACCATATGGGCAGCCTCATAGCCGATGGCGCAGTCCGCCGAGTCGGCGATGACCTGGGCGGTGCGCTCGATCAGATCAATGGTTTCCAGGGTGGCGGTGCGGTCCAGCACGCTCTCGATCAGAACGGCCAGCTGGCCCAGGCCCACCCGGCAGGGTACGCATTTGCCGCAGGTCTGCGCGTGGGAAAGGCGCACGAAGTTCAGCGCCATGTCCACCGGGCACAGCCCCGGCGAAGAGGCGTTGATGCGCCTGCCCATCTCCCGGTAAAGGCCGTTCAGAACGATCTGGGCCTGGCCGGGATGTTCAATGGAAAGTCGGCTCAAAAAAATTCCCCCTTTGGTTCTGCCGCAAAACGGCAGACAGTCGGGCATATGCCCGTGCAAACAGGCGGCGCGCAGGCGAGGGGCACACGCAGAATCTGAGCGCGGCCGGATGCAGCCGACACGCCTTTTTATTATTGTAAAACAAAAGTGCATACGGGGTCAAGAAAAGTGCATGAACTGAGAGGAAAAATGGGAAATATCCGGAAAAGTGGGCAAAAAAATCCGCCGCCCTGCCGGGGGAATGGCAGAGCGGCGGGAAGCCTTCAAATTGCTCTTATTATATAAAAGTGAGTCGGGGAAAACAAGACGGAGCCAAAGGCAAAAACACACTGGATTGCGAAAAAATCACAAAATCCGAAGAAAACTACGGCAAATCTGCACTTGTGGTAAAAACAGCGCGGCGCTATACTGAAAAAAGCTCGAAGAAGAGAAGTACACAAAAATCAGCGCGAAACGGAGGATTTTTATGAAACTGGCGGTCGTGTTCCCGGGTATTGGCTATCATGCAGACAAACCCCTGCTGTATTACAGCAAAAAGCTGGCGGCCCAGGCGGGCTGGAAGGTGGTGGAGGTGGCCTACGGCGCATTTCCAGACCGGGTGAAGGGGGACCGGGCCAAAATGGAGGAATCCTTCCGCATTGCCATGGAGGGGGCGGAAAAGACCCTGGCCGGGCTGGATCAGACGGGGCCGCTGCTGTTCCTTTCCAAAAGCGTAGGCACCATTGTGGGGGCGGCCTATGCCCAGGCCCATGGGCTGAAACCGGCGCAGGTGCTGTATACCCCGCTGCAGGACACCTTCCGATTTCCGGTGCAGGGCATTGCGTTCCACGGCACGGCGGACAGCTGGGTGGAGGACGAACAGGCGCTTGGGCAGGCTTGCGCGGCCCAACAGGTGCCGCTGTATTTGACCCCCGGCGGGAACCACTCGCTGGAGACCGGAGATGCCCTGAAAGACCTGGAAGCGCTGGAGCAGGTGATGCGCCGGACAAAGGCATATCTGGACACATTGGCGTAAATCAAAGCCGCCCGGCCCCGCGAAACCGAGGGAAGAATGTCGGAAATCCTGGAAAACCCGCGAAAAATGCAGAAAACCCGGCGGGGATTTTCAGAAACGGCGGCGGAATACGGAAACGGAACAAGCTGGAATCAATTTTGCCCGAAGCGTGGTTGATAGACTTGGCCACTGAAGCGGCCTTATGCGTGCCGCGCTGCCGAAAGATCCGAAGTGTTGCCCGAAAAGAGGGCCGCTGCCCTGAAATTTCCGGCGCACAGGGCGAAGCCGGCTGGGAGCAATTGCAAAAAAGAAATGAAAAACGGACGGATGTGCAACCGGATAAAATGGCAGAGCAGCGCAAGATTTTATAGATGACAAAGGAAGGCGTCAGAAAAAACCGCGATAAATGGCGTGAAAATGAAAATTGTGAAATTGCCCAAAAATGAAAGTCTAAAATGTGTTGCACAAACGTGCATAAAAGTGAAATTTTATGCTAATTTGTGCGTGACTTCTACAAAGAAATTTTGAAAAACCTGCAATGCACCGATGCTGCGCCGGGGCAGCCCCGTATCCGGCCAGAGCATCCGGCATGATTCCGGGCATGGAGGGAGAGCCCGGCGGCGTTTTTCGCGGAAGGAGCGTGACGTTCATTTTTCGGTATGCACTTATAAGCGAGCAGCTGTTCTCTTCCGAGCTGGGGCACTACCGTTCGTTTGGAATCCGAGCATTTCAAAAAACGGAATGCGGATGGAGAGAGGTTGCTTTTGTCTCGGATGTTTCCACGGACCGAGCGGCCGTGGAGCAGTTGGCCCGGCGCTGCACCGAGGGCCAGCTGGACCCCATTCACCTGCTGGATGTGGTGGAGGATGCGCTTTGAGTACCGGCCTTTTCCGTGCGCAGAAGGGTGCTTGCGCCGCGCGGTTCTGACGCAGGGGAACCCGGATTTTCAGGGGCGGCTGCAAGCCCATGGCGGCCGGCCCGGGCAGAGGCGGAATCTGCCCGAAAAAACAGCACCGGTGGCCTGCCGGTGAAACGAGGGAAACTGCCCATGCGGCAATCGGCCGCTGAAAGGGGGCGGGGGCGAGGCGCGCGGCGTACCGCCCAGGTTGGTTTGGCGGAATAAGGCGGATTGAAAGAGGCCAGACCAGGATGAAACAGGCCGAAGGCGAACGAAAAGGAACGACCGGAGGGCCGTTCCCCGAAAAAAGAGGAAGGTTGTTATGAGTAGGGAACTAATAAAACCGACCAGCGAAGAAGCGGAAAAATGGGAGCGAATCTACTTGGCATACGGCGCGCAGCTGTATGCCTATGCGATAAAAACGATGGGAAACCGGCAAGACGCGGAGGACGCCCTGCAGGCCACCTTTTTGAAGATCTCGCAGAACCTGCATCGCATTTCTCTGGTAAACGACAGCCGGACCTTCAACTACATTTACACGATTCTGCAAAACTATATGCGGGATCAGTACCGGAGGCGAAGCCGCTGGCGGGAGGAATCGCTGGAAACGAGGGAGCTTGCCGGCGATTCACCGGGCTCGGAGCAGGAGGTGGATGAAATTGTACTGCAGAAGCTGCGGTTTGAAGAGGTTGCGGCCTATGTTGCACAAATGGATGAAAAGTACCGCCTGCCCTTTGTGCTGAAGTATTACAATCACTTTACTGAAGATGAGATCGCGGACACACTGGATCTGCCCAAAGGGGCGATTGCGGTGCGGATTTTTCGCGCTAAAAAGAAAATTCAGAATTACATTCTGCAAAAAGAAGGGGAGTAGGAGATGGCATCGGGCGAGACAAAAAACCAGGCGCTTTACGAGCAGTTGGCCGCAGCCTGTGCAGAAAATGAGCGGGCCGGTGTGGAACACTGCGCCGGGCAGGGCGATGTGCCGATGTGTTCGGAGCAGTTTGAAACCGCGATGGAACGGATCGTGCTGCAGCTGAACGAGCGGCCGTAGCACCGGCAGCCGGGCGCAAGCGGGCCGGAAGCCTGCCCGGAGCACAAGCCGGAGCCCCCGGCGGCCGGCGAGCAGGGGTAAGGCGCGCAGAAACGGACGGTGAAGAAGAAAACGCGCGCATATTCGCCCGCTTTTTGAAATTCGGGCGGCAAAAGGAATTGCGTTTTGCTTCAGGTATGCTATAATGAATAAAATTGGGGAGTTGCAGAAAAAAGCGATTTCCCGACAAGATAGCGGATGCTTGATTATTTGTAACAATTTGATGCGCATTTGGTTGATATGCGGGAAATGCCCCACACCCCAGTGCGGAACGGATGGAACCGGGGAGGATGAGGCATGAAGCTGACAAACTACTGGCTGCTGTTGGTCTGGCTGGCCGCAGGCGGTGCCATGCTGGCACTGCTGTGCCCGAAAAAGGCGGTGGACCTGCCGGACCGGCCGAAGCGGCGCTGGGGGCGGCTGCCCACAGCCCTGCTGGCGGCGCCGTATGTGGTCTGGGCAGGCAGCAGAGCTTACTTTGGCGACACCGAGAACTACCGCCAGGCATTTCTGGAAGCTCCCGCGGCGCTGGACCAGATCCCGGCCTATCTGGCCGGACACACCAAGGACCAGGGCTTTTCGGTGCTGATGATCCTGCTGAAAGCGGTGATTGGCAGCCGGGATGAGCTGTTTTTCCT
Organism: Oscillospiraceae bacterium; assembly: GCA_004555865.1. Lineage (GTDB taxonomy): Bacteria > Bacillota > Clostridia > Oscillospirales > Ruminococcaceae > SFJ001. The sequence continues at coordinate 58,510 of SFJO01000013.1, forward strand.
GCTGGTGGCGGCGTTTCAGATGTACTGCGTAATGCGCTTTTTCCGCCGCTGTTCCGAAGATCTGTGGCTGTGCCTGTTCATGTTTGTGGCTTCCACTGACTATATGTCCTGGATGTTCAACGGAATGCGCCAGTTCATTGCCGTGTGCATTACGCTGGGGGCGTTTTCCTACATGTTGGAAAAGCGGTATGTGCCGGTGATCGGGCTGATCCTTCTGGCGGCCACGATACATGGTTCGGCGCTGCTGATGCTGCCGCTGGTGTTTGTGATTCAGGGCCGGGCCTGGAACCGGCGCACGCTGCTGCTCATTGCGGCGGTGTGCACGGCCATTCTGTTCATGGGGCAGTTTACCGATGTGCTGGACAATCTGCTGGCCGAAACCCAGTACAGCGACATTGTGACCAACGAGATCTGGCAGCACGACGACGGCACCAACCTGCTGCGGGTGCTGTTTTATTCCATTCCGGCGCTGCTGGCCCTGTGGGGCCACCGCTATGTGGAACAAGCGGATTCCCCGCTGGTGAACGCCTGCGTGAACTGCTCGATCTGCACGGCAATGATTTATCTGCTCAGTGCATTTTCTTCGGGCATTTATGTGGGGCGGCTGCCCATCTACACCACGCTGCAGGGATATGCGGTGGTGCCCTGGCTGTTGAAAAATATGTTCACAAAAGAGTCGGAAGCCATGGTTCGGGTGGGGCTGATCGGCGGCTTTTTGATGTTTTTCTACTACCAGATGCATGTGACGTGGGGGATTTTGTGAGAAGGAAAATGTACTGTGCTTGGGGGATTCTCTGGATGAGGCTCCACATATCCATGTGTTCTGAAACAGAATGTTTCGCAATGACTTGGTGACAGCACCCCCAGAGCACTGAGCAGATCATACCAATGGAGGGGTTGTGTTGAGCTCTGCTTTTCCACAGGTTTCTGTTATCGTACCGGTCTATAAAACAAAAGAATATTTGGGCCAATGCGTGCAAAGCCTCTGTTCTCAAAGCTATTCCAATCTGGAGATTATTCTGGTGGATGACGGAAGCCCCGATGAATGCCCGGCGCTTTGTGATGCTTACGCAGCCCAAGATGAGCGCATCCGGGTCATACATAAGGAAAATGGGGGCCTTTCCTCTGCCCGAGAAGCAGGTATCCAAAACGCTTCCGGTGATTACATTATGGTCGTTGACAGCGACGATTGGATTGAGCCAGACACGGTCGCAAGCTGCATTGAAACTGCGCAGAGAGGCAACGCAGACTGCGTGATGTTTGGCTACACCCGGGAATATCCCGGCAAAAGCATTGATACACTACTGTTCGACTGTGACTTTTCCTACGACGAGGCATGTTCAGAAGCGGAAATTCACAGAAGAATGGTGGGCCTGGTCGGCGAAGAATTGCGTGAGCCGCAGAGAATTGACCGGCTTTCTTCGGTTTGCATGAAGCTATATCGTGCCGAAGTCGCCCGCAAGGGGCGCATTGTCAGTGAGCAAGTGGTCGGTACCTCTGAAGATACCATCTTCAATCTTTATGCGCTTGACGGCTGCCGCATCAGCTACATCAACCGCTGCTTTTACCACTACCGCAAAACCAACGCCCAGTCCATTACCACCGCCCATAAAGCGGATCTTACCGAAAAATGGGACGTGATGTACAGCGTGGTTCAGGATTACCTGGAAAGTTCCGGGAAAGCGGAAGCGTACCGTACCCCATTTTTGAATCGGGTTGCCTGCGGCATGATTGGGTTGGGGCTGAATGAAATCAGCAGCCAGGCGAGCATCTGGCAGAAGGCCCGCCGGTTGCAAGAAATCCTTGCAAATCCTCTCTATACGAAGGCATTTGCGCAGTTGGATACTTCTTACTGCGACATGAAATGGAAGTTTTTCTTTCTGCTTTGCAAAGAAAAAGCAGCGCTTCCCCTGGCGGTGCTGTTGAAAATCATGAATTATCTGCGCTCCCGAGTGGCCGGTTAGGAGGTGTCGTCTTGCCGAAAGTCTCAATCATTATGGGCATTTATAACTGTGCATCCACACTGCCGGAGGCCATTGACTCCATTCTGAACCAGACCTTTTCCGACTGGCAGCTTGTGCTGTGCGACGATGGTTCGACCGACAACACCTATGCCGCAGCAAAAAGCTATCTGGAAAAATATCCTCAAAAAATTATCCTACTGCAAAACAAGACCAACATGGGTTTGAACCATACGCTGAACCGCTGTCTGGAAGCAGCCACCGGGGACTATGTAGCCCGGATGGATGGCGACGATATTTCCATGCCCACGCGCCTGGAGAAAGAGGCGGAATTTTTGGATACTCACCCCGAATACGCCATTGTGAGCACCCCTATGGTCTTTTTTGATGAAAACAGTGACTGGGGACGAAGCTATTCCATTGAAAAGCCGACCAGGCGCGATTTTATCAAGCACAGCCCGGTCCATTGCCATGCCCCCTGCATGATTCGCAGGGAGGCTTACCTGGCGGTTGGCGGGTATACCGAAGATAAACGGATGCTGCGCTTTGAGGACGTAAACCTTTGGTACAAACTTTATGCCAAGGGCTACGTTGGATACAATCTGAGCGAACCACTGTACAAGATGCGGGATGATCAGGCAGCAACCCGCCGCCGGAGCCTTAGATCTCGGATGAATGGTGTGTATGTGACATATGTGGGCTTTCAGCTGTTCCAGTTTCCCTGGTATCTGTATGGTTATGTGGTGCTGGATTTCCTGAAGCATTTCGTGAAAGGCATTATGCCCGAGTGGCTGTATTTGAAGTTTCATCGGAAAGCCGCAAGAACGTGGTGAAGGAGCATCGTGCGATGAAAAGCGAATCAAGGATATCTGTGATTATTCCGATTTACAACACGGCTGAGTATTTGCCGCGCTGCCTGGATTCTATTCTGAACAGCACCTATCAAAATTTGGAAGTGCTCTGTATCAATGATGGAAGCACCGATGAAAGCGCAGCGATTCTGAAACGATATGCAACGGAAGATTCTCGTGTCATCGCCGTAAATAAAGCAAACGCAGGCGTTTCATCCGCACGTAATACTGGGTTGGACCTTGCAACCGGCGACTTTATCGCATTTGTGGACTCGGATGATTGGGTGCATCCGCAGTCGTTTGAAATCCTGGCTTGGGGGCAAGAGCAGACCGAAGCAGACATCGTTATTGGTAAATACAGCATTACCGCAGAGAACAAGCAGAAATTTAAACAAATTGATTTGAAGACGGTTAAAGTGACGGCTGTTCCGAATGCCGATGCAATGAAAATCGGGCAGTTGAAAAGACTCGTTTGGGGGCGCTTGTACAAACGCAGTTCAATTTCAGGCTTGCGGTTTGAGAACGGTTTGAAGTGGGGCGAGGACACCTTCTTTAGTATTTGTACCTTAAGCAATAATCCCAATATTGCTCTGGTCGATTCGGAATTGTACTACTATTTTCAGCGTGAGACGTCTGCCACGCGAATACTCCCGTTCAGCAGCAAGTTAGCTTTGGTGCGGTGCTATTTGACGTATTACGGAAAATCTGAGAGCGATACGCAGCGCTGCTTATATCTGAAGCAAGGCCTCAAGCAAGCACTTGCGTGTCGGTATACAGGAATGTTTGAAGCGACTG
>SFJO01000025.1 GCA_004555865.1 Oscillospiraceae bacterium
GTTCGGAAGCAACGACTGCGACTGAAAAATATCGTGAGGCGTATAAGAACGAAGGTGTTTTTGATGACATTTCTCAAATAAGTGAATGGCTTGATCATGGAATTTCTTTGTATTACATTGAAACAGCGAATTCGGAAGAGAGTACACGGCTTCCTGTCCAGGAAGATGAGTGGAATGTAGAATCCATTGGTGAACATAACTTTGGACAAAAAACAGAAGTATACAAAATAGTATCAAAAAACGGTACTTAATGAGAAAGTATCAGGATCGTTTATTCATTCTTTAGGATAACGCATATGCATGAAGTTGAAACCAATCTGGGAGCACGGCCCGGCCTGCAGAAAGAGCCGGGCTTTGTGAAGTTCTGCCGGGGGGCGCTGGGCTGGCTGGTGCTGGCCGTTCTGGCGGCGCTTGTCCTGGCCAATTTTTACACCACCGCCTACTTTAAGCTGGAGGGCGCGGACGCCCCCCATGAGAAGATCTTTTTCCGGCCGGACCTGTGGCCGGTGGCCATCGGGGCGGCCTGCCTGGCGGCGGTGTGGGCGGCGCTGTTTCAGGCGAAGCAAAGCCGAGACCCGGCCCGGACCTGGTGGTGGGTGCTGCTGGGGCTGGGCCTTCTGGGGGTCGCCTGGCAGGTGGTCAGCGGGGCAGAGCCGCGGGCGGATTCGCTGGCCATGTCCGAGATTGCCCAGCGGTGGATTCGGGGCGATTACAGCGATTTTGACACCGGCGAGTATCTGTTCTGCTACCCCTATCAGCTGGGCTACGGCCTGCTGCTGGAGGGGGTGTACCGGCTGTTCGGCGCGGGGAACTTTCAGATCGTGGAATGGCTGAACCTGGCCTGCATTCTGGCCAGCTTCTGGATGCTGGGGGCCTTTGCCCGGATGCTGCTGCCCCAGGACAGCGAGGGCGGCGGCCTGACGGCGGTGGTGGCCGCCGGGGCGGTGTGCGCCGTGTTTTACACCACCTTTGTATACGGCAATGTGCCGGGCATGACCTTGGCCTTTGCGGGGCTGTATTCTCAGCTGCGGTGGCAGCGGGGCGGCAAGGCGGGCTGGATGCTGCTGAGCGGCGTGTGCACGGCCTTTTCCATTTGGATGAAGACCTTCGGGCTGATCTTTCTGGTGGCCCAGATCATTCTGTTGATTCTCCATGCGGCCCGGCAGCGCCGCCTGGGGCTGCTGGCCTGGGTGCTGGTGCTGCTTGTGTGCTGGCAAGGGCTGGACAAGGGCGCCGAGGCCTGGATGAGCAGGCGCATCGGCCATGCGATGAACGAGGGCGGCCCGATGGTGCTGACCATCGCCATGGGCATGCAGATGCCCGAGGAGGACACCATGGCCGAGGGCTGGTTCAACGGCTACAACCAGGACACCTACCGCACGGCGGACTACGACGGCGAGCTGGCCAGTGAGCGGGGGCGGCAGGCCATTGCCGGGCGGCTGGAGGAATTCCGCGATGACCCGCAGATGGCGCTGGAATTTTATAAGAACAAGACCCTCTCCCAGTGGGCAGAGCCAACCTACGAGAGCCTGTGGATCAGCTTCCCCATGGACAGCGTCTGGCATGATGAGCCGCTGACGGCCTTCCAGGAAGCGGTGTATCAGGGCGGCCTGAATGTGCTGCTGGAGGGCTGGATGAACCTGTACCAATCGCTGGTATGGCTGTGGGCGGCCATTTATGTGGCGGCCCGCCGCAAAAAGCTGGAGATGACCCAGCTTGCCCCGGGGCTGGTGATTCTGGGCGGCTTTTTGTTCCAGCTTTTGTGGGAGGGAAAAAGCCAGTACACCCTGGTGTATTTTCTGATGGCCATTCCCTATGCATCCGGCGGGCTGGCAATCACCGGCCAATGGGTGAAGGGCCTGCTGGGCGGCCGGCGGCCGCGCCGCCCGAAGGCCGGCGGGGCATCGACCCCACCCCCAAGCGCCCCTGGCCAGCGGCGTGTGCGCACCGAGAGCGCTTATCGGTGAGCCGCAGCCTTCCGCCTGCGCGAAATTTTGGCTTCCCATCGAGGGAAAAGTCTCTGCACGCCGCGACAACTAAAAAACAGAGAAGGGGCGTCCTCCAAAAATGCGGAGGACGCCCCTTCTCTTATAATGTTTCTCTCACGGTCGGCAGCCCATCACTGCACCAGCAGAATGGCCGCGCCCAGCACCGTGAGCACCACGCCGGTGGCCCGGTTCAGGGTCTTGGCGGGGGCCTTGTTGGCAAAGCGGGCGGCAATGCGCGCCCAGAGCAGGGTGCTCAGCACGCAGAACGCCAGCGCGGCCGGGTCCGGCAGGCCGCCGATGGCGAAATGGCTCACCGCGCCGGTGAGGGCGGTGAAGGTCATGATGAACACGCTGGTGCCCACCGCGGTTTTCAGCTCGTAGCCCAGTACGCTGGTGAGAAGCAGCAGCATCATCATGCCGCCGCCAGCACCGATGAAGCCGCAGATAAAACCGATGACCGTGCCGCTGAGCATGGACTGCACAAACCGCTTGCGGGGGCTGACGGCGGCCATGCTTTCTTTGGTGGTCATCACCGGGCGCAGGATGAACTTGATGCCCAGAAGCAGGGTCATGCAGGTGGAAAAGCCGCCCATGGTGGTGCTGGGCACCCGGCTGGACACATAGCTGCCCACCATGGTGAACAACAGCACAAACGCCATCATCACCAGGCCGTTGCGGATGTCCAGGTTCTTGTTCTTACCGTAGGTGTAGGCCGAAACGGCGCTGGCCAGCACATCGCTGGCCAGGGCGATGCCCACCGCCAGGTAGGGGTCCATGTGCAGAAAGGTGATGAGCATGGGACTGATGACGGCGGCGGCGCTCATTCCGGCAAAGCCGGTGCCCAGCCCGGCCCCGATGCCGGCCGCAAAGCAGATGAAAAACTTAAACAGCATGGAATTCAAACGTCCTTTCGGTTTTCAGGTTCCGGCCTTGCCGGTGACGGGGCCGCTTTCGTCCAGGCGGGCCAGCTCGGCGTCGATGTTGCGCTGAAGAATGGCAAAGTAGGCGTCGGCCTGGGCCTGCTGCACCGGGGTAAGCCCCTGCTGCAGCGCGTGGAAGAACTGGGTCTGCCGCCGGCTCAGCCCCTCAATCAAGGGGGCGGCGGCGGGCAGCAAAAACAGCCGGTTCACCCGGCGGTTGTTCTCTTCCGGGCGGCTCTCCACCAGGCCGCGGGTGCGCAGGCTGTCCAGCGCGGTGGACACATTGGATTTTGCCAGGCCCCGCAGATGCACCATGTCCCGGGCGGTGTTGCAGTCCGGGTTGTTGTGCAGAAACAGCAGCACGTCCATCTCGGTCTGGCTCAGGCCGTTGGCGCGGCCGAAGTCCCGCAGGGTCAGGTTGTACAGCCGGTGCAGGCTGGCGGCGAAATGCAGATGATTGTTCATGAAATGCCTCGAATTTGAATTGCAGCGGACAAAAAGTTTCAAAACAAACGGTTCTGATTATAACAGAAGCGGCGGTAAAATCAAGAACAAATTGTAAAAAGACGGTGAAAATGGGCCAAAGGGGGCGGCTGAATCCAAAATCTTGGGGCCGGGCACCGGGCATTTGCCCCAAAGCGGCGGGCCGCTACTGGTGTTTATAGCCAAAAGGGTGTAAAATAAAGCTGCTGTTTACAGCGGGCAAGCCCCTCGGGGCCGCCGCAGCGGCGGGCCGGTTTGCCCGCCCGGATCAAGGCATAAAGGATTGATACCATGAAATTAGAAACCCCTGAATTTGTTCTTCACGCATCCGAGCGCCTGCAGGCGCTGTGGCACCGGAAGTACGGCCCGGCCGTCTGCATCGGCACGGCGGCAGCCCTGGTGCTGTGTGTGGGTGCGGTGGCGGTCTGGGCAGGCGGCCGCGGCAGCAATGCGGCCTCGGAGGTCCCGGAGCCTTCCGCCACCCCCTGGGTGGAGCCTGCTTCGGATGCAGACTACGATGCCGCCGCCGGTGTGATCGACACCACGGCGTTTACCGGCACCGTGCTGCCCGGAACGGAGGACGCGGGCGAAGAGTATGTGAAGGAAACGCTGTTTTTGGGCGACAGCAACACCGTGCGCTACATGATGTACGGCAAGTGTGACCTGACCAACGCCATCGGCGTAACCAGCATGAGCGCCGGGCAGATCACCAGCCTGAAATGCGTGGACTTCAAGGGCTACTCCAGCTATGTGACCATTCCCGAGGCAGTGAAAATCATGCACCCCCGGCGGGTCATTGTGTCCTTTGGCTCCAACAACCTGGGCGGCGGCACCGAGAACTACATCGACGCCTACAAAAAGGGTCTGGCCGCCATTCACGAGGCGTACCCCTATGCGGACATCATTGTGAATGCGGTACCTCCGCTGGATAAGCTCCGGGAGAACACCGCCCTTTCCATGACCCAGGTGGACAGCTTCAACCAGGCGCTGGTGAAGATGTGCGAGGAGCAGGGCTACAAGTTCCTCAACTCCAGCGAGGCCCTGAAGGACGCGAACACCGGCTGGGCCAAGACGGACTACACCCTGTCCGACGGCGTGCACCTCTCCATGAACGGCGTGAACGCCCTGTTTGACTACATCCGCACCCACGCCTACATCACCAAGGACACCCGGCCCACGCCGCTTTCCAAGGTGCCTGAGCGGAATGAGACCCCCGTGGGCCTCATCACCTCCGACCCCATTGCGGTACGCGGCCAGAAGGTGACCAAGGTATCGGTGGAATTCAGCGCAGGCGAGGGCGGCAAGATCCAGGGCAGCACGGTGCAGGAGGTGGCCAAGGGTGGCACCTGCTCCACCGTGACGGCGGTGGCCGAGGACGGCTGGAAATTCAGCTACTGGTCGGCCGAGCCGGTGGGCAGCTGCGGCGGCAGCGAAACCCTGACCTTTGTGGTGCCCCAGGACGCGGACGCCAGCGGCATTATGGTGCAGGCGCACTTTGAGCGGGAGGAGCCGGAGGCCACGGCGACCCCCAGCCCTACCCCGACGGCGACCCCCACGGCCACCCCGACCCAGGCGCCCACGGCTGCGCCCACCGAGGTACCCACGCCGGCCCCCACCGAAGTGCCCACACCGGAACCCACGGCGGCCACGACGGAACCCCCCACCGAGGCGCCGCCCGAGCCGGAGCAATCGGACAACAACTCGGATTCTGCACCGACGAACGACATTCCGGAAGGCGATTAATCCGAAGCCCCTGTGAGGCGGAGAAGTTATGAGGATGGAAAAATTGCTTCAGACCTATTGGATCGAGCTGCTGTTTATCAGCCTGCTGGTGGTGGCGATCATCACCGGCAACAAAACCGTGGGCATTTCCGCCGCCATTGTGCTGGCGCTGCGCCTGCTGCGCGTTACCCCGGCGCTGGAGCTGCTCAGCGCGAAGGGCATCAATTGGGGCATCATTGTGCTGACGGTGGGCTTTCTGGCCCCGCTGGCTCTGGGCAAATATTCGCTGGAGCAGGTGATGGTGGTGCTGAAAAGCCCCGCCGGCTGGATTGCCATTGCCTGCGGCGCGCTGGTGGCGGTGTTCGGCCGTATGGGCGTGGCCGCCAGCAGCGCCGACATTGTGGTGACTCTGGGCGTGGTGCTGGGCACCTTCATCGGCGTGGGCGTGCTGAAGGGCAGCCCGGTCGGCCCCCTGATCGGCTCCGGCATGGCCGTTGCGGCCATCTCGCTGGCCCGTATGCTCTTTCATTTCTGAGCGGGCGGGCGCTTCGTCGGCGCTCGGTGTTGGCGGCGCTTTTTAAGCGATATGAAACCATATAGAAAAGGAAGGCCCGCGGGCCTTCCTTTTTTTGTGCGGGCACAGGGCGGCGGGTCACGCAAGCGGCCAGCCAGCCTCTGCCAGAGCGTCTCGGGCAGCCTTGCGCACCGCGCGGCTGGTGCGGGTGGCCCCGGAAACATCGTCCACCTGCCAGCTTTGCGCCGCCACGATGGAGGCGGCCACCTGCGGGGCGGCGGCCTGGCCGATCTCGGGGGTCTCCCGGTCGGCTAGAACCGTCAGCTGCTGAATGCCGCCCCGTTGATTGACCACCAGCTGCACCTCCACCGGGCCGCCGTAGCCCTGGGCCTCGGCCTTGTAGCGGCCAGGCGTACCTGGGCCGAAGATGGTGGTATTGCCCCGCAGACGCAGCCACAGCGCGGTGGCCAGCACCGCAAGGGCGGCGGCAAACCACAGCAGCGCGCCCCGGCGGGAAGATCGTTTTGGCTCCATGAAACAGCACCTCCTTGGGTCCGTGAGGGTCAATGCGCGTAAGTGGAATCAGTGCGCGAAAAAGAACGAATGGAGCGGAACACGCGGCCAGGCGTTCCGCTGTGCGCGGCGGGCCTCGCCCGCTTTTGCGCGGGGGCGATACGGGTACACGCATCCGGGCGTGTTAGACAGCAGCCACGGGGCCTCGCCCGCTGCCGCCCGGAAGAAACACCGGAACACGGTTCCGGGCGTTTAGTTTGTCTCAGCCTCCTGCGGGGCGAGGGGGAACAGCGCCTGGGCCAAGGTCAGGGCGTCCTCCTCCAGCTCATAGCGGGCGGTGCGCTCGTCCCAGCGGCCGGGCAGAAGGTCGGCCTGGGGGCTGCACGAGGCGTCTGCCAGTTGGGCCAGCACCCGGCCCAGCTCCTCCAGATCCAGGGCGGTCAGGTCGGTAAGCAGATCACCGCTGCAGCGGCGCAGCCCCTGGGGAACGGACTCGGCCAGGCTGCCCTGGCATTGCAGGGCGAACGCCTGCCAAACCGCCGCCCGCAGCCGCCCCAGCGCCGGGCCGGTAAGAGGCGTCCCCTGCAAGAGGGAGGCGGCTTCGCCTGCGTCCAGCTGAGCCACGGCGGCCACCCCCAAAGCCCGGCGCGCGGCTTCGTCCAGCAGGGGAGAGAGGTTGACCCGCGCCTGCTCCAGGCCGGAAAGGCTCTGCCCCCACACGACCGGGGTGGCGGCCAGATAGCGGTCCAGCTGAATGCCCAGCGTGGCCGCCAGCAGACTGCCCGCCCGGGCCGGGCCGGCGGCGGCGTAGCTTTCGGCCAGGGTGATGGGCTGGCCCTGCCCGTCCAGCACCACGCTTTCTCCCGGCACAACAATCAGCCGGAAGGCGGGGGCGGCCCCGTCCAGACGGACCAGCACAAAGGCGGGCCGCTCATCGGCCACCGCCAGCAGCAGCGAGAGGCTGCCCGGCCGCTGAATGGGCACGCCAGACTGCGCCTGCTGGGTCTGCACGGCCCGGCGGTTCTGCTGCACCCCCCAGAAGGCGAACAGCCCCAGAAGCGGCCCGATGACCGCCAGAGTGAGAAAAAACGATGCCCAGAAGATCCGCCCGCCGCTTGCGCGCATGGCCCGATCCCTCCTTTCCTGCATACAGCATGGCCCGCGGGGGCACACTGTATGCATCACCCTGCAAAAAGGGAAGAAGGAGGAGTTTGTGATGAACGTACCGGAACCGGACGCAACCTTTTGGGTGGAGATTCCCCAACCGCCCCGCCCCAGCCGTACCGACCCGGAGGGCAGCTGGACCGGCCTGCCCGATGACCCGGGGGAGACCCCGGTGCAGGATGCGGATGATTTGTGAGCTTGGGGTGCGGCGAAAAAGCTTTGCCTGTGCGAAATTTTGGCTTCCCCTCACGGGGGGAGGCCGTTTTATGGTGATTGTTATTTGCCGCTTGTTCTCTATCTTTCGCACAAAACCATCCCGCAAATTTCAGCCTCTCTCGCAAAGTGACGAAAAAATATCCGCGAACTTTGTACAGAAAGCACGATTGACAGCGGCGGAAAGTTTTGGTATGCTCTAACCAGAGTACAGAAACCGGTAAACTAAAACGATAAACACTTAACAATCGAGGAGCAATGGAACGGAAAGCAACGATCGCGGACGTTGCAAAAAAGGTCGGCGTTTCCAAGACGACCATTTCAAGATACTTGAATGGAAACTATGAGTTTATGTCGCAGGAGACGCGGCAGCGCATTGAACAGGTCATTAAAGAACTGGACTATGCGCCCAACAGCGCCGCGAGAACCCTGAAATCACAAAAAAGCAAACTGGTTGGGGTGGTGGTGAACAGCCTGCGCTACCAGATCGGTGCCCAGACGGTGACGCAGATCAACAGCGTCTGCGCCCAGAACGGGTACGGCACGGTGGTGTGCTGCAGCAACGACGACCCCGCAAAGGAAGAGCAGGCCATTCAGCTTTGCCTGAACCAGCAGGTGGATGGGCTGGTGCTGATTCCGTGCCACGAAACGGCAGAACCGTATCTGGCTTTGTGCAAGCGAAACATTCCGGTGGTCATCTGTACGCGGCAGCTGCAGGATTGGCCCTATGGCAGCGTTTACGTCAAGCATGACGAACTGATCGCGAACATGCTTCAGCATTTGAAGGAGCAAGGGTTCGAAAAGGTCTGCTTTTTGCAGGACGTGGACAATTTTCACAAAAAATGGATGGGGGACGTATTCGCCCAGTGGGCGGAAAAGCTCTTCGGGATGCAGCGGAACGAATCCGTGGCTCTGGTGGGCCGGGAAGAGCTCGGGGTAGCCGAAGCTGTGGAGCAGTTCCTGCGGGAATATCCCGATCAGAAAAAGGCGCTCTTTGCGGTGAATACCCACACCCTCTTCCTTACCTTAAAAGAAGTGGAGCAGCACGGGCTGCGGATGCCGGAGGACATTGGCGTTTGCGGGTACGATGCGGTTGGCTGGTCCGAACTGGTAGCTCCGGGAATTTCCTCCATCCGCCAGCCCATGGACCGCATGGGCCGGGCTGCAGGAGAAAAGATCATCGAAGCCATTCTGCAGGGGCGCATGAGCGAAGGCAAGCAGGCATTGTCCGGTACGTTGACCTTCCGCCGCTCGACCCAATTGAGCCGCCTGCGGCACAAGCAATAAAAAATTGAGGATATGAAAATTATCCTTAATTTTTTACCGCGGTTGTTAACCGGTTAACGCAAACGGTTAACGAAACAAATCGGCCGATGCTGCGAATAAATTTCGGCCACAAATTTCGTCGGAACTGGAGAAGGATTTCTCCCTCACATATACACAGCAAACCGTTTGAAAATCAACACAAATCAAAATTTTCGGGAGGAAAAGAAGAATGAAAAAACTCGTCAGTATGCTTTTAGCGGCAACGATGGCATTCAGTATGGTCGCCTGCGGCGGCTCTGCTGCCTCGTCCACCCCGGCCAGCAGCACGGCCGATGCTTCCAGCACCGCGTCCCAGAGCGATGGCAGCTGGCCCTCGAAGCCCATCACCCTGCTGTGCGGCTACTCCGCCGGCGGTTCGTCCGACCTGGGCTGCCGCTACCTGGCTGAGGCCCTGAAGAACGACCTGGGCGTGCCGGTCATCGTGGAGAACGTTCCCGGCAGCGGCAGCTGGCTGGCCTGGAACCAGCTGCTGCATAACACCGACCCGGACGGTTACACCTTCGCGCTGGTCAACCTGTCCGCTCTGTACGGCCACTACGATGAAACCAACCCCCGTGAGGATACCATCGACGATTTCGAGCTGCTGGCCAACCACGTGATCGACTATCAGGTGCTCTGCATCCGCAGCGATGAGACTCGTTTCAGCGATTACGCCTCTCTGGTGAAGTACGCTCAGGAGAACCCCCTGGTCATGGCTTCTGCCACCACCAGCATTACCAGCGGCGACGGCACCGTGGCCAAGATGCTGCAGAAAGAGCATAACTGCCAGCTGACCGTCATCCCCGTGGACGGCGCCAGCGATGCCACCACCATGTTCCTGGCCGGCGAGACGGACTTCCTGTCCGCCAACGTGGGCGACGTGATGGAAGCCGAAGAGAACGGCTACAAGCCCATCGTCGTGTTTGCCGACGAGCGCTCCAAGTACCTGCCCGACGTGCCCACTGCCAAAGAGACCGGCGTGGACGATTACGTTTCCTTCTCTGCCCGCGGCTATGCCTACATGAAGGGCGTGGATCAGGCCATTGTGGACCGCATGACTCAGGCTTTGGAAGACGCCTTTGAGGACCCCGACTACCAGAAGAACATGGAAGCCATGGGCGCTGAGCTGAAGCTGTACACCGGCGACGAGTACAAGGCCCTGCTGGACGAGCAGCTGGATACCCGTCTGGAGATCTGGGACGTGCAGAAATAAGCAAGGCTCTTTGTAAAACGATTGCAGGAATCCCCAACGGAATTTGATAGAACTATCGGGCGGCCGCAAGATGCTTTTGCGGCCGCCCGATAAGAAAGGAGCCTTCTTGTGAAGAAACAGATTCATCAAGATGTGATCATCGGATTTGTTTGCCTGGCGCTGTGCCTGCTGTTCTACGCCATGAACCGCCCCCTGCCCTCGGAAGCGGCCATGATGCCCAATCTGCTGGTTGGGTTGATGACGGTTCTCTCTGCCTGCATCCTCTATCAGGGTGTGGTGAAGAGCAAGGCCCCTGCGGAGGAGCAGAAAAAGCTCTTTACCTGGGACGGCGTTAAGATCCCCCTCATCACCTGGGGCATTGTTCTGGCCTATGTGCTGCTGTTCTACTTCGTGGGCTACTTTGTGGCCACGGCCATCATCATTCCCGTACTGATGCGCTTTATGAAGCAGACGTCCTGGAAGCTGATTCTGGCCATCGATGCCGGCTATCTGCTGGTGATCTACTTCGTGTTCGTTCGTACGCTGAACGTCTCCGTGGACGGCTTCGGTCTGCTGAGTCGGCTGCTGTAAACCGGAAAGGAGGAACTTGAATTATGGTTGATGCTGCAAGTTTGATTGCCGGTTTTCAGTCCCTGCTCAGTCTGGATGTGCTGATCGCACTGATCGCCGGTACGGTTGGCGGCATGGTCATCGGCGCACTGCCCGGCTTCTCCGCTGCCATGGGCGTTTCGCTGCTCATTCCCATTACCTACGGCATGAGCCCTGTGGCCGCCCTTACCATGCTGGTGGCCATGTACACCTCCGCCATTTACGGCGGCTCCATTACCGCCATCCTCTGCCATACCCCCGGCACCCCCGCTTCGGCAGCCACCGCCATTGACGGCTACCAGCTGACCAAGCAGGGCCGCGGCATGGAGGCCATGGGCGTGGCCACGCTGGGTTCCGCTGTGGGCGGCACCGTCAGCGCCATCGCCATGCTGCTCATCGCCCCCGCGCTGGGCGCCTTCTCGCTGAAGTTCTCGGTGCTGGAATACTTCCTGTTGGCCGTGTTCGGCCTGACGGTTATCGCCAGCTTGGCGGGCGAATCCCTCATCAAGGGCCTGTTCTCCGGTGTTCTGGGCCTGCTGCTGGGCTGCGTTGGTCTGGATGCCATCAGCGGCTACCCCCGCATGACCATGGGCCTGGTTCAGCTGGAAGACGGCATCAACTTCGTGCCCGCCCTGATCGGTCTGTTCTCGGTGGCGCAGGTGATGACCCTGGCCTATGACGTACACCACGGTAAGTCCGGCTCCGTCATTGAGGACGAAGAAAACCTGAAAAAGGGCCGCGCGCTTCCTCCCTGGAGCGAGCTGAAGACCCTCGTTCCCACCATGGTGCGCTGCTCGCTGGTGGGCACGCTGGTGGGCATTGTCCCGGCGGCCGGTGCAGGCGTCTCCTCCTGGATTTGCTACTCCATGGGCAAGAAGTTCTCCAAGCATCCCGAAAAGTTCGGCCACGGCGCGCTGGAAGGCGTTGCCTCCTGTGAGACCGGCAACAACGCCGCCACCGGCGGCGCGCTGATCCCCCTGATCACCCTGGCTCTGCCCGGCTCCACCGTGGCGGCCATCCTGCTGGGCGGCATGATGATTCACGGCCTGACCCCCGGCGCTTCCATGTTCACCAAGAACGCTGCCACCACCTACGGCATCATGATCGGCTTCCTGCTGGCCAACATCCTGATGGGCGCCATCGGCCTGTTTGCGGCCCGCTACATTGCCCGCGTCAGCTCGCTGCCCATGGGCATTCTCGGCCCCGTCATCGTTGCCCTGTGCGCCATCGGCACCTTTGCCATCCGCAACAACATCTTTGATGTGGGCGTGATGCTGGTGTTCGGTCTCATCGGTTTCATCCTGAAGAAGGCCGGCTTCGCCGCACCTCCCATGATCCTGGGCATGGTGCTGAGCGAGATCTGCGAGAGCAACTGGCGGCGTGCCGTCATCCTGGCGGGCGCCAAGGGCGGTATGCTGAACTACTTCTTGGGCCGCCCCATCGCCATCGTGCTGGCGGTTCTGATCGTGGCCTCCCTGTTCTCTCCCGTGATTATGAAGATCGTGAACAAAAAGGCGCATGCCATCGAAAAGCAGAGCTGAAGCGGCTGCTGAAAACTGAGGTGAAGTTCCAATGGAAAAAATTGCACTGTACGGCAAATTTTCTGAGAATATGCTCAATGCCCTGAAGGCGAAATGCCCCGAAGGTTTTGAGACCTATCTGGTAAAACCCGACGACGACCTGGCCCTGCTGGCCGACGCGGACTACATGGTTAACCGGGGCGGTGTGGTGAACGCCGCATCCATCGCCGCAGCCCCCAAGCTGAAGTTCATTCAGAAGTGGGGCGTGGGCTACGACAAGATCGACGTGAAGGCAGCCGGGGGGCGGGGCGTTCCCGTCTCCGTCTGCGTGGGCGGCAACAGTATGCCGGTGGCTGAGCTGGCCGTGACCCTGATGCTGGCGGTGCTGCGCAGCATTGAGCCGCTGAAGGACCATATGCGCCTGGGCGAGTGGGCCCGCGAACAGTACTCCGGCCGGTCCTACCTGCTGCACGGCAAAACGGTGGGCCTGGTGGGCATCGGCAACATCGCCAAGAAGGTGGCCGCTATTGTGAGGAACGGCTTTGACTGTGAGGTGCTTTACTACGACGTGTTCCGTATGCCGCCCGAGCAGGAGCAGGCGCTGGGCGTGAAATACGTTGAGCTGGATGAGCTGATGGCTCAGGCGGACATCGTGAGCATCCATGTGCCGCTGCTGGATTCCACCGCCGGTATGATCAGCAAAGAGCGGCTGGCCATGATGAAGCCCACGGCCTGCATCATCAACACTTCCCGCGGCGGCGTGGTGGACGAGGCGGCCCTGATTGAGGCGCTGGAAGCTGGAACGATTCTGGGCGCGGGCCTGGATACCTTCGCGGCCGAGCCGCTGGATAAGGACTCCCCGCTGCTGAAGCTGGACAACGTGGTTGCCACCCCCCACTGCGGCGGCAACACCGTGGACAACGACATCAATATGGCCGCCATCTGCATGGAGGACATTGCCCGGTACGCCGCCACCGGCGACAAGGGGATGCGCTCCATCGTGAACAAAGAAGAACTGGCCTGAACAACGTTGATTTTTAAATGCTTGATCTGTGATACCCGATAAGGAGGAACTGAACAATGATCACCATCGGCAATCGCATTTTTACGGAAGTTACCCGTCCCGATCCCAAGGTTGTGGAGATGTTCCGCGGCCTGCCCTCCAGCAACATCAACGATGAGATGAACCGGCTGTACTGCATGCATGACTACATGAAGCTGCTGAACCCCGGCACCGCCAAGCCCCTGCTGGGCACCGCCATCACCGTGAAGGCCCCCATCGGCGACAACCTGTTCTTCCATCAGGCGCTGGATATGGCCCAGCCCGGCGACATCATCGTGGTGGACGGCGCCAGCGGCTGCAACCGCTCTCTGGCCGGTGAGATCATGATGCGCTTTGCCTGCATGAAGGGCCTGGCCGGCATCGTGGTGGACGGCTGTCTGCGCGACCTGGACGGCATTGAGACGCTGGATATGCCCATCTACGCCAAAGGCATTACCCCCCAGGGCCCCTGGAAGTTCGGCCCCGGCGAGGTGAACGTGCCCATCGCCTGCGGCGGTCAGGTCGTGTTCCCCGGTGACATTCTGGTGGGCGATAAGGACGGCATCGTAGTTGTGCGCCGGCAGGACGCCGAGGCCGTGGCCGAAGTGGCCATCAAGAAGAAGGCTTCGGAGGACAAGACCTTCGAGCTGATGAAGTCCGATCTGGCTGCTTACAGCCAGAAGCATCTGGCCACCACCGCAAAGCGGATGGAGGGCAAGAACCCCGCCACCTTCGGCAGCTACATGGACGAGTACAAACTGTGACATCCTCGACATTCATTTTGTCATTCTCCTTTCCTTTCTAAATGATGCGCCTTGGGCGGAGGACCTTCGGGTTCCCCGCCCAAGGCGCTTTTTGGGGGGCAAATGGAAATTCCCCGCGGAAAGGCTTCCACTCGGGAGGGCGTTTGCGTTCCGGCGGCCGCCTTCCATGCCCGCTGAAAGCAAAATTGAAAACAGAACCCCCATGTGCTATACTATAAATGCGTTGGCTGACTTTATGAAGCGGGTGCAGGCGGCGCACCATAAAATAAAACAGCGATCCTAAAAACGATCCTAAAGGAGATACAAACTGCTATGAAACTCGGTATCGTGGGCCTGCCCAACGTGGGCAAAAGTACTCTGTTCAACGCCATTACCAGCACCAAAAATGCGCAGGCGGCGAACTACCCCTTCTGCACCATCGACCCCAACACCGGCATTGTGGCCGTGCCCGATGCCCGCCTGGACAAACTGGCGGAAATCTGGGACACCAACAAAAAGACCCCGGCCATTGTGGAATTTGTGGACATCGCCGGCCTGGTAAAGGGCGCCTCCAAGGGCGAGGGCCTGGGCAACAAGTTTCTGGGCAACATCCGGGAGTGCGACGCCATTGTGCACGTGGTGCGCTGCTTTGACGGCACCGATGTGATCCATGTGGAGGGCAGCGTGGACCCCATCCGCGACATCCAAACCATCGACACCGAGCTGATCCTCAGCGATCTGGAAGTGGTGGAGAACCGCCAGGCCCGCATGGCCAAAGCCGCCAAAACCGGCGACAAGAAGGCCGGTGCGGCGGCCCAGTGGCTGGCCGAGCTGGCTGCCCATCTGGGGGAGGGCAAAAATGCCCGCACCTTTGAGTTCGATGAGACCGATGAGGACCAGATGGCCCAGAAGAAGGAAATGGGCCTGCTCACCGCAAAGCCGGTTATCTACGCCGCCAACCTGAGCGAGGATGACCTGATGGAGGGTGTGGACGCCAACCCCCATCTGGAGGCGGTGCGCAAGCTGGCCGAGGCGGAGGGCGCCCAGTGCATTCCCATCTGCGCCAAGACCGAAGAGGACATCGCCGACTACTCCCCCGAGGAGAAGGCGGCCTTCCTGGCGGAGATGGGCGTAACAGCCTCCGGCCTGGACAACCTCATCAAGGCCAGCTACACTCTGCTGGGCCTGATCAGCTTTCTCACTGACGGCAAGAAGGAATGCCGCGCCTGGACCATCCGCCGCGGCACTAAGGCCCCGCAGGCGGCCGGCAAGATCCACTCCGACTTTGAGCGGGGCTTCATCCGGGCCAGCGTGGTGCATTACGACGATTTCGCCGCCTGCGGCTACGACATGGCCGCGGTGAAGGCCAAGGGCCTGCAGCACACCGAAGGCAAAGAGTATGTGGTGCAGGACGGTGACATCATCGAGTTCCTGTTCAACGTGTAAGCTGAGAGGAAAAGTACATGAAATACGGCATTATGGGCGCTATGCCCGACGAAGTGGATCAGCTGTGCGCCCGCCTGAGCGGCGTTGAGGTGCAGCAGTACGCCGGGGTAGAGTACCATCAGGGCCGCCTGGGCGATAAGGAAGTGGTGGTGTGCTGCGCCGGCATGGGCAAGGCCAACGCTGCCGCCACCACCCAGGTGCTGTGCGGCAAATTTGGCGCACAGGCCATCATCTTTTCCGGCATTGCCGGCAACATGAGCGAGGAGATCGGCATCGGCGACGTGGTGGTGGGCAAGGAAGTGTGTTATCATGATGCCGAGGTGAGCATGATCTGCCAGAGCGCGCCCTTTCTGAAAAGCTACACCGGCGACCCCGCGCTGGTACAGGCCGCGCTGGATGCCTGCGCCGCTCTGGGCGTGAAGGCGATTGCGGGTCGCATTGCCACCGGCGACACCTTTGTGGGCGACGGAGCCACCAAGGCAGTGATCGCGGAGAAGGTTCACCCGGACTGTGTGGAGATGGAAGGCGCGGCCGTGAGCCAGATTGCCGCCCGCAACGGGGTGCCCTGTGTGGTGCTGCGCGCCATGAGCGACAACGCCGATGAAAGCGGCCATGAGCTGCTGGTGGTGAAGAAGTTCAGCATCGCGGAGTATGTAACCACCGCCACGGCCATTGTGGCCCGTATGCTGGAGAGCCTGTAACCCCAC
>SFJO01000039.1 GCA_004555865.1 Oscillospiraceae bacterium
CTGCACCGGCCCACGGCTGGTCAGGTATACCTGCGCGCCGACCGCATTCAGGGCGGACATCACCTCGCTGTCCGGCCCCTCGCTGTCGCAGGTGATCACTGCGTACTGCGGGCTGGCGGCGCGGAAAAACACCCCGCTGTTCGCTTCGACACGGCCGTGGTGGGGCACTTTCAAAAAAGTGCAGTTTACGCTGGTCTGGGCCATCAGCTCATCCAGCCGGGTCTGCTCGGCGTCGCCGGGGAACAGGAAGCTGTCAATGCCATGCTGAACCATCACTGCCAGAGAATAGTCGTTGTCGTCCTCGTAGCTGGAGCGCAAGGGCGGGTAGACCGATACATCGCTGCCGCCCAGCTGGAAGGTGAGCGGGTCGGTGAAGGTCTCCAGTACCAGCCCGGCCTCGCGGGCGGCCTCGGCAAACTGCTCATACTGCTTGGAGTCTTCTTGGTAATCCGGGGTGAGCAGCCGGTCCACCTCCAGCTCTTCCAGCACGTGGTCGGCCCCGCCCACATGGTCCTTGTCAAAATGGGTGAGCACCAGCGCTTCCAGGTGGGAAACGCCTTGCTTTTCCAGCAGCGCCAGCAGGTCGTCCGAGGATTTTTCATAGCCGGCGTCGATCAGCATGGCGTGCTCGCCGGATTGCAGCAGAATGGCATCAGCCTTGCCCAGGTCGGCCACCGTCACGGTGAGGGTACCCGACTCGTCGTCGGAAAGACGGTTGGTGTCCGGGGTGCGGCTGTTCAGATAAAGGGGAATGAGGATCAATCCCACACAAAAAACAATGCAGATGTTGCGCAAAAGACGCTTCATGAACGGGTACCTCGTGGTTGCAGGGGCAGGGCTGCCCTCGGTTCAAAATCAGGGAGGCGGCCGCCATACAAACGTTTGTGCGGCCGGAATGTTTTATTTATTATACAGGATTTTTACAAAAAAGATAGGGGGAAATCCTGCGATTTGTCCTGAAATTCGGCCGGCATGGCCGCGGCGGAAAATCAGGGCAACAGAAAACGCCCTGTTCCGAAGAACAAGGCGTTTATTCTGGCTGCTCCTGTCAGGCTCGAACTGACGACATCGTGATTAACAGTCACGCGCTCTACCGACCCGCTGCCCCTTGTTTAATACATTCGAAGATCAATCCAGAGCAGCTTCACAAGAAGCACGATCTCGGCCAGGTAAACCAGAAGCCCAACCCCATAGAGGTGATCCGGCCAGAGGGAGGTGTCCCACAGACCGCGTCCGGTGCGAAGGGCATGCTGGTGGGGTGTGAACAGTGCGACCAAAAAGGCAAACTCCAACCCAATCCGAAGAACCGGCCGCGCCAGAATGCCGGAAATGCCGAAAACATACTCCAACAAGAGAATGGCGGCAATCAGCAGAGAAGCCAGCACAATGCCGAAGAGAAGAATGCGGCGATGTTTCTCGTGTTTCACGGGGCGCCTCCAGAACGATTTAGTATAATTTCCGTGTGGTGTAACCAGGAGTCCAGCCCATCACCATGTCGTTGGTAAGACCGTATGTGTAGGTGATTGTGACAATTACGCCATGCGTTGACTGCGATGCCGTTGCTGCCCAAATAGCGGCAGCGACCGAAGCGGCAACTACGGTAGGAACTCCGGCTGATCTTAACTGTCGAGTAACATCCATAGCCGAATAGCAGTCCGCCAAATCTACAGGATAATTGCTAGTAACCGTAACGCCGGGATGTTGAGCGAGAATTCTGCGTATTGGCCAATCCACTTTCTATAAGCTTAATGTAACACAGAATGTGAGCGAAATCAACATAAAAATCATTCAAATAAAAGAGCAAACTGTGCAAATATAATTATTGGACACAAATATTACCCGATGCCGCCCATCACGGCACCCAGTACCAGCACCAGCAGCGTGACCCCGCAGAACAGGTACTTGGCCAGAGGGTAGAACCAGCGGCCCAGAGGCTTTTTGCGCGCCTGGTTGACCTGCGCCAGGGCGTCGTCCCTGCCCCACACCCAGAAGAACATCACCGCGGCCAGCAGCGCGCCCAGTGGGCAGATGTAGATGGAGCAAACGTCCATCCACTGGCTGACAATGGGGGAGATGGCCAGCCCAACGCCGACGCCCACCGCGCCGATCAGGGCCACGGCCACCGGGCGGCTCAGGTGGAACAGCTCCTGCAGGGTGGCCACCGGCGCCTCAAACAGGTTGATGAGGGAGGTGAGCGCCGCAAACGTCACGGCGGTAAAGAACACCATCAGAATGATGCCGCCGCCCGGAATGCCGCGCAGTACGTTGGGCAGAAAGATGAACATCAGGCCGGGGCCGCTCTGGGTCAGCTCCTGCCCGGCCAGCGCCATGGCGGGAATGATGACCAGCGCGGCAACCAGAGCCGCCAGTGTGTCGAATACCGCTACCAGCCGCGCATCGGCGGGAATGTCCGAGTCCGCGCTCAGGTAGGAGCCATAGATCAGTGTGCCGTTGCCCGCAATGGACAGGGAGAAGAACGCCTGCCCCAGCGCGTACACCCACACCATGGGGTCGGCCAGGCCCTTGGGATCGAGGATAAAGATGTAGCGATAACCGGCCGCCGAGCCGGGCAAAAAGGCCAGGTAAACCGCCAGCCCGAGAAACAGCACGAAGAACAGAGGCATCATGAGTTTGTTGGCTTTTTCAATGCCGCCGCCCACGCCCAGCGCCATGATGGTCAGCGTGATGAGCATACCGGCAATCTGCCAAGGGGCGTTCCCTGCGGCCGTGGCGTCAAACCGGGCGGCGAACGCCCCCACGTCGGCCAGTCCGTTCAGTCCGCCGGTGAAAGAAGCAGCCAGATAGTTGAAGATCCACCCCACAACCACCGAGTAACCGATGGCCATGGCCAGCGAGCCAAGCACCGGGATGAAGCCCAGAGCACGACCCGGACGTTCGCTTCCGAAACGGCGTTTTGTGGCTTGCCCAAAGGCATGGATGGGGCCGCTGCGGGTGGCACGGCCGAAGGCCATTTCACCGATTACGCCGGTCGAGCCGATGAGCGCCACAAAAATCAGATAGGGAATCAAAAAGGTTGCACCGCCGTAGGCGGAGACCCGGGACGGGAAAAGCCAGATGTTGCCCATTCCCACCGCCGAGCCGATGCAGGCCAGCACGAAGCCGGCCCGGCTTGCCCAGGAATCGCGTTTGCCGCTTTGGTTCATGTCATTCTCCTTGCCGCCAAGAGGGCGGACTTTATCGTTTGTTGGTTTCCATTATACCATGCTTTGAAAAGGAAGAAAAATGGTAGGCAATTCGTGGTGCGGGGGGCACACAGCTGAGGTAAAGTTGAGATATTGCGAGTGGTAAAGTCAAAGATACCGCACAGTCAAAGCCTTCCCCTGGAGGGGAAGGTGGCCCGAAGGGCCGGATGAGGTGGCATCTCATGGTTGCAGCCGGAAACGGAGGCCCAATTGCTTTGTTCTGTTTGCTTTGTCACGTGCGATCTTTTCTATATATAATGTATAATACTATATAAGACGCGAGATAAGATAAGACGCGAGATAAGTCGCGAGTGAAGAGACGAACTGGACAGAAAGCGAAGCACATGAAAACCAATCTCTGCCGCGAATTCT
>SFJO01000014.1 GCA_004555865.1 Oscillospiraceae bacterium
TGCGTCTGCTTCTGGTGGGGGATTCCACCAAAGAAGAGCGCGCCCATATGCTGAAAGAGCGTCGGGACGGCACGCTGGAGCTTTCCGACTATGATACGATTTTTCTCGGCTATCCCATCTGGTGGGACACCATGCCGCGCATCCTGAACACCTTTCTGGACATCTACGATCTAAGCGTCATTTCTCCGTCGCTCGCTGCCCTCAAAGAGGCGGCCCCCGGTGCCGATGTGCGGGATGGCCTGCGGGCTTCCAGCCCTGAGGACAGCAGCATTGCCGCCTGGCTGAGCCAGAATGGCCTGACGGAATCCTGATTTTCCCATACTCTGGGGCAGCCCGAATGCAAACTTCGCAATCCGGGTTTTCAAATTTTCCAATCATCTCAACAGGAGGGTTTCTCATGAGTAAAAAACTGGTTCTCATGAGTAAAAAACTGGTTGCTTATTTTTCTGCCACCGGAACCACGCGTCAGGCCGCTGAATGGCTGGCCAGCGCCATTGGCGCCGACCTTTTCGAGATTCGCCCGGCCCAGCCCTACACCAGCGCCGATTTGGACTGGACGAACAAGCGCAGCCGCAGCTCGCTGGAGATGAACAACCCGGCCTGCCGCCCGGAGATTGCTGCGCAGTGCCCCAACATGGACCAGTACGATACCGTGTTCATCGGGTTCCCCATCTGGTGGTACGTTGCCCCCAGCATCATCAACACATTTGTCGAACGCTACGACTTTTCCGGCAAAACCCTGGTTCCCTTTGCCACCTCCGGCGGCAGCGGCCTTGGCCGCACAGTGGCTGGGCTGAAAAAGCTCTGTCCCGCGGCAAACTGGAACGAGGGCAAGCTGGTCAACGGTATGTCGGAGCAGGCCCTGCGCAGCTGGGCTACGGAACTGTGAGAGGAGGCCCCCTGTATGAATCTGGAACAGATAAAGAAAACCGACCCGGAATTTGCGCAGTGCTTTGAGAATTTCGCCCTGGACGAAGTGGTAAATGAAGAGGGCCAGCAGCTGGAGCCTGCCACGCGGTATCTGGCCATTCTGGCAACGCTGATGGGCTGCGGCGGTGTGGATGCCTATCGCCAGATCCTGCCCGACACGCTGGACAGCGGCCTGACGCCGGTTGCCGTGAAGGAAGCAGTCTATCAGGCGGCGGATTACCTGGGCTACGGCCGGATGCTCCCCTTCCTGAACGTGACCAACGAGCTTCTGGAACAGCGCGGCATTGCTCTGCCGCTGGAAGGGCAGGCCACCACCACGCCGGAAACCCGACTGGAAAAGGGCGTCGAGGCCCAGGCCACCATCTTTGGCGCGCACATGCGGGAAGCCTGGAAGGCCGGCCCCGTCAACCGCTGGCTGGCGGACAACTGCTTCGGCGATTATTACACCCGCACCGGCCTGAACCTGGCCCAGCGCGAGATGATCACCTTCTGCTTTTTGTCGGCCCAGGGCGGCTGTGAACCGCAGCTGACGGCCCATGCCAAGGGCAACCTGAATCTGGGCAACGACAAGGCATTTCTCACCCGCGTGGTGCTGCAATGCCTGCCGTACCTGGGCTATCCCCGCAGCCTGAATGCCATTGCCTGCATCAACAAAGCGGCGGAGGGCGTTGTGCTGCTGGACGAAAAGAAATAAGCCATTCTGCAATGCAAAACAAAAACACCGCGGCACATCGGCCAGTTGAACCGGCTTTTGTACCGCGGTGTTGTTTTAGGTCTGATTTACTTTTCCAGCGCTGCCAGATAGTCCAGCACGGCCTGGGTCACAACCTTGATGTTCTGCCCGGAGGTATTCACCATCAGGTCGTAATTTTCCCGCGCGCCCCACTTGCGGTCGCTGTAAAACTCATAGTACTTAGCACGACCCTTATCAATGCTGGCCATGCGCTTCTTCATCTCCTGCTCGGTCAGGTGCTCATCTTCGGCCTTGCGCTTCATGCAGCGATCCAGCTTGCTGTCCACATCCGCATACACGAAGACGCGGAACGGCTTTTCATCCCGCAGAATGTAATCGGCGCAGCGGCCAACGATGATGCAGTCCGACTTTGCCGCCATTTCCTGAAGCAGTTTGTGCTGCTCGGCATACACATTCAGGCTCTGCTGGAACATGGGGTTCGTCACCGGATAAAAGCTGTGCCCGATGTGAATGGGAAACGAGGTGATGGGCTTGCGCTCAATGATCTGCTGCACATACTCCTCCGAAAGGGCCGTGCGCTTGGCGATTTCGGCAATGATCTCCTGATCGTAATAGGCATAGCCCAGCTTTTCCGAAAGGCGGCGCCCCAGCTCACGCCCGCCGCTGCCAAACTCTCGTCCGATGGTAATGATTTTGCTCATATCTGTCGCTCCTTTCCGACGTTTCCGGTGTGGTTCTTCCCGCAGGCCGCGCCTGCCTGCGGCTGACCGCCGCTTTTTTAGAATGCTGCGGCCATTTATTCCAACCGCTGCTCAAATTTCTGGTATTCGGCAAAGCGCTTGCCGATCAGATCCATCAGATAGCGCTTGTAGGGCGCCAGGGCACTTTCCTTGTGCCAGATCAGTGCCATGGTGCTGTTCTGCAGTCGGCCCTCAAAATCAATGGGATAGATGTGCAGGCGGTTTTCCTGCCGCTGCCGTTTGTTGTTTTTTAAGGTGGCTCCGCAAATCTGGTGCGGAATGATGCATCCGGCCATATCCGTCCGAGCCAGCGCATCCAGAACCTCCGTTCGGTTCGAGGCAAACACTGTGTGAAATTTCCGGCCCGTCTGTGCCGTATACTCATCCATCACACTGCGCAGCCGGCTGCCGACCGGATAGGTTACAATCGGGAACTGCGTCATCTGTTCCAGCGTGATGCCGTTTTGCTTGTAGAGGTCATCGACCTCCTGGGCCCGGCTGCCAACACAGACCTGCAACAATCGGTCCGAAAGGATAAACAGATAGGTGTCTCTTAAAAGCACCGAGGCATTCAGCTGCGGGCGGGGGTTGTACTGGGTCACAACGGCCATATCCAGAATACCCCGCTCCACCTGATTTTGCAAGAGATTCGAGTAATCATACGCGACCTCCAGCTCCACATGGGGATATTCCTTCTTAAAAGGCGGCACAATGCGGGGAACGATTTCCGTATAGCGGGCTGAGGGAACCCCCAGCGTCACGTGCCCCTTGGCCTCCGGCCCGCTGCCGTCCAGCTCGGCCGCAATGCCCTCTTCCAGGGCGCGGATCTTCTTCAATGTTTCCAGCAGCGCCTGCCCCTCCGCCGTGAGGGCAAAACGCGGGCGATGCTCCACCAGCTTTACGCCGTATTCCTCTTCCAGGCTGCGCACATGGGCGCTGACGCACTGGTAAGAGACAAACAGCTGCTGCGCCGCATCGAAAAAACTTCCGGCCTCGGCCACTGTAAGAAAGGTGATAAAGCGCTGATTCATTTCGCTTCTCCTTTCTTTTCTTTATCATGCCGCTTTTTGCACAAAATGTCAAGGAAGCCGCACCGTGTTTTCAACAGTTCAGACAAGAACGCCCCCACAATCCATCGTTCTCCTTCTCTTTAAAACGTGTTTTTTGTCAAGGTTCTGTCCTTTCTTTTTTCTTGGGATACCCCTGCGCGCTTTTTTTCAAATTCAAAAAATCTTTTGAATTTCATCCAAAAACTTTTCGATTGTGTTTTCCGTCTTTCTGCCTTACAATGACAGCAAATAAAGCGTTCCGGGGTTGCCCGCACCGGGCAAATTTTGTTCGATTCCGGGCGATTTCGGCGCGCTGCGTTCCCGTTTCGATGGAAGAAGCACCAGCCCATAAGCAAAGGAGTGTTCCATATGTCCGACCAAAACAATGTGCAGGATTCCATGCATTACAAAGATTGTCGCAGCGGAATGCTGACCAACGGCATTGAGCGTGCCGCCCACCGTGCCCTGCTGTACAGCACCGGCCTGGAGGAGCGGGACCTGCACAAGCCGCTCATTGCCATCGTAAACTCGTTTACGGAAATGGTGCCCGGGCACTTCCACCTGCGGGAGCTGGCCCAGTGCGTGGCGCAGGGCGTATGGGAGGCCGGCGGCGTACCGCGGGAATTCTCCACCATTGCCATTTGCGATGGCATCTGCCAGGGGCACAAGGGCATGAGCTATCCCCTGCCCAGCCGGGAACTGATCGCCGACTCGGTGGAATACATGATCGAAGCCCATCGGTTTGACGCCATGGTGATGCTGCCCGGCTGTGATAAGATCGTTCCCGGTATGCTGATGGGTGCCATGCGGTGCAACATTCCCGCCATTGTGGTGCCCGGCGGCCCGATGCTGCCCGGCTCCTGCAAGGATCACCCGGTGATGACCCTTACGGATATGCGGGAACTGATCGGCCAGACCCAGACCGGCAAAATGACCGTGGAAGAACTGATGGCCGCTGAACAGACCGCCCTGCCCGGCGTTGGCACCTGCAGTATGCTGGGCACCGCCAACACCATGAGCTGCCTGGCGGAAGTTCTGGGCATGAGCCTGCCCGGCTGCGGCCTCGCCCATGCGGTCAGCGCCAAAAAGCGCCGCATCGCCAAGCAGAGCGGCTATCGGGTGGTGAAAATGCTGAAAGAGGGCCTGACTCCCCGCAAGATCATGACCCGCGATGCCCTGCGCAACGCCATCACCGTGAGCATGGCCATGGGCGCTTCCACCAACAGCACCCTGCATCTGCCCGCCATTGCCCACGAGGCCGGCATTGACCTTTCGCTGAAAGATTTCGATGAGCTGAGCCGCAAGGTGCCCTATCTGTGCAACATCAAGCCCAGCGGCAGCCATCCCCTCTCGGATCTGGAAGCCGTAGGCGGCGTACCCGCCGTGATGAAAATGGTGGAGCCGCTGCTGGAAGGCAGCGCTCTGACCTGCACCGGCAAAACCGTGGCCGAAAACCTGAAGGATGTCGCCGTTCAGGAAAACGATGTGATCTTCTCGCTGGCCCATCCCAAGAAGCCTGAGGGCGGTCTGGCCGTACTGCACGGCAGCCTGGCACCGGCCGGTGCCGTGGTCAAGCAGGCCGGCGTAAAGCCCAGTATGCACCGCTTTGAGGGCAAGGCCAAGGTATTCACCAGCATGGAGGATGCCTGCGAGGCAGTCTCTGACGGGCAGATCACCCCGGGCACGGTCATCGTCATCCGGTACGAAGGCCCCAAGGGCGGCCCTGGTATGCGGGAAATGCACATGGTTACCAGCCTGATCGTGGGCCGCGGCATGGATGAAATGTGCGCGCTGGTCACGGATGGCCGCTTCTCCGGTTCCACCCGCGGCCCGGCCATTGGCCATGTCAGCCCGGAAGCTGCCGCCGGCGGTCCCATTGCCATTGTGCAGGACGGCGACCCCATCCTCATCGACATTTCCAACCGTCGGCTGGATCTTCTGATCCCGCAGGAAGAAATTGATCGTCGGCTCACCCAGTGGAAGCCGCTGCGCAAGCCCCGTACCCCTGCGCTGGATCGGTACTCCGCTCTGGTAAGCAGTGCCGATCAGGGCGCCATTCTCCGCGCACCGCAGGAATAAACTTCTATCCTTCTCTTAGAAAAAGTGCCCGAAATACGGTCCGCACAGCCGTATTCCGGGCATTTTTGCTATCCTCTTTCAAATACGCCGCAGCAGCCAGGCAAACCCTTCGTGCACCGGCCATGCCACGGTACGAAGCAGAACGGCCAGAACACAGCACAGCGGTGCATACAGCGCAAAGCCAACCACCGGGCCGATGGCAAACCGTGCCATCACCCGCAGCCAAACCAGGGTTAAAAACACGTGATGCGTCAAAAAGATCCCATAGCTTTCCCCCGCCAGCCAGTGCAGCCCTGTGCCAACCCCGGCCGGAAGCCGCTGCCCCAGCCAAAGAAGCCCGCAGAACAGCAGCACCGAGGTCACCGGTCCCAGCCAAGGGGCCACACTGCCCTTCCACAGCAGCAGTGCCAGGGCCCAGATGCTCAGGTCTGCACCCAGCCAGCCCCAGGTCTGCACCGTCTTGTTGTTCCACCCCCGGGCAAGGGCCATGCCCGCGCAGAACACCGGCAGGCTGCCCAGCACCGTGTGGCGGGCATTCCAGCCCACCGGGCAGGCCAGCGGCCAGAAGGCCCACAAGCAGACACACACCGCCGTCAGCAGCCTGCGCCCCCATGAGCGGCGCATCAGCCAGGCAAGCAGCGAGAACACCCCATACAGCAGAATCAGGCAGCCCAGGAACCACTCGCCGATTTTATAAAAGGTAGGGGTCCACTGGGAGAGGTAGCCGTCCAGCCCTAAAATTGAAAAGAGCAGCCGCCATCCGGGAATTTCCCGGTTGTTTCCATGCAGGATCTCCCCGTAGAAAAACAGTGCAAAGAACCCCGTCCAGAACATGGGGTAGATGGCCAGCGCCCGCTTTTTTGCATAGGCTGAAGGGTTTCCGCCCTCGCCCCACCCAAGCCACAGAGAAAATCCGGACGTGAGGAAGAACAGGTCACAGGCAATCTCGATCCACCGGGCAAACTGCGGCGCCGCGGCAAAGGAAGGGGAAGAAAAGCCCGCTGTCAGCCGCTCCACCCCGAAGTGATACAGCAGAATCAGCAGTGCCGAAAGGCATTTGCACAAATCCAGCCCCTTGATGATTTCTCGTTTCATCGCTGTTGGCAGCCCCTTTCCTACGCCTTCCCGGCAAAATCTGTTCTTTTCTATCCTACCAAATCTACCCGCAATTGTCACGGGGATTTGCGCGAACTGCCTGTAATTTTTTTGCCGGTCGTTTTCTGCGGCGCTCCACCTGTTTATCATTTTCGCATTTTAAATGCAAAATCGCTGCAAAAAGGCGAAGATTTCGTTGACAAGTTCCCGTTATTTCATTAAAATAACCAGTGCGGGAATGGTAATTTTCATTCTTCCCGAAGGAAATGGAGGTGTGCTTTATGGACGATCACAGTCGAAGTCGCAGCGATGGGCAGGCAAACGCCCCGGATGGATTATGCGGCGCGGCGGGTCCAAAAGCACCCGGCGTTTTCTGCATTGTGTTCTGAGTTTGCTGGTTCTGCTCATCGCACCGATGTATCTGTGGTCGGCAATTTGCCGGTTGTGGAACAGGGGTGCTTTTTTTGCGCCCTTTTTCCGAACATACCCTGATGGTTCAGGGAAAGCGAGGTGCGAATTATGAACGAAGAAATGGTAAAAACCGCTTGTTTTACCGATGAAGTGGTGCGCCTTGCGCGCAGCGGTACGTCCGGCGCGCAGTTGGCCCAGCAGTTGGACGATTATCATGAAAAAGACATTGCCGCCGCCCTGGAGCAGCTGGATCAGCAGCATCGGCTGCTGGTCTATCACGCCCTGGGGGCCGAGCGCCTGTCGGAGGTATTCGCCTACCTGAACGATGCGGGCAAGTACCTGCGGGAGCTGCCGGTAAAAAGCGCCGCCTCCATCCTGCAGGAAATGGACGCAGACGACGCAGTGGATGCGCTGGAAACCGTCCCGCCGGACACCCGGAAGGACCTGCTGGAACAGATGGACAGCGAGGCCAAGGCGGATGTGCGCCTGATCTGTTCTTACGATGAGGATGAGATCGGCAGCCAGATGACGACGAACTTCATCCTCATCGACCGACAGCTGACGGTGAAGCAGGCCATGCGCGCCCTGATCGCCCAGGCGGAGGAAAACGACAACATTTCCACCATTTATGTAAGCGGCGAGAACGGTGTGTTCTGCGGCGCCATTGATCTGAAGGATCTGATCATTGCCCGGGAAAACACCAGCCTGGAAACGCTCATCAGCACTTCCTACCCCTACGTCAGCGCCCGCGAGCGCATTGAGGACTGCATCGAGCGCCTGAAAGAATACGCCGAGGACTCCATCCCCGTGCTGAATGAGAAAAAGCGCCTCATCGGCATCATCACCGCGCAGGACATTGTGGAAGTCGTGGACGATGAGATGGGCGACGACTACGCCAAATTGGGCGGCTTGACGGCCGAAGAGGACCTGAACGAAAGCCTTCTGGTCAGCGTAAAGAAGCGCCTTCCCTGGCTGATCATTCTGCTGTTCCTGGGTATGGTGGTCTCCACCGTTGTGGGCCTGTTCGAGGGCGTTGTTGCCCATGTTGCGCTGCTGGTGTGCTTCCAGTCGCTGATTCTGGACATGGCCGGAAACGTGGGCACCCAGTCGCTGGCGGTCACCATCCGTGTTCTGATGGACGAAAGCCTCACCGCCCGCCAGAAGCTGGAACTGGTTTGGAAGGAAATGCGCATTGGCCTGTGCAACGGCGGCCTGCTGGGTGTGCTGGCGCTGCTGTTCATCGGCCTGTATGTGTGGCTGTTCAAGGGCAAAAGCATCCACTATGCGTTCTGCCTCTCCGGCTGTGTGGGCGTGTCGCTGCTGCTGTCCATGGTGATTTCCAGCTTTGTGGGCACTGCCATTCCCATGTTCTTCAAGAAAATCAAGGTAGACCCTGCCGTGGCTTCGGGCCCGCTCATCACCACCGTAAACGATCTGGTGGCCGTGATCACCTATTACAGTCTGTCCTGGCTGATGTTGGTCGAGGTATTCCACCTGACTTGAGCCTCCCGGGCCGGAATTCTTCTCTTTTATAAGCAAGCAATCAAAAAGCACGTTTAATTTCTGCAGCGCCCCTCTTTTCACACAGAAAAAGCGGGGCGCTGCTTTTTCACGGGCTGGGCCTCACTCCATGCACACCGCCAGGTGCCCAAGGCCTTCCTGCCTGGTCACCGCAAGCTGCTGAACAAAACCGTGCAGTTCCGGCGCAAGATAACGGCACACCGCCTGCGGATGGGGGCAGCGCCCGGCAGTCAACTGCTGCAAAAGCAGCTCCAGCTTCGCTTCCTGCTGTGCCGGGGCGGTGGTCTTTCTCCAAGCCGCCAGGCACACCGCACTCGAGGCGGTTCGATCCCCCGTGACCTCCTGCCGCAGCGCCGTGACCAGAACGCAGCGCAGCAGCACCCCGCTCAGGTTGTAGAACTGCCGCCGGTAGTCCGGGTCAAAGCGAAGCAGAGTGCGCACCGCCAGAGGCTCCGGGAACAAATGCAGGAACTCCTGCTCCAGCTCCAACCTGTCCAGATAGGCCTGCACCGCACGAACCCCGCACAGCGACACATCCTGGTTCAGCACCGGGTAATCCATGGTGATGAGGGTTTCCTGCGGGGCAAAAATCGGGTCATACAGCCGAAAAAATCCCGGAATCGCCCGGTGGAACGTGTCCCGCAGGTTACGATTTCCGAAATCGCGGAACGCCTCTGCCATGCGGCTGTACTGCAGTTGCGCCTTGCGCACCGCCTGCTGCACCGCGGCAAGCCCGCGCTGGTAGCGCAGCGTTCCGTCTTCTTCATTTTTGGGCTGAAGCTGCCGGTCCTCTCCAGCCTGTTCAAATTCCATGCAATAAAGAACGGCCTCCATCAGCTGGCGGGTGCGGGCATAGGTCATGCATCTGCTGCGCCCGGCCAGATACCGCGCGGCCAGCTGTTCCAGCACCGGCTGCGCATCCATGTTCCATGCGTTTGATTCCACGGCGGTTCCCTCCTATCCCCGCTTTTCCAGGCGCTCTCAACCCTCCCGGCAGAACCGCTCCTGCGCCAGTTCTTCCAGCCGTTCAAAATCGCCGCCGCATACCCCCTCAAAGCGGGTGCTCAAAAATTCCAGAATGTGCTCGTCCGTCACCCATTCGCCGGCCTGGGCGCGGCAGTGGTAAAACAGCGCTGCCAACCGCTCCAGGCTTTCCGCGTAGGTTTGCCTGTCCAGATAGGCACTGTGTGCAAATTGCTTTGCCAGCTGCGGCAGAATGCCCTCGCCCCATTCGACCAGGCCCTCTCGGCGCAGGGCCTCCCGCCGGGTTTCCAGCAGCTGAAGAGCCTGCGCTCTGGTCAGCACCAGTGCGCCCTCTTCCGGCTGGGTCAAAAGCGCGCTCAGGCACTGCGGCTCATTCGCCTGCATCCTCCATCCGGTTATCCCGTTCATTGCTGCCCCCTCCGTCTTCGTCTGTGTTTCGGTCCGTTCAGGATATCATAGAAAAAGCGGGAAGAACAGGCTTGAAATCCCGCCCAAAGTGTGATAATGCAGCCAGAAAACTTCACACATTCTTAAGGCATTTCGCCCGGTGCAGGCAAACCGCAAAAAGATACGATTGAACCTGCTTTGCAATTCCGCTATAATAGAAAAGCGGCCCTGATCGGAAATACTTTGCCGCACTGCAGCCCGCCAAGCATTTGTGGCTGTAAGAAATAGGAGAAAGCATGAAATCAAAAGAATCCAGAAGCACCTTTTCCGGTAAACTCGGCTTTGTTCTGTCCGCTGCCGGCGCCTCCGTCGGGTTGGGCAACATCTGGCGGTTCCCGTATCTGGCAGCCAAGTACGGCGGCGGTATTTTTCTGCTCATCTACATTCTGCTGGCGCTCACGTTCGGCTATTCCATGATCGTTGCAGAAACGGCCCTGGGCCGCATGACCGGAAAAAGCCCCGTTGGTGCGTTCGCGTTTTTCTCAAAGCCCGGCAAGCAAACCGGGGCACTGCGCTTCGGCGGCTGGATCAACGCCGTCATTCCCATTCTGATCGTCCCCTATTATTCGGTCATCGGTGGCTGGGTCATCAAGTACCTGTGTGAGTATTTTCTGGGCCACGGCCATGCGCTGGCCAGCAGCGACTACTTCTCCGGCTTCATTTCGGACGGTGCTTCCACCGAGCTGGCCTTTCTTGTGTTTGCGCTGCTGACACTGGGCATCATTTTTGCCGGTGTGCAAAATGGTGTGGAGCGATTTTCCAAAGTGACCATGCCGGTGCTGGTGGTTCTTTCGGTTGTCATCACCGCGTATTCCGTGACCCGCCCAGGGGCCATGGCCGGTGTCAAATACTTTTTGGTGCCCAACCTGGAGAATTTCTCCTGGATGACGGTTGTTTCCGCCATGGGGCAGATGTTCTACTCCCTGTCCATCGCCATGGGCATTCTGATCACCTTCGGCTCGTACATGAAGCGGGACATCGCCATTGAAGATTCCACGCAGAACGTGGAGCTGTTTGACACCCTCATCGCCATTATGGCCGGTTTGATGATCATTCCCGCCGTATTTACCTTCTCCGGCGGCGACTCTGCCTCGCTGAAGGCCGGCCCGGCGCTGATGTTCATCACCCTGCCCAAAGTGTTTGACAGCATGGGCTTTGGCTCTGCAGTCGGTGTGCTGTTCTTTCTGCTGGTGCTGTTTGCCGCGGTAACCAGCTCCATCGCCCTGACGGAGAGTGCGGTTTCCACCTTTCAGGATGAACTGGGCTGGAGCCGCAGAAAGGCCACCTGCCTAATGTCCGTCATTCTGGTTGCGCTGGGTACGCTCTCTTCTCTGGGGTACGGCCCGCTCTCCGGCGTAACGCTTCTCGGGATGCAGTTTCTGGACTTCTTCGACTTTCTGACCAACTCGGTTATGATGCCCATTGCCGCCATTGCCACCTGCCTGCTGGTCTCCCGTGTTGTTGGGGTAAAGGCCATTGAGGATGAAGTGCTGCATGGCGAGGGCACCTTCCGCCGCAAGAAGGTGTTCAATTTTATGATCCGCTATCTGTGCCCCATTTTCGCCGCCATCATTCTGGCCAGTTCCGTTGCCAATGCATTCGGTTGGATCAGTATGTAATTTCATTCAAAACGATCAAAAAGCGCTGCCCTGCGATGTAAATCACGGACAGCGCTTTTTCGTCTCTTCGGGTCGGAGCCTTTCCGCTCAACTTTCTTCCTGGGCCGGATAATAGAGGTTGTTGGCCACAAATTCCAGTTTGTCTTTCAAAATCAGCTCCAGGTTGCTCACGGCGGAAACCATGTTCACCACCGACTCATTCACTTCCACAATGCGGCAGAAATCCGCCGGTTCCTGGGCCAGCACCTTCTGGATTTTTTCACCCTCTGCGTTGAGAATGTGGCTGAGGGCCGTCTCCTCCAGGGCAATGCTCTCCAGCAGGTCGGTCACCGCCTGGGCCATGGTAATCGGATTGCAGGGCATTGCAATAACAGGCATCGACATATGAGGTACCTCCTTTGTGTCCCGAATTCATTCGGTGCCCCATTTTATGGCATCCCGGTGGTTTTGGTTCCCCTATCCCGGTGCCGCAAAAAGCAAAAAGGGCGATACCGCCCGGCTGCCCGCCTGGTTGGTATCGTCCTTTTGAATTGCATGATAAACCGTCTGCGCGGCTCAGATGGAAATGGTGTTGGCGACGTCGATCATCTTGGTGTCGATGGTCTTGTGCATGGCCAGTGCCACGTTGATGTCGTAATCCACGATCTGATCGGCCGACACAGCCACCACGCGGTTGAAGATGCCGCGCTCCAGCAGATACACAGCCTGATAGCCCATCTGAGAGGCCGTCACGCGGTCACGCAGGGTGGGGGCACCGCCGCGCTGCACATGGCCCAGAACGGTGGCACGGGAGTCAATGCCGGTGCGGGCCTGAATCTCGTTGGCCAGATCCTGCGCCGTGCCGGGCACGCCCTCGGCCTTCACGATGATGAAATGCTTCTTGCCGGTTTTCTGGGTGAAGCTCATCCGGTCCAGAATGTCCCGCTCCAGGTCGTAAGGCCGCTCGGGGATCAGGGTGGCAATGGCGCCGGTGGCGATGCCCACGTTCAAGGCAATGTAGCCGGCGTGGCGGCCCATTACCTCCACCACGCTGCAGCGGTCATGGCTCTGGGTGGTATCGCGCAGCTTATCCACCATCTCCACCGCGGTGTTCATGGCGGTGTCGTAGCCGATGGTGTACTCACTGCAGGCAATGTCGTTGTCAATGGTGCCGGGAATGCCGATGCAGGGAATGCCCAGGTTGGCCAGCGCGCGGGCGCCCTTGAACGAGCCGTCGCCGCCGACGACCACCAGCGCATCAATGCCGTTGTCGCGGCAGCACTGCGCGCCCTGCTCCTGGCCCTCTTTGGTGAGGAACTCCAGGCAGCGGGCGGTATACAGCACCGTACCGCCGCGATGAATGATCTCGGAAACGCTGCGCAGATCCATGTCCCGCATTTCGTTGTGAAGCAGGCCGTTGTAGCCGCGCTCAATGCCCTTGACCTTGATGCCCTTGCTCAGGGCGGTACGCACAACTGCACGCACAGCAGCGTTCATGCCGGGGGCGTCGCCGCCGCTGGTGAGAACGCCGATGGTCTTGATCTCTTTTGCCATAAGACACTCCTCCTAAAAACGGGCCGCCCTGCTGGTCGGAACCGGTCGGCGGCTTACAGCCGCCCACCCCGTTCAACCGGCTGTTCCGGGGGCGTACTCTCTGGGCCACGGGTCGCAGCGTCGGAAGCCTGTCCTCCGGGGCTGCCGCTTTTCTCTGCCCATCGTTAAAAGTATATCACGCTCAGTTTTGATTTGTAAACGGTGGGAATGTTGCATGAAATCTCACTTTGTTGCACCTGTTTTCCCATCGTTCTGCCCATTTCTCGCATTTTGCGTTATGGGGTTCTGTTTCCTGCTCTTCGGTTGCCGCGCAGCTGTTTTTGGCGGGCGGGCATTCAGCGAACCACCACATTTTCCTCGCCCAGAATGCGGTTCAACTCGCTGTACAGAAGGGGGTGATCCAGCGCCCACAGGGTGCGCGGGGCCAGCACCATCTTTCCGGTGTCCACAAAACGGATGTAGACCGGCATGGTCCCGTCCAGAATGCCCAGCAGGCTGCGCACCTTGGCCATCTGGGGGCTGTCCTTTCCGGGCAGCTTTAGATACACGGCCTTCGGGCTTTCCTTCGCCACCGTACTGCGCTTGGCCAGGTTCTGCTGATCGGGCGTGTAGCGGTCAATGGGCACCACATGGTCGGCCAGCAGTTTGGCCGGTTCTTCCTCTTTGACCGAGACCCGGCCGCTCACCACCACAACGGCGTTGTCCTGCAGGGCATCCCGGCAGTCGGCAAGCGTCTTGGGGAAGATCAAAATTTCTATGGTGCCGGTCAGGTCCTCCACTGTGGTAAAGGCCATCAGCGTATTGGATTTGGTCGTCATAAACTTGGTTTTGACCACCGTGCACACCAGATTTACCTGCCTGCCGTCGTATTCTTTGGCGCTTTCACCGGAAAGCGCCAAAATCTGGCAAGTGGCGTACTGCTCAATCTTTTCGCGGTAACTGTCCAGCGGATGGCCGGACAGATACAGCCCGCTCACATCCTTCTCCATGCGCAGCAGTTCCTGCGGCGGGTACTCGGGCACCTTGGGAATGTGGTAATCGTCCCACTCGTCCTCATCGTCCAGCTGACTGAACAGGTCCAGCTGCCCGGCGACGTTTTTGCGCGCATCGGTTTCCACGCTTTTCAGAATGCCTTCTACCGACTCCAGCATTCCCCGCCGGGTGTCCTCCAACTGGTCAAAAGCTCCGGCCTTGATGAGGCTTTCCACCGCCCGGCGGTTGATCTCCACGCCGTACAACCGCTTGCAGTAATCATACAGGCTGCGGAAGGGCATTTCCCTGCGCTCCTGCACGGTGGTGGCAATCAGGTTGCGGCCCACGTTTTTTACCGCATTCAAGCCAAACCGGATGTCCGGTCCGTCCACGGTAAAGCCGCCATCACTCACGTTGATGTCCGGCGGCAGCACCCGGATGCCCAGGCGCTGGCACTCGCCCGAATACTCAATGACCTTATCGGTGTTGTCCAGCACACTGGTGAGCAGCGCTGCCATAAACTGGCTGCGGTAATGACATTTCAGGTACGCGGTCTGATACGCCACATAGGCGTAGCAGGCGGCATGGGATTTGTTGAAGGCGTAGGATGCAAAGCTGGACATATCGTCAAAGATGGCATTGGCCGCCTCCTCCGAAATGCCGTTCTTGATGCAGCCGTTGCATTCCTGCCCGGGGGTCGTGTTGCCGTACACGAAGTGCTGGCGTTCTTTTTCCATCACATCGTGTTTTTTCTTACTCATTGCGCGGCGAACCAGGTCGGCCTGACCATAGGAGAAGCCTGCCAGCTCCCGGCAGATCTGCATCACCTGCTCCTGGTACACGATGCAGCCATTGGTCACGTCCAGAATGTGTGCCAGTTCCGGCGTTTTGTAACGAATCTGATCCGGCTGGCGGCGGTTGCGCAGGTAGGTGGGTATGGAATCCATAGGGCCGGGACGATACAGGCTGATCAGAGCGATGACATCCTCCAGGCTCTGCGGGTGCAGCC
Organism: Oscillospiraceae bacterium; assembly: GCA_004555865.1. GTDB lineage: Bacteria > Bacillota > Clostridia > Oscillospirales > Ruminococcaceae > SFJ001. The sequence goes on from SFJO01000014.1 coordinate 15,084, forward strand.
CGGCCAGAACCTGCCGCATACCCGTGGATTCCAGCTGGAACACGCCCTCGGTCTCGCCCTGGGCCAGCATTTCATAGGTGGCCTTGTCCTCATAGGAAATGGCGTCCAGCGAAAAGTCCGGCTGCACCCGGCGGATCATCTCCTCGGCGTCGTGCAGCACCGTCAGGGTGCGCAGGCCCAAAAAGTCCATCTTCAGCAGGCCCAGTTCCTCAATGGTGGTCATATTGAACTGAGTCACTGGCACGCCGTCGTTGGTGGAAAGCGGCACATACTCATTGGCCGCCTCCCGGGTGATCACCACGCCCGCCGCATGGGTGGAAGCGTGGCGGGGCATTCCCTCGATCTTGATGGCGGTGTCGATCAGCTCCTGCACCTTGGGGTCGGCGTCGTAGCGGGCCTTCAGCTCCGGCGAAACCTCCATGGCCCGGTGCAGGGTCATTTTCAGTTCCATCGGCACCAGCTTGGCAACCCCATCCACCTCCTGATACGGCATATCCAGCACTCGGCCCACGTCACGAATGGCCGCACGGGCCGCCATGGTTCCGAAGGTAACGATCTGCGCCACATGGTCGTGGCCATACTTCCGGTTCACATAGTCAATGACCTCCTGCCGCCGCTCATAGCAGAAGTCCACATCAAAGTCGGGCATACTCACGCGCTCTGGGTTCAAGAAGCGCTCGAACAGCAGGTTGTACCGAATGGGGTCGATGTTGGTAATGCCCACGCAGTAGGCGCACAGGCTGCCCGCACCGCTGCCGCGCCCAGGGCCTACCGGAATCCCCTGACTTTTTGCGTAATTGATAAAATCGAACACGATGAGGTAATAGTTGGTGTACCCCATACGCTTGATAACCCCGATTTCATATTCCAGGCGCTTCGTCAGTTCCGGGTCAGGATGTTCTCCATAGCGGCGCACCAGACCCTCCCGGCAGAGCTTCTCAAAATATTCCTGATTCTCCATTCCGTCCGGCGCTTCGAAGTAAGGCAGCTTGGTCACGCCAAACTCAAAATCGAAGTTGCACTGTTCGGCAATTTTGTTGGTATTTTCACACGCCTCCGGGCAGATGGAAAACAGATCGTACATCTCATCGGTGCTTTTGAGATAGAACTCGTCCGTCTCAAATTCCATCCGATCCTGATCGTTCACGGTTTTGCCCGTCTGAATGCAGATCAGGATGCTCTGCATCTTGCTGTCTTCCTTGCGCAGATAGTGGGCATCGTTGGTGGCCACCAGCGGAATGCCCGTCTCTTTGGAAAGGCGGATCAGCTGGGGCAGCACCGTCTGCTGCTCTTCAAGGCCGTGGTCCTGAATTTCCAGGTAGTAATTCCCATGCCCGAACAGGTTGTTGTACCACAGCGCAATTTCCTTGGCGCGGTCGTAATCCCCGGCCAGCAGCGCCTGCGGCACCTCGCCCGCCAGGCAGGCCGACAGGCAGATCAGCCCTTCGTGGTACTGCTCCAGCAGCTCATGGTCCACACGCGGTTTGGAGTAGAACCCCTCAATAAACCCGGCGCTGACCATTTTAATAAGGTTTTTATACCCGGTTTCATTTTTGCAAAGCAGAATCAGGTGACGGTTGCCGTCAATGCGGGCCACCTTATCAAACCGGGTGCGGGTGGCCACATACACCTCACAGCCAATGATCGGCTTGATGCCCGCCTTTTTGGCCGCCTTGTAAAAATCCACACAGCCGTACATAACACCGTGGTCGGTGATGGCAATGGCGGTCTGGCCCAGCTCCTTCACGCGGTCAAACAGCTGGTCAATGCGGCACGCGCCGTCCAGCAGACTGTACTCCGTGTGTACATGCAGATGGGTAAATTGCCGTTCAGCCATGCTCTCTCCTCTCCCGCAGGGTCTCTGCGATCTCCTGCAAGCGCTTGAACCGGTGCGACAGTCCCGACCGGCTCACCGGCGGGTCCAGCAGCGGGGCCAGCTGCGCCAGCGAAGCGTCCGGCTGCTCCAGCCGCACCTGGGCCGCCTGGCGCAGCGGCTCCGGCAGGCCGGCCAGGTCGCCGTGCTCTTCCAAATAGCGCACCGCCTTGTTCACCGGCGCGTTGGCCGCGGCCATTTTGCTCAGGTTGGCCGTTTCGCAGTTGATGATACGATTGGTCTTGTTGCGCACATCCTTCACCATCTTCAGCTCCATCAGCTGCATGGCTGCCTTGGGTGCGCCCATAAAGGTCAAAAGGTCCACCAGCGGTTCGCTGGCCTTTACATAAATCACATTTGCGCCCTTGCGCAGGGTGCGGTGAGGGCAAAATTCATGCTCGGCGATGAGGGCCTCAAAGTCCCGCGCCAGATTGCGCCGCCCGGTTAGGAATTCCAGATTGTACTCCTTCTGCGGGTCGGTCATGGTGCCGCTGCACAAAAATGCCATGGACACAAAGGCGCTCACACAGCCGCTGCACTGCAGGATGGCCGGGTTGATGCGCAGGCTGGCCTCGGTTCCGGTGTGACCGAACAATTCCATCATGCGGGCCACCTGCTCCGGGTCTTTTACGCTGAATTCGCTGATGGGGCCGCCCAGCCGCTCTTTCTGAACGATCTCGCCCTCAATGCCCACCCGATGGTACAGCTTCTGCACCAGCCGGGCCGCTTCCGGAATTTCGGTGTGCAGCACCATTCCCTGGGCATCAAAATACTTACCGAAGCAGGCCGCTCCGTAACAGGCTGCCAGCGCACAGCAGGGTTTGCCGATGCGCCGGGCGATGATCTCATATTTTACGTCCTGCGAAAAACTCAAGGGTACTCTCCGTTCTTTGAAACCACTGCCGTCAGCCATTCTTTTCCGCGCTCTGCGGCCAAAAGCATAACTGACGGCACTTCGTGTTTGAATTGTTGGCCGGCCGGGCATTCAAATGGCGCCGCGCCGGGATTCGTTTCTCAGTTTGTGCGGCGGGCATCCCGATGCTGCACGCTGGGCTCATAGCCAAGCCGGTCGCAGAATTCCGCCAGCTTGCGGGCAAACGTAATGGAACGATGCTTGCCGCCGGTGCAGCCCACGGCCACCGTCAGCTGGCTCTTGCCTTCCTGCACATACAGGGGCAGAGCGTACTCCAGCAGCCCTTCCATGCGCTTGAGCAATTCCTGCGACTGTTCCGATTTCATCACATAGTCCACCACTTCCTGGTCCAGCCCGGTCTTGTCCTTCAGTTCCGGGACATAGAAGGGGTTGGGCAGGCAGCGCACGTCAAACACAATGTCCGCCTCGGCAGGCAGGCCGAATTTGAACCCGAAGGACACAATGTTCAGGACCATGGGGCGCTCATGCCCGGTCAGAAACAGCCCGCAGATGCGCTCTTTGTTCTGGGCCGTGGAGAGCAGCGAGGTATCCACCACAAAATCCGCCCGTTCAAACAGGGGCCGTAGAATCTGCCGCTCCCGCACAATGGCTTCGCTGGTGGAAATACCCTCGCTGATGCTGATGGGGTGGCGGCGGCGGGTCTCCTTATAACGGCGGCGCAGCACATCGTCCGTGGCTTCCAGAAACAGCACCCGGTAATCCACCTTCCGGTCGTCCAGCGTGGCCAGTGCGTCCCGGATCTCCTGCGGAGAGCGGGCACCGCGAATGTCCAGGCCCACCGCCACCTTTTTCAGCAGGTTGCCGCCTTGCTGGGCAAACTCCAGCAGGCGGGGCATCAGCCCGGCGGGAATGTTGTCAATGCAAAAATAGCCAATGTCCTCCAGCGCATTCATCGCCAGAGATTTGCCCGCACCGGAAAGTCCGGTCACGATCACAAGTTCCATTTTTCGCTCCTGTTCTGCCCGGCCCCGCCGATCTATCCAGGCGCCGGGTACTTTCCCATCCTGTCCGGCAGCCGCTGCCTTGTTTGCCGCGCGCTGGCTTTTTCCCCTCTTCGGGCGGTGAATGCCGCCTTACTTCACCACGCGGATCTCCCGTTCCAGCGTGTAACCGGTTTTCTCTTTCACCACACGAATGACCTGTTCGGTGAGGGCAATCACATCGGCGCAGGTTGCGCCGCCCAGATTTACCACGAAGCCGCTGTGCTTTTGGCTTACGGCCGCACCGCCCACCTGAAGGCCCTTCAGACCGCACTGCTCAATGAGGGCGGCCGCAAAGGCCCCCTGGGGCCGCTTGAAGGTGCTGCCTGCGCTGGGCCATTCCAGCGGCTGCTTTTCCCGGCGCTTGGCCAGCAATTCCGCCATGCGGGCGCGAATGGCCGCCTTGTCACCCCGGGCAAGGTGCAGCGTGGCCGAAAGCACACAGCTGCCATCCTGTTCAAACACGCTGGTACGGTATCCAAACGCCAGTGCATCGGCAGGCCGGGTCTCCACCGTTCCCTCCGGGGTCAGGCAGGTCACCGTCTCCACCACGTCCTTCATTTCGCCGCCATAAGCACCGGCGTTCATATACAGCGCGCCGCCCAGGCTTCCCGGAATGCCACAGGCAAATTCCAGGCCGGTCAGCCCGGCGTCCCGCGCCATGGCACACAGGGCCGTCAGCCCGGCCCCGGCCGGTGCCGTCATGCGTTCGCCCTCAATGCGCGGCACATCGCCCATCATGCGGGTGCAGATGACTGCTCCGTCAAACCCTTCGTCCGCAAACAGCGTATTGGAGCCCTGCCCCAACAGATAATATCGCACATCGGATTTTTTGCAGGCCGCCAGCGCCGCTTCCAGCTGCCGGGCATCGGCAGGGCGGGCAAACAAAGCAGCCGGGCCGCCGATTTTAAAGGTGGTATACCGGGCAAGGGGCGTACCGCACTCATACGGCACGCCCTCCCGGTCCCACAAGCCTTTCAGCATTTCCAGCTGATCCTGTCTCATGGTCATGTTCTCCTTGTTTCCGTGCAGGCTCAGACCAGCTGCTGCTCGCCCAGGCTGGCCGCGCCCAACACGCCGGCATCGTTTTTCAGCTCGGCTGCCTTGATGACCGTGCGCTTTTTGCCGTTGCGCGCATACTCTTCCCGGTCCACATACTCCCGGATGGGCCCCAGCAGGGTCTCGCCCTGTGCCGAAACGCCGCCGCCGATGCAGATCACCTCCGGCTGGAAAATGTTCACCACATCGGTAATGCCGCAGGCCACGTACTCAATCCAGTTCGACACCACGGTTTTGGCCAGCTCATCGCCTGCATGCAGGGCATCAAACGCCGTTTTGGCGCCCACCTTGGTCAGATCGCCGCCCACCAGCTTCCACATCATGTTGTCGGGGTTGGCCAGCATCGCAGCACGGGTGTCCTCGGTCAGGGCGCGGGCGCTGGCGTACTTTTCCCAGCAGCCGCGGCGGCCGCACATACAGGGCCGCCCGCCCTTCACCACAACGGTATGGCCCAGCTCGGCACCGGCGTAGTTGAAGCCGGCAAAAATCTTGCCGTCGATGATGATTCCGCCGCCGATTCCGGTACCCAGGGTGATGGCCACCGCATACTTTGCCCCCTTGGCCGCACCGGCGATGTATTCGCCATAGGCCGCCGCATTGGCGTCGTTCTCAATATACACCTTGCAGCCCAGCAGCGCTTCCATGTTGGCCTGCAGCGCCCAATCGTTGTAGCCGAAGTTCGCGTTGAACTCCACCACGCCGCTCTCGCTGTTCACGCTGCCGGGGGTGCCGATGCCCACCCACTTCAGGTCGCTCATCGCAAACTGATGCTTTTCGGCCAGCTGACGGCAAAGCCCTGCAATCTCCTGCTCCACTTCTTCCGAAGGCCGAGGCAGCCCGGTGAGGCAGCTTGCACGGTCCACAATGTTATGGTCTTTGTCCACAAGGCCGGCCGTAATGGTCGTGCCGCCCAGATCTACGCCAATGGTATACTGTTCCATAGTTTTTTCTCCTCACTCTGCCGCTGCGCTTTGCAGCGTTTCAGGTTTTGTTGCTCAGGTCATCCTCCAGGCCAAGGCGGGTCAGCAGCTCCTGTGCGGCGCTGTACCCCATCTTCTTCTGGCGGTTCGTGATGGCCGCCGTCTCCAGAATCACCGCCAGATTTCGGCCGGGCATCACCGGAATGACCGTGCTGGGGATCTGCACGCCCAGAATTTCGTAATTTTCACCGGTCAGGCCGGTGCGGTCGTAGGTTTTGCTCTTGTCCCAAGGCTCCAGCTCCACCACCAGGTCAATGTTGGCGCTGGTTTTCACCGCGCCGATGCCGAACGTGCGGGCCACGTTCACAATGCCGATGCCCCGCAGCTCCAGAAAATGGCGGATGTTCTCCGGCGAGGTGCCGATGACGGTGGTGCCGGAAGTGCGGCGCAGCTCCACGGCGTCATCCGCAATCAGCCGGTGGCCGCGCTTCACCAGCTCCACCGCCGTCTCGCTTTTGCCCACGCCGCTGTCGCCCAGAATCAGGATGCCCTCGCCGTATACCTCCACGCATACGCCGTGGCGGGTCACGCGGGGCGCCAGCTCCACGTTCAGGTAGCTGATCAGGTTGCTCATCAGCGTGGAGGAGGTTTCCGCCGAGCGCATCAGGGGCACATCGTACCAACTGGCAAAGTCCAGCATTTCATCCAGCGGGTCCATCCCGCGGGAGATGATCACCGTGGGAGGCTTCATGCTGAACAGCTTTTCCAAATGATTGCGCCGCTCATCGTCCGACAGGTCTTTCAGATACGCCATCTCCACCATACCGATGATCTGAATCCGGGTGGCGTCAAAATACTGATAAAAGCCTGCCAGCATAATGCCAGGGCGGTTGATGTCCGCCGTGGTGATGGGAATCTGCCACAGGTCCTTGGGGGCATACAAACTCTCCAGGTTCAGCTGCTTTGCCAGTTTTCCGAGCGGGACTGAAAATTGGGGCATTGCTTCAACATTCCTTTCCTGAAACATACGGGCCGCAACGGCCCCGGGCCAAGGCGGCATTTCCTTGCCTTTGCCCGTTTTGTGCGGGAGCCGCCGAACACAGCGCCCCCATCAAATCTTTTATTTATTATATACGCAAACCGCCGGAATGGGAATAGCGTTCCCCTTCATTTTGTCTCAAATCTCCTCCACTCCTTTCTTTTTTCGGGGCAGCCGTTCCACTTTTTATCCTTGTGGCGCGCGCGGGCCCTTTCGCATAGGATGTGCCCAAAGGAGGGAAACATTTATGGAACACACCCATGCACCCATTCAGGCCGACTTTTTCCTAGGCTGTCTTTCCCCCACCGGTTTCCGGGGGTACTTTCACGAGTTGGCCCGGCAGCCCGGCCTTGCACTCTGGCTCATCAAGGCCGGGCCGGGTTGCGGCAAATCCACCCTGATGAAGCAGCTGGCCGCCCGCGGCCGCGGCGTGGTGGAACACATCCATTGCTCTTCAGACCCGGACAGCCTGGACGGTGCCATCTTTTGGCCGGAGGGCTGCGGCATTGTGGACGCCACCGCGCCCCACGCCCTTGATCCGGCCTATCCGGTGGCGCACGAGCAGGTGGTGAGCCTGTATCACACCCTGAATCAGGCATATCTGCAGGAGAACCGCGAAGAGATTCAGCGCCTGTTCGACCTATGCAGCCGGTTCCAGGGCCGGGCTGCCCGCTACGTTTCCGCCGCCGGGGGCATTCTGCTGGACAGCCGCCGCACCGCCGCCTGCACCACCGACTTTGAAAAGGTCCGCAAAGAGGCCGCCCGGCTGGCCGCCCGCTATCTGCCCAGCCTGCCCGGCCCCGGCTTTGCCTGCGACCGGCTGCTCAGTGCCGTTACCCCGCAGGGGCGGATTGTTTACAGCGGCACCATTGCCGCCCTCACCGACCGGCAGGTGGTTCTTCAGGACGAAACCGGTGCGGCCAGCCGCCTGCTGCTGGAGCTTCTGCGGGACGCTGCCCTGCAAAAAGGCCATCGGGTCATCGTGTGCTGGTGCCCCATGGCCCCGGGCGATAAAATCGACCACCTGATTTTTCCCGACCTGCGGCTTGCCTTCGTCACCGCCAACAGCTGGCATCCTCTGCATTTTGAGGGGCAGCGCACCATTCGCTGCGTCCGGTTCAACACCCAGCCCACCCTGAGCTGCCGCCGCAAACGGCTGCGCTTCAACCAAAAAGCTGCGGCGGATCTCCTGGAACAGGCCAGCGCCATGCAGGCTTCTGCCAAGCAGAACCACGACCTGCTGGAAGAGTTTTACAAAGCCGCGGCCGATTTTTCCCAGGTGGAAGCGATTGGCCGCGAAACCGCCAGCGCCATGGGGCTGCCGGAACCGCCAGCGGATTGCGCCCCCGCGCAAAATACGCTATGATAAAAACAACCGTGCATTCAAACTTTATTTAAGAAAGGAGACCCGAACGAATATGGAACCGGAATCGACCGTTCAGGTCCGCCTTTCTGTACGTCAATTGGTGGAATTTTTGCGCAATACCGGCAGCATCGACAACCGCTTCACCGGGTTTGACCGGGCGCTGGAGGGGGCGCGCATCCATCGCCGCCTGCAGAAGGCCGCCGGAGACGGGTACGAAGCGGAGGTTTCCATTAAGGCCGATTTGAGCGCCGCCGGTGTTGCCTACCGGCTGGAAGGCCGGGCCGACGGAATTTTCACCGGTGCCGATGGCCTGGTTATGGTGGATGAGATCAAAACCGTCACCTGCCCCACCGAGCAGATCACCGAAGAGATGGAGCCGGTCCATTGGGCCCAGGCGCAGGTATACGCTGCCATCTGGGCCGCCCAGAAGGGACTGGAAGAGGTTGGCGTGCGCCTGACCTATTTTCAGGTGGAGGATCAGCAGATCGTTCGGTTCGAGCGCCGATTTTCCGCACAGACCTTAACCGCATTTTTGCAGGAGATGCTGGAAGAATACGCCCCCTGGGCCAAGCGGCAGGCCCAATGGCAGGCCGACCGCACGCAGGATCTGGCCGCGCTGGCCTTTCCTTTTTCGCAGTTCCGCCCCGGGCAGCACGCCCTGGCCGGCGAGGTGTACCGTGCCTGCCGCCAGGGCCGCCGCCTGATGGTGCAGGCCCCCACCGGCATCGGCAAAACCATCAGCACCCTGTACCCGGCCCTTCGGGCCATGGGCGAGGGCGATGGCGAGCGGGTGTTTTATCTCACAGCCCGCACCACCACCCGCCGGGCCGCCTGGCAGGCGCTGGACCTGCTGCCGCCCTCACTGCATCTGCGCAGCATTGCCCTCACCGCAAAGGACAAAGCCTGCCTGCTGGAGCACCGCGAATGCACACCCGAGGCCTGCCCCTACGCCAACGGCTATTACGACCGGGTGAAGGCCGCCCTCTGGGAAGGGCTGGACGAGACCCGCCTGGATGGCCCTGCCCTGGAAGCGCTGGCGCGCCGCCACACCGTCTGCCCCTTTGAGCTTGGGCTGGATCTGGCCCTCTGGTGCGATGTGATCGTAGGCGACTACAACTATTTGTTCGACCCGGTGGTGCGCCTGAGCCGCTTTTTTGAGACGCCCGGCGACCATTTGTTTCTTGTGGACGAAGCCCACAATCTGCCCGACCGGGCACGGGAAATGTACTCGGCCGAGTTGGGCCGTGCGCAGCTGGCGGAGGCCCGCAAGGCCCTCGGCAAGGGACGCAGCCGCCTGAAAACCGCCCTGGGTAAGGTCAACACCCAGTTTCTCACCTGGCGGGATCAATGCCGGGAAGCCCCGGAGCGCACCCTGTTTTTCGCCCCCGCCCAAGAGGCCTTTTCCGAGGCGGTGCGCCGCTGCCTGAAGCCGCTGGAGGAATGGCTGGATGAACACCGCCAGGGACCTGCTCATGACGTGCTGCTTCAGCTTTATTTTGATTTTCGTGCCTGGCTTCGGGTGGCCGATGGGTACGATGAGCATTACATCACCCAAATCAGCCTTTCCGGCGGACAGGTGCTTGCCCGGCAGCTGTGCCTAGACCCCAGTGACTTTCTGAACGCCAGCTTCGCACTGGGCCGGGCCGCCGTTCTGTTCAGTGCAACCCTTGCCCCGCCTTCGTATTATCGGGACATTCTTGGCTGCCCGGAAGCGAGGTGTGTTGCCCTGCCCAGCCCCTTCCCCCGGGAAAATCTGGGTCTGTTCTGCGCCTGCCGAGTTTCCACCACCTACCGCAGCCGGGCCGCCAGCCTGGATGAGGTCTGCCGCTTCCTTGCCGCGATGACCGAGGGCCGCGCTGGAAACTACCTGGCCTTTTTCCCCTCCTACGCCTATCTGAACCAGGCCGCCCAGCGCTTTGCGGAACGGTTCCCCCAAATTCCCACCCTGCTTCAGCAGCCCGGTATGCAGGACAGCGAGCGGGAGACGTTCCTCGCCCAATTTTCCGCGGCGTCCGGCGAAACTCTGCTGGGGTTTGCCGTGATGGGCGGCGTATTCGGCGAGGGCGTGGATCTGGTGGGCGACCGGCTCATCGGGGCCGCGGTGGTCGGCGTCGGGCTGCCCCAGGTCAACCCGGTGCGGGAAATGCTGCGCCGCTATTTTGAGAGCAGCCGCGGCAGCGGGTTTGCCTATGCCTACCAATACCCCGGCATGAACAAAGTGCTGCAGGCCGCCGGGCGGGTCATCCGTACTCCAAATGATCAGGGCGTTGTGCTGTTGATTGACGAGCGCTTTACCTGGGAGGATTACCGCGCCCTGCTGCCCGCCCACTGGAACGGCTGCCGACCGGTGCTGAGTGCATCCCAGCTGGCGGACGAGCTTCGGGCCTTCTGGGCAGAAAAGCCCTGCGGCACACCGCCCGCTCGCCCTGCCGAGAAGCAGTGAGGCGCTCACAGCCCCGCCGTTCTCCATTTCACACTTCTCCTTCCTAATTTCTCATGCAAAGGAGCCCCTACTATGCATTTTCCGTTTTCTAAAAAATCTCGCCCCCACGAAAAGCGCCCCACCCTGGGGGCTGCTCTACGCCAGAATTTAAGCGTGCGCTATCTTGTTCTGTGGCTGGTTTTTATCGCCATCGTGTTTGGAATCGGCCTGTGGTATTGGCAAACTCTTTGAATTTTCGCCTGTTTTCATAAAAAACCAATCAATTTTGATTTTTCAAGAAATTTTTGTTGACATCCCCCCTTCTCTTTGCTATAATAATTCTCGCAGCCGCAAGCGTGGCCGCAATTGAATCTGCTTCTTCTGCCATGGGGGTGTAGCTCACTTGGGAGAGCGCTTGAATGGCATTCAAGAGGTAAGGGGTTCGATCCCCCTCATCTCCACCAAACTTCAGAAGAAGCATAAAACGAGCATCCGATTTTCGGATGCTCATTTTTATTTTGCATCCAGACCTTTTGCTGGTTTGCCTTATTTTGCCTGCAAAAGCAAACCCGGCACAGGGTCCAGAGCAGATTTCGTCTGCCCTCGCCCCTGTGCCGGGTTGTTCTTCGAATGGTGGAAGGACGGTGCAGCTTCGCCTCGCGCTATCCCTCCTGCTGAGCAAATTTCCATGTCATTCCCTCATCCCGAGAGATGTACTGCAGAATATGCACCCACTGGCCGCCGCTGCGCTGCTGGTAAACCCGCACCGGAATCACGATCGCGCCGTCCTCCGCGCGCTGCGGGGTCAGAGCCTCCGCCCGAAGCAGGCCGGTGAGCGTGGGCAGCTTCATGGGCATTTTCTCCCAGGTCGTCCCGCCGTCCCGCGTCTGATACAGGCGCGGTTCCAGCTGATGCTGGTCCGTGGTGGCCAAAAAGCCCAACTGTTCCGAAACAAATCCGCCGCCGCACATCCAGGCGTCCCCGTCCTCTCCGGTCAGGTCCTCCAGTTTGTTCCAGGTAAGGCCTCCGTCACTGGTCAGCAGCACGCTGCGGCAAGCCCGGTCCGTCTCCAGAATCAGCGAGCCGCACTGTTCCGACCAGAAATTCAAAAATGCGTCCGCCAGCTGTTCCTCTTCCTGAAGCCCCAGAACGGGCAGGCTCATCTTCTGTTCCCGCCAGTGCGCTCCCAGATCGTCACTCCGGTAAAGGGTTGCTTTGGCCACATTGTTGGGATGGTCGCTGTTCGGCTGAAGCAGCACAAGAATCAGGGTATCCTGATACACATTCAGGTCGGCCAGGGCCAGCGTATCGGCTGCCTGCTCCACCTCCGGCGGCAGCGGAAGCTGCCCTTGCCCGTCAAAGGGGTTTCCCAGCACATACAGGCCGTTCTGGCTGCTCAGCTGCAGCGCCTGCGGGTCCCAGATCGCCACCGGGAGGGTCGGCTCCGGCTGTGCCTCGGCCGTCTGGGCCGCCGGAGCCACGGGTTCCGGCTCTGTCGGCGTGTTTTGCAGCTGCGCGGTCTGCCGCGCCAGCAGCAGCCCGACCCCGGCACAGCCCGTTGTAAACATGGCTGCCGCGGCAACTGCCCCTAGCATCATCCACCGGGTTTGTTTCATCGGCTTCCCTCCCCTCGCCGGAACCGCCGCTGCCGCCGGTTCTCCCTGCAATTGTTTTTCGGCATCCTTTGTTCTATCGTTATAAAGAATACGACAGCATCTCCATTTTTATTTCATCTTCTTCAAAAAGATTCGCACAATTGTCTCATTTTCCAAACTTTGTCCGTCAAGCATCTCGGCCGCGCCCCAGTTTTCCTTCGCGTTTTCCGCGCCGCCCCAGCGGCCCGCCCTTGTTCCCGCCGGGCGGCTGTGGTATGATAGCAATAGAATTTTATTGCCGCGGAATTTTCCGTCCCGGCAAACAAACAGCAAAGGACGGCGTATCATGACATACGGTTTTATCAAAGCCTGCACAGTCTCCCCGGCTCTTCGGGTGGCCGACTGCCCCTACAACACCCAGATGACCATTGAGGCCATGCAGAAAGCCGCCTCCGACGGCGTACAGCTGGCCGTTTTCCCGGAACTTGGCCTGACCGGCTACACCTGTGGCGACCTGTTTTTGCAGCAGCCTCTGCAAAAGGCGGCCGAAGCCGGCCTCGCGGCCATTTTGAAGGCCAGCGAGGGGCTGGACCTGGTGGCGCTGGTCGGCCTGCCGGTGCTGATGGAGGGCAAGCTGTACAACTGCGCTGCGGTGGTTTGCCATGGCCGGCTGCTGGGCCTGGTGCCCAAAACCCACCTGCCCAATTACAGCGAATTCTACGAAAAGCGCCACTACAATCCGGCCCCCGCTGGGCTGCGCACCATCCGGTTCGCCGGGCAGGATGTGCCGTTCGGCACTGCGCTTTTGTTCCAGTGTGAGGAAATGCCGGAATTCTGCCTGGGTGTGGAGGTCTGTGAAGATCTGTGGGCACCGCTGCCGCCCAGCACCCGCCATGCGCTGGCCGGCGCCACGGTGATCGCCAACCTTTCCGCCAGCGACGAAACCGTTGGCAAAGCCGTTTATCGCCGCCAGCTGGTCAGCCAGCAGTCTGCCCGGCTGCTGTGTGCCTATTTGTACGCGGACGCGGGCCACGGGGAATCCACCACCGACATGGTGTTTGCCGCCCACGACCTGATCTGTGAAAACGGCGCACTGCTTGCCGAGGCAAAACCCTTCGGCGATGGATATGCCTGCACGGAACTGGATCTGGGCCGTATGGTCAGCGAGCGCTGCCGCAACACCACCTTCCAGCCGGATTCTGCCGGGTATCAGGTGGTGTCCTTCTCCCTGCCGCTGCATGAGGTTGCCCTGACCCGTTTTGTTTCCCCCACGCCGTTCGTTCCGGCCGACAACGCCGCCCGAGCGGAGCGCTGCGAGCTGATTCTGGAGATGCAAGCGGACGGCCTGGCTAAGCGCATTGAGCACGCCCATGCCAAAACTGCGGTCATCGGCATTTCCGGCGGATTGGACAGCTGCCTGGCCTTGCTGGTGGCCGTGCGCGCCATGAAGCGCCTTGGCCGGAGCACCGGCGACATTCTCGCGGTAACCATGCCCTGCTTCGGTACCACCCAGCGCACCCGCTCCAACGCCGAGATTCTGTGCGATGAGCTGGGCGTTTCCTTCCAGGAGATCCGCATTGCCAACACCGTGCACAGCCACTTTGCCGACATCGGGCAGGACGAGCAGGTGCTGGATGTTACCTATGAAAACGGTCAGGCCCGCGTGCGCACGCTGGAGCTGATGGATCTGGCCAACCGCACCGGCGGCATGGTCGTCGGCACCGGAGACCTGAGCGAGCTGGCCCTGGGCTGGGCTACCTACAACGGCGACCACATGAGTATGTACGGCGTCAACGCGGGCGTTCCCAAAACGCTGGTGCGCCACATTGTACACTATGAGGCCGACACCGCCGCCAGCCCCGCCCTGAAGGAAGTTCTGCTGGACATTCTGGACACTCCCGTCAGCCCCGAGCTGCTGCCCGCCAAGGAAAACGGCGAGATCGCGCAGGAGACGGAATCTCTGGTCGGGCCTTACGAACTGCACGACTTCTATCTGTACTATGTGCTCCGCTTTGGCTTTGGCCCCGGAAAAATCTACCGGCTGGCCCAGGCCGCCTTGGGCGATCGGTACTCCAACGAGGTTTTGCTGCACTGGCTGAAGAACTTCTACCGTCGTTTCTTCGCGCAGCAGTTCAAGCGCAGCTGTCTGCCGGACGGTCCCAAGGTCGGTTCCGTCACCCTGTCGCCCCGTGGCGACTGGCGTATGCCCAGCGATGCCTGTGCCGCTGTATGGCAGGCGGAACTGGAGACGTTGGTTTAACCGCCGCGTTTGCTTCTCTGCGGGCGCTCCCTAATCATAGAATAAACCGCGCCGGGCCGTGCACCAGACTGCACCGCCCGGCGCTTTTTGCTTTTATGGCAGCGGATGAACTTCCGCCGAATCCAGACGCTATTTTGCACCGGTGCTGAGGGCCAAAACAAACGACAGGCGCAAAAAAGCTCCGGAGAACGGTTTGAACGAACCGTTCTCCGGAGCTTTTATTGGTTTTGCGTCTGCCGCCCGGCCGCCTTACTCGCGGCGGATGGCTTCCAGTGCACTGATTTTCACCGCCCGGTTGGCCGGAACCACACCGGACACCAAACCCACCAGCGTCGAGAACGCCAGCGCAGCCAGCACCAGCCACAGCGGAATGATGGAAATCTGCCCGCCGGAAGCCCCCAGTGAACCGAAGGCATCCAGCAGCCCCGAGGACATTCCGTCGCCGCCCATCATCAGCGAACTGACGTTGTTCAGGATGAACGAGAGCAGGTAGCTGAAGGCCACACCCACGATGCCGCCCAGCAGGCCGATGGCCCCGGCTTCAAACAGGAACATCGTGCGGATGTTGTTCAGCTCACAGCCCAGCACCTTCATCACGCCGATTTCCTTCGTGCGCTCGTAAATGGCCATGGTCATGGTGTTGGCAATGTTCAGCGCCGCCACCAGCAGGGCCACCGCCGCCGTGCCGCCCAGAATCATCTGGCTCTTTGCCACCTGTGCCTGCATATCCTCACGGATCTGCGTCATGGAATAGGTCTCGTAGCCCTGATCCTTGATCCAGCTTTCCACGTCGGACACATTATCCACCTCGTCCACTTTCACGTAGACTTCCTGGTAGCCGTTGTCCTTCTCCTGCATCATGACGCCGTTGGAGATCATATAGCTCTGGCTTTGGCGCTTTTGGGTGCCGGAAAGCTTCTGATAGGCCTCCTCCAGCATTTTCATGTCGGACAGGCGCATCACCATACCGCTGTCAGTAAAATAATGTTTGCTGTAATCGCTGACGAAGGTGCCCACCACCACCAGTTCATAGTCCTGTTTTTTTTCCTTGCCGTTGTTGTCGGTACAAGAAAGGCGCAGGGTCATCTTGTCCTTGTTCATATCCACAAAGGGCTGCACCGGGTTGCCGTTGGCGTCCGTCTGCCCCTGGTAGATCTGCCGCTTGCCGCTGTTGTAGCTTTTGCGGGTATCCTCAAAGTTGTAGGCAAAGTTTTCGCCCACCATAACCGGAATCTTGTTTTTTCCAAGGCTCATGTCGCTGGTGAAAAAAGAACCATCGGCCAGATCAAAGCCCATCTTTTCCAGTGCATCCGGGTCAGCACCATAGCACTGCCATACGCCGGTTTCATAGCGGCCGTTCTTGCCGGAGAGAATCGTGCCGTTCAGGTCGTTGGGCTGATAATAAGGCGTAACCGCCACCACATGATCCAGCGCGCGGATCTGATTCAGCATCTCGTCGTTCAGGGTCGGGGTTTCCGTTGCGCCATAGGCATAGTTGTAGATCTGAATCTGGGTCAGGTCGCCCCAACTGGCCAGCATGGCCTCATTGTTTACGTTGGTTGCAATTCCCAGGCTGATCATCACCACAATGGCGCAGGTGCCCACCACCACACCAATGATGGTCAGGGCTGTACGGCCCTTGCGGCGGCGAAGGTTGTCTGTGCTGAGTCGCAGCAGATCAGATATCTTCATCCTCGTCCTCCAGTGTTCCCAGCGCCTTTTCCTTGCGCTTTTTGCGGATAAACACCACCACGCCGGCAATCACAGCAACCACGGCCACGCCGATGAGCGCCTTTGCCCAGATGGGCAGGCCGGTCTTTTCCGGCTCCACGATGCCCGGGTCAAAATCGTCCATGCCATCGTTGTAGTTGGGCATTTCTTGCACGTCGCAGGAGAAGTCCTTGGTCATGGTCTTGACGTTGCCCTGATCGTCCTCATAACTCAGGGTGATGGTTCCCTTCAGCGTGCCCGCATTGCTGGCCTGCACATTGAAATCCACCGAGTTTTCGGTACCGGCGGCAATGTTGCCCAGATACTGGCTCTGACCGGGGTTGGCGATGTTCTCACCGCTGATCTCGGCCGAAAGGTTGTTGATGGAGCTCTTACCCTTGTTGACAAACGTAAGGGACACATAGCCTTCCTCGCCCAGATACAGGGTCTCGGGGGCTTCCAGATTGGTCAGTTCAAAGCGCTCGGGCTGCATCACGGGAACGGTCACGTTGGTGGAGGAGGACACGGCAGCGCCGGTGTCTTTGCCCACAGCCGAGAGGGAGACCCCAATCGTGGCCACGCCGCCGGTGAAGTTCGCGCCCGGCAGCAGCTGGAAGCTGACGCTGGTACTGCTTCCGGCCGCCATGCTGCCAATGTAAGCCGTGCTGTTTCCGCTGGCCAGGGTCACACCCTCCGGCAGCGCCAGGGTGACCAGCAGATCGGTCAGGGCTTCATCGCCGGAGGTGCTCAGCAGATCCAGCGTCAGGGTGCACTCGTTGCCCGCCAGGGCGGTGCCTGCGGCCGCACCCTGAACTGACGTGGCGATCTTATTGCCGCGCACCAGAATGGAAGGGGTACGGCTGTTGTCCTTGGTGGTGGTAACGCACTGCCCCATGGCGTGGCTCACGTTGCCCTGGGCCATGCCGTGGCCAATATAAGAAATGTCCACGGTGAAATTGTTGTCGCCGCCGTTGTAGATCACATCCCGGAACAGCAGCGTGTATGTATGCGCATCCGTGTCCACATTGCTGGCTTCGCCCAAACCGGTATAGGTGAAGGCCGCATTGTTCACACGGGCAGCAATCTGACTTGCTTTCAAATCCTGGGGGGCCTCACTGTCCACAATCGTAAGCACGATGTTGACACGGTCGCCCTTTTCGACTTTCGTCACCTCACCGCCTGCGGCGTTGGTAACGGCATACGCCATCAGATGGGGCGTAACCGCCTTGACGCCTTCATCGACGTTATTATTGCCGTTAGTATCGCCGCCGCCAGTGCCGCCTTCGCCACTGTCTGCTTCCTCTCCCGGTTTCGTAGTCTCCGTCGTCGAGGTCGAAGAGGACTCCTTGCTGCTTTCCTTCCCTTCCGCAAAAGCCGTCATGCTCAGCAGTATGGCAAGGCTAGTCACCGCAGCAAGCAGCCGGCCCAGAGTTTTCATCCGTTTGTTCATGCGTCCATTCTCCTTACTTTGCATTGCGTTTTATCTTAATCGGGTTCTTAAAAAGATGCTTGCTGTTTCGGGTCGGTTTGCTGCCGCTTTCCTCTTTTTCATGGGCCAGTGCATCGGCCACATCCAAATCCTCCAGCTGGTCCACCCCGAGGGCGGCCCGGCCCGCGGCCTTTTCTTCTTCGGTCAGCACACGGTCACTTTGTACATTGCCGTCCGAAATGGTCACCACCCGGTCGGCACAGCCCGCAAGCTCCCGCTCGTGGGTTACCATCACAAAGGTAATACCGTTTTCCTTGGCCATTTTCAGGATACGCCCCAGCACCTTTCGGGTGGTCACCGTATCCAGGTTGCCGGTGGGCTCATCGGCAAAAATCACCTTGGGCTTGCACACAAACGCCCGGGCAATGCCCACGCGCTGCTGCTGGCCGCCGCTCATTTCAGTGGGGCGGTGGTCTGCACGGGAGGCAAGCCCCATGCGGGCCAGCTCAGCCTTGGCCAGTTCCAGCCGCGTTTTCCGGTCCACTCCCTGAAACATCAGCGGCAGGGCCACGTTTTCGGCCGCCGTCATGCTGCCCAGTAGATTGTAGCTTTGGAAAATGAACCCCAGATGCGCCTGACGGAATTTTGCCAGAGAATTTTCGTCCATCTCGCTGATGCAGTGCCTGCCGATAAACACCTGGCCGCGGGTCGGCTTTTCCAGGCCCGCCAGCTGGTTCAGCAGCGTGGATTTGCCGCTGCCGGAAGCACCGACAATGCAGCAGAACTCCCCCGGCTCAACGGCCAGCGAAACATCGTTCAGAGCCACCACTTTTTCTTTGCCCACGCGGTACACCTTGCGCAGGTGCTCCACCCGGATAATGGGCGCCATAGAACCACCTCACTTACTTGATTTGCAAACGCCCCACCATTCCGTGTATCCAGCCGGAAGCCGAGGATTTGAACACCCAATAATACAGCACCGCAAACACTTCGCGGAAATAACAAGGCAGCACAGCCGAGGCGTTGATGGATGCAGGCAGCTTGTCCACATCCGTAAAGCCTGCCATGGCTGCATATTTGCCCGCCCGGTAGCAGTGAAATGCGTTGGTCGCCAGCACCACCGGGTCGCCGGCAGAAATCCCACGCTCCGCCAGAAGCGGCCGGGAAAAGGCGAAATTTTCTTCGGTGGAGGTACTGGCGCATTCCGCCAGGATCTGTTCCGCCGGCACGCCCCGTTCCACCAGATACTGCTTCATGGCCTGGCCCTCCGGAACGGTCTCGCCGGGGCCTTGCCCGCCGGTGACCACCAGCAGCGTCTCCGGATGATCCATCCAATACGCATACGCCGCATCCAGCCGACACTTAAGCAGGCTGGTAATGCGCTCGCCTCTCAGGCCGGCCCCCAGCACGATCACTGCCTTTTTCTCGCCCCTCGGCTGGTCGGAATATCCGCTAACTGCCACAAAGGCCAGCAGACACACAAACAGCGTCATGCCGCAGCCAAACAGAATGGCCAGCACCCGCCCCACACCGTGGGAGCAAAACCGGTGAATGGGTTCGTGCCAGACGGCATACGCCAGCAGCCCGGCGGCCAGCCCATCGGTGAGCCACACGCCCAGGTTGCCGTTTGTGCCCCGCACATGACGTATCACGCAGGAGGCACACAGCACCAGCGCCGCACACCAGATGAGCGCCAGAAATAAGGAATGCTTCATCATGTACTTTTTCATCTCACATACGCTTGTGCAGGGGCCGCACCGCAGCAAAAAGGGGCAGGCGCCGAGGCCAGACCAATTGCCGGAATGTTTTTGCCCGGCATCCGCCTCAGCGCCCGCCCCTGGCTGTTCCGGAAGGTTCTTCCGGAGATTTTCCACTATTATCAAAACGGGTCCGCTTGCACAATTATTTCAAAATTTTCAAAATTCTTTCTTACTTTTTATATAATTCCGCTGTTTCAACCTTTTTCCTTCTCACCGTTGCGCGGCTGATAATACATATATACCTGGCAGGGAATCATGCCATTGTACAGCTTGCGGCGCCGGGCTGCTTTTTTGCCGAAGTGCCGCTCAAAGTCGGCATCCGCCGTGATGACATACAGGCCCTGTCCGGGGTTCTGCTCCCAGCGGCCTCCCAGAACACCGGCCAGCTTGGCCGCCGTTTCCAAATCGCCCAGGCGCTCGCCGTAGGGCGGGTTCGTCAGTACTGTGGCCGCTGCTTCCGGCACAAAGTCCGCCACGTCCGCCACCTCGAAATGGCAGCGCTCACCCACACCGGCCAGCTTGGCATTCTGGGTGGCCAGCTCCACGGCGGCGGGGTCAATGTCCCAGCCGAAGCCCTCAAAGGCAGCGTCCATGCGAACCTCGCTCAGCGCCTTTTCGCGCTGCTCGGCCCACACCTTCTGCGGAACAAAGCCGTAATGCTCCGCGCAGAACCGACGGCGCAGGCCGGGGGCGATGTTCATCGCCTTCTGGGCCGCCTCAATCACCATCGTGCCGCTTCCGCAGAAGGGGTCCTGCACCAGCGTATCGCGGCGCACACGGCCCAGATCCGCAATGGCAGCCGCCAATGTCTCCTTGATGGGGGCGCCGGTGGCGTTTCGGCGGTACCCACGCTTGTGCAGGCCGTCGCCGGAGGTATCCAGCATGATCTCCACCCGGTTCTTGCGAATGGAGAGCCGCAGCTTGTACAGTGCACCGGTCTCGGGCAGGGTGAGCACCTTGTGGCCCTTTTTCAGCCGCTCAACCACGGCCTTTTTCACGATCTTCTGGCAGGCCGGAACACTGGAAAGAATGCTGGACAGGCTGGAGCCTTTCACAGGGAACTGGGCATCGGCGGGCAGCAGCTCTTCCCACGGAATGGAATACACCCCGTCAAACAATTCGTCAAAGGTGGTGGCGGTGTAGCTCTTCAGCAGCAGCAGCACCCGCTCGGCGCAGCGCAGGTTCAGGTTTGCCGCCGCAATGATCTCCGGCCCGCCGGTGAATGCAATGCGGCCGTCGGTAACCTGCACCTCTTCCGCGCCGATGCGCCGCACCTCAAAAGCCGCGGTGGATTCGGTGCCGAAATAGCAGGGGGCAATCAGATGATATTTCACGTTTCTTTTCCTCTCTGGGTCTCAAATTCATGGTG
The DNA here is from genome assembly GCA_004555865.1 of Oscillospiraceae bacterium. Taxonomy (GTDB): domain Bacteria; phylum Bacillota; class Clostridia; order Oscillospirales; family Ruminococcaceae; genus SFJ001. The sequence continues at coordinate 35,800 of SFJO01000014.1, forward strand.
CTTCGCCGGAAAAGCCTCCTCCGCCGCAGCCGATTCTCTTCATTTTATCCGCGTTTCGTGCGCAAATGCAGCATTTGCACACGCCGCCAAAACACAAAAGCAGCCGCTGGGGGTGGCCCCGGGCGGCTGTTGCGTCGGTATGCTTACCGCTTGCGGGAATATCCCCCGCCGCGGCGGTTTTCCGTGACACGTTTCAGGTCAGAGATTTTCTCTTCGCTCTGGCTCTTAAAGCGGGCCATCATATCCTCAAAGCTCATATCGCCCTGCGGCTGGCTGCGCTTGGGCTGCCATACACGGCCTCCATCGGCCCGCTGCTGGCGGCTGCCGCCCGGGCGGCCCTGCCCGCCGGCCCGGCCGCCCTGCTGGGGCCGGGGCGCACGGGGCTGCTGGGGCAGCGTGCGCTTGATGGAAAGGGCGATTTTGCCGTCCTCCGCAATGTTGATGACCTTCACCTTAACCGTCTGGCCTTCTTCCAGCACGGTGGAAAGATCCTGAATGAATTCGTTGGACACCTCAGAAATGTGTACCATTCCCGTCTTGCCCTCGGGCAGTGCCACAAATGCACCAAACTTTTTAACGCCGGTGACCTTGCCCTCTAAAATGCTACCTACCTCAAACTGCAATGCACGAAACCCCTTTTTGTCGTGTGTGAACTCCTCCGGTCCGCAAACAGGCATTCGCCCAGCCGAAGGGCGCGGTTACTTCCCGCTGATGTCGTAAAAAATCCGCTCACTGGGGCGGGCATAGCCCAGATCATCCCGGGCCGCCCGCTCAATGATGGCGTCATCGTTTCCGCTGCCGTCGCCGATCAGCCGCTCCAGCTCTTCGTTTTCCTGCTGCTTCTGCGTAATCTGCTCCTGCACATCGCTCAGTTCCTGCCGCTTGGCCGTGATCTGCACCTGGTTGTAGATCAGTGTTCCCACCAGATACACCGCGAGCACTGCGACCAGCCCTTTGCTCAGCGTGCCGGAAAGGCCGGCGCGCCGTTTTTTCTGTGCTTTTTTCACGCAGGCCACCTCCTTCGCCGCCGTGACGTTCAGCTTCTCCGCCTCATGACTTATTTAGAATTATACAATACCTTGGCGTTTTTTTGCAACTGTTTTGTGCGCCGAGCTTGTGCTTTTTTCTGTTTTTTCTCACGATAGGCCCTGCGCACGCATTCGGCCATCCGCCGCACCGGCCAGCCCACCGCCAGCGCCAGCAGGGCCGCCGGGCGGGTCAGCAGCCACTTGATCCACCCCTCCAGCGTGCGGGTGGCCGGGGCCAGCACGCTAAAATAGCCCACGTCCCCTGCCAGCAAAGCTGCCGCCATATACCAGCGCACCGTGCCCGCCCGGCTGCGGGAGGCCGAAAAGCTGCACAGCAGCACGGCCGCCAGGCAGAACGCTCCCACGTCCGCCGCAAAGCAAGCCGCCCTGCGGTCTCCCAAAAGAAACCGCGCCAGATCGTACAGCGCCCCCAGCAAAAAGCCCAGCCCCAGGCAGCAAAGTGCATCCGCCGCCAGCGCGGGCGCTGCCTGTGCCGCCGCCATGCCGGCTCACCGCACAAGCCGTTTGAAAAATCCGGCCGGGCTTTCTTTCAGGTCCGCATACTGGATGGATTCAATCTTTCCCGCAATCTTCACCTCGCCGGTCTGAATGGACAGTTCGCTCACCTGAAGTTCCCGTCCACCCACCACCAGGCTACCTTGCTGGGTCTCCAGCGTGGCGCTGTATTCGTCGTAGCTGACAATGCGGGTAATTCCGGTGGCCGTCATGGCGCGACGGTCCTCCAAGATTAAATTGTGATGCCCCTGCGAGGCAGCTGCCTCCTGCACCGGGGCCGGGTACACCGTTTGGGCCATATCCTGCACCTTTCGTCCCACCGGGCGCACGCCATTCGTTCCGCTGCCGGAGCAACGGCGTGCGGTTCCGTGTTTTTACCTCCGGGCGCACCTTCCATTTTGCCGGAAGGCCCCAGAGCCTTTGTTTCAGGATATGCCGGCCCGCTGCCGGATAGACCGCCAATGCGCCATCGCATTTGTTCGGTGCTGCCCTTACTCGATCACCTCATACATTTCCCGCGCCACGTCCTTCCGGTCCGGGCCTTCGGCGGCCAGCACGCGCACCTTGACCGGCTTGTTGCCGAAGGTGATCTCGATCACATCGCCCACCTTCACCGCATAGCTGGCTTTTACGGCCTTTCCGTTCACCAAAATGCGGCCGGCATCGGCCACATCGTTGGCTACGGTGCGCCGCTTGATCAAACGGCTCACCTTCAGGTACTTATCAATTCTCATAAGTGTTTCCCTCCATCTTCAGGGGTTCAAATCGGTAAGAAAAAGGGCGCTGCCCCATCAAAGGCAACACCCCATCCGGCGCGGCACAGGCAGCCAGCGAATCTCCGCTGCGCCGTCTCTACTCTCGCCCGACTGATCGTTTCAGTGTAAAGCCGTCTTACTTGTTCACGGCGTCCTTCAGGGCCTTGTTTGCCTTGAAGGCGGGCACGGTGGCGGCGGCAATCTCGATGGGCTGCTTGGTTCGGGGGTCACGGCCGGTACGGGCAGCACGCTCGCGGGTCTCAAAGGTGCCAAAACCGGCCAGGGCGATCTTCTCACCATCCGCCAGCGCAGCGGTGATCACTTCCAGGGTGGTGTTGACGGCCTTCTCGGCGTCCTTCTTGCTCATATCAGCCTGAGCGGCCACTTTCGCAATCAAATCAGCTTTCGTCATTTTTTCTTACCTCCAAATTTCTATCAGCACAGAGCATCTGCTCTGTTGACGGCGTGATTTCCTCTGCCTGTTTCACAAAGCGCTGGGTGGCGCGGGTCAGCGCCAGTTCCGGGTCAACCCCGGCCAGGCGGCAATAGGCAGTCAGGGCAAGCAATGCATCGCCCACCTGGGTCTCCCGCTCCGCCGGGGAGCTCTCATCCCCGGTCAGCAGCCGCTGCAGCTGCGCCCCGGCCTCGCTGCGGGCGGCGGCTTCATCTGCCGGACCAAAGCCGTAGCGGGCCGCCCGTTTCAGGGTTTTGCCCGCCCGCATCAGGGCCGGCAGTGTGGCCGGAACGCTCTCCAATTCATCCGTCAGGCCCGCCCGCCCTTTTTCCTGGTTTTTCAGTTCGTCCCAGGTGGAAGGCCCGGGTGCCGCCTGGCCCGCAAACACGTGCGGATGCCGGTAAAGCAGCTTGCGGCACACACCGGTGCACACATCTTCCAACGTAAAGCGGCCCTGCTCTTCTTCCATTGCAGTGTGCAGCGCCACCTGCATCAAGATGTCGCCCAGCTCCTCGCAAAGGAGGCTGCTGTCCGCCAGGTCAATGGCTTCCAGCACCTCACAGGTCTCTTCCAGAAAATTCATGCGGATGGACTGGTGCGTCTGCACACTGTCCCAAGGGCAGCCGCCCACCGGGCGGCGCAGCAGGTGGATGATCTCCATCAGATCGTCCATTCTAAAGCGCTCTTTCCCGGTCAGCTCCATGTTGTGCTCCCTCTCCATAAGGCCGGCAGCCGCTTGTAATCCGGCCTCGTCCCTGCTCCAAACCCCCGCATTTCCATGCGAAGCTGTGTCTCATTCTATCTCAGATTTGACGGCTTTGCAAGTATTTTAGTCATTTTCGGCACAAAATCTTTGCTTTGCCCCCTGTTTTTCTGCTGCCTGCCGGGTTTGTACGCAAAAAACGGCCCTGCCCGGCCGGGAATTCCCCGCAGGCAGGCCCGTTTTTCAATGCGTTGTTTTCTGCACTCAGCAGCCCAGATACGCCTTGCGCACCTCGATGTTGTTGGCCAGCTCGGTGGCATCGCCCTCCATCTTCACGCAGCCGGTCTCCAGCACATACGCCCGATGGGCGATTTCCAGTGCCATTTTGGCGTTCTGCTCCACCAGAAGCACCGTCACGCCGTCCCGGTTTACGTCCCGGATGATGCGGAAGATCTCCTTCACCAGCAGGGGCGACAGGCCCATGCTGGGCTCATCCAGCAGCAGCATCTTCGGTTTGCACATCAGCGCACGGCCGATGGCCAGCATCTGCTGCTCGCCGCCGGACAAGGTGCCCGCCGACTGGTTGCGCCGCTCTTTCAGTCGGGGCAGTAGCTCAAAAATGCGGTCGTAATCGTCCTGAATGGCCTCTTTTCCATCGTTGCGGATGTAGGCGCCCAGGGTCAGATTCTGCTGCACGGTCAGGCCGCTGAACACACGGCGGCCCTCCGGCACCTGAGACAGCCCCAGCCGGATGATCTTATGGGCCTCCATCTTCTGGATGGGCTGGCCGCAATAGATGATCTCGCCGTTCTTGGGCCGCAGCAGGCCCGAAATTGCATGCATGGTGGTGGTTTTGCCCGCGCCGTTTGCACCGATCAGCGTCACGATCTCGCCCTCGTTTACATGAAACGAGACGTTCTTGATGGCGTGGATAGAACCGTAATATACGTCAATGTTCTTGACCGAAAGCATTTCTCCCATGGTCAGTCACCTCCCAGATAGGCCGCAATGACCTTGGGGTTATTGCGCACCGCATCGCCTGTGCCCTGTGCCAGCTCACGGCCGTAGTTCAGTACCGTGATGTACTCGCAGATGCCCATAACAAAGTTCATATCGTGCTCAATGAGCAGCACGGCAATGCCAAAGGTATCCCGCACAAACTTGATGGTGTTCATCAGCTCGGCCGTCTCATTGGGGTTCATGCCCGCGGCTGGCTCGTCCAGCAGCAGCAGCTTCGGATTGGTGGCCAGTGCCCGGGCAATCTCCAGCTTGCGCTGCTTGCCGTAGGGCAGGCTGGATGCCTTGAGTTTGGCTTCCTTGTCCAGATCAAAGATCTTCAGCAGCTTCATGGCCTGCTTGTTCATCTCACGCTCCTTCGTGTAGAAGGAGGGCAGACGAAGCACGCCGGTCCACATGGGATAGCGCACCTGGTTGTGCAGGCCCACTTTTACGTTATCCAGCACGGTCAGGTCGTTGAACAAACGGATGTTCTGGAAGGTGCGGGCAATGCCGGCTTGGTTGATGGTGGCCGGCGGCAGGCCGGTGATGTTCTTGCCGTCCAGGATGATGTCCCCTTCCGTGGGCTTGTACACACCGGTGAGCATATTGAACACGGTGGTTTTTCCCGCACCGTTGGGGCCGATCAGGCCATACAGCTGCCCTTTTTCAATTTTCAGGTCCAGCTGAGAGACCGCCTGCAGGCCGCCGAACGCAATGCCCAGGTTTGAAACTTCAAGCAGTGCCATGGCTTAGCCCTCCTTCCTTTCTTCGCCAAACGTTTTCCTCAGCTTTTCGGTCATCTGCTCGCGCCACTGAATCATGGCCGGGGCAGAGTTGAAGAGCATCATCAGGATCAGCACAATGGCGTAGATGAGCATCCGGTAATCGTTCAGGCTGCGCAGCAGCTCCGGCAGCACGGTAAGCAGCGCCGCCGCGAGGATGGAACCCAGCATATTGCCCATACCGCCCAGAACCACGAACACCAGAATCAGAATGGAGGTATTGAAGTCAAACTTGGTGGCAATGATGGCGTTCTGGGCCTGGCCGTACAGGGCGCCGCCCGCACCGGCAATGGCCGCGGAGATGACAAAGGCCATCAGCTTGTACTTGGTCACATTGATGCCCACGCTTTCCGCAGCAATGCGGTTGTCCCGCAGGGCCATAATGGCACGGCCGGCCCGGCTGTTCACCAGATTGAAGATCACAAACAGCGCAATGAGGATGAGGATGAAGCCGGCGGCAAACGTGGCCGTCTTTTTAATGCCGGGCACACCCATGGGGCCGCTGAGGATCATACGGCCGCCTTCGCCCAGTACAATGGTGTTGTTCAAAAAGCTGGCGTGCAGTCCATTCGCATCCATGCCGATGTACAGGTTGTTCACGATGGATTTGATGATCTCGCCGAAGGCCAGCGTAACAATGGCCAGATAGTCGCCGTTCAGGCGCAGAACGGGAATGCCGATGAGCACGCCCACGATGGCCGCCAGCACGGCGCCCACCAGAACGGCCACGGTCAGCCGCAGCGCGGAAGACGGCACGGAATCCTGCATGGCCGAGGCCGTGACGGCGCCCGCAAACGCGCCGACGCTCATAAAGCCCGCATGGCCCAGGCTCAGTTCGCCCAGAATGCCCACGGTCAGGTTCAGGGAGAGCGCCATCAGCACATAGGCACAGATGGGCACCAGCTGGCCCTTCATGGTGGAGGACAGCACCCCGGCGCTGCCCAGACACTGGAACAGCACGAAGGCCGCCACCACCACGGCATAGGTGATCACATTGGTGCGCAATGTTTTATTGGTACGCAAACTTCTCATAGTTCCACCTTACACTTTCTCGCGGATCTGCTTACCCAGCAGACCGGTGGGCCGCACCAGCAGCACAACAATCAGCACAGCGAACACAATGGCATCCGACAGCTGGGTGGAAATGTATGCCTTGGCAAAAATCTCAATCACGCCCAGCAGAATGCCGCCCAGCAGTGCGCCGGGAATGGAACCGATGCCGCCGAACACCGCCGCAGTGAATGCCTTGATGCCGGGCATGGAGCCGGTGGTGGGCACCAGGGTAGGATACGCCGAGCACAGCAGCACACCCGCAATGGCGGCCAGTGCCGAGCCGATGGCAAAGGTGAGCGAGATGGTGGTGTTCACATTGATGCCCATCAGCTGCGCCGCGCCCTTATCCTCCGAGCAGGCCTGAATGGCCTGTCCCATCTTGGTGTGCTCAGTAAACCAGGTGAGCACCAGCATGATGACCACGCACACCGCAATGGTGATCAGGGTGGCATACGAAACGCTCAGCTGGCCGCCCGCAAACTGAATGCCGCTTTTCACGGTCTGGGTGCCGTCGGCGTTCTGCTGGGTGACCACCAGGAAGGACGGGAAGATCTTGGGGTTGGAAGTCCACAGCAGCTGGGCTGCGTTCTGCAAGAAGTAACTCACGCCGATGGCGGTGATCAGCACGGCCAGCGAAGGCGCCGAACGCAGCGGTTTGTAAGCCAGCCGCTCGATCACCATGCCGAGCACGGTGCACACCACCATGGCCAGCAGAACGCCCACAATGGGAGGCAGCCCAAAGGTGGACACCGCAAAGAAGCAGATGTACGCGCCCACCATGATAATGTCGCCGTGGGCAAAGTTCAGCATTTTTGCAATGCCGTATACCATGGTATAGCCCAGGGCGATGATGGCGTACACACTGCCCAGGCTGATGCCGTTGATCAGGTGGTTCAGGAAGGTAAGCACAAATACACACCTCAATTTCTGTCTGGGGCCCGAAGGCTCATTCCGGACGTTCCGCAACGGAACCCGCAAGGACCGGGATCCGCCCCTGTTTGTGATTTCCGCACAAAGCCATGCGCTTTGGCGGGCCGATCGACCGTGAGGCCGGAATGCAAAAGAAGGGCTGCCGGAACCCGGCAGCCCTTCGGGGCCTTGAATTCAATTCGGCAGCCCTTGCAAACGCTGGGTAACGATGCAGTTGGCCGTGCCTTAGTCCATGCCGACGTAAGCGCCGTTCTCAATCACCATGCCCTTGGGGCTCTTGGTCACTTCGCCGCTCTCACTCCAGGTCATGCCCTCGCCGGTCAGGCCGTCAAACACGAAGTTGGGAGAGGTGAACTGCGCGATCAGGGCATCGCACATATCGCTGGCAGAGGCATCCGAAGCCACGCCGGACTCGGTCAGCGCCTGGTAGATGGCGTACACGCAGTCGTAAGCGTCCGCTGCAAACTGGTTGGGAGCCTCGCCGTACTTTTCGTTGTACTTGCTCACAAAGCTCTTGGTCTTTTCATCCTGAGCATCGGTGTTGAAGGGGGTCAGCAAAATGACGCCCTCAGCCAGGGACTTGTCGAAGCCGGCCAGGGTCAGAATGCCGTCCATGCCGTCCACGCCGAAGAACTTGGGCGCATAGCCGATGTTGTTGGCCTGGGTCAGAATCAGAGAGGCCGCATCGTAGTACATGGGCAGGAACAGCAGATCGGCGCCGCTGTTTTTGGCATCGTTGATCTGCACGGAGAAGTCGGTCTGGCTGTCCGAGGTGAAGGTGGTGGTGGAAACCACGTCCAGGCCCAGCTCCTGAGCCTTGTTCATGAAGCTGTTGTAAATGCCGGTGGAGTACACATCATCGTTCTTGTAGATGATGGCGATCTTGGTGCCCAGGTTCTTCTCGCTGATGTACTGCGCAGAAGCGGTGCCCTGGTTGGGGTCCATGAAGCACATCTGGAAGGCATTGTCCTTCCGGGGCACGTCGATGGTGCCGGTCAGGGGGTTGGCCACGCCGCCCAGAACGTCGGTGCTGGAAGCGGAGGGGGTCAGCAGGAAGATATGATCGCCGTTGCTCTCAGCAGAGGTGGCAACACAAGGGGTGGAAGTAACGGAACCCAGGAACACCTGCATCCCCCAGTCCTTCAGGGTGTTGTAGGCGTTGACGGCCTTCTCTGCATCGTGGGTGTCGTCCTCATACTTCAGGTCGAACTGCAGGCCGCCCAGAGCGTTGATCTCCTCAACGGCGATCTCCGCGCCGCGCTTGGCCGCGTTGCCGTAAATGGCTGCGCCGCCGGTCAGGGGGCCGGTGCCGCCGATTTTGACGGCGCCCTCAGCAGCGGTACTGCTGGAAGCGTCGCTGGCTTCCGAAGAAGCCGCAGAACTGCTGCTGCCGCCGCAGGCCACCATGCTGAACGCCATGGCCAGGGCAAGACCCATACAGATCACTTTTTTCATTGTAGTTTCCTCCTTGATGGTTAAACCGCATCTCCAAAGCGCTTCGGCCGATGCCGCCGTATGTTTGGCCCGGCCGCCCTCTTCTTCACGTCTTTTCTTTGGTGATGTGATGACTTTTATTATACTGGTTTCCATTTCCTCCTGCAATAGAATATTTCACCATAGATTTCTTTCAGTTTTACCCGTTTTCCGCCACTATCCACAGAAATTTTTATATTTTTTGGATAGTTGCGTCAAAATGTGTTTCTACGAAGTACACACTCGTTTCTCAAGCAATTTCACCCGCCCCGTTTCCCTGCAAAAGGCAGCCCCTCTCGCATCGCCCAAGACAAAATATTCTCCCCCACCGCATTGCAAATGCAGGAAGATTCTGACATAATAGATTTGTATCATTTTGTGCTGCCGCAGCCTGGCAGTGAGGAGACGCCGCGCGGGCCTTTCCCTGCACGGTGTACCGGGCGGCGGTTGTTTTACCAATGTAATGGGGGCGTTTGTTTTGAAACTTCTGGAAGATCGTATCCGCAAAGAAGGCCAGGTTCGGGCCGGCAATGTATTAAAGGTGGACTGCTTTTTGAACCACCAGCTGGATGTGCGCCTGCTGGACGCCATCGGCGCAGAATTTTACCGTCAATTCAAGGATGCCGGCATCAACAAGATCCTGACCATCGAGGCTTCCGGCATTGCCATTGCCTGCATGGCAGCCCGGTACTTTGATGTGCCCGTGGTGTTCGCCAAAAAGGCCAAGAGCAAGAACCTGGACGGCGATGTGTACACCTCCGTGGTGCACTCCTACACCTACGGCCGCGATTACAACATCACCCTGGCCCAGAAATTCCTCGGCCCTGAGGATCGGGTGCTGATTGTGGACGATTTTCTGGCCGTGGGCAAGGCGATGAGCGGCCTGCTGGATGTATGCCAGCAGGCTGGCGCTCAGGTGGGCGGCATCGGCATTGCCATTGAGAAGGGCTTCCAGTCCGGCGGCGCCGCCCTGCGGGCCGCAGGCTATCGGCTGTCCAGCCTGGCCATTGTGGACGCTATGAATGAGGAAACCGGTGAGATCACGTTCCGTCCCCAGGAGGATTGAGCGGCAGTTTCCCGGCTTTGCGCACCGTATAAAAAGCAGAAGCGGCAGGTCCGAACGGATCTGCCGCTTCTGCTTTTGTTGATTCCGGTTAGGAACGCGCCGCCCTATCGTCTCGTCTGCAAGTCTGCCCAAGCGCGCCTTTCCGGCAGCGCCCTCTGCTCCCCATATTGCCATTAATGTCGTACCCATGCATCGCGGCCACGGTGAATGCTCAGGTGAACGGATTCTTCCCCTCGTCCAGCGGCTCCCGCAGGGCGTGAAGCACCGGCAGCGGATTCATCTTGTACAGCGCCAAACCCAGCCCAAGGGCCGCGCCGAATGTTCCCCCGCCCAAAAAGTCATGGCCGGCCGCAAAGAACAGCCCTGCCGCCAGCAGGCAGCCGCCCATCCACATCAAATAGCGCAGGATGACCCGCCCTTTGGCCTCCCACGCCTCCCGCCTGCCGCGGTTCACCGCCCGGGCGTATTGCAGGGCCTGGCCGTCCAGCCCGCGCAGGCGTTCCAGGGTTTCCCAGCTTTTTCGGGCGGGCGCAATCATCAGGGGCCGCGGGGCCAAATTCTCAAAATTTTCCGTGGCCGCCTGCAACGTCAAACGATACAGGCGAACCTCGTCGGGCTGTTGGTCCATCAAGGGGGTCAGCAGCCCCACCGCCTCGTACCAGTTTCCGGCCCGCAGATGGCGCACCGCCCGATCAACGTCCTGGTCGAACCGGCGAAGCTGTTCTTCCTGTGCAGGGTCCGCCACCGGCCAACCACAGCAGTCGCACTCCCGCCGCATCCGGCTCCGGTTGTAATGGCAGGCAGGGCAGCCGCATTGCGGGCATCGCCAATCGCTCATCCTGTCACCTTCTCTCTGTCATCCGGCTTTGTTCCGTCAGCGGCGGGGCGGCTTTGCGGGCAGCGGCGGCACCGGTTTGTTCCGGGGCGCCGGGTCGGCAGCCGGCGTGGGTTCAGGGCGGTACGGCGCACACGGCACCGGGGCAGGCGTCTCTGCCTGCTGGGCATATCCGCCGTCTGCGCATTCCGTCCGGTCATCCGTAACAGCCTCCTCCGGCTCCATCCAATCCAGCGGCTGCACCGCAGGCAGTTCCCCGTGGGCGGTCGCAGCCGCCATCGGAACCAGCACCCCAAGAATGGCCAGCGTCATCGCCGCCAGGGCAAAGCCCGCCGTGCGCAGGCTGGCGTTCACCGCCAGAAGCACCGCTCCCACCAAAATGGTAAAGGCCTGGGCTGCCCCGGCCAACGCCGCTGCCCCGGCGGCCCGGCGCAGGCCATACCGCCAGCACAGCAGGCAGGCATACAGCGGCAGCGCCAGGGTGAGCACGGTGCCCACCCCATGCACCAGCCAGCTGGCCGCCGCCATGGCAGGGGCCAGCCAGAAATAAAACAGCTGCGGCAGCGCCATCAGGGCCAGCAGTGCGGGCAGTGCCATCCACCAAAACCGATTCGTGTTCCGCTCCATGTTCCGTCTCCTCCTGTTCAGTTGTCGTGTAATTTCGTCAATCCGGTTCAGTTCGTTCCATGGTTCGTATGCAGCGGCTGACCGCAGTGGGGGCAAACCGCCGCCTGCGGGCTGACGCTGCCGTGACAGCAGGGGCACTGCCGTAGCCGCCCCGGCAGCGGCGGCGTACCTGCCGGGCCGCCGGTTTGTGCCATCGAGCCCACCGTTTGCTGCAACGTAGGCCAGAGCTGGCTCAGCAGCAGCGCCTGCGCCAGAGGGGCGGTCATCCCGCCGCTTGCCTCACCGGCACTGCTGCCGTGGGCGGGCAGACCCGTCATGGCTTCTGCCAGCGTGCGCCGGTCTAGGTTTCCGCCCCAGATCCGTTCCAGATGGTCCTTCTCCAGGTCGGTCTGCGTGCGGCCCGCGGCCTCTTTGCTTTCCAGTTCGTGCAGGCGTGCCCAGCCTTCATCGGAAATGTTCACAGCCGTTACCGCAAACTGTTCCAGGCTCAGGCCATACTCCGCCAGTGCCTGGGCCAGCGGGCCGCGGGTCTCGGTGCCAATGGCCCCAAGGCTGCGGTTAAACTCCACAATGGTATGGCGGTTGAGCGCCACGGCCAGATTCTGCCGCAGCGGGGCCAGCATCAGCTGGCGCAGGCAGGGTTCCAGATCCTCATCAGAAAACACGGCCTGATAGGTGCCCACCATCGTTTCCAGCGTCCGCAGAGGGTCCGTAATGCGATAGGCCAGACTGCACGAGGCCAGCGCCTCCATGGTCAGGCGGTAGCGCCGCTCCTCAAACGGGATCAGCCCGGTGCCCAGCTGCATGAATTTCGTTTTCTGGGTGGACACGAAGAACACGGTCACGCTCACCGGCGCTTCCCCGCCGGTCATCAAATTGCACAGCCGCACGAAGAAGGGGTCCACCCCGGTCATCAGTTCATAGCGTCCGGGCCAGTATGGCCCGACCACCTGCCCATTGAGGGCGACAAAGGCCTGGGTTCCGGCCGGCACCAGCAGCACGCTGCCGTTTACCACCGTCCGCCCCGGGCCGCAAAGCTCCGGAATCACGCGAATCAGGCTGTTTCCGCCCGGATCACGAATTACTCGCTGCAGCATGGGTACACCTCCTGTTGATTCAGCGGCCCGCCTGTTTCATAAGGGCAACGGCCCCCAGCGAAGCCACATGGTAAATGTTCCAGCATCCCGGCAGGCCGCGCAGGGCCGCGTTGACCGCCCGGCTCATCTGCGCATCGGTACACGACGGCTGCAGCTGCCCATAAGCCATGCCGCCCCGCTGGGCGCCGCTGCGCAGATGGCCGGCCAGTTCTGCCAGCGAACAGACGCTGTGCCCGTGCAGCCGGTAATAGCTGTACGTCTCGGTGCAGCAGGCGGGCAGGTTCTGCCCGGCAAACCCGCTGTGATCCCGTGCGATCTGCTCGTCCGTCAGGTTGAAGTACCGATAGAGCATCACGCCCTTTCCCGGCTTCTCCCAGGTCACATCGCAATGCACCGGTTCGCCGTTCAGCCAGACCATCGCCCAGCAGTGGTTCTCCGTGCGCCCTTTTCCGAGAACCTGCACACAGGTCACTCCGGCCCGGCGCAGGCAGTACAACAGCAGGGCGTTCTGCCCCTCGCACACCCCCCGTGAGGCCAGCATCGGCCCCACCAGATTGTGCTCCTGCTCGCTTCGGGTGTTCTGGTAGCGCAGCTGCCGGGCCAGCCGGCTGTAAATCAGCTCTTCTCGCTGCACCAGGCTCTTATCCGCCGTCCCGGCCATCAACGGAAGCATTTTCTGCCGGAAAGTCGTCTTCAGCGTCTCGATCTCCGCAGGCGTATAAAGAATTTGCATCCGCAGCCGCCCTTCCCGCCCGCCGCAGTAAAAAAAGGTCATTTTTCGCCCGAGAAAAAAGTACTCCGGCCGGTCATGGCGCAGAGCCTTGCAGGCGGCAAAGGCATCGCGGTCTGCCCGGTCCCGCTCCTCCAGCGTCAGCGGAACCTCGGCGCGGTAATCTCCTCCGGCCAGGCGGCTGTCCAGCACATCGTAGAACCGTCTCGCCTGCCCGGGCAGCCGGTCCCCGTAAAAATAGCGGCCCAGGGCGCGCGGCTCGCTCATATCAGCTCTCCTCTCCCTTCGGCTTGCCCGGAATCGTCAGTGCAACGCGCACCTTGGTACAGCGGCGCAGCTTTCCGGTAACACAGCGGACGGCACCTTTGGCCCCGTCCATGCGCAGGCAGCGGCTGGCCAGCTCCATCAGCGCATCCACCGGGAACTCCGTCATCGGGGGTTCCGTCTCCGCCGGGTGCGGCGCTTCTTTGGCCGCGGCCTTTTCCGTGCGGCGGCATACGATCACCTGGGCATTCTCAAAGTTTTTGCCGATGCTGGCCAGCATCTGGCGGCGGATGGGGTCGCACACAAAAATGCACACCGGCGCTTTGGCCGCCCGGGCTTCTCCGCTGCTGCGATCCGTCCCGGACCAGAACACACCCAGATCCGGGTGGGTGTGGCCCTCCAGACAGTATTCACTGGGCCCGTATTCCAAAAACGGGTCCACCACACACCCCTGGGCATCCCGGTTAAAGCGTTTTTCGTCCCGAAGATACTCGTCCCGGTAATACTCCAGAAAGTCCAGCCCCGGGTTGTTCTCCCCGTTGGGGCCAAGGCCGGAGGCGGAGCTTCTCGTCCGGTTCATGGTGTGCACCTGCAGAAAGTGGCTGACCACCACATTCACCCGGCCGTCCTTCTCCAGGAAGAAATGCCCCAGCCCGATGTATTTCTGTTCCAGATGATTCATTGGGGAACGGCGGCCGTAGCTCACCATCATGGTCAGCTCTTCGGCGGCTTCAGGCAGAAAAAACACATGGTGCCGGCCTTTGCCGTAGCGCTCTGCCTGAAATCTGCCGCAGTTCTTTTCAATTACCGCTGCAATCTCCACCGCACTCAGCACCGGATACGTGCGGGCCTGCGTAATGGGGCGCGGCGGCAGCGGCGGGCAGTTCTTTTTCACTTCCATCGCATGTTCTCCTTTGCCTGCGGGCTCTGCCCGGCGTTTTGTTTATCGCCTGCCGGGTAATCCCATCGTTTTTTCAGCTGCGGCGCGGCAGCGGGGGCGGCGTGCCCAGGCCGGGGGCGGCACGGCGCGCCGGAAGCGGCGGCCGCTGCGGGGCCTCCAGCAGCTTGGGCGAAATGGTGGGAAAGCGCCCGCTCGCCACGCCGGCCCGGTGCCAGTCTGCCACGTCGCCGTTGGCCATGGAGTCATAGCGGGTCACGGCCGGATCATGGATCATATCCTTCACCAGCTTTTCCGCCACCGTGAGCATCGAGCTGGTATAAATTTTCCATTCGTCAATGCAGGCGGCCCCGCTGCGGAACACGTTGGGGCTGGCCAGCCGCCGCTTCGCCGGGTAAGTGGCTTTCACGCTTTTCAGCGGATATCCCAGAAACACCGCCACCTCCGCGCTCATGGAAGAGCAGCTCTTGGGGGAAGCGTCGTCCCGGTCGGTAAGGTAATGGCTGGGGGCGTGTACCGTGATCCGAAAACGGAACTCCTCGCCCGATTCGCAGGCCGCCTCCTCCACCGTCACATACCGGGGGTTGAACATTCCCCGCAGAACATTCCAGTCGTTGCGGATGGCCTCGCGGGATTCCTCGTCCGAAATGGAAACGGGCACGCTGCTGCCCCGCTCGTCCGTATAAGTCGTGCTGTACGCCATGCTGCTCCTCCTTTTATTCCAAGTGCTGCACCCGGTGCATCTGCTCCGGGTCGCCCTGCAGGGCAAACACAATCGTTTCCCGGCTGCCATCGGCCTGCGTGCAGCACACCTTCAGATGTGCTCCCAGCGGGTAGCCCAGCTGAAACAGGGTCCGTTTCTTCAGTTCCGGGTCGCTTTGGGGCGAAAATGCATAGAGCACATCGTCCATCGCAAAATCCACGTCATACCGGGCCGGGCGGCCGGCGTCACGGCAGGCCTCACAGCGCAGATCCTGCAAAAAGGTACGGCCCTCGTGCTGCATCACCGAAATGGGCGCACCGCAGACATGGCACAGGTCGCTGCGGATGAAGCCGGTGTATGTGTGTTCTTTGTAATTCAGCCAGTGAACCTGCAGCTCAAACGGCGCATGGTCCAGCCGGGCGGCAATCTGCTCCAGCGCCTGCCCCAGCGTGGTTTCCAGCACGGTGCCCTCCAGCCAGAGGATTTCCTTCGGCGGCTGAACGGCACAGCCCGGGCAGCCCCGCTTTGCCTTTGGGTGGGTCACGGTCAGTTCCATCGTCGGGTAAGCGTAGTAGGTTAGGCGCCGGTTCATAGCCCCTTTCACGCCGATCACCTGCGCACGGAACTGCTCCGCCGACATGTTTGCCGCATGGCCGCTGGCCAGCCTGCTGGTGCGTACCGGCACCGTCTCACCATCCACGGTGCGCAGCTGCGGCCCGCTGCAGGAGGTGCGCACGGCTCCGTTTTCCAGCCAGCGCTCGTCCATCAGACAGCGCAGGCAGAACTCGCGGCCGTCCAGCATGACGCTGCGCGCCATCTCGTCCTTCGTTCCGTTCATGATCACCACCGGACGGCGCTCCGGCGGCAGCTGCATCCACAGCTCGTTGAACAGAGCCTTGGCCGCGTAATTGTCCAGGCACAGCACCACCACATCGTAGTCCGCCAGTGCCTCCGGGCCGATCCTGCACAAGTCCGTATCCATCCCATTTGCGGTGCAGCCTTCTTCCAGGAACGGCTGCACCCGCCGGGCAACGCACCGGGCCTTGTTTTGGCCCACGTCTTCCGGCGTGCGCACCAAGCAGCTGTGCTTCGCGGCGTTTTCCAACGTAAATTTGTCAAAATCGAGCAAGTCCAGGCTGCAGCCCATTTTTACCAGTGCTTCAGCCACGTTGGAGCCAACCGCGCCCGCGCCGCAGATGAGCACCCGTTTGCCGCTGAACAGTGGCCGATAGACCGACAGCTTCAAAGGATTGTACAGACGATCCTCCATCATTTCCTCCTGTTCCTTTCCGCCCCGCGGCCTCACAGAATGGGCCGCCCATTGGGGGCGATCCGGTGGCCGTTCGGGCACCGATAGCATCCGGCTCCGTCATTCCAAAAAATTTTCTGGGGCTGCCCCGGCAGGTTCCGCGCCCGGTCGATTGGGCAGCACGGGAACTGATCCGGCCGAATGCCCCGCGGCCCCGCGCCTACTACCGGGAGAGTCCGCCGCGCCGCCGGTTCCGGCTGCACAGGCCGTGCAGCCCGCGTGTTCCGGTGGTTGATCGGCTCTTCCCGCCTTGCGGGCCGTGCAGGCCGCACGTTTGTCGGTGCGGCCAGGCTCGGCCGACTTCCTCCAGGCTGCCGCCGCGCCGCCGGGCGGCTCGGGCTGCCCCGCCCCTGCGGCAGAGGCGGGGGTGGCTGTCTGCTTTTGGGCGATGGTTCGCTGCGGCGGTTCAGGGCCATCCAGGCAGCCCCACCGCCCAGCAGCAGAATCACCCCCGCTGCAATGCAAATCCAGTTCAGCATGTCCGATTCCTTCCTTGTTCCGCGGTGTTTTTCAAAACGAGGTCAAGCCACGCCGCCATCGTCCGAAATGGTCAGCACATCGCCGTTCATCAGGCCCATGCCCTCCACCGTCTCGTTTTCATCGCAGCTCTCCACGCCGGTGCGCTTGTTCACGAAAACCAGCTTGGCCGCATCCCGCCGGATTCCCAGATCCTGCGCATATGCGTCCAACAGCTGGCCCATGGTGTTGCCGCCCACCACCGGAACCTTGGCGTAGGTCACGCCGCTGCCCTTGTTCACCAAATCAATCTCCATCGTGGTCTGGGTGTTGCTGTCCTGCATAGTCGCTTCGCTCGCATCGAATTTGTTCCGTTCCGTCATGGTTCGTCTCCCTTTCTGCACTCATACTGTGTGTTGTATCCGGATTCCGCAGCCTTTTGTCAAAAGCCCGTGTCCGGATTTCCTTATGTCAAAACTCTCGATGGCGGACGCATATTGTCGGATATGGGATGAAGCTTTTCAAAATTTTCCGCAATTGGTGGAATCTGTACAAAACAGCAAAGCCGCGATGTCTGTGCACCGCGGCTTTGCTGCTTTATTATATAGCATATGGTACGATCGGGCCTGCACGAGAAAGGCTTTTCTGCATCAGTGCTGCTTGCTGCCGAACCATTGGCTTTGGCTACTACCTGCATTCCATAGGATATGCCGCACCAAAACGGCTTCACAAAAAGCGGCCCGGCAGCGTGGGAATGCTGCCGGGCCTGATTTTGAAAAGGTAGCGTTCGTGTACTGGACAGGAGAAGCTACTGGCATTAGTATACAGCCTCACAAATGAAAAATCCGTCGTTTTCTGTCGTTCAAACTCTTTCATTTTTGCGGGGCATACAGCTCCGAGCAGGTCATCCGCCGGGGGCTGGAGGCCCTGGCCGCCCAAGGCGTGGGTGCCTGCACCTACCCCAGCGGCCATGTGGATACGCTGGAGACCGTGGTGCGCCGCGCCATGGTGACCGGCATCAACCAGACGGCCATTGACATCTCGCTGCACAACGCCAGGCAGCTGAACTGCCGCTTTATGGAGCTGAGCGCCCACAGCGGTGCCCGCACCGGAGACGGCGGGCCGGACTACACCAACCACAGCTGGTGGCAGGGGCAGATCGTGAGCCTGGACGGCGAGCCTGGCTACCTGAGCCTGAAGGACATTGGCTACGGCGATGTGAAGGGCTTTGGCGGCGCAAACTGCCGCCACAACTGGCACCTCTTTTGGCCGGGCATCAGTACGCCCGCCTACACTCCCGAAGTGCTGGCGGAGTACAACGCCCCGAAAATCCCCTGGAATGGCCAGCTGCTCACCGAAGAGCAGGCCCGGCAGAAACAGCGGGCGCTGGAGCGGCAGATCCGCCGCGCGAAACGGGAATGCATTGTGGTCGAGGAATGGGGCGTACCCAGCGAGGAAAGCGCCGCAAAGGCCCGCCTGGCCCGCGCCAGGGCACGGCTGAATGCGTACCTGGAAGAAACCGGCCTGAAGATGGATGAGGGAAGGACGGAGGTGGCAAAGGCCGCCAAGCTGGAGTCTGGCCTACCGGAGAAAAGCTACAGTGTTGGCATTGGTTCCAACCAAACCGATTTTACCTACATAAACAGCGACCAGTACCGGGCTAAGTTCAATTCGATCTCGAAAAATCCAGCACTGAACCAGGCGATCTATAAATATTGCAAGGCTGCCATTACACATCAGTCCGGCTCGTACAAAGAGGATTTGACGATTCTGCGGCTTGATGGAAGCTTTGTTGGGCAGACATCGGGAAAGGTGGACAATGAAACACAGTATGGCCGATCTTTGAGCTCCGCCGTCACATCAGCAGAACCTTACACATTGGTTTCTATCCACAATCATGGAACAAATTTGCCGCCGACCGGTGCTGATTTCAGCAGTGCCGGATACCATAAATATGCCTTTGGAATTGTAGCTTGCCATGATGGGAAAGTGTATTATTATTCATCAGCACATGCGCGGCCTTTTCTTCCGACGTTG
>SFJO01000026.1 GCA_004555865.1 Oscillospiraceae bacterium
CCCTCTTCAGGGAGTGAGGTAATGGTGATTGCCGCGATCTCACCGGGCTTTAGTCCAAGACGCATCTCAAAATATTCTGCAGAAAGCGACACGCTCTCCCCAGCAGGCAGGATCAGGGGATAGACCCTACTTTCCATCGAGCTTTCCTGTGCCGCTACTCTGATTGGTACTGCAAAAAATAAACTCAGGGCAAGCAAAACTGCCGCTGCTTTTTGTCTTTTCATCCGGTTTTCTGCACCCTTTCCGCTTTTTCTGGCTTTATCATACCCGCTCACTACAATTATTTCAAACAAATTATCCGTTTTTCAAACAACCATTTAATTGTTATATGATTCATTCCTCCGGCATTTCATTTTGTATTTCTCATTTTTACCCCATTCTCTGCCAAACATCCCCGTTCAAATTTGTAGCTTTCGCTCAGTTCCGGCTCTTCGGGCGGCCCCGCCTGCCCTCAGGCAGCCCGTACTTTGCTTCTTTACAGCGCGCTTCTTTGTGGAATTTCCTCTGTCTCAGCGTCTTTTTGCCGCACTTCTTCCCCGTTTGCATCCCCGCTTCATTTGCCAAACGCCGCCGTATGTGCTCTAATAGGTACAAACACATCCCACGGCACAAAGGAGTGGTTCTAATGAAATACGGCATCATCGGTGCGGGCAGCACCGGCAAAGCGGCGGCAGCCTGGCTGCATCAGGCGGGCTGCCCCGCCCTTGTGTGGGACCGCAGCCCCCGCAAACGGGCCGACCTGGCTCAAAGCGGCCTTCTGGCCACCGGCAAAGTGGAGGGGCAGCTTCCGGTGGAGACCGCCGACACGCTGGAAGAGCTGGCCGCCCGCTGTGACATTCTGCTGATCCAGACCCTGGCCGAGGGGCACCGCCCCGTGGCCGAAGGGCTGGCCGGGCACCTTCGCCCCGGGCAGATTCTGCTGGTAACCAACTGCTGCTGGGGCGCAGCGGAGCTGGCGCAGGTGCTGGGCCGAGAGGCGGCCGAAAAGGGCTGCCGCATCGCCGAGACCAGCGGCCAGCTGATTCTGGCAAATTCCCCCGGGCCCGGTCAGGTCTACCTGAAAACCGTGAAAAAGCAGCTGCTTCTGGCCTGTACCGACCCCGCCGCCACCGGCGCGGTGCTGGAAGCGCTTTGCCCGGAATGGCCCCAGTATACCGCCGCCTCCAGCATTCTCGAAACCTCCCTTTCCGGCACCAACCCCGTCACCCACGGGCCCATCGCGCTGTTCAATCTGGCCCGCATGGACAACGGCGAGGACTACCGCCTGTTCGCCGACGGGCTAAGCCCCCTCACCGCCCGCTTTGTGGAACAGCTGGACACCGAGCGTGTGACCGTGGCCCGCGCCTGCGGCGTGCCCGTGCGCACCGCGCTGGAGCTTTTGAACGATGCCTGGCCCACCCCGCAGCCCACCTTGTACGACGCCTTCCACTCCAACCCCTCCTATATGGTCACCAAGGGGCCTGCAACCACCCACCACCGCTTCATCACGGAGGACCTGCCCTACGGGCTGGCGCCGCTGGTGCTGCTTGGGCGGCTGCACGGCGTACCTACCCCGGCCTTGGATGTCCTTCTGGAGATGTTCCGGCTGGCCATGGGCACCGACTACCTTGCCCTGGCCCCGGCGCTGGACTGGAATGGCCTGCGCGCCTTTCTGCCTGCCGTCGGCGGCCGGTAAGCCGCCCGGCTTCCCCTGTCCCCCCGCTCGCTTTCTGTCGGATGCAAAAAAGCACACCCCGCCTCAAACCCGAGGCGGGGTGTGCCTTTATACAGCGGTCAGGCAAACGCCCGAAGCGCGCTTAGTTCTTGGCAGTCTCCTTGCCGAACAGGGCCTTGCAGCCCTCCCACAGCAGGGCAATGGCCAGCACGAACACCGGCACAATGATGATGCACTGCATGATGGGGGCAGCCAGGCTGGCACCGCCGGCCATGATGGTGGCCACATTGTTGCGGAAGCTCAGCACCAGCTGGAACAGAGAAGCAGCGGCCATGAAGAACATGGGCACGATGAACATCTTGTGGTTGCGGCTCATGCGCTTCATGAACACGGCGGCAGCCATCAGGGCAGGCACGCTGACCAGCTGGTTGCAGGCGCCGAACAGGGGCCAAATCTTGGCATAGCCCGCGCCACACAGCAGGGCAGCCATACCCAGGTTGATGACGGTAGCCACATACTTGTTGGTCAGGGTCTTCTGCATGGAGGTCTTTTCGCCCTCCTCAGGGGTGAAGAACTCCTGGAAGGTGAAGCGGCCCAGACGGCAGCAGGTATCCAGACTGGTCAGGCAGAAGGCAGACACAGCCAGGCTGATGACGGTAAAGGCGATGCTGGCAGCCTTTTCGCCCAGGCCCATCTTGGTGAAGAAGCCGGCGATGGCGGTGGCGAACACGGTGGCAGGCGCAGCGGCCACTTCGGTGTAGTTGCCGTCGGTGGTCAGGCTGCCCACGCACAGCAGGGCGATGACGGCCAGCACACACTCGATCAGCATGCCGCCGTAACCGATCATCTTGGCGTCACCCTCGTTGCTCAGCTGCTTGGAGGTGGTGCCGGAAGCGATCAGGCTGTGGAAGCCGGAAACGGCGCCGCAGGCCACGGTGATGAACAGGGTGGGGAACAGCATGCTGTTGCCCACGGTGAAGCCGCTGAAGGGGGTCAGGATCACGGTGGGGTTGGAGCCCAGGATGCCGATGACGGCGGCCGCGATCATGAAGTACAGCAGGAAGCTGTTCAGGTAGTCACGAGGCTGCAGCAGAATCCACACGGGGGTGACGGAAGCGATGCCGCAGTACACGAACACGACCACGCGCCAGAAGTTGACGCTGCCGTAGTTCAGGGGGAAGGCCAGGCCGGCGGCCACACAGCCGCACAGCAGGGCAACGCCCACCACGGTGGAGATGCCCAGAGGCACACCGCGGCGGTAGACCAGGAAGCCGAAGGCAATGGCCAGGGGGATGAACAGCAGGCTGGCAGTGGCGACAGAACCGTTGTTGGTGCTGCCCTCCACATAGTAGAAGGTCTTGGCAACGATGTCCGCGAAGGCGGCATCCACCAGCAGCATAACCAGCCAGGTGAACACGCTGAACATGACCTTGCTCTTATGGTTCAGATGAACCTCCATTACTTCGCCGATGGACATGCCCTTGTTGCGCACAGACACGAACAGGGCGCTGAAATCCTGCACGGCACCGATGAAGATACCGCCGATCAGAATCCACAGCAGCACAGGCACCCAGCCGAACAGGGCCGCCTGAATGGGGCCGTTGATGGGGCCGGCGCCCGCGATGGACGCGAAGTGGTGACCCAGCAGAACGGGGGCTTTGGCGGGCACGTAGTCCACGCCGTCCTCCATTTCATAAGCCGGGGTCTTACGGGACGGGTCAACGCCCCACTGTTTTGCCAGCCAGCCGCCGTAAAAGACGTAACCTAAGGCCAGCACAACAATGGACACGACCAGAATTGCAATTCCGCTCATTGTTATGTTCCTCCTCGAGAATTGTTTCTCGCCCCGCGCCTTACCAACACGGCGTGGGGTGTTCGTACCGGCGGCCCGCCGGTTTTCTTGCGAAAACTTCCGGGCCGTTCTTATCAAAAAATGATTTGCCGCAAACAACCGGAGCCGCCAACAACTCGGCCCCCGGCCCATCATTTTCTGCCATGTTTGAGGGGGCAGGTGCTTACGCCTTGCCCGCTTTCACGTCCGCCAGCACCCGCTGGTACAGCTCGGCAGCCTTTTTGCCCGCCTTGTTGGTGTAAACCTTCTCATTGGCCAGGTCCACCAGCACCATGCGGGCCTCGCTGTACCCGCGCAGGTAGAAGCTGTAATACTTGACGAACTTGAACTTCTGCACCGCCTTCACCAGCTCTTCGCTCACCGGCTGTTCGCTGAGCAGGGCCAGGGTCAGGTAGGTGTACATATGGTCTTCCGGCATGTTGGCCTCGCCGCGGCGGGCCACCTCCGGTTCCATGTGGCTGGTCAGAATCTCCCCCAGCCGGGCCACTTCCTCCGGCCCCGGGGCGGTGCGGTACTGCTGCATCAGCACGTGTTCATGGCTGTCCACCCCCCAAAGGGTAGCCTTTTTTACCAGAACATATTTCTCCTGCCGGATGTGGAACGAAGCCAGGGCCGAAAACTCGCTGCCGCCCAGAAGCGCCGGGCGGGCAATGTCGAAGCTTCCCTCGTAGTAGCGCAGCAGGCGCTCAAAATATGCGCTGGAATCCATGCCGACGGTTCCTCCTGTGTGGTGTGTAAGAATCGTTTGCTTTTTGGTGCGAAGCGGCGGCCCGCCGATGGGGTGCAAAAAGCGCTTCGTCTCATAAAAGAGACGAAGCGCACTGACCTCGTGGTACCACTCTTTCTTCCGGTGTGCCGTTTCCAATTCAAACGGCGCACCGCTCTGCCCCGTCCCCGCCGGGTTCCGGCAGGAACAGCGCCCAGGTAACGGCGGGCGGCCGGCGGGGCTTACCGCCTGCCGGGCCAGAGGGCCGCGGCCGGGTTTCAGCCTGCTGCTCACAGGGGATCCGAAACCGGGCACCCGCCGCCTCGCAGCTTCCGACGGCTCTCTGAAAGGGTGTTTTCCGGCTTCCTGTCCTGTTCAACGCATTTTAATATGCTAAAGTAAAAGATTCTTTTTCTAGTATAGTCATCCTACGTTTTCGCGTCAATCGTAGGGTTGCACAATCCTCATTCATAAATTGGTCACAATTTTATATTCTTTTGCAATGCACCGCCGGTCGTTTTTAATTTCTTACGTATAAACGTTTTTATATGATTTAACGTACTTTCAGTCCATCGCTTCGCCGGTTGAGGCGGCATCCTCCGTGCCGGAAAGATAGCTTCGGCTGCCCAGAAGCGCGCTCAACTCCTGCATGGTCATGCTGCCGGCCCAGTAGGCCCGGCCCGCCGCCAGATACAGGCCGCACCGCTGCTCGGCCCGCTCCAGCAGGGCCGGAATCCCACCGGTAAATTCTTCGCCGGTAAACGGGTGTGCCCAGGTCTCGGGCAGGCCGGGCCGAAGCCGGGCGGGGGTCACATGGCCCATCACCGTGCCCGGCTTACCGAACAGCGGCTCCGCCAGCCGCAGCAGCCCCCGCTTCACCGGCCCGCGGCAGACGAACAGCGACCGAATAAACGTGGCCTGCGCAAAGGCGTCCCGCAGGGCCGGTTCGGGGTAACGCTCCCCATAGGCGGCCTCAATGGCGCCGGCCAGCAGCGGAATCACCTCATCCAGCGCCGCATCGTCCATCCGGGGGCAGCAGTGGGCCACCGGCACCGCAGCGTCGCCCGTGTCGCTCTCGTGCAGCCGGCTGTCCAGCGCGATCTCAAAATAGCCGTGGCCGCCGGGGCCTTCGTAAGCCTGCCCCGGTGAAGTGACCAGCACCACATAGGGATGCACCACCGTGTCGGCCGCGTAATGGCACAAAAAGCCCGCGGCATAGCTGCGCTGCACCGGCGTTTTTGCCCCGTCGAGCAGCGCCCGCAGAAAGGCCCCTGTGTTTTCGTTGTGCATCCGCTCGCCCAGGTCCGGCAGCGGATATGCCCGCTTTTGGGCAGGCTTCCACACCTGATAGCAGAACAGCATATCCGGCCCGTTGGCCCCGGCAAAAAACGCCTCCCGGTGCAGGTCGGCGGTCAGTTTCTGGGCGCGGGCCGCCCGCCAGGCACAGCGCAGATGGGTGTATCCTTCCGGCATGGTTTGGTTCCTTCTTTCCTCAATCGGGCGTTTTTCCGCCTCTGCGCGCCGATTTGCTTTGCGTTGGCGCACATCCTGATTCTAGCAGAATTTCCGCGTGGAAGCAATCTTCCGGAAGTCTGCATCCTGTAAAAAAGCCGGGAAGGACCAACTGGGCACACTCCATGCCCCGGCCATTCCCGGCTTTTCTGCTTTTTACCGTTTTTGCTTTACCAGCTCAAGCGCCGGTCCATCACTTGTTGATCTCAAACTGCACGTCATGCCCCGACCAGAAGGAAGGCGTGTAGGAGATCTCCATCTTCTGCCAATCCTGCGGGATTTCGTAGGCGATGACCCCATTGATTTTTTTGCCCGGCGCAACGGTGCCGTCCAGCGTTTTCCAGGAATCCTCCAGCATCTCCCCGGTGACGGAAAGGTTGACGCTGTAATCGTCGCAGTAGGCGTTGAAGCTCACCATGGAGCTGACGGTGATCTCCGCGGAAGAATCGTTTTCAATCTCAAACTGGCATACCAGAAAAACGTTTCCGTCCGTTGGCATCATGTATTGCTTTCCCGGGTATTCCTCCGCGCTCAGCAGCGTGGTTTTCACCCCGTTCAGCTCCACCGCATCGCCCACCGTGAACACCGTCTGTTCCGGCTGCGGCTGTGCTTCGCCGGCCTGGCTGGCCGACTGCGAGGTGCCGGACGTGCTCTCCACCTTTTGGGGCGTGCTGCTTTCTCCGCCGCCCGCAAACGCGGCGATCACCACCAGCACAACCACCACCAGCACCACAATCAGGCAGCCCGGCGCCCCCTGCTTTTTCCGGCAAACGGGGCATACTTTTGCATCGTAGGGAATTTCGCTCTTGCAATGCTTGCATTGCTTTACCGCAGGCTTTTCTTTGTTCATAAGGGATGCACTTCCTTTCTTGTCTCTCATTTTATGCAATTATTGCATAAAAGTCAATATGCAATAATCGTATATTTTAGAATATGCGATGGTGATTTTTATGTATCCGCGCATTCGTGCCCTGCGGGAGGACTGTGACCTCTCGCAAACCGAAATGGCCCGGCTTCTTCACGTAAGCCAGGCCACCTATTCCCGCTATGAAAGCGGGGCGTTGGATCTTCCAACCCAAATTTTAATTTCGCTGGCCGACCAGCACCACACCAGCATTGACTATCTGCTCGGCCGCACGGACGATCCTGCCCCGCCCGAACACGCATAACGCGCCGCTCTCCCCTTTGCGGGAAAGCGGCGCGTTCTTTTTCACTTACGCTATGCGTTTTTCAGTTGGCGCTCTCTTTGTTCAGGCAGCGGGGCAGCACCAGAAAATACAGGCCCCCGCCCACAAAGAAGATGAGCAGAATGGACAAAATGCCCCAGGGGGCCGCAGCGGCGTTCACCTGGGCAATCTGCTCGGCGGTGGCGGTGGCCTGGGTCAGGCCGCGGGCGGTCAGCTCCCGCCGGGCCATTACGCCGCTCACCACGCCCACCAGAGACGGGCCCATGATGGCGCTGAACTTGCCGAAGATGTCGTAGAAGCCGAAGAACTCGCCCGAGCGCTTTTTGTCCGGGATCATCTTGCCGAACATACTGCGGCTGAGCGCCTGAATGCCGCCCTGGCTGGTGGCCACCAGGAAAGCCAGTACCCAGAACTGCCAGGCGCTGTGCATGAAGAAGCCGAACACGCAGGTGAACATATACACGCCGATGCCGAAGCCCACCATGGCTCGGGCGCCGAACCGGCTGCTGAGCCGGATGTACAGCAGGCAGAAGGGCAGACCCAGCATCTGCACCATCAGCAGGGCCAGCATCATGGCGGTGGAGTCCAGCCCCAGCATATCGCCGTAGGTTGTGGACATGTGAATGATGGTGTTCACGCCGTCAATGTAGAAGAAATAGGACAGAAGGTACACCAGCATGTCCTTGTGGGCGGCGATCTCCTTCAGGGTGCCGCCCAAACCCCGCAGGGCCCTGCCCACGGCCCCCTTTTCCCGGGGCACGCCGCTGGCCTGATGGACGTTTTTCAGCATGGGAAAGCTGAACACCAGCCACCACACGCCGGTAAAGCCAAAGATAAAGGACAGGCAGGTGAGCATGGGCACCCCCACCGCGTTCATGATGAGGAAGATGAGCAGCGGAATGGTGCTGCCGCCGATGTAGCCCAGGCCGTACCCCATGGTGGACACCTGGTCCATTCGCTCCTCGGTGGTCACGTCGGTGAGGAAACTGTCGTAATACAGGTTCGCCCCGGCAAAGCCCAGAGTGCTGAGGATATACAGGCTTAGAACCAGCAGGCCCACCCGCTCGGCCACGCCGGGCTGGGTAAAGGGCAGCGCCGGGGCTGCCGCCAGCCCCAGGCAGGAGACCACGCCCACCAGCATGAAGCCGGTGAACAGCTTTTTGCGCCAGCCCTCAAAGTCGCCGAACACGCCCAGCACCGGGGCCAGCAGCGCCACAATGGCCATGGCCGCGCTGGTGGCGTAGCCCCAGGTGCTCATGCTGGACACTGCGTCGCCGGTGTACTCGGCCACCGTGTTGTAAAAAATGGGCAGGATGGTCACCACAATGACGGAATGGGCGCTGTTGGCCCAGTCGTACATCATCCAGCTGGTCTCCTGTTTCGAATAGCCTTTCAGCAGTTTCATACTTCCTCCGATGTTCGGCGGCCCGGTCTCCGGTCATCAATGCCGGGGCCGTTCTTTCATTGCGGGGCCGCGTCCCGGCTCAGCGGGCAAATACGGCACCGGCAACCCCCAGCACGCCACTGCTGGCCAGGCCCATGATCACGCCCGCCAGCAGCACGCCGCCCATGCAGGCCAGCACGCTGCTCTTGAAGTCCATATCCAGCAGCGAGGCTGCCAGCGTACCGGTCCACGCGCCGGTGCCGGGCAGCGGAATGCCCACGAACAGCAGCAGCGCCATAAACAGGCCCCGGCCCGCCGTGGCCTGCAGCTTCTCGCCGCCCCGCTTGCCCTTGGTCATAAAAAAGGTGCAGGGCTTGCCGATGAGGGGCTTATCCTGGCCCCACTCCAGCACGCGGCGGGCAAACAGATAGAGGATGGGCACCGGAATCATGTTGCCCACAACGGCGGTGATGTAGGTGGGAATCATGGGCAGGCCCAGACCCACCGTGCCAATCGGGATGGCGCCGCGCAGCTCTACCAGCGGAACCATGGAAATAAAGAATACATACAGATACTTGGTCAGCATAAATTTCTCCTGAATCGGGTGATTGTTCCAGTTTGGCAGCCTGTAATGCCGCAGCTTTGGCATGGCCGCTGTGGGTCATTATAGCATATCCCGCCCTTCCCGTCACTAAAACGCGGAAGATTTATTCGACAAACCAGCAAATTTTACCTGCATTTTACCGTTTTTGTTCATCGGCTCCCCTGCTTTTCCAGCAGGCGTCGGGGCGCAAAAAAGCCGATGCATTCTGCGACCCCAAACGATCCCAGAAGTCATCAGCTTGTCACGGTTTATGAAAAGCGGTTTCAAAACGCGCGGCCCCGCGTTCCACGGGAGAACTTCATTCCCGCTGCCCATGATACGCAGGCCACATTTATTTGTGAGGGGGGCGTTTTGGGCAGGGCTGACCCCCTGCTTTTTCCCATCCTTGGCGCCCGGCACTCTTTTTTGAAGTCGAACGCCATCGCCCTCTCCTTGAAATTTGATTTACCGCTCGTCCTGCAATTCCGTCATGCAGGCCCAGTAGCGCTTGGGGCAATTGGTGCGCCGCACCGTGGGGTTGTACCGCGCCCGGATGCCGATGGTCTGGTAGAACCGCTTCCACAGCGCCTGATACTCCGCTTCCTCCGCGTCCGGCGGCGGCAGGGCAAAATCCGGCGGCAGTTCGGCATAATCCACCACGCTGCCCTGATACACCAGCGCTGTGCGGTGGGTCAGATCTGCAATAAGAAAGTCCTTGTCCGGGTAGCGGCCGCAGAAATGAGGCCGCAGCAGAGGCAGCACATAGTTTTTGGGGCGGATCACCGCGCCCAGCATTCCGTCCGTCACCTGAAAGCGCACAAACCCGGTCAGCAAGTGTGCCTCGCCCCGCACGGCCTTTT
Source organism: Oscillospiraceae bacterium (assembly GCA_004555865.1). Taxonomy (GTDB): domain Bacteria; phylum Bacillota; class Clostridia; order Oscillospirales; family Ruminococcaceae; genus SFJ001. The sequence continues at coordinate 9,739 of SFJO01000026.1, forward strand.
CCAGGTCCAGCACCGGGGCGGCATCCGGGTGGGCGTAATCCCAGGCGGCTCCCCGCCCCCGGGCAAAGGCCATGTGCAGAAAGCGCAGGATCAGCAGCTCCTTCTCGGGCCGGCCGCTCAAAAAGGCATAGTGCACCAGTTCTTCCGCCCGCGCCCCCAGGGCCGGGGCCAGGCTGGCCTCCACACGGGCAGCCTTTTTTGCCTCGGTGGGAATCTCCCGCCCCTCAAAAAAGCTCAGCTGCGCGGCCTCCGGCCCCTCAATGGCCAGTGGCAGAGCCTTGCGCACAAAGCTCTCAAACACACAGCACAAAAAGCCGGGGTAACTGCCGTCGTAGCGATAGATCACATCTTCTGTGCGTACCGTGCGACCACCTCCTCCTGCACCATGCGGCCCGCGATCTGGGGCGGCAGGCCGCTGCCCGCCAGCTGCTGCACCTGCGGCGCGCTGAACAGGCTCAGCTGCTCGCATCCGGCATTGAAGGCCATGGGGTCCAGCAACGCCCGCACCACGGTCTCCCGCTTGGGGTTTCGGCTGCCCCCGTAGCCCTTGCAGCAGATGAAATATTGCGCCCGTTTGAGCACCACGCCGATGCGCCGAAGGCCCTCCAGGTCCAGCTGGGCCTGCCGCCGGGCCGAGAGAATGCGCAGCGCGCTTTTCGGCCCGATACCCGGCACCCGAAGCAGCCACTCCTTCGGGGCGGTATTCACGTCCACCGGGAACATACCGTAATGCTGAATGGCCCAGTTGCACTTGGGGTCCAGATAGGGGTTGAAATTCGGCTCCTCTTCGGTGAGGATCTCCGAGGCCGCAAAATCATAAAAGCGCAGCAGCCAGTCCGCCTGGTACAGCCGGTGTTCCCGCAGCAGCGGCGGCTTTGTGTCGGCTGCGGGCAGGCGGCGGTCCTCCGTCACCGGGATGTAGGCCGAGTAAAACACCCGCTTCAGGCTGTATTTGTGGTACAGCCCCTCGCTCAGCCGAAGGATCTGCCGGTCGCTCTCCGGGGTTGCCCCCACGATCATCTGGGTGCTCTGCCCGGCCGGGGCAAAGGCCGGGGCACGGCGGTACAGCTGCATCTCCTCCCGGCTTTGGGCGGTGCGGACCGCAATCTGCCCCATGGGGGTGAGAATGGCGCTGCGCCCCTTGTCCGGGCAGAGCAGGTTCAGGCTGCGCTCGCTGGGCAGCTCGATGTTGACGCTCATTCGATCCGCCAGAAGGCCCAGCTGCTCCACCAGTTCCGGCGAGGCCCCGGGGATGGCCTTGGCATGGATGTACCCGCGGAAATGGTACTCTTCGCGCAGAATGCGCAGCGTTTCCACCATGCGCTCGGTGGTGTAATCCGGGCTGCACTGAACCGCGCTGGAGAGGAACAGCCCCTCAATGTAATTGCGCTGGTAAAACTGAAGCGTCAGGTCCGCCAGTTCCCGCGGGGTAAAGCTGGCCCGCGGCACATCGTTGGAGCGCCGGTTGACGCAATAGCAGCAGTCGTAGGCGCACACATTGCTGAGCAGCACCTTCAGCAGGCTCACGCACCGGCCGTCCGAGGCAAAGGTGTGGCAGATGCCCGGGGCCGTGCAGCTGCCCATGCTGCCGTGCCGGCCCGCCCGGTCCAACCCGCTGGAGGTGCAGGCAACGTCATACTTGGCGCTGTCGGATAAAATCGTAAGTTTCTGCAGCAGTTCCATCGTCTCTCTCCGCCGAATCGGCTGCTCTGCGGCCTTCGGCAGAAAGGCCTGGGTTTCTCTCTTTTCTGAACAGGCGTCGGGCTCGCTCCTCACGCCGGGGGCGCACACGCCCGTTTTTTTGGGGGTGCGAACCGCCGAACCGGCACGCGCCGCCCCAGTTTTTTCCTCCGCAGGTTCAAAATCCCGCTTATGGGGCTTTTCGTTTGCTACAATAAACTCAGCGAACAGAGGCTCACCACTGGGTGACGGTTTTGATCACCTTGCCCACCACGTGCAGCTGCTCCAGCTCTTCGCCGCGCAGCACCAGCTCCTCATAGTCCGGGTTGAACGGCTGGAGCACCACCGCGTTGCCCCGACGCACATAGCGCTTCAGGGTGCCCTCGCCCTCGCCGTAGATCAGCACGCCCAGATCGCCGCTGTCCAGCACCGGCTGCCGGTGCACCAGCGCCAGGTCGCCGTCCTGAATGCGGGGTTCCATGCTGTCGCCCCGAACCACCAGATAAAAGTAGCTGTCCGGGTCCTTCACGCTGGCATACTCGCTGCCGTAGTCCTCTTCAAAGGCGAGGGCACCGTAACCGGCTTTGACCGTGCCTACCACCGGAATGCGGCACTGGCCATAGGCCGAGGCCGGGCGGGTCTCCAGCCCAACCACCCGGCCCAGCAGGGTGTCCGTGCTCACCTCCAGCAGTTCTGCCATACGGGTCAGCTGATCCGGGCCGGGGGTGCTCTGCCCCTTTTCCCACTTGGCCACCATCTGCTGCGTCACCCCCAGATGCCCCGCCAGCTCCCGCTGGGTCAGGCCCTTTGCCTTGCGCAGGCTGCGCAGAATTTCCGAGAACATACCGTATCCCCCTTTTCTATGGATGCCGTGCGGCGTCGGCAGACCAACCGCACCGGTTTCTTCTCCCGCGTTTTGCGGGCCTTGCCGCGAGCGCGCGGCTCCGGCTCTATTGCAGCGGCCGCGTGTGAGGTTGCCCCTGCGCCAGCCGCGTGATCGTTTCTTCCTCTTCATAGTACAACTTTGCGTTGTGGTTGTAAAGGTTTTTGGTTGTGTTTTTCACAAAAAAGTTGTTTTTCAGCCCTTGACAACAACCTATTGGAGTATTATCATGATGTTGTAAACAACTCAATGTTGTTTAGCAGCATAAAATCTTCCCCCGTCATTTCCATGTTTCATCGAAAGGGGTTCTGTGTTATGGTCACTTATTATAAAGTAAAAGCAATGCTTCTCCGCACTCTGTGCCTGGCCTGCGGCCTTTGCAGCGTGTTCAGCCTGGGCAGCCTGCCGGAATATGGGCTGTCGGCGCTGATGTTCTGCCTGGCGCTGGGGGGCCTTACCCGCTGGGCCTACCGGGCCGGCCGCCGGGCCGAGCGCACCGCCAGCCGTGTGCGGCGCACGCGGCTGCGCCGGCAGGCCTATGCCCGGCAAGCTGCGGCTTCCCCCCGCCTGCATACCAGCCCAGCCGCGCCGCGCCTGATGCGCACGGCTTGAGTGTTCCATGCCTTTTTCCTGCGGCCAGTGTTTTTTTCCTCTTTGCTGCGTCCGCTTTTCATACCCCCAACCTCGCCCGGGCGTGCCGTCGGCAGCGGTACGCCCGGGCAATTTTGTAAAAAGCAAAAAAAGTTCTTGACAAACCCCCGCCCCCATGGTATTATAATACTCGCATTCCGCAGGCGGTGCGGGAGACCACTGTGGAGAGATGTCCGAGTGGTTTAAGGAGCCGGTCTTGAAAACCGGTGACCCGGCAACGGGCCGTGGGTTCGAATCCCACTCTCTCCGCCATTAAAAGTGAATCATTTCCGAATGACTTTGCTCTGGAGAAATACTCAAGAGGTCGAAGAGGCGCCCCTGCTAAGGGCGTAGGTCGGGTAACCGGCGCGAGGGTTCAAATCCCTCTTTCTCCGCCAACAAAAACCAGCGTGTCCGCGAGGATATGCTGGTTTTTGCTTTTATTTCGATAAGCTTTGCCCCGCAATTTCGCCCACAATTGGGTTGCGGGCCGGGTTTCGTCTCTCTCGTATCCGCCGCAAGGCCGCTGCACCGCAAAAAGGCCCCGCCTGTTAGCGGGGCCTTTCGTAAGACAGTGAACGGAGCGTATCGGTGCAGATGCGCTCCGTTTCTTTGTGCTGTTATGACATATGGCACAGCTGCAGGCAGCCCCCTTGGCTCTCCTTCCGGGAGAGCCAAGTTCCGCGCGTAATTGCACTACACCGAACAGTGTATAAAAGTGCTCCTTTTAGTTCCTGAAGGGATTTTATCAGTTCGCCAAACTGGAATTTAAAAAAGCTATTACATACTAACTATTTTTCTAACCGTATTCGCTGTTCTTATCGTTAGGTTTGAGCTAATATTTGCACTTGCTGTTTTAGACCACCAGTTTGTTTTTTGGTAATCTTTACGGCTGAAAGACCAAAATACCGTTTCTTTGTATTTCTCTATCTTTTCTAATCCCTCTTTAGGCTCTCCGATTTCGTTATATACAT
>SFJO01000015.1 GCA_004555865.1 Oscillospiraceae bacterium
AGCACCCCCCTTCGCTATTAGAGCCGCAGCCGCAGCAGGTCAGTCCCTCTATAAATTCTTTGAACTGGGTCAGGGTTTCGCAGTTCAGGGAGTAGTGCTGCCACTTGCCATCCTTGCGGGCATTCACTAGTCCGCACTCCACCAGAATCTTCATGTGGTGAGAGAGGGTCGGCTGGGTAATTTCAAACCGTTCCAGCAGTTTACAGCCGCACTTCTCACCGTCCGACAGCATCTTTACGATTTCCAGCCGGTTCGCATCGCCCAGTGCCTTGCAGATCAAAGCCACATCCATAGCATTCATAGAAACACCTCACATTGATAATCGTCTATGCGTATAGTGTAGCATATACATAGATGATTGTCAATATATTCTGCTAAAAACAGCCGCCTGACTTCTTTTGAAACCTCGGCGGCTATGGGTGCTGTATTCAATTCGACAAATTCGGATTTGTTGAGCCAAGTATACCATGCTACTACCGGAAAGACCATCCTTTATATGTCAGAACAAAGCAAAAGGCAAGATACCACCATCTCAGTGATACCCTGCCTTTTCTTGTTCCTGCTTACTGTTCCGAGTAGTCCCTTCTCAGAACCTCCTGTAAACAAAAAACGTACCCGAACCCTTTCTCATAGAGAATCGGATTCGAGTACGAACTGCATGGTGGGCCATGAGGGATTCGAACCCCCACTGAACCGGTTATGAGCCGGGGGCTTTGACCGTTAAGCTAATGGCCCTTATAATAAGGAGAGCGGCGGCGCGGGGCTTCGGGCAAAAACGCATGAGCCGGCCGCTTTAACTTATTCAGTATATCAGAAAAACATGTTGTTGAAAAGTAGCTTTGCCGCACTTCGGCCCAAAATGCAGAATTTTGACCGGAATTTCGTGCAAACCGTACCAAATTGAAAAGGAGAACGCCTATGAACCCCATTGCGCCGCCATTGCTGGCCTGGTTTTACAAAAACCAGCGCAGCCTGCCCTTTCGCACCCATCCCAGTCCCTACCGGGTGTGGGTGAGCGAGATCATGCTTCAGCAGACGCGGGTGGCGGCGGCGCTGCCCTATTACGAGCGCTTTATGGCAGAGCTGCCCACCCCCGCTGATCTGGCCGACTGTCCGCCCGACCGGCTGGACAAGCTGTGGGAGGGGCTGGGCTATTACAGTCGGGTGCGCAACCTGCAGAAGGCGGCCCGCATTGTGTGCAGCCAATATGGCGGGCAGCTGCCCGCCGACTACGAGGCCCTGCGGGCCCTGCCCGGTGTGGGAGACTACACCGCCGGGGCCATTGCCTCCATCAGCTTTGGGCTGCCGGTGCCCGCGGTGGACGGCAACGTGCTGCGGGTGTTCAGCCGCCTGTATGCGGACGGCGGCGACGTGACCAGCCCTGCCGTGAAGCGAGCCTTCACCGCCCGGGTGATGGAACACCAGCCGCAGGACAAACCCGGCGACTACAACCAGGCCCTGATGGAGCTGGGGGCGCTGGTGTGCCTGCCGGGGGGCGAGCCGCAGTGCAGCGTCTGCCCGCTGGCGGGGCTTTGCCGGGCCCATTTGGCCGGGCAGGAGACGGCGTATCCGGTCAAGCCCCCCAAAAAGGCCCGCCGCAAGCTGCCGGTGACGGTGGCGCTGGTGCGCGGGCCGAAGGGCTGGCTGCTTCAGCGCCGCCCCGAAACAGGGCTGCTGGCCGGGCTGTGGCAGCCGCTGCTGTGGGAAGAAGCCCTGACGCAGGAGCAGCTGGCCCAAAAGCTGGCGGAGCTGGGCCTTGCAGGAACGGACTGGCAGCCCCTGCCTGCGGCCAAGCACATTTTCAGCCATCTGGAGTGGCAGCTGGGCGGCTTTGAGTGCCGGGCGGCGGACGGCTGCGCCCCGGCGGGCTGCGTGTGGGCGGACGAGGCCGCCCTGGCGGGAGAATATGCCCTGCCGGGGGCCTTCAAGGCCTACCGCAAGCGGATGATGCAGGGGTGAAATTGCCTTAAAAGGTTGTAATCCGCCCCCCGGCCGGGTATAATGGAGACAAATCACAGGGCAGCCGGGCACCCCCCTGCTGCTGGTGGAAGGGCCGCGCATAGGCGGCCGAGATTGCTGCCGGGCCGTCTGCCCGGCCACAAGGAGGAAATTCTCATGAAAAATAGCACCTTTGCCGCCATTCTGATGTTCCTGGCCGCCGCTGTGGGCGGGCTGGTTGCCGCTGCCCTGTATCTGCGCCGCCGTGAGAAGGAGCTGGACGAGTACGAACAGCTGCTGTTCAGCGAGGACTTTAAGGACGAGGACGAGTACGACGAGGACGAAGAAGCCGCTGAGCCGCAGGAAGAGGCGGAAGAGGTTGTGGAGGCCCCCATCGCCGACGCACCGGCCGATAAGGAGTAATTCCAATCCAACGTTCTGAACAGGGGCCGCCCTTGCGCCCGCCTTGTACAAAAGGCAGCGGCGCAGGCGGCCCTTTGTGATAAACCGGCCGGGAAAACCGGCCGGACCTGTGAAATAAATGGGCGGCCTGTCTCGTTTTCAACGGAAAGAGACCTTGTTTGTGGAAAAGCCTGGCGGCAAAAAGTGCGCGGCCCGCGCCTGGGAAGCGGGCGGCGGGCCGGAATGCCCTTTGTTCGATGTGAAAACAGGAAGTGAGAAAGGCGGAAGGAATGAAAGCATTTTTGCGCGGCGTCGGCCGCATTCTGGCCTGGCTTTTGCTGGTGGCGGTGCTCACCGGCGTGCTGGTGGGGGGCGTGCTGGCCTTCTTTTACAGCCGCACCGGCGAGGACAAACTGCCCCAGGACCCGGTGACCTACGGCGGGCAGGCGCTGGAAAATGTGGGCTATGACTGGAAGGTCCCTGTACTGGGCGGGGTGCTGCATCGGCGGTTCCAGCTTTCGCCGGGGCTGGCATTGCAGGACCTGGGCACCTTTGACAACAGCGCTCCTGCTCTGGCCCTGCCGGCCTGGGGCACCCGCGCCCAGGTTGAAATCACCGACAGCGCCGGGCAGACGACCTTTTCCGGAAGCGGAGAGGAATACGCCCAGTTCCGCTTTGGGGCCAACGGAACCTATCGGGCAAAAATTACCGTGTGGCACGAATCGGCGGGGGAGAAGCCCGCAAAGGCCCAGGGCTGCTATGTGTACAACCTGCGCTTTTCGGTGGACGCGGCCCCCAGCCTGGAGCTTTCGGCCGAGCACGCCAACCAGGGCGGGGTCATTGGCCTGCGGGTGACGGGCGTTCTGGGCAGTGAGCCGCCCCAGCTGGACAGCGACCTGGGGCAGGTGTGGTTCAGCCAAACCACCGGCGGGTGGATGGCGTACCTGCCCGTGACCTACAACGCCGAGATGGGGGAGCACACCCTCACCCTGACCAGCGGCAGCCACACCCTTACCGCCCAGGTGGAGGTGCGGGCCGCGGACTTTGCCAAGACCCCCGAGGTGGAAGCCCAGAGCTGGAGCAGCGCCGCCGCCCAGGAGTACCGCACGGTGATCTGGCCGCTGTACCAGCAGGGCGACCGGGCCCCCCAGTGGCTGGGCCGGTTCACCCAGCCGGTGCAGGGCAGTACGGTGCAGGCCTACGGGGCCTATCTGGCGGGCGGCGCCCGCAGCACCGAATTGCGCATTCAGGCGGCGGACGGGGACGAGGTGGTTGCCCCGACGGACGGCGTGGTGGTGTACGCAGGTACGCTGCAGCTGGGCGGCAACACGGTGGTCATCGACCACGGCTGCGGCCTGAAGAGCTACCTGTGCGGCCTGCGGGAACTGAGCGTCAGCGAGGGCGCGCAGCTGACCCAGGGCGAACTGGTGGGTTTGGCCGGGCAGGAGCCGGTGACCGTGGAAATGCGCATCGGCAACAAGAGCATCAACCCGGTGAACACGTTTAAGGGGCAGGGCGGGCTGTTCATGAAGTGAAGCGGCCGCACCTCGCCGAACCACGTTCCCAAAATGAAAGAAAAAACCGGGCACGGCAGAACCTGCGTTCTGCCGTGCCCGGTTTTTGCGTGCAAAAATCCGGAAGGGGGGTCAAAAGCGGGGCAAAAAGGCCCTTGCCGGATTCGGCGCGGCCTGCATTCCGCAAACGTGACCTGCTTTGTGAGGGGGAATTTGCCTGTGGGGCCGCCCGTTACTCCTCCAGTTCAAAATCGGTCCAGAGCAGCAGGTCCAGCGGGGCGTTCGGCTCGGCCACCAGGCGGCGGCTCTGGTTCAGGATGGCCTGCTCCAGCTTGTTGCGGGCCAGGCGGCCGTTGCCCGCGGTGGCGGCGTCCTCCGCCTGGCGGCGGGCGTAGTAGGCCAGCAGGGGGGCGTCGCAGGCGTCCTCCATGCGGTAGCCTTTGCCCTTGGCCTGCAGGCGGGTGATGCGCAGCAGCTCATCGGCGGTATAATCCGGGAATTCAATGAAGTTGGGGAAGCGGCTGGCCAGGCCGCTGTTGGCGGTGAGAAACTCCTGCATCTCCTTGGTGTAGCCTGCCAGCACCACCACCAGTTCGTCCCGGTGGTCCTCCATGCCCTTCACCAGCGTGTCGATGGCCTCCAGGCCGAAGCTGTCCTGCTCGCCGCGGTACAGGCTGTATGCCTCGTCAATGAACAAAACGCCGCCCAGCGCCGTGCTGATGACCTGATTGACCAGCGGGGCGGTGTGGCCCACATACCGGCCTACCAGGTCGGCGCGGCTCACCTCCACCAGCTGGCCGCCGCCCAGCGCCCCGATGGCTTTGAGATACTTGGACACCAGCCGGGCGATGGTGGTTTTGCCGGTGCCCGGGTTGCCCGCAAAGATCATGTGCATGGACACGGCGGCGCTCTTCAGGCCCTGTTCCTTGCGGCGCTGCTGCACCAGCACGTTGTCCTTCAGGCTGAGCACATAGTCCTTGATGGGGGCCAGGCCCACGATTTCGTTCAGCTCGGCCTCCACCTGGGCCAGGGCGCTGCCCCCGGCGGGCAGCAGCCGGGCCAGAGGAATGGCCTCGCCGCTCTCCGGGGCCAGCACCAGCCCGCCCTCGCCCGGCTTTACCTCCAGCCGGGTGCCGGGGGCGGGGTCGTACTCCAGGGTGTACTGGGTCAGGCTGCGGAAAATCCGCTCCACATAGGCCAGAATGGGCTTTGAGCCGTTCTGGCGGCTGTAACAGGCGGCGGCCTCGTCCCGCACGGCGGGGTCCACGGCCAGCGTCAGGCCCAGGCGGGCCTTGCACCGCTGGGCCAGGGCATTCAGCTGCTGGGCCGCCAGGGCGGTGCGGCTTTCGGGGGCGAGGGGTGCGGCGGCGCACACATCGCCCAGCGCGGCGGCAAACCCCGCACCAAACCGGTCGCTGAGGGCGTCCGGACCTTTTTCACTGAAGAATACCAGATACTTGCCCCGGGCGGGCAGGCTCTTCACCGCGTCGGCCACCAGCGCGGTGCCCGCATCCACCAGAATGCCCTTTTGCAGCACATACCGACTGCCCAGCGGCGCGGCGCCATCCTGCACCAGGCAGGCCAGCAGCCGAAGGAAGCTGGGGTGGCAGGCCTCGTAGTGGTCAAAGGCAAGAATGCCGCTCTTGTCGTTCAGGGCGGCGTACAGGTCCTGCAAAAACAGCTTTTCCTGCGCCGGGCCGGGGTAGAGGGCCAGGTCCATCGTGGTGACGTTCTCGCTGGCGGCAAGGCCCCGGCGGGCCAGCTCGGCGGCCAGCTGCCTCAGGGCAAAGTGGCGGCCGGTGCCCTCCGGCCCCCAGATGAGAATGGCGTTTTTGGGGCCGTTGCCCTCCACGCCGGTGACGTAGGGGCGGCGGAAGGCCATGCACAACTGGCGGATGAACGCCTCCTGCCCCAGAACGGTCTGATTCAGGGCGTCGGCCAGGCCGGCGAACCCGGCCCGCACTGCGGGGGTGTAGCCCTCGGCGGGGTCCGGCGCTTTCTGGGGCAGCAGCCCGTCCTTCGCCAGTTCCCGGGTGAGCTGGCCGGAAAGGGCGGCCGCCTCGGCGGCCTGCTGCTCGGCCCGCTGGGCTTTGGCGCTGGGCCGGTTGTGCAGGCCCAGGTCTGCCAGTTCCTGCGCCTGGCGCTGCAGGGCCTCGGTCATGGCATCGGCGTTGCGCTGCAATGCGGCCAGCGGGTCTGCCTTTGGGGCGGGCTTTTCCGGCGCGGGCTTTGCAGCCTCGCCGGTGCTGCCGGTAAAGCGGCCCCGGCTGCCGAACACACCGTTCATCAAAGTATCCCAGTCCTTGCTGCTCATGGCGGAACTCCCTTTCCATTCATCGGCGGCGGCGGGGGGCCGCGGCACCGGGTGTTTCTATAAAAATCAGTATACCATGTTGCGGCCCCATTGAAAAGAAGCGCCTGACGTGCTATAATAACCGCCGGGTTCGCTTCTTTGCCGGAGGCGAGGCCCAGAGCAACTTAGGATTTTAGGCTCGCCGGTTCCTTTTGGGCCGGTACAAACCCCGCGGACCTGGCGGTGCTGCGGAGGTCAAAATCTTACCGCCGGAGAAGTATGCAATGAAAACCAAAAAGATCGTGACCGGCGCGGTGATTGCCGCGCTTTACACAGCCCTGTGCCTGGCCCTGCCGGCGCTGAGCTACGGCACCGTGCAGGTGCGCTTCAGCGAAGCGCTGACCCTGCTGCCCGTGCTGCTGCCCGGCGGCCTGATGGGTGTGACGCTGGGCTGTTTTTTGACCAATCTGGTGGGCGTGTTCCTGGGCACGAACATCCTGGGTGCGCTGGATGTGCTGTTCGGCACCCTGGCCACCCTGCTGGCGGCCCTGTGCACCCGGGCGCTGGCCAATGTGCGTGTGGGCAAGGGCCGCTGGGCGGTGGCCAGCGCCCTGCCGCCGGTGATTTTCAACGGCCTGATCATCGGCGCGGAGCTGTGCTGGTGCATTATGGGCCAGTGGAACTGGGGCGTGTTCATCGCCCAGGGCGTGAGCGTGGCCGCAGGCGAGGCGGTGGCCTGTGTGCTGGGCGTGCTGCTGGTGCATTATGTGGAGACCACGCCCCGGCTGCTGGCCATCTTCCGGGGCTGAGCGCGCGTTCACACCTATATAAATAGAATCAGTGAGGCATACTGCATGGTGTGCCAAACGGGAATGCCCCGGGCTTTTTCAAAGTTGCTCGGCCGGGGGCGTTCCCGTTTTTTATTTTGAGACGGAATGCGGAATGAAAATGCGGGCGGCACGGTCGAAGAATCGCCAAAAAATTGACAAGCGCAAAAAATGAAATGCAAAAAACAAAAAAGGAAGCGCTCTTGTCAAAATGTTGGAATTTCACCGGAGTTATAAAACGTTTATCTGCAAAAACGGCAAAAGAAAGCCGAAGCTTGGAAGAGCTTCCTTCCGGGTATGCAGGGCAACTACGACACCCTGATGCGCTCCACCAAGTCTGTGGAAGTTCTGACCAACGCCGGCGTTGACGTCGCCTGCATCGGCGGCGAGCAGATCTGCGAGTGGAGCCGCGCTACCGCTCAGGAGAAGGTTGCCGCGCTGCTGGCCAACTACAGCGACAATATTGATGCCGTTATCTCCTGCAACGACGATATGGCTCTGGGCGCCAACTCGTTTTATGTGGACCGCCCAGGCCCTGGGCAGCATCAAGGCGGGCTTTGTGTGGATTCAGCTGCTCATCTGCGCCGTGGTGCTGGTGATGGTGCCCTTCTGCCGGCTGGATAAAGAGATGCCGGCCGTGCGCGCGGTATTGGCACACGAAAGGAAAGAGACGGCGCGCTGAAAAGCGGCTGTTTTGGCTCATCGGCGCAGCCGGGGCAAATGGCCCGAATAGGGCGGATTTTGACCGGCTGCGGCGGTTGCACCGGCCGCAGAATAGTTGTACACTAAAGCGATATGAGCCGAGATACGGTGCAGAAAAACCGGCCGGAACAGCCCGACCGGTTTTTCTGTGCATGGATGGAACCCGAACGAGGGGGAGAGACGATGGAGATCAGTTTGCTGCTGGCACAGCAGATTTTGCAGTTGTTTTTGATTTTGCTGATGGGCTATGCCGTGGTGCGCTGCGGCCCGCTGAAGGCGGCGGACAGCCGGGTGCTTTCGGTGGTGATGGTGTATCTTGCGTTGCCCTGCGTGGTGCTCAAGGCTTTTCAGATCGACGATTCGCCCGCGCTGCGCACCGGGCTGCTGTACGCCTTTGCCATTGCGGTGCTGCTGCACCTGCTGTTTCTGGCCCTGACGGCGGTGCTGAAGCGGCCGCTGCAGCTGGACGTGATCGAGGGGGCCACCCTGATTTACAGCAACGCGGCAGCGCTGGTCATTCCGCTGGTGCGGGCCCTTTTGGGGGAGGAATACGTGGTATATTCCTGCGCCTTCGTCATTGTGCAGCTGATTTTGCTGTGGACCCATTGCAGCACCAGCCTGCAGGGCGGCGGGGCCATTGAGTGGAAAAAGATTTTGCTGAACGTGAACCTCATCTCCATTGTGATGGGTGCGGTGCTGTTCTTCGCCCACATTCCGCTGCCAGGCCAGCTGCTGGGGGCCTTGAACACCATGGGCGACATGGTGGGCCCGCTGGGGATGCTGTTGGCGGGCATGGCCATTGCGGAAAGCCCGCTGAAGCAGCTGTTCTGCACCAGGCGGTATTACCTGCCGGTGGCCCTGCGGCTCATCGGCTACCCGGCGGCGGTGCTGGCGGTGCTGCGGCTGCTGAACGCGGCGGCCTGGGTGCCGGACGGCCGCTCCATTTTGATGACGGTGTATCTGGCAGCCATTACCCCGGCCTGCGCCACCCTTACCTCCATGGCGCAGCTGTACCACCGCAATGCGGCCCAGAGCAGCGCGCTGTATGTGCTGTCCACGCTGCTGTCCATTGTTACCATGCCGGTGATGATCGGCCTGTTTGCGCTGGTCTTCCCGGTGTGAGGGCGGCGGGGAAGGCTTTGCCTGCGCGGCGATTGAACAAAACCATGCAGAAAAAAGGCCGCCGTTCCCGGCGTATGCGCGGGAACGGCGGCCTTTTTGTGTTCGGCGTTCGATCTGCATTCAACTGGATTGCGGACTGGTTCGGGCAGTCGCTCAGGGCAGCTTTTGCAGGGTGCCGTCCGCCAGAAGCTGAACGGCGTCGCCCTCCTGAATGCCCCGCTGGGTGAGCAGCGCGTCCGGGCAGGTGACCACCCGGCGGCTGCCCGGCCCCTCCAGCAGAATCTCGCAGAGCAGGGGAGCGTCTTCGGGCAGCTCTTCGCAGCCGTACATGGGTTCATCCATGCGCAGAACGCGGAAGGCTTCGGTGGTTTCGATGGGCATGGGCGTGTCTCCTTTGCCAAATGGCTGAATGATGCTTCATACGCAAAAGCGCCCCCGACGTGCGCTTTTGCACATCGGGGGCGCCAATTGGTTTGCGGGCCGGTGTTTAAGCCTTGCCCTAAATTTTACTTCTGTTTACGCTTTTTGTAAACATACAGCCCTGCCAAAGCGGTGCCGCATACCAGCAGAATTCCAACCCAGGTCATCAGCGAGGCATTGTCGCCGGTGCGGGGGCTCTGCGTCGGGGCAGCAGGCTGTGCCGTGCTGGTGGGCGCAGGGGTCTGCTTCGGCTTGTCCTTGTGGTCCGGCTTCGGCGTTGCGCTGGCGGCCGAGGCGCGGGCGCTGACCGGCGAGAAAGTTGGGGCCGCGCTGGGCAAAGACGGCGCGCTGTACCTGACCATCGGTGCGCAAAGCCCGCAGGCAGGCCCGCTGAGCACCCCGGCGTGAAGAAACAGGCAAAGAAAAAAGGCATGACGCAGAAACGTCATGCCTTTTTGGTGCGACCGGGAGGATTCGAACCTCTGGCCTTCCGGGTCGGAGCCGAACGCTCTATCCAGCTGAGCTACGATCGCACGGATTCCACCGGGGAACACTGCCCCGATACAACCAATATGATACCACATTTTTGAAGAATTGAAAAGGGGAAAGCCGAAAATTTTTCTTCAAATGGGACGGAATACAAAAACTGTGCATTCTATACAAAACTTTCGCAAAAACAAAAAGAAATCTCTCGCTTTTTACAGTGAACTCTGCTATAATAATGTCAACGAAAGTTCAAAGCTGCTTTGGACGTTCGAAAAAGGCGGGCGCTTCGGCCCCATGTCAGCGCCTGCTGTTAAAGGAGGCTATGCTTCATGAAGGTCACATGTTCTGGTCGCAAGGTTTCGCTGAAACCCAGTTTTATCGAGAAAGCGGAGGCACGGCTTGCCAAGCTGGATAAGTTTTTCCAGGAGGAAGCCTCGGCCCAGGTTACCGTAACGGTGGAGAAAAGCGGGCATACCGTGGAAATTACCGTGCGGGGCGAGGGGCTGACCGTCCGCGCAGAGAAGGCCGCTGACCGCATGGAGGATGCGCTGGACGCCGCCGTGGATCTGCTGATCCGCCGCCTGGTGAAAAACCGCAAGCGCCTGGGCGACAAGCTGACCAAGGCCGCCGCACCGGAACTGCCCGCGGAAGAGCCGGAGGAGGAGTACGACGTCATCCGCGAGAAGCGCTTCAGCGTGAAACCGTGCAGCACCGAGGAGGCCATTTTGCAGATGAATCTGCTGGGCCACAACTTCTTCCTGTATCGCAATGTGGAGGATGGGCAGGTGCAGCTGGTGTACCGCCGCAACGACGGCAACTATGGCGTGTTGATTCCGGAAGGCTGATTGCCCGGAAAATACTCTGAGATAAATATACAGCGCCCCCTTGGCCATCTGGCCGAGGGGGCGCTGTTTGGTGCGCTGTTTTTTACAGGGGCCGGGTGCGGCCCCCTGTAGCGCGGAAAATTATTGCAGGGTGATCTGCCGCTCAAACTGGACGCGCTTCTGCACATAGATTTTGCTGGCAAAGGCCAGGGCAAACCGGCGCACCAGCAGGGTGATGTCGTTGGGGGCATCGGCGGTGTCCGGCTCCGGGTCGGCCGCCGGAGAGAAGGCGGTGCGCAGGGCGTTTTCCAGCTCCACGCAGAAATAGTTGTAGGCCTTGGGCATGGGGTAGCGGGCCAGGCCGATCTCACTCAGGGCCGAAAGCTCCGGCAGGCTGAGCACCTGCTTCATGGCGCACAGCGTAACCAGCCGGGCCAGCTGAACCCGGCTGTACTTTTTGTTCACCGGCCGCTCGATCACCCGCATTTTTACATAGTTGTTCACCATGGCTTTGGTGAGTGTGAAATCGCCCGCGGCGGCGGGGTTGGCCAGCGGGGCGTAAATTTCGTTGATGTAGCCGGTCAGCTGGTCCATATACAGCTCAATGGCGGGAAGCTCATCCCAGCGGGGGCAACGGAAGGCCAGCACCTCCCGCGTCAGGTTGGAATGGTCGAACATTTCAGGCATGGCGAGACTCCTTCCCGGTTGCGGAATATGCGGTCAGTCCTCCGGATGGTTTTTGCGCCAGGCGAGGTATCCTTCCAGAATGACGGCGGCGCTCACCGAATCCAGCCGGTCCTTGCGCTTCTGGCCGAACACGCCGTTGTCGCTGAGAATGCCCGCTGCGGTGATGGTGGTGCGGCGCTCGTCCCACAGGGCCACCGGCAGGCCGGAGGCCTCTTCCACCTTCCCGGCCAGGCGGCGGCTTTTGCCTGCGCGGGCCCCCTCGGTGCCGTCCATGTTCATGGGCAGGCCTAGCAGAATGCGGGCTGCGCCCTCCTTGGCGGCGGCCTCGGCGATGTAGGCGGCCACCTTGTTCATGGATTTTTCGGTGATCTGGGGCAGGGGGGTGGCCAGCAGCTCGCTCTCGTCACAGATGGCAAGGCCGGTGCGGGTTTCGCCGTAATCCACAGCCAGAATTTTCATGGGCAAAGGCTCCTTTTGTTGTGCTTTATGCTGCGTCCCGGAATCAGCCGGGACGAGACCCCGTTTTGAATATCAGAACTTCTTTAGTATATCAGCGGGCTGTCAAAAAAGCAAACAAAAGCGCAGCATTCCGCAGGCACGCAAAGCCCGATCGGGAGATCGGGCCGGGCAGGCGGGCGGATTTGGATCAATCGCGGGCCATGAAACGCAAACACAGCGCCCCGGGTTTGGCCCGGGGCGCTGTGCGCTTATCAAAGAACGGCGTTAGTCGTTCCAGTAATCGGTTTTGCCTTCCAGGCCCACGGTGGAGGCCTTGAACACGGGGTTCTTGCCCGCGGCACGCTGGGCGGTGTAGTCGTCCAGCGCCTTGATGGCGGTGCCGCCCAGAATCAGGATCACCGGCACATTGATGAGAGTCATCAGGCCCATCACCACGTCGGAGGTATCCCACAGCAGGCCCATGCTCATGCCCGCACCTACGAACACCACAAGAGAGGCCACGATGCGGAAGCCGGTCATGAAGCCCTTGGAGGGGGTGCCTTTGTGCAGATAGATGAACAGGTTGTCCATGTAGAACAGGTTGCCCAGCAGGGTGGTGAAGGCGAACAGCACCATGAACACCGTGATGAACACGGGGCCGATGGGGCCGAAGGCCTGGCGCAGGGCGGCCTGCACATAGGGGGCGCCGGCCAGGGCTGCGTCCGGCTCTATGCCGGAGCACAGGCACATGAAGGCGGTGCAGGTGCACAGCAGCAGGGTGTCAATGAACACGGACAGCATCTGCACCAGGCCCTGCTTGACAGGGTGGCTCACGTCGGCGCAGGCCGCCGCGTTGGGAGCGCTGCCGCAGCCGGCCTCGTTGGAGTACAGGCCGCGCTTGATGCCGTACATCATGCAGGAGGAGGCGAAGCTGCCGAAGATGGCCCGGAAGTCAAAGGCATCGCGGAAGATGCGGCCCAGCACCTGGGGCAGCAGGGTGATGTGGGTGAAGGTGACCACCAGAGACACCAGCACGTACACAATGCCCATCACGGGCACCAGCAGGGAGGTGACCTTTACCACCCGCTTGCCGCCGCCCAGCAGGCAGTAGCACACCAGCACAGCCAGCACACCGCCGATGATCCAGGGGGTGGTTTCGGGGTTGTAGAAGCTGTACACGCTGAAGGTGGACTGCAGGTTGTAGGAGGCCAGCATGTTGAAGCCCACCGCGTAGGTGGCGATCATGAACACGCAGAACAGCACAGCCAGCAGGCGGCTGTGCAGAGCGGCCTCGATGTAGTAGGCGGGGCCGCCGTAGCTGCCGCTGCCGTCGCTGTAACGCTTTTTGTAGATCTGGGCCAGGGTGCTCTCCACAAAGGCGGAAGCGCCGCCCACCAGGGCGATGACCCACATCCAGAACACGGCACCGTAACCGCCCAGGCAGATGGCAGTGGCAACGCCCACAATGTTGCCGGTGCCCACGCGGGACGCGGTGGACACCATCAGCGCCTGGAAGGAGGATACGCTGCTCTCCTCGCTGGGCTTTTCGGTGACCACGCGGATGGATTCGCCAAACATACGCAGCTGGACGAATTTGGTGCGGAAGGTGTACCACAGGCCACAGGCCAGCAGCAGGATGATCAGCAGCTTGGAATACATGAAGTTGCTGATCACGCCAATGATCTCGGCATAAACTGACATAGATTTCCCCTTTTCCTTGGCCGGTGGGTATGCGCCCCCGGCGGCCACAAGCGAACGCCGGAAAAACCTTCCCGGCAAGAAATAACAATTTATTCTAGCAAGAATAAAGAACGCTGTCAAATACACACGTCAAAGTGAAAAAGCCCCCGCAGCCGTTCAAATGTGCGCAATACCGGGTCGTCGGGGAAAATCAACCCGGACGAAAAATGGACGAAACACCGCCCGGCGGGCGGCAAAAGCTCACCCGAAAAAAGAACCTGCGCGCAGGAAGCCGGCCTGCAAACGGCAGGACACGGCACGGGATGAGCGAAAGGCCGGCCGAAACACTGCGCTGGTAAGCGAATTCAGCCCACTGTCCCATTTGGACAAAGAGCCGCAGCGAGTTCACCTCCAAGTATCAGGAGGCCTCCAACCCCAACTTCCCGGTCAAGAGCATCGGCGTGGCCCGCTTCAAATCCGGCGCCAAGAGCGGCGACTACAAAAACGCACCGGCAGGTACGCCCCAATTGGGGGCAGTATCGGTCGGTGCGTTTTACGTATCCGGAAACTCTGTTTTTGCGTTGAGCGAAGAAGCGCGCTGCCGCGAAGCCGTCAGCAGTTCCACCGGCAGCGCTTCATGTCCACACAGCCGTTGGGGAGAAAGATTACGCCCTCGGCCTCCAGCAGGCGGCGCTGGGCGGGCCAGCCGGGCGCGGTGCGCCCTGTGTGGTTTACCACCCGGTGGCAGGGATAGCTGCCGTACAGGCTGGCATGGCGGAGCACCCGGCCCACCAGCCGGGCGTTTTTGTCCCGCCCGATGAGGCGGGCAATCTGCCCATAGCTGGCCACCCTGCCGCAGGGAATCTCTGCCACGGCACAGAGCACCGCGTAAATCAGCTCGTCGTTCAGCACGATGGGCGCTTTCGGGTTATCGAACGATGAACTCAAAGTTCTCACCGTAGCCGATCTGGTTGCAAACGTGCAGCAGCTGGCCGTCGCTCAAAAAGACCTTGCCCCAGGTGCCCAACAGCGGCGTGCTGCGGGATACATCCAACATACGGGCAATCTTGGCATCGGCCCGCACAATGCGAAGAATCACCTCGCCGGTGATGATCTCGAAGCCCTTTTCCTCCCGCAGGTAGCGATAGAGCGAGTCGTGCTCCAGATCCATGCTCAGCAAAAAGCTGTACTGCTTTGGAAAATAGTTTTCCTCAATGACGCAGGGCTCATCGTCCATAAAGCGCAGGCGCTTGATGAACAGCACCTCGTCGCCGGGCTTCAGGTCCATCCATTCCAGTACCCGGGCATCGGTGGGTACCTTGATGCCCGCCTCAATGAGCCGGGTGCTGGGCTTGCGGCCGTTCACGGCGCACAACTCGGTAAAGCTCATGCCGGAGCGGTTCATGTCCTTGTGCATTTTGGGGGCGCGGATGAAGGTGCCCTTGCCCTGCTTCTTTTCCACAAGGCCTTCCTCCACCAAATCGCCCACGGCGCGGCGCACGGTGATGCGGCTGATGCCGTATTTCTCGGCCAGTTCCTCTTCCGTGGGCAGGCGCTTGGTTGCGTCAAACGCGCCGCCCTGAATGTCGGCGCGCAAGGCATTGGCCACCTGCTCATACAGAGGGATGACGCTGTTGTAATCAATCATAGAAGAGGAATTTGCCGGCTGTTTCATTTCATTCACCACAAGTCGTTCTTTCATAGTTGCAACATAACATCTTATAATATAAAGTATGCCATAAAACGTTTCTTACTACAAGGAAAAAGATGACCCGAACGCTCTTTCAAACAATTTTTCGGCAGGATGTATATATAAACAGGGGAGCTTTGTGTGGAATTTGCAGAATTTTTCGGAAAAATCAACAAAAACGACCCCGAAACGCCGAAAAGACACCGGGGCCGTTTTGCACAATGCTGTGCAGATCGTGCAAATTCAGAGGACGGCGCCGGTGTAGGCCCGGCCGCGCAGGGCAAACAGGACAAAAACCAGCAGGCTGAGGCACAGGCTCAGCGGTGCCAGCGCGCCGGCACCGAGCGCATCGCACAGGCTGCCGCCCACCAGATTGGCCAGCACGGTGCCCACCGCACTGGTAACGGTCAGCCCCATGGAGATGGAGAAACTCCGGATGCGTTCGTCCGCCGCCTGGGTGAAATAGTCCACGATGGCGGCGTAATAAATGGCAAAGCTGACAGACTGGAAGATCTGTCCCAGATATAGGGGCCAGATGCCCGGCAGCAGGGCCAGAATGGCCGGGCGCAGAAGATTGGCCGCCAGCGCCGCCCCCATGCACCGGTGCAGCGACCATTTGCGGGTGAGCAGCGAAAACGCCAGCAGAGCAAGCGATTCCATCGCCGAGCCGACGGCGCACACCAGGCCGAACACCTCGGAGCCGCCCTGCCGCTGGGTGACGATGAGCGACAGATAGCTGCCCACCGGCCGGTGGCTGCACCAGAACAGGGTGCCCAGCAAAAGCCCGAACCGGAAACGGGGGCTTTTCAGGGCGGTGGCAAAGGCCCCGGCCACCGAGAGGTGGTCGGCCCGGCGCGTCTGCATCCGGTTGCCCAGGCGAATGGCAGGCAGCCGGAAAAGGAAGGGCAGCATGGCCCCGAACAGCAGCGCCTGAAGCACAAAGTAGCCGCCCCAGCCGAACCGCTGGAAGAACAGCCCCGCGGCCGCCGAGGTCAGGGCAAAGCCGACGGAACCGGCGGACCGTACCCGGCTGTATACCAGGCTGCCGTCCAGCTCCCGGCTGCAGTTTACCCAGGCGTCCATCAGCTGGCTGAAGGGGTAGGCCAGCCCCGCAATGAGCACCATGGCCGCCAGCGTAAAGCCGCTGTGGGCGGCCAGCGCCGTGCAGGCCAGGCACAGCGCCCCGATGGCCCCGATGCACAGCATCAGGTAGTGTTTTGTTGGCAAAAACGTATCTGTAATGTAGCCGCCCACCGGCTCCATGGCCAGGTTGGCGCACAACGTCAGGCTGGTAAGCACTCCGCACAGCGAGGCGCTGCACCCCAATTGGGTCAGGTACATCACGGCATAGCTGGAAAAAACGCAGTAGCCCGCATAATAAAAGAAGTAGACGCCGGCAAAGGGCAGCGAGAAGCGGGGCTGCGCGTGGGGTACGTCCATGAGGGCACCTCCTACCGTGTGATCAGCGCAGCAGGGCCAAAGGCACCCGGGTGAGGGTCAGGGCGTGGGTGAAGATGCAGTTGCCGCCTTCCCAGCCCTGCTCATGCAGGCAGAGTACGGCCCCGTCCTTCGGGCTCTGGGCCAGGTCGGCCGCACCGGCCTCCTGCTCCAGCAGCACGCCGGCGCTCCAGGTTTTGCCGTCGTCGCCGCTCACCCGCAGAGTCAGGTCCCGGCGGGCGTTCAGGCTCCAGCGCACGGCTTCGCCCCGGCGCTGCCGCTCCAGGGCTTCCTCGTCGCCGCAGGCGCAGTTCACAAAGGTTAAACGGCCGTCGGCCAGCGTCAGCAGCGCACCGCCGCAGATGGGATCGGGCAGGGCTTCGTTCAGCCAGGGCTGGCCCCAGTGCACCGGCCCGCCTGCGCAGAAGGCCCGGCGGCGCACGCCGGGAATCTCATGGCGCAGGGTGGCCAGCAGCGTGCCGTCGCTGCGCTCGGCCACCGAGGCCTCGGTGGGGTCGCCGATGCCGTTGGCGGCAGGCACAACGTTGCTGCACAGCCAGGTTTCACCGCCGTCGGTGCTGTACAGGCAGGCGTAGCAGGCCGGCAGGTGGGCGTTTTCGCCCCGGCTCAGCCACAGGGGCACCACCAGAGTGCCGTTTTTCATCTCCACACCGTGGCCCGGGGCGATGGCCCACAGGGTGACGGGCCACTCCTTGCGGAAGCCGTCGATCACGCCGGTCAGATTCCGGGCCTCGCCAAAGGTGCAGCCGTCGTCACGGCTCACCCGCAGATACAGATGGCCGTAATCGCTGCACCAGAACAGCAGCACCCGGCCGTCCCGGCAGGCCAGCAGCATGGGGTTGTGCAGCAGCTGCCCGGGGGCAGGCTCTGCCAGCACCGTGCGGGGGGCAAAGGTAGCCCCGTCGTCGGTGCTGCGGTACAGCAGCAGGGTGCGCCGGTCGCCTTCTTTTATCCGGCCCTCGCAGCAGGCCAGCAGGGTGCCCGCTGCCGTAACGACCAGCCCCGGCACCCGGTAGGAGTCAAACCCGTCCCGGCCGCCCTCGGCCAGCAGCGTTTTGCGCAGTGCGTCCATGGCTCAAACCTCCTCAAAGCGGCAGTCGAACTGCTTCACATACTTTTCCATGCCGGAGGCGGAGTACAGCACCATGGTGCAGCAGCTGCCCATATCGCCGGTGCGCACCACGGCCTTGGCGCGCAGCATCTGCTCGTTCAGCTCGGCCTGGCTGATGGTGCCGCCGGGCAGCTGGGGAACCAGCTGCTGAATGGCCTGGTACATATCCGGGTTGTACTGGGGCATCAGCTCAAACACCTGATAGCGCTCGGCCACCAGATCGTTCAGAACCGCTTTCAGCGTTTGCAGCAGGGTGGGAACGCCCCGAACGAGGGAGACGTCCACCACATTGCAGCCCTCGGGAATGGGCATATTGCCGTCGCACAGAACGATGGCGTCCTTGTGGCGGGCCAGGGCCAGCGCCTGCGCCAGCCGGGCATTGATGACGGTTTGCTTGACCATAGTGCTCCTCCTTGAATGGGCCGGGACGTGCCTGCGCGGCCGCCCGGCGCGGTGCGGTGCCCCTGCGGGAGAGGGCAGGGATGAGATACCGCATAATAATATGTTATATAATGTTATCTCCCTTTGCTTGTAGTATAGAGCGGGCGGGGGAAAAAGTCAATGGAAGAGCGGACAAAAATTGCGGCCGAGCCTCTTCCGGCACAAAAGCAGGAAGGACCTTTGCGGGATGGGGGCGTATCTGCGGCAGAGGAGGCTTTGTTCGGGACGTTTTTTGGCATAAGAGCACCGAAGTGCCGCTGCAGCGGGAACGCGGCCCGCCTAAATGCCGGACGCACTGCATAAACAAGAAGCGAGGTGATGCAAGCGATGACGGCCGAACAGATTTCTGCGCTGGGACGCACCCTGTTTGCGGGGCTGGCCACCGGGCTGGGCGGGCTGCTGGCACTGGGGCCGAAGCCCACGCCCCGCGCCCTGGCCGGGGCCATGGGCTTTTCCGCCGGGGTAATGACCGCCGTTAGCCTGACGGACCTTCTGCCCACGGCCCTAGGCTGGTATCGGCGGGCCTTTTCGCCCGAGGGGGCGGCGCTGGCGCTGGTCAGCCTGCTTTGCATGGGCATGGCGCTGGCGGCGCTATTGGAGCGCTGCCTGCCGGAACAGCCCGGCCGCGGGCTGGACGAACGCCGGGCAGGGGCACTGCGCAGCGCGCTGATCACCGGGGCGGCCCTGGTGCTGCACAACCTACCGGAGGGGGTGCTCACCCTGTTTGCCGGTGCGGCGGATTCCGCCCTTGGCCTGCGCATGGCGCTGGCGGTGGCCCTACACAACCTGCCCGAGGGGCTGGCGGTGGCCCTGCCCCTTTACTATGCCACCGGCAGCCGCCGCCAGGCCGTGGGCGCGGCTTTTGCCAGCGGGCTGGCCGAACCGGTCGGGGCGGTGCTGGCCTATGCCCTGGTGGGCGGCCGCCTGCGGCCGGGCTTTCTCAACGGGCTGCTGGTGCTGGTGGCGGGGGTGATGGTGTGGGTCAGCCTGGCCCAGCTGGTGCCCACGGCCCTCGCCTTCGGCGGACGCCGGGCGGGCGCGGCCGGTTTTGGGGCCGGGGTGGCGGTGATGGCTATTGGAATTGCCCTGCTTTCATGATATACTATTTAAGTCAGCGCGAAACCGGCAAAACCGGTTTCGCCGATTCTGCGGCTGCGGGCGGAAGGGGGATTTGCATGAAACGGCGGTTGGCACTGTGTTTGTGCCTGCTTTTGCTGCTGTGCGGGTGCAGCGCGGGCGCGGGCACCGGCGCGGCGGTGGAAGAGCTGCTGCGCGCGCCCCAGCTCTCCGGCCGGTACAGCCAGGTGCAGAAGGCCCTGAACGCCTATCTGGGCGAATCGGCCCAGCTGAAATACCCCGTCAGCGGGGAAGAACCGTCGCCCTTCCTGTTCGGTGATTGGGACGGCGATGGCCGGGAGGATGCGGCGGTGCTGTATGCCTGCAGCAAGGGGCAGAACGCCCACCTGGCCATTCTGGAACAGAACGACAACGGCTGGGCCGTCACCCAGGAGGTGGAGGGCCTGGCCCCGGAGGTGGAGAGTGCCGCCGCTGCGACCCTGGAGGACAACCAGGGCAGCCAGTTGGTGGTGGGCTACGGCAGCGCCCAGGGCGACCGGTATCTGGCGGTGTACAGCTACGCCGCCGAGACGCTGGAGACCGTTCTGCAGGAGAGTTACGCGGAGTATATGCTGGAGGACATCACCGGCACCGGCGTGCAGAGCCTGGTGCTCATCACGCCGGAGACCCCTACCCTCAAGCTGCTTTTGTGGCAGGACGGCGGCTACCGCCCGGTGCAGGAGCTGGCGCTGGGGGCCGGGCATTTTACCAGCTGTGCGGGGCTGTACTCCGGCCGGGGGGCCGGGGCCGGGCGCTGCATTGTGGTGGACGGCTGGACCGGCAGCGCCCTGGCCAGCGACCTTTTGTACTTTGACCGGGGCACCGGCCAGCTGCGCCGCTGGCAGACTGCACAGGAGCTGTACAACAGCACCCTGCGCACCTACACCAGCCTGTACAGCGACGACCTGCTGCAGGACGACCGCATTGAAATTCCGGTGCAGCTGAGCACCGAGGAGGGCGGCATGATCTCCGGCGGGCTGGAGCGGCGGCTGGTCTTCATCGAGTGGCGCGATTTCAGCTATGGTTCGGCGCGGGGGCGCAGCTTTGGCGTGCTGGACGGTGAATACGGCTTTTATCTGGCCCTGCCCGCCCAGTGGAAGGGGCAGGTGAACCTGACCGAGGGCGACACCGAAGAAATGTGGGAGGTGCGCAGCCTGGACGGCGCGGAGGTTTACCTGACCCTGCGCCTGACCGACCTGGGCCAGGCCCCGGAGGGGTTTGTGCGCGCGGCCACCATCGGAAGCCAGCAGATCAGCATCCGGGCGGGGGAGAACGTGCCCCCGGAATACGCCGCCAATCTGGCGGCCCGCGTGACGGTGCTGTAAAAACAACAGGAAACGGAGGGAATACCCCATGAGAAAGGTACTGGTTGTAGAGGACGAAGCCAGCATCCGCGAGCTGATCGCCCTGAACCTGCAGATGGCAGGCTGGGAGGTGCTGGAGGCGGAAAACGGCGAGCGCGGCCTGCGCCGCCTGAAGGAAGAAGGCCCCTGCGACGCGGCGGTGCTGGACGTGATGCTGCCGGGTATTGATGGCTTTTCGCTGTGCGAAAGCATCCGGCGGGACGACCAGAACATCGGCATCATCATCCTCAGCGCCAAGGGCCTGGAGGAGGATAAGATCCGGGGGCTTTCCATCGGCGCGGACGACTACATGACCAAGCCCTTCAGCGTGTCGGAACTGCTGGCCCGCATCGAGGCGCTGTGCCGCCGGGTGAACCGGGGCAAGAACCAGCCTGCTGCGAAGGAGACGCGGCTGGTGAGCGGAAAATTCGTGTTGGACGAGGCCAGCCGCATTCTGTACAAGGGCGAGACCCCCATCGACCTGACCCAGGTGGAGTTCCAGATCATGGAGCTGTTCTTCCGCAACCAGGGCACGGCCCTTGTGCGGGAGAAAATTCTGGAGGGCGTGTGGGGGCCGGGCTACTTTGGCGATGTGAAGATCGTGGATGTGAACATCCGCCGTCTGCGCATGAAGATCGAGGATGAGCCTTCCAGCCCCAAGCACATTCTCACGGTGTGGGGCTACGGCTACCGTTGGAACGCATAAGGCGGCCCGGTGCGGGCAGGAAGGAGGCGCGGCGTGAACAGCATCACCAAAAAGTGGCTGCGGGGCAGCCTGCTCACCACTCTGCTGGTGCTGCTGCTGGCCGAGGGCCTGTTTCTGTTCCAGAGCTACAACCTCTACTACGGCGGGGTGCGGCAGGCGGTGAACAGCCGGTTTGCGAGCATCAGCGGCCAGCTGAAGATGTACACCGGCGACGAAAAGGCCACCCAGAGCCAGCGCCGAAGCCAGGCACTGCGCCGCATGGTGGAGCAGTTTGACGAGAAGGACAAGTTTGAGTTCACCCTGCTGGACGCAGGCGGCCAGGTGCTGGCCTCTTCCAGCGGGCGCGCAGGCGAGCTGAGCAGCCTGGAGGATTTTCAGCAGGCCATGGCCAGCCCGGACGGCCGGGGCGAGGCCATTTACCGCTCCGCCGCGGGCGAGCGGGTGCTGGCCATTACGATTCTCACGCCCTATCAGGCCGAGGACATTGCCGCCCTGCGCTTGGTGACCAGTCTGACGCTGGTGGACGAGCAGGTGATCCGGCTGATCTGGATCAGCCTGGGCGTGGCGGCGGCAGTGCTGGGGTTCAGCCTTTGGTCGGGCCTGTTCTTCATCCACTCCATCGTCACCCCGCTGCATCAGGTGGAGCGGGTGGCCCATGAGATCGCGCAGGGCAGCCTGGACGCCCGCCTGCCGAATCAGGGGCGGGACGATGAGATCGGCCGCCTGTGCGGGGCCATCAACCGGATGGCGCAGGACCTTTCGAAAACGGAGCAGATGAAAAACGAGTTCCTCTCCTCGGTCAGCCATGAGCTGCGCACCCCGCTCACCAGCATCCGGGGCTGGGTGGAGACCATTGCCGCCATCCGGGACCCGGCGGACGAGAATTACCAGAAGGGCCTGACCATCATCGGGCGGGAGACCGACCGCCTGTATGACATGGTGGAGGAGCTGCTGGATTTTTCCCGCCTGCAGAGCGGGATGAAGATGAACTGCCAGACGCTGGACCTGGTGGCAGAGCTGACCGACGCGGCCCTGTTTGTGGAGGCCCGCATGAACCAGGCTGGGCTTCGGCTGGTGTACGAAGAGCCGGAGCTGCCGCTGCCCGTCTGGGCGGACGCGGGCCGGCTGCGGCAGGTGTTCATCAACCTGCTGGACAATGCCATCAAGTATTCCAACCCCGGCGGGGCCATCACGCTGGAGCTGCTGCAGGACGGCGAGAACGTCTACGTGCTCATTCGGGACGAAGGGCGGGGCATCTCGCCGGAGGATCTGGTGAACGTGAAGCAGAAGTTCTTCAAGGGCAAGAATTCGGTGCGGGGCAGCGGCATCGGCCTTGCGGTGGCGGAGGAGATCATCACCGCGCTGGACGGCACGCTGGATCTGGAATCCACGCTGGGCAAGGGCACCAAGGTGAAGATCCGGCTGCCGCTCTGCCGCCCCGGCCCGCAGGCCCAGCCGGCGCCGTGAGGGGCCTGCCCCCTTGCGGGAAGCCCCGCGGCCCCACATCAAATTATAAGGAGTAACCATGGAAAAACCAAAGGAATGTTTCCGCACCCGGGTGGGCGGTCAGGCCCTCATCGAGGGCATCATGATGCGCGGCCCCGAAAAGATCTGCGTGGCCGTGCGCAAGCCGGACGGCACCATTGACCTGATGATGGATCAGGTCAAGCACCACACCTGGAGCAAGATCCCCTTTCTGCGAGGTGTGCTGAACATGGTGGAAAATCTGGTGCTGGGCTACCGCTACCTGATGCACTCGGCGGATGTAAGCCTGGAGGACGAAGAGGAAGAGGAGCCTTCCAAGCTGGAGCAGTGGCTGCAGGACCATCTGGGCGACGCCTTTGAAAAGGCGCTGATGGGGGCGGCCTCGGTGCTGGGCGTGGTGCTGGCCCTGGTGCTGTTTATGGCGCTGCCCGCCTTCTGCGTGAAAACGCTGGGCCGCTTTGTGCCGCTGGCCGGGCCGGTGAAGGCCCTGCTGGAGGGCGTGGTGAAGATCGCCATCTTTGTGATCTACCTGTATTTGTGCACCCGCATGAAGGAGCTGCACCGGGTGTTTGAGTACCACGGGGCCGAGCACAAAACCATCGCCTGCTACGAGGCCCGGCTGGAGCTGACCGTGGAGAACGTGCGCAAGCAGATCCGCTTTCATCCCCGGTGCGGCACCAGCTTTATGATTCTGGTGCTGCTGGTGAGCATTTTTGTCAACGCCTTCCTCAGCTGGGACAATCTGGCCCTGCGGGTGGCGGGCAAGCTGCTGCTGCTGCCGGTGGTGATGGGCGTGAGCTATGAGCTGATTATGCTGGCCGGACGGTACGACAATTCGTTTACCCGGGCCTTTTCGGCCCCGGGGCTGTGGATGCAGCGGCTGACCACCTTTGAACCGGATGATTCCATGATCGAGGTAGCCATCGCGGCGGTGAAGCCGGTGCTGCCCGAAAAACCGGAGGAGTATACCTATGACAACTGAACATCAAATGCCCGAGGGCCTGGAAGGCCTGGGTGAAATGCTTGTGGAAATGGACCCCCGCATGGCCGCGGGCATGGTGGCCGGAATGCTTCAGGCCTCCGGCTGCCCCGACCCGGACTTTGACGCGGTGGAATTGACCCGCCTGGTCACCGGGCAGGACCCCCGCCTGAGCGAAACGCCCCTCACCGAGGAGCAGGCGGCCCGGCTGGCCCGGCTGGCCGCCCTTCGGTTCGAGCGGCGGCCCTTACAGTACATCGAGGGCAAGTGGGGCTTTCTGGACTTTGAGGTGCAGGTGGGCGAGGGCGTGCTCATTCCCCGGCAGGACAGTGAGGCCATCTGCCTGAAGGCCATTGACCTGCTGAAGGGGCAGGCAGCCCCCACTGTGCTGGACCTGTGCGCCGGAAGCGGCTGCCTGGGCCTGGCCGTGAAGAGCCGCTGCCCCGCTGCCCGGGTGACTGCGGTGGAGAAGAGCGCCGAGGCCCTGCCCTGGCTGCAAAAAAATGCCGCCGAGGCCCTGCCCGGCTTTGATGCGGCCCACCCCGCGCTGAACGTGCAGCAGGGGGACGTGTTCCAGTGGAACAAGGGGCAGGCCGAGGGGCAGTTTGACCTGATTCTGGCCAACCCCCCGTACCTCACCGCCGAGGAGATGCGCACCTTGCAGCCGGAGGTGGAGTTTGAACCGGCCATGGCGCTGGACGGCGGCGAGGATGGGCTGGACTTCTACCGGCACATCGCTAAAGCCTACCGGCCGCTGACCAAACCGGGCGGCTGGCTGGTGATGGAGTTCGGCTGGCAGCAGTGGGAGCCGGTGAAGGCCCTGCTGGAGGCGGCCGGCTGGCAGGACGTGCAGCGGATTCTGGATGCAGAGGGCCGCGACCGGGGCGCTGCGGCCCGCAACGGGTGAAAAACGGGTTTGAAGCCCTATTTTCGGGACTGAATAACGCAGACTTTCGTTGTAAAACACCCCGCTGCTGTGTATAATAGAGGCAATCAGAAACGGCGTTTGCCGAAAAGCGCTTGCCCAAACGGCCCCGGCCGTGCAAAGCAGACACAAAGGAGTAACCAACATTTATGGCAGATAAAAAGAACAATCAGATCCCCAGCCCCACCCGCAAGGAGAATGCCCAGGACAAAAAAACCGCCCTGGAAACCGCTCTGGCCCAGATCGAAAAGCAGTTCGGCAAGGGCGCGGTGATGAAGCTGGGGGCCAACGTGGCCATGCAGGTGGATGCCATTTCCACCGGCAGCCTGGGCTTGGACCTGGCCCTGGGCGTGGGCGGTATGCCCCGCGGCCGTGTGGTGGAGGTTTACGGCCCGGAGTCCAGCGGTAAAACCACCCTGGCCCTGCACGTTCTGGCCGAAGCCCAGAAAAAGGGTGGCGAGGTGGCCTTCATCGACGTGGAGCACGCCCTGGACCCCGAATATGCCCGCGCCCTGGGCGTGGACATCGACAGCCTGCTGGTGAGCCAGCCGGACACCGGCGAGCAGGCGCTGGAGATCTGCGAGGCGCTGGTGCGCTCGGGCGCCATTGATGCCATCGTCATCGATTCGGTGGCCGCCATGGTGCCCCGGGCGGAGATCGAGGGTGAGATGGGCGACAGCCACGTGGGCCTGCAGGCCCGCCTGATGAGCCAGGCCCTGCGCAAGCTCACCGGCGTGATCGGCAAAACCGGCACCGTGGCCATCTTCATCAACCAGCTGCGTGAGAAGGTGGGCGTGGTGTACGGCAACCCGGAAGTGACCGCCGGCGGCCGCGCCCTGAAGTACTACTCCAGCGTGCGCATTGACGTGCGCCGCATTGAGGGCCTGAAGGATTCCTCCGGCGCGTTCATCGGCAACCGCACCCGCGCCAAAGTGGTGAAAAACAAGGTGGCCCCGCCCTTCAAGGAAGCCGAGTTCGACATCATGTTCGGCGAGGGCATCAGCAAGGTGGGCGAGATCCTGGACCTGGGCGTGACCCTGGGCATCGTGCAGAAGAGCGGCGCCTGGTTCAACTACAACGAAACCCGCCTGGGCCAGGGCCGCGACAATGCCAAGATCTACCTGAAGGAACACCCGGACCTGATGGACGAGATCGAGGCACAGGTGCGCGCCAACGCCGACAAACTCACCGCCAAGGGCAAGAAGGGCAAGGGCAAGGCCGCCGAGCCTGCCGCCGCCCCGGCCCCGGCTGCGGAGGAAAAGCCCGCCGCCCGCCCGGCCGCCCGCGCCAGCGAGGCCGACCTGGACATCATGGTGGAGGACTGAATGCCGACGACCATCACCCGCATTCAAAAGACCCGTTTGGGCCGGTTTTCCCTGTACGGGGAGGAGGGGTTCCTCTTCTCGCTGGACTCCGAGACCTACTTTTCCTGCGGGGTGGAGGAGGGGGACACCCTGACGGACAACGACCTTGCCGCCCTGCGGGAAAAGAGCGACGCCCGCAAGGCCAAGGACAAGGCCCTTCAGTACCTTTCCCTCCGGCTGTACGGCGAGCGGGAGCTGTACGACAAGCTGTGCCTGAAGTTTGACGGCCCCACCAGCGCCGCCGCCGTGGCCGAGATGGTCCGGCTGGAACTGCTGGACGATGCCCGTTTTGCCGCCCAGAAGGCCGCCTGGCTGAAAACACGGCACAAATCCCGGCGGGAGGCCCAGCGTCAGCTGGCCGAAAAAGGCGTGGACCGGAATCTCATCGACGAGGCGCTGGATGAGGTGTACGGCGATGGGGATGAGCGGGAGGAGATCGACCGGCTCATCCGGCGCAGCTACGCCGCCAAGCTGGAAAACGGCAAGCGGGACGCGGTGTACGCCGCGCTTTGCCGCCGCGGGTTTTCCCCCCGCACGGTGCGCGAGGCCCTGAACGACTGGGCCGATGCGCAGAAAGAGGGCTGGGACGAGTAATTTTTCGTCCGGTACGTTATGCGCCGCAGGTGCGCCTGCGGCGTTTGCCCATCGTTGCCCATATCATTTCGGCAGCACCGCTGCCGAACAACAAAGAAAAAAGGAAACCATACCCTATGAAAATTGCCATCATTTCTCTGGGCTGCCCCAAAAATCAGGTGGACGCGGACGTGTTCTGCCATGCCCTCATCAAGGACGGCCACACCACCACGCCGGAGCTTTCGGAGGCCGACTGCATCATCATCAACACCTGCGGCTTCATTGAAAGCGCCAAAGCCGAGGCCATTGAGAACATCCTCACGGCCTGCCAGTACAAGCAGGCCAACCCCAACCTGAAGGTGGTGGTCACCGGCTGCCTGGCCGAGCGCTACAAGGAGCAGATCGTGGAGGAGATTCCGGAAGTGGACGCCGTGGTGGGCCTGGGCAGCAACAAGGCGCTGCCCGCCATCATCGCCCGCCTTTCCGGCAATGCGCCGGAGCACATCGAGTGCTACGGCCCCAAAACCGATATGCCTCTGGGCGGCGCGCGGGTCATCAGCACGCCGGGCCATTACGCCTACTTAAAAATCGCCGAGGGCTGCAACAACCGGTGCCATTACTGCGCCATCCCCCTCATCCGCGGCCCGCTGCGCAGCCGCCCCATTGACGACTGCGTGGCCGAGGCCCGCTGGCTGGCCAGCGAGGGAGTGAAGGAGCTGATCCTTGTGGCCCAGGACCCCACCGCCTACGGCGAGGACTGGGGCAGGCCCGGCGCGGTGTGCGAGCTGCTGGACAAGCTTCAGACCGTTGCCGGCCTGAAGTGGATTCGGGTGCTGTATGCCTACCCGGAGCGCATCAGCGATGAATTCATCGCTGCCATGGTGCGCAACACCAAGGTGATGCCCTATCTGGATCTGCCCATCCAGCACTGCGACGACGCGGTGCTGAAGGCCATGAACCGCCGCGGCGGCCGCAAAGAGATCGAGGATGCCATTGCCCGTCTGCGGGCGGCCATCCCCGGCATTACCCTGCGCACCACCCTCATCGCGGGCTTCCCCGGTGAGACCGAGGAGCAGTACGCCGAACTGTGCGACTTTGTAAAGACGGTGAAGTTTGACCGGCTGGGCTGCTTTGCCTATTCGGCCGAGGAAAACACCGTGGCCGCCCGCATGGACGGCCAGCTGGACGAGGAGACCAAGCAGCGCCGCGCCGACCACATCATGGAGCTGCAGGCCCTCATCAGCGCCGAAAAGGAAGAGGAAAAGGTGGGCCGCGTGCTGGAGTGCATCTGCGACGGCGTGGACGAGGAGAGCGGCAGCTATCTGCTGCGCAGCCAGGCCGACTGCCCCGAGATCGACGGCAACGTGATCGTGGAGTCGGAAACGCCGCTGGAGCCGGGCGCATTCTACCGGGTGAAGATTACCGACGCGGACACCTACGACCTGTACGGAACCGTAGAAGAAAAAGTGGAGGATTAAGCCATGAATCTGCCCAATAAACTCACCATGCTCCGCGTGATCATGGTGCCGTTCTTTATGGCGTTTGCCGCCCTGTGCAAGTATGGCACGCCGCAGTTCAGCGCCGCCTATGGCCTGATTGCGGGTGTGCTGTTCGCCGTTGCCAGCGTGACCGATTTTCTGGACGGATACCTGGCCCGGAAGTACCATCTGGTTACCGACTTCGGCAAGTTTATGGACCCGCTGGCCGATAAGTGCCTGACCACCGCCGCCATCATCTATATGGTGGTGGACGGCGTGTGCTCCCCCATTGTGCTGGCCGTCATCATGTTCCGTGAGTTTGCCGTGGCGGGCGTGCGCATGATTGCCGCCGAGTCCGGCACCGTCATCGCGGCCAATATGTGGGGCAAGGTGAAAACCGTGCTGCAGATGGTCACGGTGCTGTTCTATTACTTTGCCACCGCCCTGGCCCCGGCGGACGGCATCGGCCTGGTGAGCCTCATCACCCAGGTGCTGTGCTGGGCCGTGGCGGCCGTTACCCTGCTCAGCGGCGGCATCTACCTGTGGCAGAACCGCCAGTGCTTCATGCAGGCGAAGTGAGAAGCATATGGCTATAATTCAAAAAGGATTCCACAAGTTGTGATGATTATCACGACTTGTGCTAACTGAGGATAATTATAAAAAGAAACACGTCTCGCACAAATGTTGATGGTTGTGCGAGACGTGTTTTTGCTTGGTATTAACTGTGGGGATCATTATCATAGTAATGAATAGCTTGATACATAGCCCAATCCATAGATTTTTTCTGTTGAGATAACAAAAATTGCCGTACGAGTCGGTTTTTGGGGGTGAAGCGGTGTGGCATGTTTATCAGAACGAATAAAACATCGTAATAAGTACTGAGAGGAAAAGAAACATCTGAATAAGATAAATCCGATACACCTGTTTTCCCTTTTTGATTGGCAATCATTGCATCAATGAAAAGTTTCTGTTGGGTATCGTTGAATGTATGCTTTACATATGATAGAACTGCTGTACCGCAACGTTTTAGGTATGCATGAAATATTTTATCTTTGCAAGAATCAAAATATTGGTCGAGTTCAGAATCATGCAATTCCTTTTGAAATGCGCTTTCTATCATATAAGAATAATTCTTGATTAAAAAATTCAAAAGATAATCACTGAAAATGATTTTTAAGCAAACTAATTCCATCTGTTGAGTGGCAGTGCCATCATCGTGTGGGATAATTTGAATATTGAAATCGTCTGGATGTTTTAGTAAGTAATCTTGCAAAGGATTACTAACAGGATTTGCAGGAGGAATATATGGACGACCCTCCCCATTAAATAATTGCCATGGTGCAAAATTATTAAGCGTGTCGATCATTAACCCATTAGCAAGAATGAATTCGGCAAAGGTTAGTGTAAGTACACGGGTATCAGCGTGATTAGCTTTCCAATAACTAAAAACCTGATCATATTGAGCAGGAGAAAGATTCCTTTTTGCATCCTGAAGATTAACGTTACTGTTGACCATGGAACGGAAAGATGTTTTGATGACTTCAGATGAAACATCTTCTCCGCGCAGGGAACGCATTTTCAATGCTTCAATTTTTTTGAGTGAATCAATATCTGCACCCAGAAAAAGCATACCGGAAAAAAGACTACCGAATCCCATAAAACTACCTCCATTCGTAATGTACTCACTTATACTCTATCACAAAATGGTATATGTCGCAATGGAAAGTGTTATTGCAGATATATCGTTGCATTATCCTTGACTTTTCACTGCCGCCCATTATAATAAGAGTTACTGATATGCGATGCGATTGGATCGGGTAGAGTATCAGGCCCGCGCGCCGGGCAGAGAGAAGGGGCCGTCGGCTGTGAGCCCCTTTGCGGTGCGGCCTGTGAAGTGCACCCGAGAGCACGCCTGCGTGAACCCCGCCAAGCGGGCAGTAGCCGGGCGCGGCCGCCCCCGTTACCGGGCACCTTGAGCGACAAACAGAAGTGGAACCGCGAAATTTATTCGCCTTCGGCCGCCCCGAATGTGTGGGGCGGTCGGGGGCGTTTTGATTTTTTCGGTCTTTTGCCTGTCATGAAAAGGAGGGCGCTGCCGCAGAGACGGCGCGCCGGAAGGAGAACAACAGTATGCAGATTTTCAACACCCTCACCCGCAAAAAAGAGGAATTCATCCCCCAGAAGCCCGGCGAATACCGCATTTACGTGTGCGGCCCCACCGTGTACAACTACATTCACATCGGCAACGCCCGGCCCCTGATCGTGTTTGATACCCTGCGCCGGTATCTGGAATACAAGGGCAACAAGGTGATCTACGTTTCCAACATCACCGACATTGATGACAAGCTCATCAAGAAGGGCCAGGAGGAGGGCACCACCATGCAGGCGGTGGCCCAGCGCTTCGAGGCGGAGTATCTGAAGGACGCCGCGGGCCTGAACTGCAAAAAGCCCACCGTGCAGCCCCGCGCCACCGAGCACATTGACGAGATCCTGTCCATTGTGGCGGACATCATCGAAAAGGGCTATGGCTATGTGGCCAAGAACGGCGATGTGTACTTCCGCGCCCGCAAGTTCAAGGAGTACGGCAAGCTGAGCCACCTGAACCTGGAGGATCTGGAGAGCGGAAACCGGGAACTGCGCAGCCAGATGGACGACGACCTGAAGGAGGACCCCGCCGACTTCGCCGTGTGGAAGGCCGCCAAACCCGGCGAGCCTGCCTGGGAAAGCCCCTACGGCCCCGGCCGCCCCGGCTGGCACATTGAGTGCAGCGCCATGGCCCGCAAGCATCTGGGCAAAACCATTGATCTGCACTGCGGCGGCCAGGACCTGATCTTCCCCCACCACGAGAACGAGATCGCCCAGTCCGAGTGCGCCAACGGGTGCGATTTCAGCCATTACTGGATGCACAACGGCTTTTTGAACATCGACAACCGGAAAATGTCCAAGAGCCTGAACAACTTCTTCACCGTGCGGGAAATCGCCGACAAGTACGGCTATGAGCCCATCCGCTACTTCATGCTCACCGCCGGCTACCGGATGCCCCTGAACTACACCATCGACCTGATCGAGGCCTGCAAGAACAGTCTGGAGCGCCTGTACACCTGCCGCGACAATCTGGACTTTGCCATCAGCAAGGCCCCGGCCGAGGGCGACGACGTGCTGCTGGCCAAGGCTGCCGAGGCCAAGGCCAAGTTTGACAAGGCCATGGACGATGACCTGAACACCCCCGACGCCCTGGCTGCCCTGTTTGACCTGGTGAAGGAGATCAACACCCTGTCCGGCGCCGCCGGCAAGAGCGTGCTGGAGCAAGTGGCCGCCACCTTTGACGAGCTGACCGGTGTGCTGGGCATCCTGTACAACCGCAAGAAGGACGAGGCGCCCGCCGAGGTGACCGAGCTGGTGGCCCAGCGCGCCGCCGCCAAGAAGGCCAGGGACTTTGCCACCGCCGATGCGATCCGCGCAAAGCTGACCGAGATGGGCTGGGCCGTTACCGACACGGCTCAGGGCCCCAAGGTGAGCAAGCTGTAAGCCCTTTGCCGCAATAAAATCACCGCGATACCATGCGCCGCCCGCCGCAGCCGGAACGTGAAAACGCTGCGGCGGGCGGCCTTTTTGCATATTTTTGCCCAAAGTGCGCGGGTTTTATGGTATACTAGAGCCACAAAACGGCCGCCGGGACAAAACCGGGAAAGGAGACCCTGCCATGCAGCAGCCAAAGGAAGAAACCCTGCGCCGCCGTCTGGCGGAGCATACGCCCCGGACGGTTTGGCTGGAGCGGGAACGCTCCATGGCGGTGCTGCTGCCGCTGGCGGAAGGGCCGGAGGGCTGGCAGGTGCTGTTTGAAGTGCGGGCGGCGGGCATTTCCCAGCCGGGAGAGGTGTGTTTCCCCGGCGGCCGGATCGAACCCGGCGAGACCCCGGAAGAGGCCGCCCTGCGGGAGTGCCGGGAGGAGCTGTGCCTTGGGCCGAAGCAGGTGGAACTGCTGGGCGCGGGCG
Organism: Oscillospiraceae bacterium; assembly: GCA_004555865.1. GTDB lineage: Bacteria > Bacillota > Clostridia > Oscillospirales > Ruminococcaceae > SFJ001. The sequence goes on from SFJO01000015.1 coordinate 31,998, forward strand.
ACCGCATTGCCACCCCGGGCGGGGTGCTGGTGCACTCGTTTGCAGGGGTTTTGCGGGGGTACGAGGGCGGCTTTTCCCAAAGCGAGGTGGCGCAGGTGTTTACGGTGCCGCTGGCCTGGCTGAAAAGCCACCCGCCGCTGGTGCAGGATGTGCCGGTGGCGACGGTTCCCGGGGCGGATTTCCCCTTTGATAAGATCCCCGGCGGGGCGGCGTACCCCTGGCGGGGCGGAACCTACCGGGTGTTGTTTTATGAGTATGAGGGCCGGGTCATCTGGGGCATCACCGCCAAGGTGCTGCACCGGATGCTGCCCCTTTTGTGACAAGGAGGGACCCATGGAAACGTTGAAACAGACCATAGAGGCCCGGCAGAAGGAGGCCCAGCGCCAGCCCGATGACACGCTGGTGTGGCTGATTGCGGGCGGAATGCTGCTGCGGGCGCTGCTGGCGGTGGTGACCGAGCCGTATGCCTATGATCAGAACTGCTTTTTTTCCTGGGCCTTGAAGATTGCCCAGGATGGGCCGGGCAATTTCTACGCACCGGATTATTTCGCGGATTATCCCCCGGGGTATATGCTGGTGCTGGGGCTGGTGGGCAAGCTGATGGGCCTTTTGCACCTGAACTTCACCCAGGCGGCCGCCTGGCTTTTGATGAGCCTGGTGCCCATTCTGTGTGCCGGGGGGCTGGTGTGGGCCGTGTGGAACATCGGGCTGGAAACCGGGAACGGCGATGTCCGCTGGGCCAACCGGGCGGCCGGGTTTGCGGCCTTCGGCCCTTCGCTGGTGTACTGCACCGGCGTGTGGATGCAGATCGATGAGGTGGTCTGCTTTTTGATGGTGCTGGCCCTGTGGCGGCTCAGCCGGGGCAAGTTCTGGCAGGGGTGCCTGTGGTACGGCGCTGCGCTGGCGGTGAAGCCCCAGGCACTGCTGGCCGGGCCGGTGCTGGCCCTGTGCGCCCTGCTGCCCCTGCTTCAGGAGGGGGCGGCGGGCCTTGCTGCGGCCCTCAAGCGGGGCGTAGGGGGTGCGGTGTGCGCGCTGGCCCCGGTGCTGGCGGCGGCGCTGCCCTTTGGCCTTACCCCGGCCGCGCTGCTGGAAAAGTACCTGGGCACGGCCCAGAGCTACCCCTATGCCAGTATCAACGCCTTTAACCTGATGGAGCTGCTGGGCGGCAATTGGGTGAAGCAGAACGAAGCGATGCCCCTGCTGCCCATCACCTGGCAGCAGTTTGGCACCCTGTGTCTGGCCGCGCTGACGGCGGCCCTGTGCGTGCTGGCCGTGCGGGCGGTAAAGGCGGGCCGGTTTGACCCGCTGCTGCTGGCGGCCTTTTACACCGTGGGCGTGTTCGCCCTTGGGCATCGGATGCACGAGCGGTATCTGCTGCTGGGGCTGGTGCTTACCCTGGCCGCGGCGGCCCGCTGGCGCAGCCGGTGGCTGCTGGGGGCGGCGGCCGGGCTTTCCCTCACCAGCCTTTTGAACCTGGCGGTGGTGTATTCCAGCCAGGGCACCGAGGATGAGTTCCTCACCAGCGGTATGGCGGTGATCACCGGGCGGCTGGCAGGCCTGGGGGCCGTGATGTTTTTCATGATGCTGGCGCTGGCGGCCTGGGACCTGACCCGCATGGACGAACCGGCCCCGCTGCCCGAAACGGCACCGGAACCCTGGGCTGCCCCAGCCCCGCAGCCCCGCTGGACCCGGCGGGAGGCGCTGGCCCTGGCCGGGCTGACGCTGGCCACGGCGGTGGTCTCCCTTGCTTATCTGGGTGACAACACCGCCCCCAAAAACGGCCTGACCGCCGAGGGTGTGCCGCTGACCGAGACGGTTTCGGTTCAGGGGCAGGCGGCCAGCGTGTGGGTGTACGGCGGCATTACCAAGGGCGGCAGCCTAACCATCACCGGAGCGGACGGAACGACCGCCGCCCAAATGGAGCTGAAGCCGGGGGCCTGCTTCCAGTGGAACGTGCTGGAGCTGGATGTGCCGGTGACCGGCGACTGCACCGTGATGGTGGAAAACGGAACGGTGTTTGAACTGTCCTTCCGGGATGAAGCCGGGGAGGCCCTGGCAGTGACGGGCAGCGGCCCGCTGACGGATGAGCAGACGGCAGTGCCCAAGGTCATCAGCCAGCTGAACAGTATGTACTTTGACGAGATCTACCACGGCCGCACCGGCTATGAGCAGGCCCACGGCTTGAGCATTTATGAGACGACCCACCCGCCCCTGGGCAAGGTGTTCATTCAGATCGGCATTGCCCTGTTTGGCATGACCGGCTTCGGCTGGCGCATTTCCGGCACGGTGTTCGGCATTCTCATGGTGCCGGTGATGTACGGGCTGTGCCGCCGCCTGACCCGGCGGCCCTGGCTGGCCTTTGTGGGCGGGGCGCTCATGGCACTGGATTTCATGCGCTTTGCCCAAAGCCGCATTGCCACCATTGACGTGTACGGCACCTTCTTCATTTTGCTGGGGGCGCTGTGCATGGTGTGGTATTGCCAGACGGTGCTGGAAAAGGGCGTGCGGGGGGCGCTTTTGCCCATGGCCCTGGGCGGCGTGGCCTTCGGGCTGGGCTGCGCCAGCAAGTGGACGGGCATTTATTCCGGCGCGGGGCTGGCGGTGCTCTACTTCGGGGTACTGTGGGCGCGCTATAAGCAGCAGAAGCCCGGTTTTGCCCGGGAGCTGAAGCTGGCCTTTGCGGGCGGCGTGGCCTTTTATGTGGTGGTGCCGCTGGCGATTTACATTCTCAGCTACTTCCCCTACAAAGTGCATGACCCCAGCTTTGGATTGGCGGACTGGTGGAATTGCCAGACCTTTATGTACCGCTACCACAGTCAGCTCAAGTCCACCCACGCGTTTGAATCCCGCTGGTACACCTGGCCTATGATGCTGCGGCCGGTGTGGTATTACATGGGCAAATACCTGCCTGCGGGTATGTTCGCCAGCATTGCGGGCTTCGGCAGCCCGGTGGTGTGGTGGGGCGGCACGGCGGCCCTGGCGGCCTTGGGCTGGCGGCAGGCCAGCGGCCGGGGCAGCCGGGCGGGCGCGGCCTGCCTGGTGATGTTTTCGGCCCAGATCCTGCCCTGGATGCTGGTGACCCGGAGTACCTTCCTGTATCACTACTTCCCCGGGGCGATGTTCGGGCTGGTGGCGCTGGTTTTGTGGCTGGGCCAAACCGAAGGGCGCACGGCCAAACGCCGGGCGGCGGTGCTGCTGGCGCTGGCGCTGGCCCTGTTTGTGTGGTTCTACCCGGCCATCAGCGGCCTGCCGGTGCCGGGGGCCTGGGCCGCCAGCCTGAAGTGGCTGCCCACCTGGGGGTTCTATATTCTGTAAGCAAACCAACCGTATAAAAACGCAAAAAGGCTTCCCATCGTACAAAGATGGGAAGCCTTTTTTGCCTCTTTTGGAAGGGGGCGGCGCTGTGCGCCTTGCTTTTTCAGACAAACGCGAAGCGCGGCTTGCATGGGAAGGGGCCTGCCGTCCGGCGGTTACCGGGCGGCGGCATCCTCGGGGCGCAGGGCGCGGCATACCTGCTCGATGAGCGCCCGCTCGCAGAAGGGAAGATCCCGGCCGCCCACCCGCTGGTGGGTTTCGCAGCCCTTGCCTGCAAACAGCACCATGTCGCCGGGCTGGGCCATGCGCACCGCGGCCTGAATGGCCTCGTATCGGTCCGGAATGCAGGCGTAGGGGGCACCGGGGGCCATGTGGCCCGCGATCTCCTGCAGGATGGCCATGGGGTCCTCGCTGCCGGGGTCGTCGCTGGTAAGCACGCTGAAGTCCGCTCCGGCGCTGGCGGCTTTGGCCAGCTCTTCCCGGCGCAGCTGGGTGCGCCCGCCCACCGAGCCGAACACGCAGATGAGCTGCCGCGGCCCGTAGGCCCGCAGGGCGCTCAGCGTGCTGGAAAGCGCCAGCCCGTTGTGGGCGTAATCCACCACAAAGGTGCGGCCGGGCAGCCCCGGAACCACCTCCAGCCGGCCGGGCACATGGGTGCGGGCCAGGGCCGCGGCGGCCTGCCCGGGCGTGACCCCGAAGGTGCCGGCCAATGCGGTGGCGCACAGGGCATTGGAGACGTTGAATGCCCCCGGAAGGGGCAGCTGCATGGGGGTGAGCGCCCCATTGTGCGCGCAGAAGAATTTGACGCCCAGCTCGGTTTCGCTGCGGGTCAGGTTCAGCCCGGCGGCGCGGTATTCGGCCCCGGCAGCCAGCCCGTAAGGAATGAGCTGCCCGGCAAACCCGGCCCGCATGAATTCACTGGCCGGGTCGTCGGCGTTGTACACCATGGCCCGGGCGTGGTATTCGGCAAACAGGCGGCGCTTGGCGGCTTTGTAGTCGGCCAGGTCCGGGTGCTCGCCGGGGCCGACGTGATCCGGCGAGAGGTTGGTGAAGGCAACCGTCTCAAAGGGCAGCCCGTCCACCCGGTGGCGGCGCAGGGCCTGGCTGCTCACCTCCAGCACGCAGTGGTGCACCCCGGCGTCCCGCATGGCCCGCAGCAGCCGGTGCAGCTCCAGGCTTTCCGGCGTGGTGTTGGCGGTGGGCTCGTGCCGGCCGGCAAAGTCGGCCCCGTTGGAGCCGATGTATCCGCAGGGCAGGCCCGCCCCGTTGAGGATGGCCGCGGTGAGCAGCGCCGTGGTGGTTTTGCCCTTTGTGCCGGTGATGCCGATCAGGTGCATCTCATCCGCCGGATGGCCGTAAAAGGCAGCGCCCACCAGGGCCAGGGCGCTCCGGCTGTCCGGCACCAGCACCTGGGCGGCGTCCGCCGGAAGATTCAAAGCGCGCTGAGCCAGAAACGCCCGGCAGCCGGCCTGATAGGCGGCGGGGGCGTAGTCGTGGCCGTCCGCCTGCTCACCGGGCAGGCAGACGAACAGCGCGCCCGGCCCGGCCTTGCGGGAGTCGTAGACAACGGCGGTGATTTCGGGATCGAGGGCGGGGCCTTTGTGGGGCACACCGGACAAAAGTGCGTGTAACTTCATGGCAATTTCCTCAAAACGGCGGCGGTCCTCCGCCTTTTTATTATTGTACCGCAAACAGTGAAGAAAGGCAAAACGGGGCCGGCCGCGTGATTCAGCGGACGGGAACCAGTGCCACCGCCTGGCTGCCCAGGCTTTCGTATCGCCGGCGAACCAGCTCCTTGTCATAGCAGACGGTTTCCCCGGCGCGGGGGTCGTTCAGGAGATACCCCTCGGCGGTTTCGCCCACCAGAAGCAGACAGTGTTCCCCGGACGGCCAAGTAAAAACCTCGCCGCCGGGCAGCAGCCACTGGGTTCCGGCTTCCACCGGGCGCATTTCCATGGTGGCCCAGATCACCACCGGAATGTTATGCCGCAGGTAGGCACAGGCCAGCTCGCTGAGGGGGCTGCCGGTCAGGTCCAGCGCCCGGTACCCGGCCGGCGCGGCCCGGCTCATGGCCCGGGCCAGTACCGGGGCAAAGCAGCCGTAGCCCCGCCCGGCGGGATCGCCGATGAAGGTGTCGGCGGGGGAAGGGCCGCACAGCTGGCCGGCGGCATCCATCCACAGCTCATCCATGGGAAGAAAGCCGTACACAAAGTCCTCCACGGTCAGGTCGGCCCCGGCCCAGTTCAGCGCCATGACGGCGCTGACGCTTTCGCAGCCGGTGGGCCAGTCAGTCTGGCTCAGGGCGGGCACCTCCAGCACGGGCGATTTCTCCGGCCCCCCGGCGGCGCTTGGGGCGAAGAGGCCGGCTGCGTCCCGCAGCCCGCCGAAAAAGGCCAGAAGAGCCAGCAGCGCCGCGACTGCCACCCGGTGCCGCCGCCGGGCCGCTCTTTGGCGGCGGGCGCGATCCGGGGCCTGATAAACCGGCCGGGGCGGGGCGGCGCGCAGGGCTTGCCGGGTGGAGATCCGGCGGGCGGGCTGGATGGTCAGGCTGGCATTCATGGCGGCGGGCCTCCTTTTTGTGTTTCTGGCCCCAGTATAGGCCGGGAAAGAAACAGAATCTGCGCAAAGTTGCATCGGATCGGCATCCTTTGCCGCACGGAACCGACGGTACCGGCAAGACCGGATGGGAGAATCCTCCAGTTTGTTTTTGAAAAATAGCTGTAGAAACGGAAAACTGAGGAGATGGACACGCCAAATGTGAAAAAGTATGTTATCTTTTTGTCAATACTCCACAAAATGAAAAGGAGCACCCCGGATGCTTTTTGTACACTGGGGAGAAAAATAAGAAGTTATGCAATTTGCACAACAAAAACGGGAGTTTATGTGCTATAATGCACAATAACAGGAGGGCGAAACGGGAAGTTCACCGCGAAGCCGCTCCTGCGGAACGATATCGTTCCCCAAGTACAAAGGAGGAGATACACTATGATCAAGCAGATCCAGATTTCGAATTTCAAGGAAGTTCAGAAGATTGTTTCTGCAGCCTCGGGGTGCCTCAGCGACATTGGAGTACACGATATGCGCGGCAGCATTGCCGATGCGAAGAGCATTCTGGGCATGATGAACCTGGACTTCAGCCACCCCGTGGAGCTGGTGAGCGAGAATGAGCGCGACCTGAACCGGGTGTACAAGGCGCTGAAGAATTGAGAAGCGCTTCCGGGGCGCGGCCCGGGAATCGAACTTCGGATTCAGCATCGCATCGCCGGGCGGTAAAACGCCGCTGCGGCAGAATAGAAAAAAGGGGCGTCCCCAGATTGGGGACGCCCCTTTTGTTGGCTTCCGAGAAAATACACGATTATTTCAGCGGGGTTTCAGGCGGCTGCTCCTTCTGGGGGGCAGGCTGCGGGGCCGCATGGCCGCCGGGCTGCTTTGGCCGGCGGGGGCGGCGGCGGTACAGGGCCGTGCCTCCGGCAATGGCCAGGCCCAGCACCAGCAGCCAGGGCAGGCCGCCCACCAGCGCAACGGCCATGTCCTGCAGGCCGTGGCCGAAGCCGCGCCAGCCCTCGGTGAAGGCGCGGGCAATGCGGCTGCCGAAGCTGGTGGAGGTGGGGGAGAGCACCTTCACCTCGTCCAGATAGACGTTCACGGTGGAGTAGGTGATTTGGTCATCCAGCACGCGCTTCTGGCCGGTGTAGCTTTCGATCTGGTACTGCACCTGGGTCAGCTGGTTTTCAATGGCCAGCAGGTCCTCCAGATTGCCGGCCTGGGCCCGCAGTTCTTCCAGCCGCTGGCGCTGGGCCTCCAGGCTGTTCAGCCGGGCCTCCACGTCCACATAATCCGCGGTCACGTCCTCGGTGCTCTCGCTGAGGGAGGTGCGGCTGGCGGAGTTTTCCGCTGCGGTGAGGAAGCTGCGGTACTGGTCGGCGGGCACCCGAAGGCTCCAGCGCACCCAGCGGCCGTATTCGGTGCTGCCGCCGCTCTCGCTGCTCTGCACATAGCCGCCCGCCTGGGCCAGTGCGTCCAGAAGTGAGGCGCTGGCGCTGTCGAACTCAGTGCTTTCCAGGTTCAGGTCGGCGGTGTAGATGATCTTTCGGGCGGGGTCCGGGGCAAGCAGAGTGCCCTCGTCGGTCATGCCTTCTTCGGCGCCGCCCCAGCCGCTGGTGCCGGACGCGTAATCGGCTGCGGCGCTCTCGCTGATTTGAACCATGCTCGTGCTGCTTGCGCTGTGGGCACCGCACCCGGCCAGCAGGGCGCAGGCGGTAAAGGCGGCCAGCAGGCCGGCAGCAATGCGCGCGTGACGTTTCATAAAACACCCTCCTTTGGCGGTTGAATCGGTTTGAAAAAAGATGACTTTTGCCGGGCGGAACGATGCTCTTTACCTACAATACGGCTGCGGCGGGCAAATCATTGCACACCGCGGCAAAAAATGTGAAAAAGCGCCGCCGCCCGGCCGGTTTGGGGCTTGCGCCCCTGTGCCCAAATGGGCTACAATAAACTGGGATCGTTCGGAGAAGTGAGACAAAGCGCCTCCGAAGCCGCGCCCGCAAAATCGCTTGTTCATTCCGCGCGCCGCGCCCGGCGGCCCGCGTATAAAAACATATGAGGTGCAATCATGGCAATGAATCTGATCGTGGGTCAATCCGGCGGCCCCACCGCAGTGATCAACTCCAGCCTGGCGGGCGTGTACGAAACCGCCAAGAACCTGGGCGTAAACAAGGTATACGGCATGCTGTACGGCATTGAGGGTTTGCTGCAGGAAAAAATGGTGGACCTGGACGAGATGCTGGGCGACATCATGAGCATTGAGCTGCTCAAGCGCACGCCCTCCAGCTATCTGGGCAGCTGCCGCTGCAAGCTGCCCACGCCGGAGCAGGACGAGAGCGTGTACGAGACCCTGTTCCGCCTGTTTGATAAGTATGAGATCGGCGCGCTGCTGTACATCGGCGGCAACGACAGCATGGACACCATTGCCAAGCTCAGCGCCTACGGTGCGCGCATCCGCAGCGAGGTGCGGTTCATCGGCGTGCCCAAGACCATTGACAACGACCTGATGCTCACCGACCACACCCCCGGCTACGGCTCGGCGGCCAAATACATTGCCACCATCCTGAAAGAGGTCATCGCCGATGCCTCCGTGTACGACATCCGCAGCGTGACCGTGGCCGAAATCATGGGCCGCCACGCGGGCTGGCTGGCCGGTGCGGCCTGCATGGCCGCCGGGCCGGACTGCGACGGCCCGGATATGATCCTGCTGCCGGAGGTTCCCTTTGATCCCGAAAACTTCCTGAAGCGGGTGGACGACCTGCAGAAGAGCAAGTCCAACGTGATCATCGCCGCCAGCGAGGGCGTGAAAACCGCCGACGGCACCTTCCTGTGCGACCTGGTCAGCACCGCGGGCCAGCTGGACGCCTTTGGCCACAAGGCCATTCTGTCCGGCACCAGCCGTTACCTGGCGGACCTGATCCACGACAATCTGGGCTGTAAGACCCGCGCCATTGAGTTCTCCACCCTGCAGCGCTGCGCCAGCCACCTGTCCAGCCGGGTGGACGTGAGCGAAGCCTACCAGGTGGGCGGCGCGGCCGTGACCGCGGCCCTGGCGGGCGAAAGCGGCAAGATGGCCTCGCTGAAGCGGCTGGCCAGCCGCCCCTACCACTGCATCACCGAGATGATCGACATCAACGCGGTGGCCAACTTTGAAAAGACCGTGCCCCTGAACTGGATCACCCCGGACGGCACCCACGTGACCAAGGAGTTTTACGAGTATGTGCGGCCGCTCATCCAGTCGGAGCTGACCCCCATCTACGTGAACGGCACGCCCCGCCATGTGCGGCTGGGCTGAACCATTTGAACACAGCTTTATAAAAAACGCAAAGCGGCGCTTCAAACCGGGAAATACCCGGCGCGGAGCGCCGCTTTTTTGCGTTTATTCGGCCGGGGTCGGGCATCCGCTTCAAAAGACGGGACAAAAAAGCGGCCTGCCGCCCGGAACAAACCGGGAAAGCAGGCCGCTTGCCTGATTCAAAACTTGCGGCGCATGGCCGCGCAGCCGGCTCAGCCCTTCTTGTGGGTGGCCTTCATGCGCTGGTCATGGCTCAGAATGCGCTTGCGGATGCGCAGGTTCTCGGGGGTGACCTCCAGCAGCTCATCGGGGGCCAGGAATTCCAGGCAGCCCTCCAGGCTGAACTTGCTGACGGGAACCAGACGCAGCGCGTCATCGCTGCCGGAAGCACGGGTATTGGTCAGGTGCTTGGTCTTGCAGACGTTGACGGTGATGTCCTCGCCGGTGGGGGTGTAGCCCACAACCATGCCCTCGTACACCTTCTCGCCGGGGGTGACGATCAGGGTGCCGCGGCCCTGGGCGTTGAACAGGCCGTAGGTCACGGCGTCGCCGGTGTCGTAGCTGACCAGGCTGCCGGTGCTGCGGCAGGTGATCTCACCGCACCACTCTTCGTAGCCATCAAAGATGGTGTTCAGGATGCCCTCGCCGTGGGTGTCGGTGAGGAACTGGTTGCGGTAGCCGAACAGGCCGCGGCTGGGCATACGGAACTCCAGGCGCACACGGGTGCCGATGGGCTCCATCTGCTGCAGGATGCCCTTGCGAGCGCCCAGAGCGGTCATCACAGCGCCCTGATACTGGGTGGGCACGTCAATGACGACCCGCTCCATGGGCTCCATGGTCTTGCCGTTCTCCACATGGGTCAGAACCTTCGGGGGGCTGACCTGAAGCTCGTAGCCTTCGCGGCGCATGGTCTCGATGAGGATGGACAGGTGCATCTCGCCACGGCCCATCACGCGGAAGGAATCGTTGGTGGCGGAGTCTTCCACACGCAGAGCCACGTCCTTCAGCAGTTCTTTCTGCAGCCGGTCACGGATCTGACGGCTGGTGACGAACTTGCCCTCGCGGCCGGCGAAGGGGCTGTCGTTGACGCTGAAGGTCATCTCCACAGTGGGGTCGTTGATCTTCAGGAAGGGCAGCGGCTCAACCTTGCTGGGGTCGCACAGGGTGTTGCCGATGGTGATGTCGGGCAGGCCGCTGAAGGCGACGATGTCGCCGGCGCTGGCGCTCTCGATGGGCTCACGGCCGTTGGCCTTGAAGTCATACAGCTTGGTGATGCGGCCCTTCATGGCCACATCGGGGTTGTGCCAGTCGCACACCTGCACATCCTGGCCGACCTTCAGGTTGCCGTTCTGGATGCGGCCGATGCCGATGCGGCCCACGAAGTCGTTGTAGTCCACGCTGCTGCACAGCATCTGGAAGGGAGCCTCGGGGTCGCCCTCGGGGCACTTCACGTACTTCAGAATGGTGTCAAACAGGGGCTTCAGGTCAGTGCCGGGCTTCTCCCAGTTGTAGCTGGCGGTGCCGGCGCGGCCGCTGCAGAACACCATGGGGCTGTCCAGCTGCTCGTCGGTGGCGCCCAGATCCATCAGCAGAAGCAGGATCTCGTCGATGACCTCCTTGATGCGGGCGTCGGGACGGTCGATCTTGTTCACGGCGATGACCAGGCTCAGGTTCTGCTGCAGAGCCTTCTGCAGCACAAAGCGGGTCTGGGGCATGCAGCCCTCGGCCGCATCCACCAGCAGCAGCACGCCGTTGACCATCTTCAGCACGCGCTCCACCTCGCCGCCGAAGTCGGCGTGGCCCGGGGTGTCCACAATGTTGATCTTCACATCGTTGTACACGCAGCTGCAGTTCTTGGCCAGAATGGTGATGCCGCGCTCGCGCTCGATGTCACCGGAGTCCATTACGCGCTCGGCAACCTGCTGGTTGTCGCGGAAGGCGCCGCTCTGGCGCAGCATCTGGTCCACCAGCGTAGTCTTGCCATGGTCAACGTGCGCGATAATGGCAATGTTGCGCAAATCTTTCCGTTCCATATAAAAACCTCGTTCCTGTTTCGGGCGGCGCTTGTGTGGGCACACCGCCCGGCTTTTGTATTCAACCAACGTAAGGAAGGCAACGCCGTGCGTTTTATGCACGGAATGCCTGTGGTTTCGTCAATTCACCGTCCTTTATAGTACGTCAACGAACGGTGCTTTGTCAAGAATCTACAAAGATTCAGCGTGAAGTTTGTCGCCTTTGTCCGAAACCTGCGGCCGGTGCAGCGGGGGGCTTTGTGGGTTTTGCCCTTTTGGGTAAAAAAGTGCCGGGCCAATGCGGATTTTCGCGCCCCGCCTCGGAAGGCCGGCGCCGGTTGGGCGGCGGCTGCGGGGCGGGGCGTCGTTGCAATTCTGCGGCCTGAAATGCTATACTAACTTCTGTAGGATTTTGTAGTATTGTGAAAAATATAGCCCGCGGATTCGGGCGTTGGAGGGGGAAGTGCGATGAACGTTTTGCAGTGGGGCAAGGCCCTGCCCGGGCGCTGGGTCAGAGCAGGCCGCCCCTATGGAACAGGCCTTATAAAATGGTGCGCGCTGGGCGTGGCCATGGGCCTTTTGGGGGGCGTTGTGGGCAGCGCCTTCCATCACTGTGTGGACGAGGCCACCGCGCTGCGCACGGCCCATCCCTGGCTGCTGGCCGGGCTGCCGCTGGCGGGCCTTGCGATTGTGGGGCTGTACGCGCTGGCGGGCTACCGGGAGAGCCACCCGGGCACGAACCTGGTGCTGGAGTGCGGCCGCAGCGGCGAGCCGGAGCCCCTGCGTCTGGCCCCGCTGATCTTCCTCAGCACGGCTCTCACCCACCTGTGCGGCGGCTCTTCCGGGCGGGAGGGGGCCGCACTTCAGCTGGGCGGCAGCATGGGCAGCGCCCTGGGGCGGGCGCTGCACCTGAACCGGGAGGACGAAAAGACCATGATCCTCACCGGGATGAGTGCGGTGTTCAGCGCCCTGTTCGGCACGCCCCTGGCCGCGGCGGTGTTCTGCATTGAGGTGGCGGACGTGGGCCTTCTGGCCGAGGCTTCGCTGCTGCCCTGCCTGGTCAGCGCACTGACCGCCTTCTGGACGGCGGGCAGGCTGGCCGTGGCCCCCACTCGGTTTGCGGTGACGGCCCCCGCCCTTCTTCAGCCGCAGGACGCGGTGCGGGTGCTGGTGCTGGCCATCGGCTGCGCACTGGTCAGCCAGCTGTTCTGCTGGGCCATGCACACGGCGGAGCACGCCTACCGCCGCGCCCTGCCCAACCACGCCCTGCGCACGGCGGCGGGCGGCTGCCTGGTGATTCTGGCAAGCCTGCTGCTGCACGCGGCGGGGCAGGGGTGGGTGTACAACGGTGCCGGTATGGGGGTCATCACGGCGGCGGTGGAGCAGGGAACCACCCCCTCAGCTTTGGCCTTTGTGCTCAAGATCGCCCTCACGGCCCTTACCCTGGGGGCAGGGTATAAGGGCGGCGAAATTGTGCCCACCTTTTTTGTGGGGGCTACGTTCGGCTGCGTAATCGGGCCGCTGCTGGGCCTTGCGCCGGGGTTTGCCGCGGCGGTGGGCATGGCGGCCTGTTTCTGCGGGGTGGCAAACTGCCCGCTGGCCAGCATCCTGCTTAGTATGGAGCTGTTCGGCGGCCAGGGAATGCCCCTGTTTGCGCTGGCCGTGGCCGTGAGCTTTTTGTGCAGCGGCCGGTGCAGCCTGTATACAGCGCAGCGGCTGGCCGTGCGCAAAACGAACGAACCGGCGAACCGAAACATGAATCGGACGGTGGAGGAAATGGACGATGACTGAAACGCTGCACGTTCTGGGAACCGGCAACGCGCTGGTGACCCGCTGCTACAACACCTGTTTTTATCTGGAGTGGCCGGAGGGCGGCCTGTTGGTGGACTGCGGCGGAGGCAATGGAATTTTGCAGCAGATGGAGGATGCCGGGCTGGGGGTGGAGAGCGTTCACCATCTGTTTTTGACCCACGCCCACACCGACCATCTGCTGGGGGCCGTGTGGCTGGTGCGCATGGCCGCCACCGCCATGCGCAAGGGCAGCTATGAGGGGACGTTGACCATCCACTGCCACCCCACGCTGGAGCAGGCGCTGCGCACCTTCTGCACCATCACCTTGCAGAAAAAATTCACCGATTTCTTCGATGAGCGGATTCTCTTTTTGCCGATCAGGGACGGCGAGAGCCGGGACATTGCCGGGCGGACCTTTACGTTTTTCGACATTCACTCCACCAAAATGCAGCAGTTTGCCTTTACCGTCCGGATGGACTGCGGCAAGCTGGCCTTTATGGGGGACGAGCCGGTGAACCCGGCCTGCGAAGAACACGCCCGGAACGCGGCATGGCTGCTGTGCGAGGCCTTCTGCCTGCGGGCGGACGCCGAGCGCTTCAGACCTTACGAAAAGCACCACAGCACAGTGGCGGACGGCGCGGCCCTGGCGGCCCGCCTGGGGGTGAAGAACCTGGTGTTGTGGCACACCGAGGACAAAAGCGGCCTTGCCGACCGCAAGGCGCGCTACACCGCCGAGGCCGCGCAGCACTTTCAGGGCGGCATTTATGTGCCGGATGACCTGGACGTGGTGGAGCTGTGAGCGAAGAGGAAGCATTGACAAAAAAGGCCCCGTAAGGGGCCTTTTTTCGTGCGGAGGGGTGGTTCTTTGGGAGTGAGAAAGGCTTTGCCTCGCGGGGAAGCCTTTTTGCGCAGCCGTCAAGGTCACCCCATCAGCGCATCGCCGCCTGCCGGGCCGTTGTAGTCCAGCCAGATTGCGTTGCTGTATTCGCGCATGGTCAATTGCGCAAAGCGCTCGTCGTTCCAGTAGCAGATGCCTACCGCATAGGCCAGCTGGTTCTCGCTTGAGTCTTTGACGGCCTCCTCAGTGGGAAGCGCCTGCTCCAGGGTGTACCACTCGCTGAACCGGACGCTTACCCGATAGATCACCGAGGTCTGCGGGTCAAACAGCACCTGAACCTCGTCAAAGGTGCCGTAGCCCTGAAACGTCACCGACCAGAGCATGGCGCTGGCGGCGCCGCTCTCGGTGTTGCCCCGCAGGCTCACCAGCTGCCAGCCGGTGTCCAGCGGGCGCAGATTCTTCAAGTTTGTTTCATTCGGCGTATGATCGCTTGGAAGGGCCAGCATGAACTCCAACGGGCTGATGGGCACCGCCATGTCCTGCATCTGGTACAGGGCCTCCCATCCGTTGATATCCCACTCCGGGATCACTCCGCTGCCGGCATCGCTCTCCGTCACATCATAGCCGAACTCGGCCAGGCGGTTTTCCGCGGTCGTCGACCAATCGGCCAGGGCATCCCAGGCGGCGTCCCGGGCGGCCTGGGTGTCGGTCTGGGCGCTCAGGTTCACCCACTCCGTGTCCGGGTCCTCCAGCAGCGTCAGAATCTGCTTGGTGTTGGCGGTGCGCAGCAGGCTCTCATCCAGCTGCGTCACCTCGCCGATGGTGCGGGCCGGGGCTTTCCAGGCCTCGTACCAGTCCGGCAGTTTCATCACCAACGCGGTCACCAGAATCAGCGCCGCCAGAACCAGGGCGGTGGCCGCCCGATTTCTTCTGATGTTTTTCACGGCTGCACCTCCTCGTGGGGCGGCCCGGCCTTCTCCGGGGCCAGTTGGGCGGCAAAACCCGCCAGCGTGCCCTCGCCGGGGCGGCTGGCAAAGGCCAGGGGTGAACCGTGCAGCGCCGCAATGCGCTTGCACAGTGCCAGCCCAAGCCCCGCGCCGCCCTGGCTGCGGGCGCGGGATTTATCCACCATATAGAACGGCTCGGTGATGCGGCTCAGCTCTTCGGGGGCCATGCCGCGGCCGTAGTCTCGCACGCTCAGCTCATAGCGGCCGTCCTTCATCCGGCCACGAAGCACCACCTTCTGCCCGGTGGTGCTGGCCTTGCAGGCATTGTCCACCAGATTGTACAGCAGGGTTTTTACCAGGGTCGGTTCCACCAGAATCCGGGCAGGCTGACACCGGACCGACAGCGCCACCCCGTATTTCTTCGCCAGAAACCCGGTGGCCTGCTCCACCTCGGCACACAGGTGCTCCGCCTGCACCGGCTGCAGGTCACACTCGGTCTTTTCCAGCACCAGCAGGTCCAGCAGATGCAGCGACAGGCTCTCCAGCCGCCGCCCTTCCCGGTAGATATACTCGGCGGCCTCCCGCCGTTCCGCAGCGGGCAGGTCGTAGCTGCGCAGCATATCCGCATAGCCGATGATGGAGGTGAGGGGCGTTTTCAGCTCGTGGGTAAAGTTGCCCACAAAATCCTGCTGTCGGCGGGCGGCGGCCTCCAGCTGGGCCACCTGAGTTTCCACCGCGTCCGCCATCTGGTTGAAATCGCGGGCCAGCAGGGCCACCTCGTCCTGCCCTCTGCCCACCGGCACCCGCTGGCTCAGCTCACCCCCGGCAATGCGGCGGGCAGCCTCGCTCACCCGGCCCAGGGGGCGGGCCAGGCGGGCGCTGGTCAGGGCCAGAAAGCCGCTGCTGGCCAGGGCAACCGCCAGCAGCACCCCGCGGTACAGCCGGTAGCTGGCGGCCCGGTCGGCATACAGGTCGGTCAGGTCCATGGTGGTTTCCACATATACCTTCTGCCCGTTTTCCAGCAGGCAGCTGACCATCTCATAGGTCCAGCCCGCTTCTGTGTTCATCAGACAGGCCCACCGGCTTCCGGCTTCCAGCTGCTGGGCCTGGAGGCGGCCTGCCTCGTTCTGCAGCGCGTCCAGCCCGCCCACCGCTGTGGTGCTGCCGCCGGCATCGCTGCTCACCTGCTTGCGGAAGCCCTCGGCCAGATAGGCAGGCAGGCCCGCCTGGCTCACCGTGTGGTAGGCGGCGCACAGCGCATCGTTGCTGCTGGCGGCCTGCTGCTGGCGGGCGGTCAGGCTTTGCTGAAACCCGGTCTCCAGCATGGCGCACCCGCCCAGCCCGAAGGTGACCACCACGGCAAAATAGGCCGCGGCGAAAATTTTAACGGCGAACTTCATGGCTCGTTCTCCTCATAGCGGTAACCAACCTTGTATACGGCGGCGATCCGCTTTTCCCAGCCCAGCTTGTGGCGCAGGCGCTGCACGTGCAGGTCCACCGTGCGGGTATCGCCCATAAACGGCTCGCCCCATACCCGCTCGTAGATGGTTTCCCGGTAGAGGGCAATGTTTTTGTTTTGCAGAAACAGACGCAGAATATCAAACTCCTTGGGGGTCAGGTCCACCGGACGGCCGTCTTTGGTTACGATGCGGCTGTCCAGATCCACCGTGATGTCTTCCAGCGTCACCTTGCCGCCGCCCTTGTGGTAGCGGCGCAGCACCACCTCCACCCGGGCCTGAAGTTCGGCCACGTCAAAGGGCTTGATGATGTAGTCCTCCGCTCCCAGGCGCAGGCCCTTTACCCGGTCCCGCACCTCGGTACGGGCGGTGAGAAAAATCACCGGCGTGTCATACTGGCGGATGTATTCCATCAGTTCAAAGCCGCTGGTGTGGGGCAGCATCACATCCAGCAGGATCAGATCGAACCGCCGCCGTTCGACCCAATCCGCTCCTTCATCGCCGTCGCTGGCAATGGTGCAGCGATAGCCTGCCTGGGTGAGGCTCATGCGGATGAGGTTGGCAATGGGGGCTTCGTCCTCCACGATCAGAATGTCATACATGATGGGGTTCCTTTCCGGGTTTTGGTTTGTCGGGGTTGCCAGGCTTTCCGTTTGAGTTCAGTATACCATAGATTGCGCCCGCGGGGCTGCCCTTTGCCCCGGCGGGCCGGCCGTGGGGTGCGGCCTTCTTTGCAAAAACTGTAACACCCGCTTGCGTCGGTTTTGCATCAACTTTGAGGGCAGACTGAGTGAGGAGGCGGGCGAAAGGATTCCCCAAACCCATAATCATTACAGGAAAAAGAATAAAAGGGTGCGCAGCTTTTTGTGGCGGCACACCCTTTGCGTTTGTGGAATACTTGGAACGGCAGCGTGACAGGGGAAAGGCGCAGTATCTTGCCGATGCAATTCTGTGTTATGAAAAGGCAGGCACGAGGCCTTTCCAGCAGACGGACCGCGCCTTGATTGAGCAAATCGCTTAGAAAAGCAGAGCATGAGGCGTACCCCGGATTTGCAGAAAGAGGAACCGTCCATATCTTCGCCGCCAATCGATTTAATAGCCAGTGCTTTGGCCGATTTTAGAGGGTAAAGCACTATACAGAAAAAGGGCTTCCGCCCGCAGATGCGGAAGCCCTTTTTGAAAAGGAGAATCGTGGATATCAGTTTTTCATTTCGGCGTGAATCTTATCGTTGGCCTCCTCGACCTTCATGCGGGAGAGGATAAAGGTAATGATGGCGTCCAGCACAAAGGGAATCACGAGGTACATGAGTTTCAGCA
>SFJO01000016.1 GCA_004555865.1 Oscillospiraceae bacterium
ATGCGCTGGAGGCCTCCGGCCTGCCCATCTGGGTCGTGCTGGTGCTGTTCGTCATCATGTGCGGCTTCCTGAACCTGCTCATCGGTTCTGCTTCCACCAAGTGGTCGCTGCTGTCCAGCGTGTTCGTGCCCATGTTCATGCTGCTGGGCTACCACCCTGCTCTGGTTCAGATGGCCTATCGCATCGGCGACGCCATCACCAACCCCATCTGCCCCACCTTTGCTTACTTTGGTATGCTACTGGCTCTGGCCCAGAAGTACGACAAGAAGTCCGGCTTCGGCACCCTGATGTCCAACATGCTGCCCTACGTGATCTGCTACTTCGTCTTTATGGTGATCGAGCTGCTCTTCTGGTTCTTCCTGAAGATTCCCTTCGGCCCCGGCGGCCCCGTGCTGCTGAACGGCTGATCGGCCCGATGCCGGCTTAACTGGACATTGTACAAGGAGGTTTTCTTATGAACAGTCAGGAAATTCTGGATTCCAAACGCTCTTCCCCCGAGCTGCGGGGTTATGTGAAGGAGCGCATTGAAAAAATGCAGGCCACCATGGCCCGCAAAGGCGTGGATGTGGTCATCATGACCCGCCCCGAAAACGTGTTCTACTTCAGCAACTTCAACCCCATTATCATCAGCCATGTGCCCTATTTCATCGTCACCCCCGAGAAGGGCTTCCTGTTGGTGCACTGCATCCGCCACGACCATGCCGTGAACGAGGGCGCCGTGGATGAGGTGCTGTGCTACGGCAAGTGGGGCGCCACCCAGGCCATCGCCATGGATGCCTACGATGCCATGCGGGAGATTCTGGGCGACAAGCCCATGACCGTGGGCATTGAGGGCGACTATGCCAGCTTGAGCGTAATGAACAAGCTGAAGGAAAAGCTGAATGTGAAGGGCTTTGTGGACATCGCTCAGGATGCGGTGGATCAGCGCCTGATCAAGGACCCCCACGAAATTGAGATGTGCCGTATTTCCGGCCGTTTGGTGGACACCGGCGTGAGCCGGGCCATCGAAGCCCTGGAGGGCGGTTACAGCGAGGCCGCAGCCTGCACCGAGGGCCAGTACGCCATGCGCCAGCTGTGGCACAAGGAGTACCAGCAGTATGAGGTGTCTGGTTTCTCCAACAGCGAGACCGCCCAGATCGACACCCTGTGTGTGTGGTGCATGTCCAACGAGCGGCTGAACTACGGCTGCGACTGCGCCACCGGCTACGTGCCCCAGCCCGGTGACCTGACCATGCCCATGAGCTGGGCCCGGGTGGCCGGCTACAACGTGGAGAACGAGCGCAGCGTGATGGTGGGCCAGGTGAATGAGACCCGCCGCCGCGCCTACGACGCCATGCTTCGCGCCCGCCAGCAGGTGTTTGACCGCCTGCGCCCTGGCACCATCTTTGAGGACCTGTACTTCGCTGCAATGAAGGAGTTTGAGGACGCAGGCTTCGGCAGCATTCTGCCCGGCCGCTGCGGCCACGGCATGGGCCTGTCCACCCACGAGTTCCCCTCGGTGACCAAGGGCAACAAGGCCCCGCTGGCCCCCGGCATGGTGCTGACGGTGGAGCCCGGCCTGATGAGCGCTGAGCTAGGCGCGGTGCGTAACAGCGACACCGTGCTGATCACCGAGGACGGCTTCGAGTTCCTCACCCATTCCAAGCGGGATGAGATCATCATCAAGGGCTGACCGGTTCAGCCACTGGCAAACCAACCCGAGCGCGCGGCCCCGGCAGGGCACCCTGCGCCCTGCAGAGGGACCGCGCGCTTTTCCGTTGCTCTCGCACATCCGCACAGCTTCCGGCCGGGCCGATTCTGCGCCCGCCCGGAGGCGAGGGTGAGCAGGGCGTTGGGATACGAGAAAAGGCCCGGGCGGTTCCGGGCGCGTACAAGCACAGAAAGCGAGGAAGTTACAATGAGCATGACCAAGCGCGAGCGCTGCATGGCGGCGGTGAAGGGCGAGAAGCCCGATAAGATTCCCTATTCTCTGTGGAGCCACATGCCCCAGTTTGACCACGACGCCGATGCCATCACGGAAAAGACCTACGAGTTTTACAAGGCCTACGACGTGGACTTTATCAAGACCATGAACAACGGGATGTACTCCATCGAGGATTTCGGCGCGGTCATCGACTATTCCGAGGTGGCCAAGGGCGGCATGGCCAAGCTGGTCAGCACCCCCATCGAGACCGCCGAGGACTGGACCAAGCTCACCGTAAAGCCTCTGACCGAGGGGGCCATTGCCCGCGAGCTGCATTATCTGGAGATGATCCTGGAGAAGGTGAAGGCGGACGACGTGCCCGTGATTTTCACCGTGTTCACCCCCATCACCACCGCCAACAAGCTGTGCGGCGGCAAGATCGGCCAGTACATCCATCAGGGCCACGGCGAGGAAGTGAAGGCTGCGCTGGAGGTCATCTGCCAGACCACCGAGGCCCTGGCCGCCAAAGCCATTGAAATGGGTGCGGACGGCGTGTTCATGGCCAGCCAGATGAGCAACTACGCCACCAGCATGGCGGTGGAACCCCTGACCGCCTCCGAGTACCTGGAGTACGGCAAACCCTACGATGTGCGCGTACTGAACGCCGCCAACAACGCGGGCGGCTGGATGAACACCATCCACTGCCACGGCGACAACATTATGTTCGACATTCTGAAGGACTACCCGGTGCAGGTGTTCAACTGGCACGCCTGGGAGACCCTGCCCACCGTGGACGAGGTGCTGGCCACCACCGATAAGTGCATCATGGGCGGCCTGAAGCGCTTCGACATCACCGAGTGCAACCACAACGCCATCCGCCATCAGATCTACGAGTGCTGCCGCATGAGCGGCGGCCGCCGGCTGATTCTGACCCCGGGCTGCGTCATTCGCTACCCCCTGAACGAAGAAATGCTCTCCTATGTGAAAAAAACCAAGGAATCGGTGGAGCAGGATATGGGTCTGTAACCGTCAAACCCGGATCAACGCAAAAGGCCGAGGGCCGCTGTGCTGCACAGCGGCCCTCGGCTCTTTTTTGATTCAGGAAGAATTTTCGATGGAAGCGAAGAGAAAACGCTTCAGTCGTGGAACAGTTCCTGGGCCAGATGGATAAACTCCCGCCCGGCCTGGGTGAGCATTTTGCTGCGCAGCCGGTTGACGGCCAGCTGTGCGGAGCCGGTGGCGCTGTTCAGCTCAAACACCGTGACCCGACGCAGCGTTTCCGGCCCGACAATGCCCGCCCCGCGCAGGCCGGGCAGCGCATCGCTCTGCCGAACGAAGGTGGAGGGCAGCGTGCATACGCCCAGCCCGGCCACGCACAGGTTCAGCAGCGTAAGAATGTTGGCGGTGGTCAGCACCACATGGGGAGTAACGTCAGCCTCCCTGCACAGCTGGCGGAACACCTTGCCGCCCATGGTGGTTTCGATCTGCCCCACAAAGGGCAGCCCGGCGAACGTGGCGATGGACTGGGGCTTGCGCTTCATGGCCACCAGCGTGTGCGGGGGGAACATCTCGGCCAGAAGCTGGTTGGGCGCGACCAGAACGTAGGTCTCCCGGTACAGCGGCACGCTGACAATGTTGGTGGCATCCTGCGGAACGTAGCCCACCGCCAGATCGATCTTGCCGGCAGCCAGAGCCTGCTCCACCTCCGGCGTGGTTTGCCCTTCAAAAATTTCCAGATGAACTTTGGGGTACAGCTGATGAAAAGCCGAGCAGAGCTGCGGCAGCATCATGGTGCCGCGGGTGACGGGAATGCCCACCGAGAGGCTGCCGCGGGTGAAATCCTTGATGTCCTGCAGGCGGCGGTCGCACAGCTCCAGCGTTTCGGTTACCTGCACCGCAGATTGATACAGCACCCGGCCGGCGTCCGTCAGAGTCATGGGGTTGCCCCGGTCAAACAGGGGAACCTGATAGTATTCCTCCAGTTTGGCAATGTGGCTGCTGAGGGCCTGCTGCGAAATATAAAGCCGCCGCGCGGCCCGGGTGAAATTCAGCTCCTCGGCCGCTGCGATAAAGTAGGTGAGGTTGGTCAGGTTCATGAAAATTCGGCCTCCAGAGAAAAGATTGTTGCTTTTAAATGAGTATACAACAAATCGCTTGTTCCGGCAATGCAAAGAGGGGGCGGGTCGGGCAAAATCGGAAGAAATGAGAAGAATAGAACTGTCCTCCATGTACGAACAATCAGACGGATTGTGCTGTGCCTTAAAGC
The DNA here is from genome assembly GCA_004555865.1 of Oscillospiraceae bacterium. Lineage (GTDB taxonomy): Bacteria > Bacillota > Clostridia > Oscillospirales > Ruminococcaceae > SFJ001. The sequence goes on from SFJO01000016.1 coordinate 4,170, forward strand.
GTGTGTTTGCAAAATTGACCAGAACATATCGTGAAAATAGACAATGCATGAGCGCTTTAATGTGCTAAAATGTACAAAGAAGTTGAATTTTCAATATTTTATATAAAACTTGTTGAGTTTTCGACAAAATGCTCTATAATAAAGACAGAGAAAAAATATAAAAAATCACTCCGTCGAAAATAGTTCTGGTATCAAGTTGTTTTTTCGGCACAGAAGAGGAGATGCTTCGTGGACGCAATGTCGGCCTTCAGCCAACGGGTACACGCCGCGCGCCTCACAAAAAAGGAGGCGGCGGTCGCCGATTACATCCTGAACAATTTCAGTGCGGTCTGCTATATGTCCACCGGCGAGCTGGGAAGAAACCTTGGAGTGAGCGACGCCACGGTCATTCGAACCTGTCGCGCGTTGGGCTACACTTCGTTTCTGGAACTGCAGGAGGAGCTGCGCAGCCAGCTGACGCGGGACGCAGAGAACGCCCAGCGGATCTTTTCCAGCCCGATGGAGCGAATGCAGACCAGCCGCAGCGGCGATGCACGGCAGGGGCTGCACCTGAAATACAGCCGCCTGATGATGCAGAATCTGGACAGCGTGTTTCATAAAAACACCGAGGAAACGCTGGAGCAGGTGGTGCAGCTGCTGAGCAGCTGCACGCACAAGTACATTGTGGGCCAACGCCCGACGGCCAGCCTTGCCGAGCGCTTTGCGTTTTTGCTGCGCATGACCGTGCCGGGGGTGATGGCTTCCACCCAGCGGGTGATCATGGAGGATATTCTGGACATTTGCCCGGAGGATTGCCTGTTTGTGATCGACTTCAACCAGTACAGCAACACCGCCATGAAGGTACTGAGTTACGGCCAAAGCCGGGGCGCCAAGATCGTTCTGCTGACCGACCGCCCCACCGCCCCTTTTGCCTGCCTGGCAGACCTGCTTCTGCTGGTGGATGTGGACGGCGCCAGCTTTTTCAACTCTCAGGTGGCAGCGGTGTTTCTGCTGGAGCTGCTGGCAACGTTGGTGGCGGACCGCAATTCGGAGGAGACGGAGCGGCGGCTGAACGTGCTGAACCCCTATTTTGACGAGCATCGGCTGAAATGACCGCCGCTTTCCATAAAGAAACGTTAGTGAACCAGGTTCTTGCCGCCCGCAGGGGCGGAAGAAATAAAGCCTTCAGCTGCATCAGCTGAAGAGGGGATGAACCCCATTTTCAAAAAGGAGGAACGTAATTCCATGAAGAAGTTTTTATCCATGGCGCTGTGCCTGGCGTTGTCGATGAGCCTGCTTGCAGGCTGCGGCTCTTCCGCCAGCTCCTCGGCTGCCGCTTCGTCTGAGGCGGCTGGAAGCGACACCCCCAAGACGGTTACTTACGCCAATGCATCCGATATTGCCAGCTTGGACCCCCGCCGGGGCACCAGCACCATTACCGCCAGTGTTCTGGCGGACCTGTACAGCACGCTGGTTAAAACCGATGCCGAAGGCAACATCGTGCTCGATGCTGCGGCCAGCTACGAGCGTGTGGACGATGTAACCTGGCACTTTACCCTGCGGGACGACGTGTACTTCACCAACGGCGATCATATGACCAGCGCCGACGTGCAGTACACCATCGATAGCCTGAAGAACAAGGACGCCGGTTACGCTCTGTCCGGTGACTTCTCCTTCATGAGCGTGGAGGTTCTGGGCGATTACGAGTTCAACATCGTGACCGATCAGCCCTTCAACTCGCTGCCCCTGCGCCTGAACTATGTGAAGATCATCCCCAGCAAGTACGTTCAGGAAGTGGGCGACGAAGCGTTCGCCAAGAACCCGGTGGGTTCCGGCCCCTTCAAGTTCGTTTCCTGGACCAAGGATGACAAGGTTGTGATGGAGAAGAACCCCGATTACTACGGCGAGGTGCCTCAGATCGATCAGCTGGTCTACAAGGTCATCCCTGAAGCGGCTGACCGTGTGGCTGCCCTGCAGGCCGGTGAGGTGGACATCATCTGCAGCATCCCCACCACCCAGGCCAATTATCTGAGCAGCACGGACGGCGTTACCGTGGTGGGGCAGCCCTCCACCCGTGTGGTCTGGCTGCAGTTCAATACCATCAACGGAGACAGCCCCGTCAACGACCTGAAGGTTCGTCAGGCCCTGAATTACGCCATTGACCGCGACAGCCTGATCACCGGCGTGCTGGACGGCTATGCTGTGAAGGTGGCCTCCATCTCCACCCCGGAATACAACGATTACGATGCCAGCGTGCAGGGCTACACTTACGATCCCGAAAAGGCGAAGAGCCTGCTGGCCGAGGCCGGCTACGCCGATGGCTTCACCGTGGACCTGTCCGTTTCCGGCGGCTTTCTGAACGCCACCGACGTGGTGCAGGCTGTGGCCTCTCAGCTAGCTGAGGTGGGCGTGACCGTCAACATCCAGCAGGAGGACTCCGCGACCCAGCGCGACAAGATCATGTCCGGCACCGTGGCCCCCATCTTCCTGCATGGCCTGGGCGGCCCCTACTGCGATATTGACCTGATCGCTTCCATCGGCTTCACGAAGGGTGGCCGTTACTGCACCTGGGATTCCGACGAGTTTGCGGATCTGGCTTCCCGCGCAGCGGCTGCGGTAGACGACACCGAGCGTGCCCGGCTGCATAGCGAGATGCAGCAGTTCATGGTGGACCAGGCGCCCGCCGTGTGGCTGTACCAGCAGGATACCCTGTATGCATACAATTCTGCCAAGGTGCAGAACTGGACGGCCCGTACCGACGAAGTGGTGCTGATGGACGGCGTGAGCGTGCAGTAATCGAAACTCAAAGCTCTGCCTGAACATTGGAAAAGCGCACACAGACCTTGTGCAGTGTGCGCTTTTTCTGTACAAAAATGGCGCGAAACAGCGCAATGTGATGCGCTTAAACGCACAAAAGGGGGAAGATGCATGGCCAAATATCTGGCAAAACGGCTGGCTCAGTCGCTCATTGCCATTCTGGGCATTACGGTGGTGGTGTTTGTCATTCTGCACCTGACCGGTGACCCGGTGGAGCTGATGGTGTCGCCAACCACATCGAGGGAACAGATGGACATTCTGCGTCAGGAGATGGGCTTCAACGATCCGCTGCCCCAGCAGTATCTGCGCTTTCTGAAGGGCGCAGTGGTGGGGGATTTCGGCACCTCCTATTATTACAACGAGCCTGCCATGCGTGTGGTGATGGAGCGCGTGCCAGCCACCCTGGAGCTGGCCGTGGCCGCCCTGGCCATTGCGGTGGTGCTGGGCATCCCGGCGGGTGTGCTTTCGGCGGTTAAGCGCAACAGCCTGTCGGACGGTGTCATCCGTGTGCTGGCCCTTCTGGGCCAGTGTCTGCCTGCCTTCTGGCTTGGCATTATGCTCATCATGGCGTTTTCGGTCAATTTGGGCTGGCTGCCCACCGGCGGCAACAGCGAGGGCTGGCGTTCGCTGATTATGCCGGCCTTTACGCTGGGCCTGTTCAGTGCCGCCACCATCTGCCGCCTGCTGCGCAGCAACATGATTGAGGTGCTGGGCAAGGAGTACATTGACGTGGCTCGGGCCAAGGGCTTACGGGGCAGTGTGGTCGTGATGAAGCATGCTTTCAAAAACGCCTTCAGCTCGATTCTGACGATGCTTGGCATGCAGTTTGCCTCGCTGCTGGGCGGCTCGGTAATTACCGAAACCGTGTTTGCCTGGCCCGGCATCGGCCGCCTGGTGATTCAGAGCATTCAAAGCAGTGATTTCGCCGTGGTGGAATGCATTGTGTTTCTGCTGGCGGTGGTGTTTGTGGTAATCAACTTTGTGGTGGATGTGCTGTACAGCGTCATCAACCCCCGTGTGCGGCTGCAGTGAGGAGGTGTGTGAGATGAAAGCGTTGTGGAGAAGCTTAAAGCAGAGCAAGACCGGCATGATTGGCCTTGCCATTGTGCTGGTGGTGGTGGTGTGCGCCATTTTTGCCTACCAGCTGGCCCCCTGTGACCCCTTGCAGCAGGACCTGATGAACAAACTGCACGACCCGGCCTGGACGGCCACCGGAACGCCTGAGCACCTTCTGGGTACTGACCAGCTGGGCCGTGACGTGCTCAGCCGTCTGCTGGTGGGTGCGCGCATTACGCTGCTGGTGGCCCTGGCCGGTACGGTTGTGGGCGGTGTTGTGGGCGTTGTGCTGGGCTGTCTGGCCGGTTATTACGGCGGTTGGGTGGACGCAGTGCTCATGCGCCTGGTGGACATTCAGCTGTGCTTTCCTTTTACGCTGCTGGCACTGTTCATTGCGGCGGTGCTGGGCGGAAGCCTAGGCAACGTGATTCTGATTGCGGGCATTACCAGCTGGGTGCGCTATGCACGATTGGTGCGCGGTGAGATTCTGAGCATCAAAGAGTGTGAATACATTGAAGCCATCCGTGCGGAAGGCGGCAGCGATGCCCGGATCATTTTCCGGCATATCCTGCCCAATGTCATCAGCTCGGTGATCGTTATTGCCACGCTGGAGATGGCTAAGATCGTTTTGATGGAGGCGTCCCTAAGCTTTTTGGGGTACGGCGTGCCCGTTACCATTCCCACCTGGGGGAGAATGCTCAGTGAGGCGCGGGCCAACATGGTCTCGAATCCTTGGCAGTGCATCCTGCCCGGCCTGTGCATCACCCTGACGGTGTTGGGCGTGAACCTGTTGGGCGATTGGCTGCGGGATTATCTGGACCCGAAACTGGATGTGTAAGGAGGTGCCGACCATGAGCGAACGGCCTGTATTGGAAGTAAACGATTTGACCGTTACCTTTAAAACCAAATATGGCAGTGCGGCCGCAGTGAGCGGCGTAAGCTTTAAGCTGGCCAAGGGCGAAAAGTTGGGCCTGGTGGGCGAATCCGGCTCCGGCAAGAGTGTGACCTCCAAGAGCATTCTGCGCTTGCTGCCTTCGCCTCCGGCGCAGCTCCGCGGCAGCATCAAGCTGGACGGCGAGGAGCTGCTGACCAAATCCGAACAGGAGATGTGTCATTGCCGCGGCAACCGCATCTCCATGATCTTTCAGGAGCCGATGGTCAGCCTGAACCCGCTGTACACGATTGGCAATCAGCTGGGCGAGGTGGTGCGGCTGCACAAAAAGGTCAGCCGGGCCGAGGCAGACAAGCAAGTCATTGAAATGCTGCGCACCGTGGGCATTCCCAGCCCGGAGACCCGGCTGAAGCAGTATCCCTTTGAGCTTTCCGGCGGTATGCGCCAGCGCGCCATGATTGCCATGGCCCTGCTGTGCGACCCGGAGGTTCTCATTGCCGATGAGCCAACCACCGCTCTGGATGTGACCATCCAGGCCCAGATTCTGGATCTGCTGAAGGAGCTGAACCGGAAGATGGGCACCTCCATCATTCTTATTACCCACGACCTGGGCGTGATCGCCTCCATGGTGGACACAGTGGCTGTTATGTACTGCGGCCACATTGTGGAAAAGGCATCGGTGCGGCAGCTGTTCCATGACCCGCTGCATCCCTACACTCGGGGCCTGCTCAACTCCATTCCCAAGGTGGGGCGCACCGAAGGCGATCTTCAGACCATTGAAGGGGCGGTGCCCAGTATTTACAACCTGCCGGCGGGCTGCGCTTTCAGCAACCGCTGCGGCGAGTGCGGCAGAATCTGCCAAGAAAAAGAACCTCCGACCCTTCAGCTGGAGGACGGCCGTGTGGTAAAATGCTGGAAGTACACCCCGCAGTGGGGAGAGGAGGGCGCCGACCATGAGTGAGCATCCGGTTTTGTTGGAGGCCCGGCATGTAAAAGAGTGGTTCCCCGTTCGTGGGGGACTGCTGGGCCGGAACACCCGCTATGTGAAGGCGGTGGACGACGTGAGTCTGACCGTGTGTGCAGGGGAGACCCTGGGCGTTGTGGGCGAGAGTGGCTGTGGCAAATCCACGTTGGCCCGGGTGATGCTGCGCCTGATTGAGCCCACCGGCGGCGAGGTGCTGTTTGAGGGGAAAAACATGACTACGGCGAACAAGGCGGAGCTGCGCCGGATGCGCCGAGACATCCAGATCATCTTTCAGGACCCCTACGCCAGCCTGAATCCCCGCCAGCGGGTGGGCGATATGCTTACCGAGCCGCTGACCATTCACGGCCTGGCCAAGGGCGAGGCGGCCAAGCGCCGCGTGCTGGAACTGCTGGAGCTGGTGGGCCTGCCCGCCGATAGCGTGCGCAAATTCCCCCACGAGTTTTCGGGCGGCCAGCGCCAGCGCCTGTGCATTGCCCGTGCCCTGGCGGTGAACCCCAAGCTGATCGTGTGCGATGAGTGCGTTTCGGCACTGGACGTATCCATTCAGGCGCAGATCATCAATCTGCTGATGAAGCTGCAGCGCCAGCTGGGAATCGCGCTGGTATTCGTCTCCCACGATCTGCGCGTGGTGCGGCACATTTCCACCCATGTGGCGGTGATGTATCTGGGCCGGGTGGTGGAGTACGCGCCCACCGAGGAGCTGTTCTCCAACCCCGCCCACCCCTATACGCGGGCGCTGCTTTCGGCGGTGCCTCTGCCGGACCCGGACGCACGGGCACAGCGCATTGTGCTGAAAGGCGAGCTGCCTAGCCCCATTGCGGTGCCCTCGGGCTGCCCTTTCCATACCCGGTGCTATGCGGTGCAGGAGCGGTGCTCCAGCGAGGTGCCGCAGGAACGGGACGTGAACGGATGCGGTCATCTGTGCCGGTGCCTGCTTTGTGAAGAAAAGATTCCGGCTGCACAGCCCTGAATGGGCGGCACAGTTCGGTTGTTTTGTTGAAGAAAGTGCCCCGATGCAATGCGCCGGGGTTATGGAATCAGGAGGAAAAACAATGAATTCGCAATATGAGCATTCGTTCTGCGAGGTTTCCGGCACGCCGTTTGAACAGGGCGTTCAGATGGGCCGGGAACTGAAGGAGAGCATTCAGAGCAATCTGACCCGCGTGTATGAAAAAATGGAGCGGGAACATGTGGACGAAAAGGCCTATCGGGAGTTTGTGAACAAAAACATCCGTTTCTTTGAAAAGAACCGTCACGACATGTACGAGGAGCTGCAGGGCATTGCCGAGGGCAGCGGAATCCCCTTTGAGGAGATCCTGATGCTGAATATCCCCGCCTACTTCCTGGCCGACAAATTTACCTGCATCACTCAGGAGTGCAGTATGCTGTGCGTGCGTGCCCCGGCAACGGCCGACGGCTGCACCTACGTGATCAAAAACCGGGACATGGGCAGCCCCGCCATGGAGCAGGCGCTCATCAAGCGCACCTACCCGGACGGGCTGCAGATTCTGGAGGTGAGCGGCGCCGGCACCGTGACCTTCCCCGCCGTGGGCATGAACAGCTATGGCCTGGCGGTGACCACCACGGGCTTCTGGTCGGAAAAAGATCCCACCCGCGTTGACCGGGTGGAGGAAGCGGACATCTTCCTGAATGTGCGGGTACTGCTGACCAGCTGCAAAACGGCCGCCGAGGCAGTGGAGTTCTGCCGCACGGCCCCCCGAATGAACGGTCTGAACGTGATTGTGGCGGACCCCAAGGAAGCCTATGTACTGGAAATGACCGCCGACGATATGTATGTGGAAAAGGACGAGGGCCGCGGTGTGCTGTACCGCACCAATCATATGGTCAGCGACCAGATGAAGGGACTGAACCCGCCCGAGGAGGAGTATCCCTCCACGCACAAACGCTACCAGCGCATCGGCGAGATGATCGAGAAGCGCTATGGCAAGCTGCGCTTCCAGGATTTGTACCGCATCATGAGCGACCACAAGTATGAGCCGAACTGCATCTGCCGTCACCCCCACGGCGATGTGCTGGCCACGACGGTTTCCTGCACGGTGTGTACCCTGGAGGACTTTGAACTGTGGACCACCATCGGCAACCCCTGCATGAACCTGCGCCATGCTGGGCTGAACGAGGAGTAAGCGCCAGGTTGCGGAGTGAGACCCGGCACAAAATAAAACCGCGTCCCAGGCATGTTTTGCTAGGGCGCGGTTTTTGCGTTTTGCGGGGGTGAGGGGCAAGATAGGATAGGGGCTGCGGCATGCCATGGCCTCTGACGCGGCAAACCACCGCGCCCGGCGCTGCCGTAACCGGACGGCAGCGGCAAGATACCGCCTCATCCGTCGGCTTGTGCCAAAGCGGGCCGCAGACACAAAGCCCCCGCCCTTGCAAAAGCGGCGGGGGCGGGGGTATAATCGAACTGGAAAACGGGGCTGTGAACACGCGGTTCAGCGGCCGGGCTCCAGCAGCGTGAGGGAGGCCTTGGCGGGCAGGCAGGCGGCCCAGTCGCCGGCGCGGCTCAGCCAGCCGAAATTCTCACACAAATGGTCCGGGCAGGGGGAATCCACAAACCGGATGGCCCCGTTCTGCACCTGCAGGTGAATGGTGTAGTCCCCGCTAACGATGTCGTAGGTGGCATCCCGGTCCAGGGCAATGGTCATCTGGCCGCCGGTATAGTCCAGCTGGGCCACCGGGGCCGGGGCGGCGGTGGCCTGCCGCCACAGGGCCAGCCCGGCGGCCAGGGCCAGCACCAGGGCGGCAAAGATGAGATTCTGGCGCAGACCGCGCCGATTTTTTTGCTGCATGAAATTCCTCGCGTCATTCCGGCGGCCTTTTTCAGGGCGCGCCGCACAAAATAAGCTCAATAATCTCTATTAGTATATCAGCCCGGCGGGGATTTTTCCACCGCCCGGCGGCAGGAGGCAGCGACAGATGGAAAACAACTGGAACGAGCGAATCGACCAATTCATACAGGCTCAGCGGGAGAACATCCTGCGGGACATCGGGCGGCTGGTGGCAGTGCCCAGCGTGGAAGGCCCTGCTGCCCCGGGGGCGCCCTTCGGCCCCGGGCCGCGGGCGGCGCTGGATGAGGCGCTGGCCATCGCGGCCGAGCTGGGCCTGGCCCCCGGCGAAGGGGAAGGCCACATCGGCTGGGCGGATGTGCCCGGTGCGGAGAAGGAGAAGTATCTGGCCACCATCACCCATCTGGACGTGGTGCCCGAGGGCAACGGCTGGGATGCCGACCCCTTCACCCTGCGGGTGAGGGACGGCTGGCTGCTGGGCCGGGGCGTGGCGGACGACAAGGGCCCCTCGGTGCTGTGCCTGTACGCGCTGAAGTTCTTGAAGGACGAGGCGGGCCCGCTACGCTACCCGGTGCGGGCACTGCTGGGCTGCAACGAAGAGACGAACATGAAGGACGTGGCGTGGTACAACGCCCACGAAAAGCCCCCGGTGTTCTGCTTTACGCCGGATGCGGAGTTCCCGCTGTGCAACGGCGAGAAGGGCCAGTTTGAGGCGGACCTGCTCAGCCCGGTGCTGAACGGCGACATTCTGGACTTTGAGGGCGGGGTGGCCCGCAACGCTGTGCCGGACCGGGCCAGCGCCCTCATCCGGGCCGAGCTGGCGGCCCTGCCTGCGGCCGAGGGCATTACACTGGAGCAGGAAGCCGGCGGTGTTCGGGTGCGCGGCTGGGGCAAGAGCGGCCATGCGGCCATGCCCCAGGGCACGGTGAACGCCATCGGCCTGGTGGTGGATTACCTGCTGGCAAACGGCATCGGCAGCGAGGCCGAGCGGGCCTTTCTGCAACTGCTGCACAAGCTGCACAGCGCCTGGGACGGCACCGGTCTGGGCATTCAGGCGGACGACGGCCTGTTTGACCCGCTGACGGTGGTGGGCGGCGTGATCCGCATGGAGAACGGCGCTCTGCGCCAGACGGTGGACTGCCGCTTCCCCACCAGCACCAACGGCAGCGTGCTGGAGGCTGCGCTGCGCAAAGCGGCCGGTGATGCGGGCGTTGTGTGCATGGACCATGTGAACGAGCCCTTCTACATCGGGGTGGACGCGGCCCCCATTCAGGCCCTGATGGAGGCCTACTGCCAGGTGACCGGCGAGGAGGCCAAGCCCTTTACCATGGGCGGCGGCACCTACGCCCGGCACTTCCCGCTGGCGGTGAGCTTTGGCCCCGAGAACTCCAACGCAGTGCTGCCGGACTTTGCAGGCCCCATGCACGGTGCGAACGAGGGCGCGAAGTTCGAGCACCTGCTGGCCGCGCTAAAAATCTACATTCTGGCGCTGCTGAAGCTGGAAGAGCTGGAGTACTGAGAAGCCCCAGGCGGAGGCCTTTGCGCGAATTTTACAAAAATCTCTCAAGAAAAATGTTGACAACCCCCCTCAAATCTCGCTATACTTTATCTGTATGTGATATGAGGAAACAGAGTATCCATGCAAATATCTTTACTGACCACCCGAGAAGGATCGGGTCAAGGCCATACGGACAGCCGGGTCAACTGCCGATGGGCGGCCAACCACCGCCATTATTGATTGAGTTAAAAGCTCAATTTTATGAGTTGGTTACTTTATAACCAGCGCACAAACGGTGCGTATCAACTTGTAAAACGGTCAATAAGAGTAGTAAAAGTAATATTTGCTATATAGACTCTGAAAGAATCCTTATCGCAGCCCACAAGGGGCCGCAGCCCGAAGCGCGCAGTGCGCCGGGGCTTACCGCCCGCCAGGATGAAGGAACGTTTTGCAGCGATGCGCCTTTTTGGCGCATCGCTTTTTTGTTTGCCGGCAGCGCCGTTTTTGGCCGATCACAAGAACAAAGGGGAAACACCGCCATGGGAGAAAAGCTCAAGCTCTACGGCTTCAACAACCTGACCAAGGCCCTCAGCTTCAATATTTACGACGTATGCTACGCCAAAACCGCCCGGGAACAGCGGGACTACATCGCCTACATTGACGAACAGTACAACTCCGAGCGCCTCACCAACATTCTGACCACCCTGACGGACATGATCGGCGCCAAGGTGCTGAACATTGCCCGGCAGGACTACGACCCCCAGGGCGCCTCGGTAACCATTCTCATCGCCGAGGGCTCCATGATTCCGATGGGAGAAACACAGCTGGCTCATCTGGACAAGAGCCATGTCACGGTTCACACCTACCCGGAGTATCACCCCGAGACCTGCCTGGCCACCTTCCGGGTGGACATCGACGTGGCTACCTGCGGGGAGATCACCCCGCTTTCCACGCTGGATTACCTGATCGGGTCCTTCGATTCCGACATCATCACCATGGATTACCGGGTGCGGGGCTTCACCCGGGACATGAACGGCAAAAAGCTGTTTCTGGACCACGAGGTGGCCTCCATTCAGAACTACATCGACCCCAAAACCCTGCTGCGGTACGATGCGGTGGACATGAACCTGTATGCGGCAAATCTGTTCCACACACGCATGATGCTCAAGGAAATCGACCTGCAGAACTATCTGTTCAAAACCGATGTGTATGAGCTGCCCCCGCAGGTACGCCTGGAAATTATGGAGAACCTGCGGCGGGAAATGATTGAGATTTACAGCGGCCGGAACATCTACTGAGACGGCCGCACGGCAGAAGGGGAGAAGGAAAAACAGATGCTTTCGCAGGAACGCGCGCCCATCTATGAGGCGCTTCAGGAATTTGAAAAAAAGCGGGTGGTGCCCTTTGATGTGCCCGGCCACAAGAGGGGCCGGGGCAACCCGGAATTGGCCGCCCTGCTGGGGGAACAGTGCGTGCGCATGGACGTGAACTCCATGAAGCCGCTGGACAACCTGTGCCACCCCGTGTCGGTGATCCGGGATGCCGAGCAGCTGGCCGCTGAGGCCTTCGGCGCGGCCCACGCCTTTTTGATGGTGGGCGGCACCACCAGCGCCGTGCAGGCCATGATCCTGTCCTCGGCCAGCCGGGGCGAGAAGATCATTCTGCCCCGCAACGTGCACCGCAGCGTGATGGGGGCCATGGTGCTGTGCGGGGCTGTGCCCGTGTATGTGGACCCGGCCTGCGACGACCGGCTGGGCATTCCGCTGGGAATGCGCCGGGAGGATGTGGCCCGGGCCATCCGGGAAAACCCGGACGCCAAGGCCGTGCTGGTGAACAACCCCACCTACTACGGCATCTGCTCCGACCTGCGAGCCATCGTGAAGATGGCCCACGAGAACGGAATGCTGTGCCTGGCGGACGAGGCCCACGGCACCCACTTCTATTTCGGCGCGGATATGCCCGTGTCGGCCATGGCGGCGGGGGCGGATATGGCCGCCGTATCCATGCACAAATCCGGCGGCAGCCTGACCCAAAGCTCGCTGCTGCTGGCCGGCCCGGCCATGAGCGAGGGCCATGTGCGGCAGATCATCAACCTGACCCAGACCACCAGCGGCAGCTACCTTTTGCTGTCCAGCCTGGACATTTCCCGCCGGAATCTGGCGCTGCGGGGGCGGGAATCCTTCGCCAAAGTGGTGGAGATGGCCGACTATGCCCGCAGCGAGATCAACCAGATCGGCGGCTACTACGCCTTCTCGGAAGAGCTGGTGAACGGCGACAGCGTGTTTGCCTTTGACAAGACCAAGCTCTCGGTGAACACGCTGGACATCGGCCTGGCGGGCATTGAGGTGTACGACCTGCTGCGGGATGAGTACGACATTCAGATCGAGTTTGGCGACCTGGGCAACATTCTGGCCTATCTGTCCATCGGCGACCGGCCGCGGGAGATTGAGCGGCTGGTGGGTGCGCTGGCGGAGGTGCGCCGCCGCTTCGGCAAAGAGCCGGACGCGGCTGGCCTGATGCGGCAGGAATACATTGAGCCGCAGGTGGACGCCAGCCCGCAGGAGGCCTTTTATGCGCCGAAGGAGTCGCTGCCGCTGGACAAGACCCCCGGCCACATCTGCAGCGAATTCGTCATGTGCTATCCCCCCGGAATTCCCATTCTGGCCCCCGGCGAGCGCATTACCCGCCGCATTGTGGATTACATCAAGTACGCCAAGGCCAAGGGCTGCAGCATGACCGGCCCGGAAGATCCGGACATTGAGCGGCTGAATGTGCTCAGCGGCCTGTATTGAACAAACGGCGAGGGCGGGGCAAGCAGGCCCCGATGAAGAAGGGAGAGTGTGACCGTGGAATTCTGGTTTTCGGAACCGCATACCCCAAATGTAAAGCTGTCCATCCGGGTGGACCGGCAGCTGTACAGCGGCAAAAGCGAGTTTCAGCGCATCGATGTGTTCGACTCGCCGGAGTTCGGCCGTTTTCTGACGCTGGACGGCTACATGATGCTCACCGAAAAGGATGAGTTCATCTACCATGAGATGATCACCCATGTGCCCATGGCGGTGCACCCCAACGTGCGGGATGTGCTGGTCATCGGCGCGGGCGACGGCGGGGTGATCCGCGAGCTGACCCAGTATCAGGATCTGGAACACATCGACATGGTGGAGATCGACGAGCTGGTGGTGGAGGTGTGCAAAAAGTACCTGCCCAAAACTGCCTGCCGGCTGGACGACCCCCGCCTGACCATCCATTATGAGGACGGCCTGAAGTTCGTGCGGAGCAAGGAGAACGCCTACGACCTGATCATTGTGGACTCCACCGACCCCTTCGGCCCCGGCGAGGGGCTGTTTACCCGGGAGTTTTACGGCAACTGCTACAAGGCCCTGCGGGAGGACGGCATTCTCATCAACCAGCACGAAAGCCCCTTCTACCCAGAGGACGCAGCCGCCTGCCAGCGGGCCCACAAGAATCTGGTGGAATCCTTCCCCATTGCGAAGGTGTATCAGGCCCACATTCCCACCTATCCTTCCGGGCACTGGCTCTTCGGCTTTGCCTCGAAGAAGTACCACCCCCTGAGGGATCTGAACGAAACCCGCTGGAATCTGCGGGGCATTCCCTGCCGGTATTACACCACCACCCTGCACAAGGGGGCGTTTTACATCCCGGCCTATGTGGAGGAACTGCTGAAGCATGTTGAACATGAATAACGAGACTTTTCTGGCCTGTGAGGCGGAATTTGACGAGGCTCAGGTGGTGCTGTACGGCGCACCCTTTGACTCCACCACCTCCTTTCGGCCCGGCTCCCGCTTCGGCAGCGGAGCCATCCGGCACGAATCCTACGGGCTGGAGAGCTACAGCCCGTATCAGGATAAGGACCTGACCGACTATGCGGTGATGGACAGCGGCGACATTGAGCTGCCCATGGGCGACAGCGCCGCCGCACTGGATGCCATCACCCGGCGGGCTGAGACCATTCTGGAGGCGGGCAAGCTGCCCTTCCTGCTGGGCGGCGAGCATCTGGTCACGCTGGGGGCCTTCCGCGCCGTGCACAAACAGTATCCCCAGGTACACATCATCCACTTTGACGCCCACGCCGACCTGCGGCAGGATTATCTGGGCGTGCAGCTCTCCCACGCCTGCGTGCTGCGCCGCTGCTGGGAGCTGGCCGGAGATGGCCGCATTCACCAGTTCGGCATCCGCTCGGGCGACCGGGAGGAATTCGCCTGGGGCAGCCGGCATGTGGACACCCACAAGTTTGACTTTGAGGGCCTGGAAGCACTGCTGGAAACGCTGGGCGATACGCCCGTGTACTTCACGGTGGATCTGGATGTGATGGACCCCAGCGTGTTCCCCGGCACCGGCACCCCCGAGCCGGGCGGCGTGAGCTTCGACGCCCTGCGCCGGGCCGTTACGCTGGTGTGCAGCAAGGCCAACGTGGTGGGGTGCGACGCCAACGAGCTCAGCCCCCATTACGACCAGAGCGGTGTTTCCACGGCAGCGGCCTGCAAGGTGGTGCGGGAAATGCTGCTGGCCCTGCTGGGCAAATGACCATCGGCCTGTGAAGCGAATGAGAATGCGGCCTTCGGGCTGCCCAAATAAAGGAGGAACCCCCATGAGCAAGGTATTAGTAATCGGCTGCGGCGGCGTGGCCAGCGTGGCCATTCAGAAGTGCTGCCAGCACCCCGATGTGTTCAGCGAGCTGTGCATTGCCAGCCGCACCAAATCCAAATGCGACGCCCTGAAGGCTAAGCTGGAGGGAAAGACCGCCACCAAGATCACCACCGAGCAGGTGGACGCGGACGACAAGAACCAGCTGGTGGCCCTGATCAAGAAGGTGCAGCCTGATCTGGTGATGAACATCGCCCTGCCCTATCAGGATCTGACCATCATGGACGCCTGCCTGGAGTGCGGTGTGAATTATCTGGACACCGCCAACTACGAGCCGGAGGACATCACCGACCCCGCCTGGCGGGAGGTGTACGACCGCCGCTGCAAGGAGGAGGGCTTCTCCGCCTACTTCGATTACAGCTGGCAGTGGGCTTACAAGAAAAAGTTTGAGGAGGCCGGCCTGACCGCCCTGCTGGGCACCGGCTTTGACCCGGGCGTGACCCAGGCCTACTGCGCCTGGGCCCAGAAGCACCTGTTTGACGAGATCCGCACCATCGACATTCTGGACTGCAACGGCGGCGACCATGGCTACCCCTTCGCCACCAACTTCAACCCGGAGATCAACCTGCGCGAGGTTTCGGCCCCCGGCAGCTACTGGGAGAACGGCCGCTGGGTGGAGATTCCCGCCATGAGCATCAAGCGGGAGTACAATTTCGACCAGGTGGGCGAGAAGGATATGTACCTGCTCCACCATGAGGAGATCGAGTCGCTGGCCAAGAACATTCCCGGCGTGCAGCGCATCCGCTTCTTCATGACCTTCGGCCAGAGCTACCTGACCCACATGAAGTGCCTGGAAAACGTGGGTATGCTCTCCACCGAGCCGGTGGAGTTTGAGGGCCACCAGATTGTGCCCATCCAGTTCCTGAAGGCCCTTCTGCCGGATCCTGCCACCCTGGGCCCCCGCACCGTGGGCAAGACCAACATCGGCTGTATCTTCACCGGCGTGAAGGACGGCAAGGAAAAGACGGCCTACATCTACAACGTGTGCGACCATCAGGAGTGCTACCGTGAGGTGGGCAGCCAGGCCATCAGCTACACCACCGGTGTGCCCGCCATGATCGGCGCCATGATGATGCTGACCGGCAAGTGGACCAAGCCCGGTGTGTACACCGTGGAAGAGTTTGATCCCGATCCCTACATGGACGCCCTGAACACCTGCGGCCTGCCCTGGCAGGTGCAGGACGACCCCGCCCTGGTGGACTGATGGGCGGCGCAGAGCTGCGCACCCCTGCCTTTGTGGTGGACGAGGGGCTGCTGAAACGGAACCTGGAGCTGCTGGCCGATGTGGCCCGGCGGGCGGGCTGCAAGATCCTGCTGGCCCAGAAGGCCTTTTCCATGTACCGGTGCTATCCGCTCATCCGGCAGTATCTGGCGGGCTCCACGGCCAGCGGCCTGTATGAGGCCCGCCTTGGCCGGGAGGAGTTCGGCGGCGAGGTGCATGTGTTCAAGCCTGCCTACACCGAGGCAGAGTTTGAAGCCCTGCTGGAGGTGGCCGACCACTTTGTGTTCAACTCGCCCCGGCAGGTGGAAAAGTACGCGGCCCGGGCCAGAGCCGCGGGCAAGCAGGTGGGCCTGCGGGTAAACCCGGAGCATTCCACCCAGGAGGGCCACGCCATCTATGACCCCTGTGCGCCCGGCAGCCGCCTGGGCACCACGCTGGCCAACTTTGACCCGGCCCAGCTGCCGCTTTTGGATGGGCTGCATATGCACACCCTCTGCGAGCAGGACTCGGACGATCTGGAGAGCACGGTGCAGGCGCTGGAAGCGAAGTTCGGCACGTACTTGCACGGCCTGAAATGGCTGAATCTGGGCGGCGGGCACCACATCACCCGCCCCGGCTACGACGTGGAGCGGCTGGTAAAGCTGGTGCGCCGCCTGCGCGAGATCTACGGCGTGGAAGTGTACCTGGAGCCGGGCGAGGCGGTGGTGCTGAACGCGGGATTTTTGTTCAGCCAGGTGCTGGAAGTGGTTCACAACGGCATGGACATTGCCATTCTGGACGCCTCCGCAGCCTGCCATATGCCCGACGTGCTGGAGATGCCCTACCGGCCCCCGGTGCGGGGCAGCGGGCAGCCCGGCGAAAAGGCCCATACCTACCGGCTGGCCGGGCCGACCTGCTTGGCCGGGGATGTGATCGGCGATTACTCCTTTGACGAGCCGCTGGAAGAGGGCAGCCGCATTGTGTTGGAGGACATGGCTCTGTACACCATGGTCAAGACCAATACCTTCAACGGAATGCCCCTGCCGGACCTGTGCCTGCGCCATGAGGACGGCACGCTGGAGCTGGTGCGCCGGTTTGGCTATGAGGACTTTAAGGGCAGGCTTTCCTGAACAGCCGCCCGGCCGCCTGCGGCCCGGCGGGTATGCAATTTTTGACCATAGGTAGGGCTGCATACAAAGAGAAAAACAATAAAAATACAAAAAATTACAAAAAAGAATGGGCTTTCTTGGGGCGTTGTTGCCAAAAGAAAGCCCATTTTTTATAAAAGTAAAGTGTTTGTACGATTTGTGCCGAAGAAAAGAAAAGAGTGCGATTTTATCGGATGTGCTGCCGAATTTGCCGAATTTGATTAAAAATGTATTCATAAGAAGGACAGCTTGACCGCCGTAAACCGATGCCGGAAAAAAACGGCAGAATTTGACAAACCTGACGATAAATCGGGAAGAAGCGACGCAGCCTTGTGCAGCATTGCTATCAAATATCCATGGACATTGTGCATGTTCACAGTTTATACTTATCACATGCTCTAGTGTGAGAGTAGTGAACATCCGGCAAGTTGGCCGTGATGGGGTGACATGCGGTTCGGGTGCGCCGGCCTCTGGCAGGGTCGTTGCGTGCCGCCCATGTCCCGGCGTTTCGCCTGTGGCTGGCCGTTTAGAGGGAGGCCTGCCCGGTGGAAGCACCGCTTGCCCGCCCCCGTGCGGATTTTAGGGGGCCGGGTACTTACAAAACAGGCCCCGGGGATGCGGATTCCCCGGGGCCATTTTCTATGCAGAAATGTGCCGGGCGGCGGAGCCCTGGAGGCTTCCGCTCGGGGGGCTGCCGCCGCTAGGCGACTGATGAGGCGGCCTCTTTCCTTTGCGGTGGGGTTATGGTGGTGACAAGCACCCCACCTCATCCGCCTCACTTAGTTCGGCCTCTTCCCCTCGAGGGGAAGGCTTTTCCTGCGGTTTTTTACCAAAAAAATTCGGTTATTTCCGGCATTTGGACAGGGCGGCTTCCACCACGTGCTCCACCAGAACCGAGGTGGTCACGCTGCCCACGCCGCCGGGCACGGGGGTGATGGCGGCCACAACCGGCTCGGCCTCGGCAAAGTTTACGTCGCCGCACAGCTTGCCCTCGGCGTTGACGTTGATGCCTACGTCGATGACCACCTGCCCGGGACGCAGATAATCAGCACCCACAATGCCGGCCCGGCCGGCTGCCACGATCACCACATCGGCCTCGCGTACCACCGCAGGCATATCCACGGTTTTGGTGTGGCAGACCGTGACGGTGGCGTTCTTTTTCAGCAGCATCATGGCGGCGGGCTTGCCCACCACCAGGCTGCGGCCGATCACCACGGCCTTCTTGCCGGTGCAGTCAATGCCGTAGTGGTCCAGAATGCGCATACAGGCGCTGGGGGTGCAGGGGGCGTAGCCCGCACCGCGGCCCATGAACACCGACGCCATGGAAAGGTCAGTGATGCCGTCCACGTCCTTTTCCACGGCCAGCGCGTTCACGATTTTGTCCTCATTCAGGTGGCGGGGCAGGGGGCGGAACAGCAGAACCCCGTGGATGCTGTCGTCCTCATTTACGGCCTGGATGACCTTGAGAACCTCTTCTTCCGAAGCGTCGGCGGGCAGCAAGAACTTTTCAAAGGCCGCGCCCAGGGTCTCGCACCGCTTGGTGGCCCCCCGCTCATAGGAGATGTCGTCCTCCCGCTCGCCGATGCGAACGATGCCCAGCTTGGGGGTGACGCCCTGTTCGTTCAGCTGTGCCACCTTGCGGCGGAT
Organism: Oscillospiraceae bacterium; assembly: GCA_004555865.1. Taxonomy (GTDB): domain Bacteria; phylum Bacillota; class Clostridia; order Oscillospirales; family Ruminococcaceae; genus SFJ001. The sequence goes on from SFJO01000016.1 coordinate 22,862, forward strand.
CTCCTCGTTCAGCGAGGCGGTTACTTCTTTGCCCAGCAGCAGTTGTGCCATGGTGATTGTCCTTTCTTTGCGCGTTCGGATGTTATCGGATTTCCCGCTGCACGGCGGAGAAAATTTCATCGGCTTTTGCCCCGTATTCGGCCACAAGCCGGTCAGCCTCCGCGGTCAGGCGGTCGGCTTCGGCCCGGTCCTGCAGAGACTTGGCGTTGATGTAGATGTTCAGCGAGGCGGCCTGAAGCGCGCCCTTCAGCAGGGCGGCCCCCGCGCCCGCGTCGCTTAGGGCCAAGCGGCTGCCCTTGGCGGCGTATTCCGCCATCAGGTCAATGGCCTCGGCACAGGCGCGCAGAATCTCCATCGGCGCGCCGCAGGCGGTCAGAAGCGCCTGCTCCATCACCTGGGCCTTGCGGGCGGTCTCTTCCGGAGTGGCGTGGGGCAGACCGTAGACTTTGCTCAGCGGCTCAAAGGCCCGGGCGTCCTCGTCCATCAGGTCCAGAAGGCGCTTTGCCAGGAAGTTGGCCTTCTGCTGGCAGCGCTGAATGTCCTCTTCTACGGCGGCGTACTTCTTTTTGCCCAGGGTCAGGCTGCCCACCATATGGCCCAGAGCCACACCGATGGAGCCAACCAGGGCACTGGCCCCGCCGCCGCCGGGCACGGCGGCTTTGCTGGCCAGAATCTCCACAAAATCATTGCAGGGAAGCGTGGTGAAGGATCGGGTCTCGCTCTCCATGGGGGGTCTCTCCTTTTATAAAACAGTTTGGGCCCTGCCGGGCGGATGCAAGCCGGATGCTTGTCTGCGGTAGGATAAAAGGCGGGGTCAGCCCTCGGCCTTCTCGGTGCGGTGCTTCAGCCGCTCCACCATCAGGCGCTTCTGCTTCTCCCACTTGGCCAGGCTTTCCGGGGTGGGGGCCTCATAGCAGCGGGCGAAGGCCCAGTGCAGCCCATCCCGCCGGGCCATTTTGAAGCGGGCAAACCACTGCTTGCCGCAGCCGCAGTGAACCAGCCCGTAATAGCTGTTGTTGCCGCGGCGCATCCACAGCTCGCCCTCGTTCTGGTCGCCGGGGTGCTTCTCCGGGGCCAGCAGGCCGCCGCAGTCCGGGCAGCGCAGGTCGTGCAGGGTGGGGTCCTCCCGCCAGACCTCCTTCTCCAGGTAGCCGAAGAAGCACTCCACGTTCCGGCAGTCGCTCCCCTCCGGGCAGGCGGCCGCCCGCAGCTGCTGCTCTTCGGTGGGATATTCCGCAATGCCCCGGGCCAGATCCAACCGCTGGCACACGTCCACGGTATACAGCGCATCGCTCAGCGCGTCATGAAACGGCCGGTCGGTGGGGATGCCCAGGCGGGTGATGACCGATTCCAGCGTCATGCCCTCGCCCTCGGCGCGGCCGCGCTGGGCGAGGAAGATCTGCTGCAGGTCATACCAGCGGGTAGGCCAGCGCTCGTCCAGGTTGTTCAGAAACAGATTCTGCTTCAGCACGGGCACATCGTCCATGCCCCACTCGGCAAAGGCAGCATCCGGGCCGCACCAGCGCACAAAGCGCTGCAGGCCCTCCCGGATGGGAACGCCGCCGTCCAGATCGGCCTGGGTCATACCGGTGACCTTGGCAATGTGGTGCTGCAGTTTGCGGAACAGGCGGGGCTTCAGATTGAGGCTGAAGGTGTCCAGCACACGGCCGGTTTCATCCACCTTCACGGCGCCGATCTGAATGATCTCGCCCCGCAGGGTCTGTTCGGCCCCGTGGTAATCAAACAGGCGGGGCTGGTAGCCGATGTTCCATTCCAGGTCAAATACGATCAGGCTCATCAAAAAGGGTCCTTTCTTTCACGCCCGGCTGCCCGGCAGGCAGGGGCGGGGAATTCGATGCAGGGGGTCAGCCCAGCAGCCATTTGTCCAGGGCGTGGGCCACACCGTCCTCGTCGTTGGAATCGGTGAGGGCCTTTGCGGCGGCCTTGACCTGCGGCTGTGCGTTGGCCATGGCCACGCCCAGCCCGGCGGCCCGAAGCATGGGAATGTCGTTGAAGCCATCGCCGAAGGCCATCAGGTGCCGCTCACTCAGGCCGAGATGGTCCAGCAGCCAGTGCAGGCTGGCGGCCTTGTCCACTCCCGGAGGCACCGCTTCCAGAAAGCAGGCCTCGGAGCGGTAGCAGTCCACCTGCCCGGCAAACAGCGGGCGCATGGTCTGTTCCACCGCCGCCATGCGCTCCGGTTCCCCCACCAGCAGCATTTTGGTAATGGGGTAGGTCACATAGGCGGCAAGGTCCGGCACCTTCTGCACGGGAATGCGGTTGATGCCCGCCTCCTTCTGCACGAAGGGGTCCTCCGGGTGCTCGGTGACGATGCCGTCTCGGTCGTAGGTGAGAATGCTCACGCCCTGCTGACGGGCAAATTCACACAGACGGCGAATCTGTGCCGGGTCCAGCCGGTCCTGCCGCAGGGTCTCGCCGGTGCGGCAGTCCACCACCTGGCCGCCGTTGTAGGCCAGAATGTAGCCGCCCAGCCGGGGCAGGCCCAGCGCCCAGGCCACCGGCTGAATGCCCACCAAGGGGCGGCCGCTGGCCAGAATGACCTTGCAGCCCTCAAACATGGCCCGCCCCAGGGCGGCCCGGGTGGCGGGGGTGACTTCTTTTTGGGAATTGGTGAGTGTGCCGTCCAGATCCAGCGCAAGGGCTTGGTAGCGCATAAAGGGATGCCTCATTTCTTTGGGTTGGGGGGTAAAATACTGCGGCGTTCAAACTGCCGCAATGCCTCGCTTATTGTAACACGAAAGGGGACGGCGGGCAAGAAAAAAGCGGCTGCACAGCGCTACCATTTTGCTGTGGGGCATGCTATAATTGTTGTGATTTTGGCTTGACGCGCTTTTTGCGAAAATGAGCCGAAAAATGGGGGTCTGCACCGGGTGTGGAACCCACCGGGAACGAGAAACCGTGCGGCGGCAGCCCGTTGCCGCCCTGCCTGGCCGCAGGAGGGCCGAATTTTGGAAGAAAACCGCTATAAAAAATTGGCCAGCAACACCGTGCTGTTTGCCATCAGCAGCTTTTCAGGCAAGCTGCTTACTCTGTTTATTCAACCCTTCATCACCTACGCCATGCGCGAGGTGGAGGAAGTGGGCATTACCAAGCTGACCAGCCAGTGCGCAAACCTGCTCATTCCGCTGGTGGGCCTGGGCATCAGCTATGCCGTGCTGCGCTTTGGGCTGGACAAAAACTACAGCCGCCGCCAGGTGTACACCTGCGGCCTGGCCGCGGTGTTCGGCGGCTTTATCCTGATGCTGCTGTTCTACCCGCTTTTGAAGCTGGTGCCGATCTTCACCGACTATGCCGTCTTTCTGTACATCTATGTGCTGATGAGCTGCCTGCGCACCCTCACCAGCCAGCTGGTGCGCTGCCGCCAGCTGAACCGCCTGGTGGCGGTGGACGGCATTCTCTGCTCGGCGGCGACGCTGCTGTACAATGTGATCTTCCTGCTGGGGTTTGACCTGGGCGCGAAGGGTTACCTGCTGGCCATCATCTGCGGCGATGCCACCAGCACCGTGTTCATGTTCATTGTGGGCAACGTGGCCCATTATGTGGATTTCAGCCACTTCAACAAAAAGCTGCTGGTGCAGATGCTCCGCTACTCCATCCCCCTGATTCCGGCCCAGATCAGCTTCTGGGTCATCAATGCCAGCGACCTGTTCTTCGTCAAGGGCCTGCTGGGCGAAAGCGGCAACTACTGGTCGGGCCTGCTGGGCACCGGCTACTTTCTGCCCACCATTCTGGTCACGCTGGGCACAATCTTCTATGAGGCGTGGCAGCTCTCGGCCGTGACCGAACAGAAGGGGCGGGAGGCCTTTTTCAGTAAGGTGTTCTACATCTATCAGTGCGTGATGTTCAGCTGTGCGGCGGGCATCATCTGGCTGTGCCAGCCGCTGATGCGCATTTTCCGCGAGAACTTCTTCACCGCCTGGCAGTTTGTGCCGGTGCTGACCATAGCTACGGTGTTCAGCTGCTTCAACCAGTTTTTGAACAGCATTTACATGGTGGAAAAGCGCAGCACACTGGCGCTGTACACCATGCTCACCGGCGCGGTGACCAACTGCGTGCTGAACTACTTCTTCATCCTGCGCTGGGGCAGCATGGGCGCGACCTACGCCAGCCTCATCAGTTATATGGTGGTGTTTATTCTGCGGTGCATCAACACCCGCGGGCTGCTGCGGGTGGAGTTTTATCCGCTGCGCATCGTCATCAACCTGGCGCTGCTGATTTTGGAGACCGTGGTGATTTTGGGCCAGGGCAAGTACTGGGCGGTCATCGTCACGGTGCTGACGGCGGCGGTGTGCCTGTTCAACGTGCGCGGCACCGTGGGCATGGCGCTGCATCTGCTCCAGAAGGTGAAAAAGCGCCGGGCGGCGTGAAAGCGGCGCGGTAAAAGGCTTCCCCTTGAGGGGAAGCTTTCGGCCTGACGGAAAGCAAATCCCCCTGAATCAGAAAGGAACGACCAAACCATGAACATTCTGGTAAGCGAGTGCCTGCTGGGCATTCGGTGCAAATACAGCGGTGGGGCAAACCCCTGCCTGGCGGTCATTCAGGCAGTCAAGGCGGGGCGGCATAGGCTCATTCCGGTCTGCCCGGAGTGCCTGGGCGGCCTGGCCATTCCCCGCCAGCCCAGTGAGCGGGTGGGGGACCGGGTGCTCAGCCGCACCGGCGAGGACGTGACCGCCCAGTATGAGCGGGGCGCGCAGGCGGCTTTGGCCTTGGCAAAGCTTTATGGCTGCACCGCTGCCATTCTGAAGGAGCGCAGCCCCAGCTGCGGCAGCGGGGCCGTCTACGACGGTACCTTCACCGGCACGGTGATCCCGGGGGACGGTGTGACTGCCCAGCTGCTGAAGGCAAACGGCATTCAGGTTGTGGGCGAGAGCCGGGCCGAAGAGCTTCTGGGCCGCTGAAGCGGTCTGGTCTGCCTGGCACGTCGGCATCGAAACAACGAACAATGGTATAAAACACAGCGCCGCCGCACACCCCAAAACCGGAATGTGCGGCGGCGCTGTGTGTATGAGAGAGAAACTTTGTAAGAGGAAAAACGCTTGGAATCGCAGTCAGGCGATCAGTAGCAGGGGTACAGGGTCATGCCAACGCCCACGGCGATGACGGCCATCACAATGGAGGGAATCCAGCCCATCTTCAGCAGGGCCTTCTGGTCGTAGCCTCCGGCACCCATCATCATGGGAACCACGGAGGTGGCCATGGGGGTCAGCACAGAGCACATGGAACCGATGTAGCACATCTCCATCAGGCCGCGGGGGTCGCAGTTCATGGACATGGCGGTCAGGATGACCAGGGGAATCAGGATCTTGCTCACGGCGCGGTTGTACAGAACGGAGGTCATCACGAAGGCGGCGATGAAGAAGATCGCGCCGATGATGTAGCTGTTGTGCGTGACGGACAGCAGACCGGCCACGGTGTCGCCCACCAGCTCGCCGGCGCCAGTGTTGCCGAAGGCACTGCCCAGGGTAACCACGCCCACGTACAGCATGATGATGTCCAGACCCATGTTGTCGATGGCTTCTTTTTCACTCAGAACGCCGGAGAACACCAGCACGCAGGCGCCCACGGTGGGGATGACCCAGGAAGGCAGACCGAAGGACTGGAAAATCAGGCAGACGATCACAATGGCGAACACGGCGTAGCCCAGAACTTCCTGCACGGGGCCCAGAGGCTCGCGCTGAGCGCGCTTGCGGCCTTCGGTGGACTTGATGGGCATAACGGGCTTATCGGGGGCAAACTTGGGGGCAAAGAAGATGGCCCAGACCAGAACGAAGAGGACCACAGGCACCTTGATGCTCATCTCGGTGAACATGGTGAAGGCGTAATCGGTGATACCGTACTCGGTCAGATAGCCGTTGTCCTCAATGAAGCTGGCGGCGTATGGACCGATGGGGGTGATGGTGAAGGAACCGGCAACCGCCACCAGGCCGATGGAGTACATCATCTTGGAGGGGCTGATGTCCATCTCTTCGCACATGCTGACCACCAGCGGGCAGACCAGAGCGAACAGGGCGGTGATGCTGGGGATGAACTGGCCCAGCGCGAAGGTAACCAGCACATAACCGGCCAGCACCTTGGTGAAGGAGCCTTTGGTGACCTTGTACACCATCTTGGACAGGTGATGCACCATCTGGGTGCGGTTCAGGCCGGCGGCGATGACGAACATCGCAATCATGGTGATAACGGTGTTGCTGCCGATGTTGCCCAGGGCGGTTTTGGAATCCACACAGCCGCTGATGACCAGCACCAGCATACCGATCATTGAGGTAAGCGCCATGGGGATCTTGTTCATACTGAAGCTGACGACCATAAACAGGAACACCAGCAGACAGATCGTGATTTGCATGGTTTACTCCTTTCTGAGGCTGCGGAATGTGGTTTGCCCGGCGGGGGCTGCCCCGGGCAGGCTGCATCTCCCTTTCTTGTCGGCTGCCCCGCAGCGGCAGCCGATGCGGCCTGTTGTGTACGTCACCTCCGTTTATAAAAACGTTGCGTTTATGCGTTGGGGGTTATCCCTGCATCTGCGGGGCCACCCCTGCAGGAATTGGGCAGATATAGGGCTGGCCGCCGGTGCGGCGCTCCTTTTCAGCCTTGGCCCGGGCGATCAGGTCCGGGTCGTCCAGCGCGTCAATGGCGGTGGCGGCCAGAATGCGGGCGGCTTGCAGCATTCCTTTATGGGCCATGCTGCTCTTGCCGACGGCCACCTCCTGCCAGGAATGCATTCCCGTGCCGGCGGGCATGGTGGCGGCGGAGATCTGCGCGGTGGGGCAGACCCAGCTCACGTCACCCACGTCGGACGAAGCCATGGACGAGGTTTCGCGGCTGGCATAGGGCAGAACCTCTTCGTAGATGGGGTCGTTGGCGTGCGCCAGCAGCGCTTCCCGAAGGGCGTCGTCCTCAATGTCGTTCACCAGCATGGTGTAGTAGTCGTCCTTCTGGTCCATGGTGTCCCGCATGGCGGCGGCCAGGGCCCGGTCGGCATCGTCGTACTGGGCCGCGCCCAGCTCGTCGAAATTCTTTTGCAGCTGTTTGCCCAGCACCTTGTTGGGCAGCACGTTGGAGACCGCTTTGATGAACTGGATCTCCAGGGTGGTGCCGGTCATCAGGGCCGCGCCGCGGGCGATGTCATCCACCCGCTGGTTCAGGCTGCGCGCCTGGGTCAGCTGGGGGGCACGCATCAGGTACATCACCTCGGCCTCAGCCTGCACCACGTTGGGCGAGGCGCCGCCTGCATTGGTGATGGCGTAATGCACCCGGCAGTCGGAGGGCATATGCTCCCGCAGGAACTGTACGCCCACGTTCAGCAGCTCCACTGCGTCCAGGGCGCTGCGGCCCAGCTCGGGGCAGATGGCGGCGTGGGCCGCCTTGCCGTGAAACCGATACAGCACCTGGCAGTTGGCCAGGTTGCTGCCGCAGGCAACATCGTTGGTGTCGCCCGGGTGCCAGGTGAGGGCAATGTCGGTGCCGTCAAACACGCCCTCACGGGCCATGAAGGTCTTGCCGGAGCCGCCCTCCTCGGCCGGGCAGCCGAAGAGCTTGAGCGTTCCCTTGGCCCCGCCCTTCAGATAGTCCCGCACGGCCAGGGCCGCGCCCACGGCGCCGACACCCAGCAGATTGTGGCCGCAGCCGTGGCCGGGGGCGCCTTTTACCACCGGCTGGCGGGTGGTGGCCTCGGCCGCCTGGCTCATGCCCTCCAGCGCATCGTATTCGGCCAGAAGGCCGATGACCGGCGCGCCGCTGCCGTAGCTGGCACAGAAGGCGGTGGGGATGCCTGCGACGCCCGTTTCCACGGTGAAGCCCTCTTCACGCAGAAAATCGCTGAGCAGCCCAGCGGCGAAGGTCTCCTGGTATTTGACCTGCGGATGATCCCAGATGGCGTCGCTGAGCTGGATCAGGCGTGTCTGTTCCCGGCTGACGGCGGCAATGGCTTCGGATTTGGTCATGATGCGGTCTCCTTTTTGGCAGCGGGAATTCAATTCCTGTTCCCTTTTCTTACACAAAGCCCAAAACTTAATTTTGGAAATGATTTCGGATATTTTAGACTTGATTTCTTGCTATGTACTTATTTGACTGCAAAAGAGAGAAAAAGTCAAGGGAAACTTGAAGAATTCTGAGGAAACCGGAATTATTTTGTAGAGTGGTACAAAGGAACCCCTGTCTTGTTGGCAAAGATGCCGAAACGAATGACAGCTTAAACAAAATTTAAGACAAAGTTTGAGACAAAAACTGCATTGCTGCAACCCCACGATCTTGCTATAATCAAAGACAGAGAAAGTCCCGACGAAGCAAAAAACGGCCGGGAACGGTCCCTTGTCAGATGACCAAAAATCGGCGGCCGGTTCAGCGAGGCTGCATACAAGACAAAAAAAGGAGAACATATGTATTCCATCGGGATCATTGCGGTGGCCGCCTCCCTGAAGAACATCATGGAGATCGCCCCCCAGATGCAGGAGCAGTGCAACGTCACCTTTTTGACCTACACCTCCAACGACAATCTGGTTTACATCTATCAGCAGAATGTGAACCAGTTCGATGCGCTGCTGTTCGGCGGCTCATACACCTACAACATTCTGCTGGAGCGGGTGGGCAGCATTTCCAAGCCCTGTGCCTTCTTCAACATTGCAGACCGGGATTACTACCGGGTAATTGCCCAGCTGGCCATTCAGGAGCCGGGTGTGGATTTTTCGCGGGTGTTCTTCGATCAGCCGGATCAGCCCGTGGATCTTGAGCCGGTACTTGGGAAAAAGGGACTTTCCATTGTGGAAGAGATCGACCCCTCAGTGACCTTCGGCGACTATTGGAACCAGGGCCTGAACCGCTACCGGGAGCTGTGGCAGAGCGGCCAGGCGGATTGGATCGTCAGCCGCTTCGGCAGCATGGAGGAGCAGTTGCAGAAAGAGGGCATTCGCTACAAACTGCTGCTGCCCTCGAAGGAATCCATGCTGGATACGTTCTACGGCCTGCTGCTGCGCCTACAGGAAAAAGCCCCCCGGGGCGGGGCCACGGGCATTGGCCTGCTGCGCCCCCACAGCAGCAGCGAGCGCCAGCTGGAGGACCTGGCCATGGCAGCCGAGCAGGCCAGCCGCCAGATGGGCGGGGTATTTTTGGTGTACCGTCACGGCCACCATGTGGAGCTGACCGTGAGCGCCCCCACCCTGTGGGAGGCCACCCGCCAGTACACCAGCAGCCGCCTGCTGCCCTTTTTGAAAAAGCGGCTGGATTTCCCCTTTGCCATCGGCTGGGGCTGCGCCGAGGACGTGATCGCCGCCCACCGAGGGGCCAGCCGGGCGCTGAAAAACGCCCTGAGCCAGCCGGTCTCGTCGGCGTTTCTGGTGACGGAGGACGCTTACCTGATCGGCCCTCTGGCCGAGGAGAGAACCGGGGCGCCCACTGCGGTGCAGCGCCCGCAGGAGTTGATGTACCGTCTGCCCGCCCGGTATGTGCACCAGTTGGCGGAAGCCTTTGAGGGCAAGAAGGAAGTGGTGCTGTGCGCCCAGGAGATGGGGGAGATCCTGAATCTGACCACCCGCAGCGCCGCGCGCATCCTCAGCCAGCTGGCGGACGCAGGCAGCGCGGTGACGGCCAACAAGCGGGGCATGAGCCAGCGCGGCCGCCCGGTGAAGTATTACCGGCTGGACCTGGAAGCCTTGGGCTGAATTGCAGCCGTTCGGCGGCAAAATTGAAGCGGAGAAACGAAAAGACGGCCTGCCCCTTTTTGGGGGCGGGCCGTCTTGCGGCATAAGTGCCGGAATGGCTGCAAATGGGATTTATTGTGTTACCAGGTCGGCCAGTTTCCAGCGGCCTCCGGTTTTCAAAAAGGCCATGTCGTACTGGGAGGGATACTCGTACTCACGCCCGCCGCTGCGGCTGACCTTGTAGGTGAACGAGACGTGGCAGGTGAAGGCATTTTCGCCGTAGCAGAGCAGCTCGGTGATCTCCATATCCTCAAATTCATGGCTGGTGTGCTCGGCATACCAGATGTTGTTGTAGGAGGCCACCCGCTTCTGGAACTCGCTGCCGTAGATCAGCTGGGCCAGCATGACGGAGCGGTCGGTGTCCCTCGAGATGAAGGTGGCGTAGGTCTCGGCGGCCTGCTGGGCCAGGGACTTGTAGGTTTCGGCCGTTTTCTCATCCGGCTTCAGCAGAACCGTGTAGACGCCGAGGGGGGCGTCCTCGCCCTCTTCCGGGTCGCTCTGCTCCACGGCGCAGCGGCCGTTTTCGCTTTCGGCCGTCACATCCGGCTCGCCCAGTACGCCGGTCACCCGGTAAAGGGTCATCTGCGGGCCGGAAACGGTCTCAGGCAGGCCTGCATAAGCGGGGGCCAGCGTGGTGTCGGCCTCCTCCGGTGCCAGCAGCACCCCGTTGACCCACACATCGGTGTCCTCGGGGGCAAGCACCTCATACCAGCCGTCCAGGTCCAGATGGGTGCGCACCTGCCAGGGGCCGTTTTCGGTCTCCTGCCAGACGTCCAGGTCGGCAACAGGACTTCCGTTTGCCATCACCGCGTACAGGCGCCGCCCGTCGGCCCCGCCGGTGCGCTGGTTGAAGATGGCCTGGCTCAGGTTCTGGCCGTCGTACAGGCGTTTCAAGTAGGCGATGTATTCTTCTTTTCCGGTAAATTCCGTGGGGGTGAAGCCGGAGGCCTCGTACAGCTGGTCATACTCCTGCTGCTGCACCTGGATAAGATAGCGGCGCATGGCGGCGGCCGGTGTGCCGGCCTCGTACTTTTTCAGGGCCTGCCACAGCAGAGCGCACAGCACGGCCGTCAGCACCAGCATTCCCACAAAGAAAAGGCCAAGCCCCTTCCAGAAGCCGCCCCGGCGGCCGGTGTTTTGTTTTGTCATGGAAGGTTCCTCATTTCACAATAAAAGCGGTGGGCAGATTGCGGGGGCCGTAGAGGGAAGCGCACACGTTGCGCACCTCGCCGTCGTACAGCAGAATGGTGGAAGAGCCGCCGTCCAGATTGCCTGCGTTCACCGCGCCGTATTCCAGCATCACGTCAATGCAGTCCTTGTAGGTGGCCCCCAGGCTGTGGGGCTGGCGGCCGTCGATCACCAGCATCAGCACGGCACCGTCGGCCCGCTGGCCCAGCACGGTGCGGGGGTTCAGTCCGCCGCCGGAGCCGGTCACTTCCATGGCCTGCCCGTCCACAATGAAGGCGGGGCCGAAGCTCACCGCGTCCCGGATGCCCCGATCCAGACATTCCTGCCCGGTCAGGGTGCCCACCACCAGCACGTCGTTTTGGTCAAAGCCCACGATGGAACTGGAGCTGTTCAGGTCGCCATAGAGCAGTTCGCCGTCCTTGATCACCAGCCCGATGGGCAGCCCGCCGGTGCCGGCACCGCCGGTGTCCACAAAGCCGCCGGCGTTGATGCCGGCAATGGCGCCTTCCTCCTCCACAAATTCCTCCACGGTTCGCCCGTTGGCGGAGGAGCTGAATTCCGGTGCGGCGGCCACCTTGACCCGGGAGGGGTCGTGTACGATGAGCATCTTCCCCTTGAAGGTGGGACCGCTCACGTCCACCAGCTCGATGGTGTCCTTGGGCACATCCTTGTCCGACTGCTCAAATCCGGAGAGCTGCGTCACCGAACCGTCGGCAACCACGGCGTTCCGCGCCAGGATCTCGTCCACCTCGCTCTGCGTGAAGCAGATGCGGGCCAGAAAATCCATGGCGCTGGTTTCGGTCACGCTGGTGACGAATAGATCCCGGGCGGTGGGGGACGGCCCCTTGCACACGACCACGATCACACCCAGAAGCAGAATGACCAGCGAGAGAAGCACCACGCCCAGCACGGCAAGCCCGCGGCCCAGAATGCGCAGCGGGCCGCCCTGGCGGGGGACAGCCTCTGCGGGCACAGGGGCCGCGGCAGCGGGGTGAAACACTATGCGCTGCGGCTGATCGTTACGTTTGATTTTCATAAATGGCGATTAACCTCTTTGTTTGCAGATACTTTCCCATGGAACACACCCGGCTACCGGCACAAAATCTGTCAAATCGGTCGGAAATCGGGCGATTCTGCCCGCTATTATAGCACAAGATGCCCGCTGATTCATCCGTTTTTTCCCGGAATGAAACAATATTCATTGAATTTTTTCATTTTGACCCCGTTTTTGGCAAACAAAAATGGCACAGCCCGAAGGCTGTGCCATAAAAAATCCGAAAAAAACCGTTGGCTCAGGCGTTGGCCTGGCTGGCGGCCACGGCGCAGGCCACGGTAGCGCCCACCATGGGGTTATTGCCCATGCCGATCAGACCCATCATCTCCACGTGCGCAGGCACGGAGGAGGAGCCGGCGAACTGAGCGTCGCCATGCATACGGCCCATGCTGTCGGTCAGGCCATAGCTGGCGGGGCCGGCGGCCACATTGTCGGGATGCAGGGTACGGCCGGTGCCGCCGCCGGAAGCGACGGAGAAGTACTTCTTGCCGTTCTCGATGGCCCACTTCTTGTAGGTGCCAGCCACCAGATGCTGGAAGCGGGTGGGGTTGGTGGAGTTGCCGGTGATGGAAACCTCAACGCCCTCGTGCTTCATGATGGCAACGCCTTCCAGCACGTCGTTGGCGCCGTAGCACTTGACGGCGGCGCGCTCGCCCTCGCTGAAGGCGCGCTCTTCCACGACCTTCAGCTCGCCGGTCTTGAAATCAAAGTCGGTCTTCACATAGGTGAAGCCGTTGATGCGGCTGATGATGTAGGCAGCGTCCTTGCCCAGGCCGTTCAGAATCACGCGCAGAGGCGTTTTGCGGGCCTTGTTGGCGGTGCGGGCGATGCCGATGGCACCCTCGGCGGCGGCGAAGGACTCGTGGCCGGCCAGGAAGGCGAAGCACTTGGTCTCATCGCGCAGCAGCATGGCGCCCAGGTTGCCGTGGCCCAGGCCCACCTGGCGCTGCTCGGCCACAGAGCCGGGCACGGTGAAGGCCTCCAGGCCCTCGCCGATGGCGGCGGCGCAGTCGGCCGCATTGGTCAGGCCGCGCTTCACGGCAATGGCAGTGCCCAGGGTGTAGGCCCATACGGCATTGTCAAAGCAGATGGGCTGCACGCCGCGCACGATCTTGTCGCAGTCGATGCCCTTTGCGAGGAGCATTTCGTTGCAGGCGTCCAGGGATTCCAGGCCGTTGGCCTTCAGGCATGCCTCGATTTTGGGCATACGGCGCTCCATCGATTCAAACTTAGCCATTGTTTGCTCCTCCTCTCTTATTCTTCACGGGGGTCGATGTACTTGGCAGCGCCATCGAACCGGCCGTAGGTGCCCACGTTGCTCTCGTAGGCCTTCTTCGGGTCTTCACCGTGACGGATGGCTTCCATCATCTTGCCCAACCGCACGAACTGGTAGCCGATGACTTCGCTGTTTTCATCCAGAGCCAGCTTGGTGATGTAACCCTCGGTCAGTTCCAGATAGCGCACGCCCTTGGCACGGGTAGAGAAGATGGTACCGGTCATGCTGCGCAGGCCCTTGCCCAGATCCTCCAGGCCGGCGCCAATGGGCAGGCCGTCCTCGCTGAAGGCGGTCTGGCTGCGGCCGTAAACGATCTGCAGGAACAGCTCACGCATGGCCACGTTGATGGCGTCGCACACCAGGTCGGTGTTCAGCGCCTCCAGAATGGTCTTGCCGGGGAGAATTTCGCCAGCCATGGCGGCAGAATGGGTCATGCCGGAGCAGCCGATGGTTTCCACCAGGGCTTCTTCAATGACGCCGTTCTTCACGTTCAGGCTCAGCTTGCAGGTACCCTGCTGAGGGGCGCACCAGCCCACGCCGTGGGTATAACCGCTGATGTCCTTGATCTCGTAAGCCTTGACCCAGTTGCCCTCTTCGGGAATGGGGGCGGGACCGTGGTTGGGGCCCTTGGTCAGAGGACACATACGCTCTACTTCATGAGAATAGGTCATAATAGTACTCTCCTTTACTTTTTGTTGCCAGGCGGATGCAAAGCGAAAACAGACTTTGTCAATCCTTTATCATTATAAATAAGGGCGTTTGTTTTTTCAAGGCGTTTTGACCCGTTGGCGCAAAAAATCCAGCTGATAAGCGGCAACTCCAGCCCCCAATCCGCCTGCAGTGGGAAAACGCGGGCAGGGCGGGCACCCTGCGGCGCAAGGGCGGAACGAAAAAGCGGGCCTTTGTAAATTTTTGAATTTCTGCGGCAAATTTTTGTTGCGCAAACGGCCTGCACCTGTTATAGTTATAACATAGACAAAGTTTTGCGGCAGAATTGCGCCCTCCCGGCGCGGCACTGCCCGAAGCGTTTTGTCAAAGGCAAGGCCAGGTGTGGGGACCCGGCTTTGCGGTTTCTGAAGTTGAACATTTTATTGCACACAGCCGAAGGGCCGGGCAGAGCGCAGATCAGCGCCTGCCCGGCCCTTCGGCTTTTTTGGCGGCTGGGCGGCCCGGCTGCTGCGGCGCTTCGGGAAGGGCTGTCAGGCACAGCGCCCCCAGGGCTGCGGCCCCGGCTGCCAGCCAGTGGCGGCCGCCTTCCAGTCCCCAAAGCCGCGCCAGCAAAGGAAACCCCAGGCTGCCGGCGCTCATACCCAGGGCCAGAAAGCCGTAGTTGATCCCGGCGTGGGGCAGGCCGAAGCGGTCGGTACACAGGGCGGGCAGCAGGGCGGCCTCGCCGGAATAGCAGAAGGTGAGGGCGGTGTAGCAGGCCACCACCCAGCCGCCCCGGGCAAACGCGAAGGCCGCCGAAAGCCCGCACAGCCCCCAAAGCAGCAGAATGTCCGTTCGGCGGCGGCCCAATCGGTCGCTGGCCATGGGCATGAGCAGGCGGCCGGCGGCGCTGCCCAGGCTGCCCACGGCAACGCAGAGGTGGGCGGCCCCCTCGCTCAGGCCCCGCTGCTGGCCCAGGCTGACGATCACCGGGCTGAACAGCAGCACAGCCGGTGCGGCCAGCGCCACCGAGGCCGTGCACAGCCAGTAATCCCGGGTGCGCAGCATCCGGGCGGGCGGAAGATCCAGGGGCGGGCGCTTGTATGGGCGGCCCTGGCGGCTGGGCAGCGGCGCCTCGGGGGGCGGGTCTTGCAGAAGGAGGCTTCCGGCGGCGCACACGGCAAAGCTCAGCCCGGCCAGCCGCCAAAAGCAGGCCCGAATGCCCGCCTGCCCGCCCACCCGCCGTACAAACAGCGTGAGGAAGGCCCCGGAAGCCCCCACTGCCCCACCGATGAACCCGGTGGCCAGGCCCTTTTTATCTCGGTACCACTTTTGGGCGCAGCTCATCACGGCCGGGTAGAGAAAGGCCGTGCCCAGCCCAACCGGCAGGCTGAACCCCAGGCAGAACAGCCCAGCCGCCCCGCGGGGCACAAAGCCCGCCGCCGCCATGCCGAAGGTAAGCAGGGCGGTGCCCCAAAGCCCGGCGGCACGGGGGCCTTTTGTGTCCTGCAGGTAGCCGCCGAAAACACAGCCCACCCCGAACCAGGCGATGGTCAGGCTGAACACGGCGCTCACGTCGGCCCGGCTCAGGTTGTATTCGGCCATGACCGGGCGGCGGAATATGCCCCAGGCGGCCGGAATGCCGGTGAGAATCTGGATGGCGGCCCCGGCTGCCAGAATCAGCCACCGGTTTGAGCGGTTCAGCAGCATCATGGCGGCGCCTCCTTTCCGGGCAGAATGACCCGTAAGGAAAGTATGGGCTGCCCGGCCGCCGGTTATGCGATGGGGCAGAACGCCAGGAAAGAGACAGCCCCGAACCCCGCGAAAACAACAAAAAACCTCCCCCGGAAGCCGGGGAAGGCTGGAAAAACTCAATTCTGGGGGAACGTACAGAAAGCCGCAGGTTACGCCGCGCCGGACTCGCTGGCCACGGCCGTATCACCCACCGAGTTGCGCAGGGCCTCGTTGGGGTCGCTCTGGCTCTGGCTCTGGCTGTCGGAGGAGTCCGCGCTGGAGGCGTTGTCCGCCTTCATGCGGCTCTCCTGCAGGCTGGTCAGGTACCAGCTGCCGTCGGTCTTGGCAAACACATAGTCCATGTACTTGGTGGGTTCGGTGGCGGCGCTGAAGGAGAAGTCGGTGCTGGAGAAGGTGGGAATGTAGCCCACGGTCACGTACATCTTTCCGTCCTTGCGCTGGAACTTTTCCACCTGCGGGGTGTACTGGCCCACCAGGCCGGTTACGGGGATCAGGTAGCCCTGCTTGTCCTCCAGATACTGGAACATCATCTCGCTGGACTCGAAGGACTCATGGGTGATCTTGTAATCGGGGCCGACCAGCTTGGCCATGGTGGCGTCCACCTCCAAAGCGGGCAGAATAATGCCGTCGGTGTCCGGGTCACGCTCGTAGTTGTCCAGATTGTCCTGATTGGCCAGCGCGTTGTAAATGGTGCCCCAGATGGCGGCTTCGGTCAGCTGCTTGGAGTCGGCCGCATCCAGCGATTCAAAGGGCAGCGGGTCCAGCATCACCAGGCACTGGAGCTTGTTGGCATACTCCTGCTTTTTCTTGGTGTCGTCAAACAGGGCGGCCACAACGCCCAGCCCGCTGGAAATCACCGTGCCGATGCCCACCACAACCAGGCAGCATACCAGCAGGCCCGCCAGCTGGCGGAACCGGCGGCGCTTCATGCGGTTATACTCTTCGTTCGTCATCATTGCCATTTTGCATTTCCCTCCCGGAACAAGCTGACGGGCACCGGGCGCGTGCACCGGGCCTGCCGTACAGCCGATGAGATCAGTTTGAAGAAATGTCCGCGGGCCGCGGTAAAAAACTGCGAATGTTCGCAAGGCCCGGCGGACAGATTAAAAACAGTATACCATAACCGCCCCGCAAAGGCAAGGCGGGCCGCCGCCGGCCCGCAGCACAGGAAAAAACAGAAAAACAATGCTTCTGCAATGAATTTTTGCAGGACGACCTCGAAAAAATACGGCGGAAATCGAAGGAAAACTATGGTGTTTCTGTGAATTCTTTGTGGCGGAGTGCCCGGTGTGCCGGCCCGCACCGCGATCAAAAAGGCCCGCCCCAGCCGGATGGCCGGGGCGGGCACAGGAAATGCAGTGAAAAACAATCAGGCGCTGAGCTTGGCAATGGCGGCCTTCACGCGGGCCAGAGTCTCCTCTTTGCCCAGCATGGCGGCCAGATCGGTGCCGCCGCCG
Organism: Oscillospiraceae bacterium; assembly: GCA_004555865.1. Taxonomy (GTDB): domain Bacteria; phylum Bacillota; class Clostridia; order Oscillospirales; family Ruminococcaceae; genus SFJ001. The sequence continues at coordinate 39,953 of SFJO01000016.1, forward strand.
GGGGTGCGCTGACGGCCGGACAGGGCGATGCCCAGAGGGTACATCAGCCAGCCGTTCTTCACGCCCATATCGGCAGCTTTCTGCTTGCCGGCCTCAAAGATGGCGTCCTTATTCCAATCGGTCAGGCCTTCCAGCATGGGCAGCAGGGCATTCAGGGCCTCCAAAGCGCTCTCCGGGGTGGTTTTCTGCTTCTTGTTGGCGTACAGGGCGCTGTCGTACTCGCCCACCTCGTCAAAAAAGTCCAGCTGAGGGGGAATGTCCTCCAGCACCTCGCAGCGGGGCTGCAGGTTGGCGCACAGCAGCGCACGGTCGATGGGGCGATGCACAGCCTTGTCGATCCAGGGCTCCGCCATGGTGCGGAAGGTCTCGGGGCTCAGGCGGCGGATGTACTCCGCGTTGATGGCCCGCAGCTTCAGGGGGTCGAAGATGGCAGGACTCTTGCTGATGCCCTTCTCATCGAAGATCTTCACCATTTCCTCCAGGCTGAAGATCTCCTGCTCCCCCTTGGGGCTCCAGCCCAGCAGCAGGATGTAGTTCAGGATGGCCTCACTCAGGTAGCCCTTGGCCAGCAGATCCTGATAGCTGGCGTCGCCGTTGCGCTTGGACAGCTTATGCTGTGCGTCCTTCATCACGGGCGGGCAGTGGATGTAGACCGGCAGATCCCAGCCGAAGGCATGGTACAGCAGGTTGTACTTGGGCGTGCTGGACAGATACTCCGAGCCGCGGATCACGTGGGTGATGCCCATCAGGTGGTCGTCCACCACGTTGGCAAAGTTGTAGGTGGGCATACCATCGGTCTTGATGAGGATCTGATCCTCCAGCTCGCTGTTGTTCACCTCAATGTGGCCGTACACGGCGTCATCAAAGCCGGTCACACCCTCCCGGGGCATTTTCTGGCGGATGACGTAGGGGGTGCCGGCATCCAGCAGACGCTGCACCTCTTCGGGGGGCAGGTCACGGCAGTGGCCGTCATACCGGGTGGCGGAAGCGCCCTTGGCCAGCTGCTCCTGGCGCATTTTCTCCAGCCGCTCGGGGGTGCAGAAGCAGTAGTATGCCTGGCCGGCCTTCACCAGCTGCTCGGCATACTGCTTGAACATCCCCATCCGCTCGGACTGCACATAGGGGCCGACCGGGCCGCCGATGTCGGGGCCCTCGTCCCACAGAAGGCCGGTCTGGCGCAGGGTGTTGTAGATGATGTCCACTGCACCCTCCACCTGGCGAACCTGGTCGGTATCCTCAATGCGCAGAATGAAGGTGCCGCCCTCGCTCTTGGCTTTCAGGTAGGCGTACAGTGCGGTGCGCAGGTTGCCCACGTGCATATAGCCCGTGGGGCTGGGGGCAAAACGGGTACGAACAGTCATGGCGATTCCTCTCTCTCTTTATTCCACGGCGGGCCGGAAAATGAGCCGCCGCCCGTCGGCAAAACCTTCTAAAATAGATAGATTAAGTGTACCCTGCACGAGGGTATTTGTCAATCCGGCCCGGGCAGAACGGACGGCCGGAGAAATTGGCAGCCTGAAGGAAAACGAAAGGGGATGTTCAGCCCCGGCGGCCGACGTTTGCCGGCTTGTGCGGGAAAGAAAAGCCTGAATAAAGGCAAAGTGAAAAATAAAATTGTGAAATCGACCGCAGAATGCGGCAGGATTCGCCGCAATTCGACCGGATTCGTGCAAATTCGAGGAAAAGCGAGGGAATAACAGAACTTCCAATTATTGACAAAATCCCCAAAAGAAGGTATACTTCCCGTAGATTTTGAAGAGGATGGGAAGGATGCGACGCGATTCGCACACAGCGGCGCAGTGAGGCGCCGTTTCAAAAAGCCAGAAGAAACCGATGAACGTAAAAAATAAAATGGGATTAAGGAGAAGAATATGAAATCAACCGGCATTGTAAGAAAGATCGACAACCTGGGCCGTCTGGTGCTTCCGGTGGAACTTCGGCGCGGGCTGGGGCTGGATGAGGACCCCACCGTGGAGATCTTCGTGGAGGAAGACACCATTGTGCTGAAAAAGTATCAGCCGGCCTGCCTGTTCTGCGGGGAGGCCAAAAACGTGACCCCCTATATGGGGCGGAACATCTGCGCAAACTGCCGTGCCGCCATTGCCGAGCAGATGAAGCAGAACGGCTGAGTGCATCCCAAACCAGCAAAAAACAGGCCGGGCCGCGGTTCAGCAAAGGCTGAACGGGCCCGGCCTGTTTGGCCGTTTGATTGGGGTGGGGGAACACTGCATCCGCCGGAAGCGGAGCCGCGGGGCAAAACTTGCGCGGCGCTGCCCTTGCGAAAAGGCTCAGCCCTGATGCTCGATGCGCTTCTCGCTGGTTTTGATCAGGTTCAGCAGGCTGGTGGCGTACAGGGGGTAATTCTGGGTGAGGGTCTCGGTGGTCATGCCGAAGCAGGACGGGTCCTTCAGGGCCGGTGCGCCGGGCTGATCCTCCCCGCTGAGGATGCTTTTTATATTGGCCTCGGCCGCCAGCATGGAAGCCGTGGAGTAACCCTCCCACCGGCCGGGGGTGACGCTGAACATACTGGCCGCGTTTTTGGGGTCTGCCATGTACACAAGGCGGAACATCTTATACACCGCCAGCATGAGGTAGCCACTCACCTCCGTGACAAGGCCCTTATCTCGGCTGGCGCCCAGCTTGTCATACAGGATATTCAGGCTGTTGGCGATGAGCTTTTTGTTCATGGTGGGCAGCACGCTGCCGTGGTAGTGGCTGTCCCGCGCAGACTCGGCCTCCGGAATGTCCTCCACGGTGAGGGTCTGGCCGCTGCGCTCAGCACTGCGGCCCAGCAGATAATCGCAGGAGACGCCGTAGTAATCGGCCACCTTCACCACAAACTCCAGCCCGCACTCGCGGATGCCCTTTTCATAATGGGAAAGAAGGGCCTGAGAGACCCCCAGATCCTGGGCGGCCTGTTTTTGGGTGATGCCCCGCTCCTTGCGAAGCAGAGTGATGATCCGATTGAATTCCATAACTGGCGATACTCCTGACTGTTCAGGCCGCGGGGCACAAATTGAAATTTATGCAGGTCGGCCGTTGCATTTTCACAATACGTATGGTAAATTATAAAGCAGCAAAAACGCTTTGTAAATACATTTTTCGTCAATTATTTTCCCGAAATTTCGGCGGGTTGACCAGTTCCGAATGGAACTCTAAATATGCCGCCGGCGCCTGGGAACGTTTGCTAAATATTGTGGTGCCCGCAAAGCAGGATTTGAAAGTGAGCCAGGGCTGTAACCATTTTGTAATTTTTGGCAGGCCAGACGGCTGCCCGGCAATCAGAAGAGAGGACGTTTTTATGAAGAGCTATCAACTGCATCTCATCCGCCATGGCCTGACCCAAGGCAACCTAGACGGCCTTTACGTGGGCAGCGGAACCGACCTGCCCCTGTGCGAACAGGGCCGGGCCGACCTGCTGGACCTGCGGGCTCGGTTTGCCTACCCGCAGCCGGATACGGTGTTCTGCTCCCCCATGCGGCGCGCGGTGGAAACCGCCGAGATCCTCTTCCCGGAGGCGGGCAAGAAGATGGTGGTGCAGGATCTGCGGGAGATGGCCTTCGGCGTGTATGAGGGCCGCAAGGTGCGGGATCTGGTGAAGGACCCGGACTTTGCCCGCTGGATGGACCCCACCAGCGGCTACACCCCGCCCCATGCCGAGGCTGCGCCGGACTTTCACACCCGCTGCCGGGAGACCCTGATGAAGCTGTTTGAGTACATGATGCGCACCGGCACCCATGAGGCCGCCTGTGTGACCCATGGCGGCGTACTGATGAGCATGATGGCCCAGAAGGCCCTGCCCTACCACAAGCCGGAAGAGTGGATGGCGGACCCGGGCTGCGGCTACACCCTGCGCACCGATGCCTCTCTCTGGATGCGGGACGGCCTGATGGAGGCCGTGCAGGTGCTGCCCCTGGGCTATCTGGACGAGGCGTGACGCGCCGGGCGGCTTCACAGCCCTTCCGCGAAGCAAAAAGCAAACACACAGCCGCAGTGCGCGGCAAAGGGAAGATGCAAAAATTTCACCTTTTGTCAGCACATTGCGGCTGTGTTTTTTACAAACAGTATGGTATAATGCAAAAGGAAGGACAGTTTGCCAAGGCAAACCGCGCTTCCGGCGTATGATTAATCATTTGTAAAAAAGAAAGCAGGGCCTTTGCCCGGCCGCGGCACTTCTCTGAGGCGCTGCCGGAGAGGGCCGATGCTTTCCAGGGAGGATTCCGCCAATGCACAAGCTTTTCGACCCCATTGCGGAGCGTGAGTATGCCGCCTGTGTGGCCGACCTGCTGAACAGCGACGAGGTGCTGTGGATGAAGAACATCCGCCACCACCATTTTGTCACCTGTTACGAGCATTCGTTGTTTGTCTCGTATGTGGCCTATCGCCTGGCCCGCCACTGGAACATTGATGTCCGCGAGGCAGCCCGTGCCGGCCTGCTGCATGACCTGTTTTTGTACGACCCCAAGGATAAGACCCAGTATGAGGGCAACCAGTGCTTTGCGCACCCGGTGGCGGCGCTGAAAAATGCGTCCCGCCTGACCGAGCTTTCGGACGCAGAGGCCGATGCCATTGTGACCCATATGTGGCCTCTGGCCAAAAAGATGCCCCGCTATAAGGTGAGCTATGTGGTGAACGTGGCCGACAAACTTTGCGCGGTGATTGAGGGCGTCTACCTGTACCGGCTGATGAAGCTGGACCGGCGGATGCAGCCCATCTTTGCCTGACCGGCCGCGATGCACACGCAAAAACGCAGAACTCCCTCCGCCTGCACCAAAACGGTGCCGGGCGGGGGGAGTTTTTTGTTCCGGGGCTTTCTCGAACTTGACAGGCTTTCGGGAAGCGAGGGGAAACTCAGCCCTCGGTGCTGGCTGCGTCCGCCGCAGGCTCACCGGCCTCGTCGCTGCCTTCCTCCTCCGGGGCCGGGGTCGGCTCCTCAGTGGGTTCCGGCGTGGCCGTTGGAACGGGGGTGGGCAGCGGCTCCATGGCGTTCAGGGGGTTCAGCTTTTCGTCGCCGCCCTTTACCATCACGCTCTGGCCGTCAAAGCCGCCGTACAGGGCAATGTAGCTCTTGCCGGGGTTTACGGTCAGTTCCTGCCCGGCTTCGTTGTAAAAGGTAAAAGCCTGGGCGGCGGTCCCTTTTTCCCAGCGGATCTTCTGCCAGGTGCCGCCGGTGAGGTACAGGCCCTCGCCGCCGCTGGTCAGGTCGTAATCGCGGGTATAGCCGTCGTCCTTAATGCCGGCCCGGCAGCTGAGCACGAACACATTGGTGAAGCTCAGCTGGGCTTCTTCGTCGTTGCCGTCGGTCTGCGGCTCCCAGTCGGCCCGGTATTTGTCGTAGGTGCCCTCGTCCTTGTTGTACAGCAGGGGGATCACGTCATCCGGCGCGAACTGGATCTCAATGCGCTCGGCGGCGCTGCTGCCCTGGGCGTTTTCTCCGAAGTGGAACAAGTCGGGCAGGGCGGTTTCGCTCTCGGCGGCCATGCCGTACAGGCTGCGGGCATCCTCCAGCCGCTCTTGATTGATGTACCAGCCGAACTCGTGGCCCTTCAGGCCCCGTTCTTCGTCAAATTCAAAGGCGTGGGTGCCGGCGCTGCTGGCCTCAATGGGCTGGTAGCTGTAATAATTCAGCAGATTGGCCGCGTAAATGTTGCTGCCGATCTGCACCGGCACGGCGTTGTAGGGCATGACCATCTGCCAGAAGGTGTCGCGCCCCTCGGCCACGGGGCCGACCTTGTCCGGCAGGTTGTTGTAGCCGCCGTACACCGCCATCAGGGTGCTGGTTTTGCCCTCGAACAGGGCCTCCACCACCAGATCGGCGGCGCATACGCCCCACTGGTTCCAGGCGCTTTCCCGGTTGTTCAGCACCACGGCGATGGGCCGGGGCTGGGCGCCGCTGTGGGCCGAACCGGTGAGAATGTTGTGGTCCGCCTCAGCGGCCGCCGCCGGGGCAGGGGTGTCGGTGGCCTGGGGCGCCGGTGAGGCGTCGGAAGACGTGGGGGCCGAAGAGGCGGAACCGCCGCAGCCTACCAGAAGCCCGGCGGCCAGAGCCAGGCTGAGTGCACCGGCCAGAATACGTTTTGTCATGGATTTTTTCCTCCTGATGGGGAGATGAATGGCCCGGGCCGCAAACCGGCGGGCATGAAATCGCGTTTTGAACCGCGGCAGAAATCGGCGTCAGTCGGCGCTCTCCACGTAGGTTTCTTCGGTGGCAGCCTCGGGGCCATCGGTGCTTTCCGAAGCGGTGTAGCCGAACCGGGAGGCTTCGTCCACGTCCACTACGGCCACATAGCTCTTTCCAGTGTTCACCTGCAGGTTCTCGGTCATGTCATAGTTCCACAGCTGCAGGGCTTCCAGATCGGTGCCCTTGGTCCAGCGGATCTTCTCAATGTGGCCGCCGTAGCAGTAATAGCCCACACCGCCCCAGCTGTACTCGGCATACTGCAGATCCTGGGCCTCGTGGCCGGGGTAGGTGTGAATGTCGGTGAACAGCACAACCACGTTGTCAAAGGCGAGCTGCCGCTCGTTGTTTTCGTCCACCGTGTCCATGTAATCGCCCATCTGGGGGTAGTACTGGGCCATTTTGTACTGGCCCAGACTGCTGTCGTAGGTGAAGCGGGTGCGGTAGTTCTCGGAATGCACGATGGTCACCTGGGCGGCATCGTCGCCGTTTACCTGATGGGGGGCTTCCCGATAGTCCACAAAATTGAAGAAGGTGCTGTTATAGGTACGGCTGGTGTCCACATCGTTGCTGGTGATGTACTTGCCCACGTGCTCCGCGTCGGTGTACTCGGTGTGCTCGTAGACCAGGCCGTTGTTGTAGCTGTAGCCGCGCCAGTTTTTGCGGTTGAAATCCCGGTAGCCGTTGCCGCCGTTGTTCAGGTTCCACTCATCGTAGCTGTAGTTTTTAATATACTGCTTCTGCACCACGCTCTCGCCGTCGTGAATGTAGATGGGCTGCCAGGGCAGCACCAGACGGAAGAACTGGTCGCGGGCCGAGCGGATGGGGCCGATGGTGGGCAGCTCTTCGTAGCTGTTGAACAGGGCCATAAAGCGGGTGATGCCGCCCTCCACCTTGATTTCAAACAGCATCTTTGCGTCCGAAAGGCCGCGCTGGGGCCGGGCATCGGTGATGTTGTTCACCATCACCGCGGTGATGCGCTGCCCCTCGGGATAGTCGGCATCCTTGGCTTCGCCGGTGAGGGCGTTGGCCTCGTAAGGCTCCGGGGTGGCCGTGGGTTCCGGGGTGGCGGCAGCCTGGCCGCCCTGCGAGGAAGCGGACCCGCCGCAGCCGGTGAAAATGCCCGCAGCCAGCGTCAGGACCAGGGCAAGGGACAAAGCTCGTCTCATAGATTTCATTCTCCTGTTTCGGGTTGTGAGAACCGGAGGGCCGCGCGCCCGCGGGCGGCGGCAGCCCCGGCTTCGTATACGTCATCGGCCCGCCGCCGGGCAGGGCCGATTGAGGCGAAAACGGAAAAAGCGCAGGCCGCGGGCAGCGCCAAGCACGGCCCGGATGGCCTGCGGCCATATCATTGCTATTGTACCCCCTGCGGGCCGGGTTGTAAAGCGCGCAGGGGGTACCCAAATCTTAGACTTTCTGAAAAAAAGCCGCTCAAGCGCCGTACAGCTCTTCCAGAGTGGCGTCTCCGATGCGGCAGTGGGCGAGCAGATCGTCCCCCACAAAGGAAATGTAGCTGGTGCCGGGGTTCACGGTCACGTCCTGCTCATGGCCTTCATCGTCCACAATGCGCAGCGGGGCCTCGCCGCGGCCCTTCATCCAGCGCACCCGCTCGTACCGGCCCTGGCTGAAATAAAAGCCCACGCCCTGCTCAAGATTCACCTGGGAGAGCAGCCCGTCCGGGTAGCGGCCGATGGAGGTGAACAGAAGAAAGACGTTGTCCACCCGGTATTGTCGGCCGCCGTCCGCCGCATCCAGCTGCGGCTGGCCGAATTCCGACTTGTAATAGCGGCCGTCCTCGGTGCTGTAATCAAAGCGCACGTCCTCGTAGGGCGAAAAGCGGAAGCTCAGGCTGTAAGCGATGCCGTCATCCAGGGCACGGGGGGCTTCCTCATAGGATTGGAAATTGAACACCGGGTCCGGCTCGCCCTCGGTCTCCAGCCCGTAGCGCTCCAGGGCGCTTTCCAGCGTGGAGCCATCGGTGTACACGGAGTTTTCCTGGCTGCGGGTGCGGCGGCGCTCGGCGTCGATCCAGTAAAAATTCTTGTAGCGCCCGTTGATGGAGCGCACATCGGTGCAGTGAAACGCATCCAGCATGTCCAGCGCATAGGAAGAGCCGCCGATGTGAACGTACAGGCAGTTCAGCGGAATCATCAGCTGCACGTGCTGGTCCCGCGCCGAGCGCAGCGGCCCCACCAGCGGCAGGGCCGACCGATCCCGGTAAACGGCCATCAGGCGGGTGATGCCCCCCTCGGTGATCATTTCATACACCAGATCGGCGGCGTTCAGGCCGCTTTGGGGCAGGTCCTCTTTCATGTTGCCCAGCATCACCGCCACGCCGCGCTGCCCCTCGGGGTACCCTTCGGTTTTGGCCAGGCCGGTGTAGGGGTTCACGTCCTCGTCCAGCGTGAAGGCGGGGGCAGAGGGGGTTGGCGCCGGTGCCTGCACCGAAGAAGGCGGGGAAGAGACCCGGCCGCAGGAAACACACAGCAGGCTGCACAAAGCGGCAGCGCCGAGAATGACGGGCCATTTGCCCACAGTGGAACCCTCCCTTCAGCGGGGCAGTGCCCCGGACGGCTGATGTTATCCATATTATAAAGGAAGGGCCGGATTTTGTAAACTCTTTGTAATTATTTTGCCCGCGCCCCCGGCGAATGATCCGCTGAAAAAACAGGGCGGCCGGCAGTATGATGCGGACATCCGGCAGTTTTGCGGGAAAAAGGGTTGACAGAGAAAATGAGTGCTGTTATAATAATAAAGCTATATATGAGCCATTAGCTCAGTCGGTAGAGCACCTGACTTTTAATCAGGGTGTCCGGGGTTCGAATCCCCGATGGCTCACCAAAAATCGAATCCCCGATGGCTCACCAAAAAAGCACCGTGTAACGTTTGCTTACACGGTGCTTTTGTTGTACATATGTGCACAAGTGTGTTGCAATTTTACGCAATTCGGCGCATAGTGTAACGGATAGTGTAACAAATTCAAGCGCCCTCAACGATTCTCTTCATTTCTGCTGCCAGCTTTTCAAATTCTTCTGTGGCGGCAGAAATGTGTGCGTCTTGCGAAATGTAATAATCGTCCGTGACAGAACTGCCGATCTGGTGACCGATGGCGCGTTGCAGTGCTTCTTTGTCCACGTTCGCTTTGGCCGCGAGACTGGCAAACGCAGACCGAATGAAAATTGCGGCCCACAGCGGATTAGTGAGTCCAACACCATGAACGCGCAAGCACTGCAAATGATGGAACCAATGAAACTTATACGGGAGGTGCAAGCTATGACGGAAATGGAAGAACGAGCGGAAGTATTGCGCAATCGGACGGAGAAGGACGAGAAGGAATTCCAGAATTATTACGCAACCCTGAAAACGGGGGAAGATCGGGAACTGGCAATGGATCTATGGAAGGGCGGAACGACGCTGGAGGAAGTCAAGTACTACGTGGATTTTTGACGGTCTCCATGGAAACGCAGGCAGCCATCGAACAGAGCGGGGCTACCCCTC
>SFJO01000017.1 GCA_004555865.1 Oscillospiraceae bacterium
CAACAGAACGTATGGTGTATTTTGACCTTCTAACAGCGGAATTCCTAATATAACAAAAATGATTCCATAGATTATAAACAATAGTCCGCTCGCACGATTGTAACCTTTCACATCTTTTACTTTTATTGTTTCGGTATTAGCCCAGAATCCAACGGGATTCTTAGAAAACATATCTTTTATTCCTAATCCAATTATAAACACTCCAAAAAGTGACCATATAACAAACCCAATCATATTGTTTCTCCTTACAAACCGCATTAAAACCATAATGAGACACATTCTTGTATTTCTCAAAATCGAGATTTACTAATTCTACAAATCCCGATTTTTCGTTCTCTGCGACTTCCCAATAAACGGGAATTTGTTATTCTCCTATGGAGGCACCGCTATCGTCTTTAAGGCCACAAATCGCAACTATACCATTATTTTTATAACTTACAACGAGAGTAGTGTCATTCCCAAGTTTCCAACATGCAGTGCTGTTTTCACTGGTATCAGGCTTCCCCCATACCTCTCTAAGCTGGTCAATATGGTACCCTGGCAAAAGGCTATTAACATCGGCTTCACTCATTTCTGCGATTGCCGTCAGAGTGGGAAGATTGTCGTTGCTTTTGCGATTGTAGTATCCATAAAACCATGCCGATACACATATCGCGAGAACCAAAATGATTACAGCCATAACAGATAGCTTCTTTTTCATACAATCACACTCCTTTGTCAAATTCCGATTTGCAGGTCTGTTCGGCTCCATATTATCATATGGCCGGATAAACTACAAGAACAGCCACAGCAGTGCAAACTGCTGTGGCTGTTCGTTTCCTTACAAACACCGCCCATTCACAGGCGGGGCCTTTCGTTCAACACGTTCCGTTTGCTCCGGTTTACTTGCCGAACAACTCGGTGGACAGATACCGGTCGCCGGTATCCGGCAGCAGGGCCACAATGGTCTTGCCTTCGTTCTCAGGGCGCTTGGCCAGCTGCAGGGCAGCCCAGGCAGCCGCACCGGAGGAGATGCCCACCAGCACGCCCTCGGTGCTGCCGATGCGGCGGCTGGTCTGGAAGGCGTCCTCATTTTCCACAGGGATGATCTCATCGTACACGGAGGTGTTCAGCACCTGGGGCACAAAACCGGCACCGATGCCCTGCAACTTGTGGGGGCCGGGCTTGCCGCCGCTCAACACAGGCGAACCGGCAGGCTCCACAGCCACAATCTTCACATTGGGGTTCTTGCTCTTCAGGTACTCGCCCACGCCGGTGATGGTGCCGCCGGTGCCCACACCGGCCACAAAGATGTCCACCTTACCGTCCGTATCCTCCCAGATCTCGGGGCCGGTGGTCTGGCGATGGGCCTCGGGGTTGGCCGGGTTCACAAACTGGCCGGCCACAAAGCCGCCGGGAATCTCCTTCGCCAGCTGCTCAGCCTTGGCGATGGCGCCGCTCATGCCCTTGGCGCCCTCGGTGAGCACCAGCTCGGCACCGTAGGCCTTCATCAGCTGGCGGCGCTCCACGCTCATGGTCTCGGGCATCACAATGATGGTCCGATAGCCGCGGGCGGCCGCGACCGCCGCCAGGCCAATGCCGGTGTTGCCGCTGGTGGGCTCAATGATGACCGAGCCTTCCTTCAGCAGGCCCTTGGCCTCGGCATCGTCGATCATGGCCTTGGCCACACGATCCTTCGCCGAACCGGCGGGGTTAAAGTATTCCAGCTTGGCCAGAATCTTGGCCTTCAGGCCCTCCGCCTTTTCCAGGTGGGTCAGTTCCAACAGAGGGGTATGGCCAATCAGCTGATCTGCAGACGTATAAATCTTACTCATGATGTGTTCCTCCCAATCTCTTCGGGCGGCTTTTGCGCTCATCTTCCCAGGTTGTTGTTTCATTCTTGTTTTTCATCGCCTTGTGCGGTGTTTCCCGCTGCCCTCTCGCCGAGCGGCGGACGAATGCGTTCGATCAACATCGCCGGCCGGGAAGTGGCTGGATGAGGAGTGCTCTCATTTGTCATTCCCTACTTTCCTTGTGGGTTATACGGATTATAACCAATTTCTTACCGTTTGTCAACCACTGCGCGAAAGTTTTTCCTTCTTTTTCAAGACTTTTTTTGCGGCGTCCTGCCCCGCCGGGAGAATTTCTGCTTTTCCGGAACTTTGGGTTGAACTCCCTTTTACCCCGTTGTATAATAGGTTTAATATTATAAGTGAATGGAAAATGGAGGATTTCTTCATGCTGATTTCTACCAAAGGGCGCTACGCCCTGCGGATCATGATCGACCTGGCCGAAAATTCCGGCGATGGCTACGTGCCCCTGAAGGAGATGGCCGCCCGGCAGGACATTTCCGAAAAATATCTGGAGAGCATCTTAAAGGTGTTGGTGCAGAACAACCTTCTGGCAGGCCTGCGCGGCAAGGGCGGCGGCTACCGCCTGACCAAAGCGCCGCAGCTGTACACCGTGGGCAGCATTCTTCGCCTGACCGAAGGCAGCCTGGCCCCGGTGACCTGCCTGGAGCGGGGCAGCCAGCAGTGTGCCCGCATGGCCGACTGTCCCACCCTGCCGGTCTGGCGCAAGCTGGATGAACTGGTGAACAATTATCTGGACAGTGTGACCCTGGCCGACCTGATGGCCACCGGCGGTGTCGGCAACGATTACGTGATCTGAGGCTTCTCTTCCCTGTGCGGTTCGCTGCACGGGGATTTTTTTGTGCAACCCTTACAGAATCCGGACAAATTTTTCTCACTATGCAAAGCCCGATTCGTTTGTTATAATTCTGTCAATGGCACTTTTTTGCTTCACTGCAAAGGCGAACGGCGGTGCGGTGATTTTTCGGGAAGGAGGCCTCGCCATGAAGCATTTCAACGATTATCATGCCCTGGCACGTCAGATTTTGCAGCTGGTGGGCGGGCCTTCCAATGTGATCTCGGTGAACCACTGCCAGACCCGCCTGCGCTTTGTGCTGCGCAACGAGGCTCTGGCCGACACCGCAACCCTCCAGCAGCTGGACGGTGTGCTCACCGTGGTGCGCCGGGGCGGGCAGTATATGGTGGTGGTGGGCAGTCAGGTGCCCCAGGTGTACGCCGCCCTGATGGAAAGCGGCCTGAGCGCCGCCCTTCCCGGCCAGGTGTCGCCGGGCAAGGCCTTCCTCTCCACCATCACCGGGGTATTCGGCCCCATTCTGGGCGTGATGAGCGCCACCGGTATTCTCAAGGGCGTTCTGCTTCTTCTGGCCTCGCTGGGCCTGATGAACACCTCCGGGGGCGCATGGCGGGTTCTGTACGGCCTGGCGGACTCTCTGTTTTACTTTCTGCCGGTGCTGCTGGGCTACACGGCGGCGCTGCACTTTGATCTGGACCCCTTCGTCGGCCTGCTTTTGGGGCTGACGCTCTGCTATCCGGATCTGACCCAGCTGGAGGACGGCATCCAGTTTCTCGGAATGCCCATTCAGCTGCCCTCCTCCGGCAGCTACACCACCAGCGTGCTGCCGGTGCTGTTCGCCGTGTGGTTCGCCAGCCGGCTGGCCAAACTGCTGGCCCCCCGCCTGCCGGACACCATCCGCAGCTTTACGCTGCCGCTGGCTACGCTTTTGGTAACTGTGCCCGCCACGTTTCTGGTCATCGGGCCGGTGTCGGCCGGGCTTTCCGAGTTTTTGGCCCAGTGGCTGGAGTGGCTGTACCACCTCAGCCCGGCTGCGGCGGGCACGGCCATCGGCGGGCTGTGGCAGCTCATGGTGATGTTCGGCCTGCACTGGACGGCCACCCCCCTCACCATCTCCCACTATTCCACCCTAGGCTACGACTTTCTGCTGCCCGCCATGTACGGCACCACCTTTGCCCAAACCGCAGCCGCCGCGGCCGTCTGCCTGAAAACGCAGGACAAACACACACGCCGCCTGGGGGCCGCCGCCGTCTTTTCCGGGCTGGCCGGCATTACCGAGCCTGCCATGTACGGCATCACGCTGCCCCGCCGGCTGCCCTTCACCTTCAGTTGCCTGGGGGCCGCCATCACCGGCGGCTATCTGGGCTGGGCCGGGGTATACAGCTACCAGATCTCCGGCCAGGGAGTGTTCGGCCTCACCAGCTACATCGATCCCGCCACCGGTTCGCTGGCGGGCATGGGGCAGGCCCTCATCGGCGTGGGGCTGGGCATGGCCTTTGCCTTTGTTTCCACCCTTTTGCTGTATCATGAGCCGAACGCAGAACTGCCCGCCGACCGCGACCTTCTGGCCAGCCCCATGGCCGGTCAGGTTCTCCCGCTGGAGCAGGTGGCCGACGGCGCGTTTCGTGCCGGTGTGCTCGGCCCCGGCTGCGCCATTCGCCCCAGTGAGGGCCGGGTGGCCGCCCCCGCGGCCGGGCGGGTGCTGAACCTCTCCCCCACCGGCCACGCCATCGGCCTTTCCTGCGACAACGGCGCCGAGGTGCTCATCCATGTGGGGCTGGACACCGCCCGGGCGGGCCACGCCTTCCAGCTACACGTGGAGGAGGGCCAGCAGGTGCTGCCCGGCCAGCTGTTGATGGAGTTCGACCTGGCCGCCCTCACCGCCCGCGGGCTGGACCTGACCACCCCCGTTGTGGTGACCAACAGCGAGGCCTTTGACGGGGTGCTCTGCGCCGCCGAGAGCGGGGCCAATGTGGCGCTTTCCGCCCCGCTTTTGAGACTGATTCCAAAATCCGGCCAAAATTGTCCAGAACCCGGTTGAATTGTGCATCAAAATTCTGTAAAATGTGAGTAGATGGATCGGGCGGGTCGGGCCGCTCGGGCGCTGTGCGCAGCGCAGGCCGGCAGCAGGCTGCCCAATTTCTGCCGTGCCAAGACCGAAGGAAGGAAAGGTTTGAACCGATGAAAGAGTTTACCTATGTGATCCAGGACCCTGTGGGCCTGCACGCACGCCCCGCCGGCTTTTTGCTGCGCCGGGCCAAGAATTATCACAGCAGCGTTTTGGTGAAGGCTCCCAGCGGCCGCGAGGCCAATGCCGCCAAACTGATGGCCCTGATGAGCATGGGCGCAAAGGCCGGTGACACTCTCACCTTTATTCTGGAGGGCGACGACGAAGAGGTTGCCGCCGCCGACCTGCAGCAGTACCTGCCGGAGATCCTGTAAACCAGGCACAACCCCGGCAGCCTTGAGCATCCGTATGTACCTGCAAGGCCGCCTGTCGGGCTGCAACCCGGCGGCGGCCTTGTTCCGTTTTTTTAGCTTTTTGCAGAAGGGAGGCGGCTTTTATGACCACCATCCAGGGCCACGGGGCCAGCGCAGGCGTTACCTGCGGCCCGCTGTACCTGTTCCGGCGCCCGCCTGCGCCGGTGTACGCGGACACCGCCGAGGACCCCGGCGCTGAATGGGCGCGCTTCAAGTCTGCCCAGACCCGCGCTTCCCTGCAGCTGGCCGGCCTGGCGCGCCGTGCGCTGCGGCAGGGCGGCCAGAAGGCCGCCGACCTGTTTGAAACCCACCAGCTGCTGGCCGAAGACCTGGATTTTGAGGACGCCGTTCAGCGTTCCATCCGGCTGGATGGGCTGACCGCCGAGGCCGCCGTGAACAAATCCGCCGAGCAGTTCGCACGGATGTTCCGGGAGATGGACGATGCCTATATGCAGGCCCGCGGCGACGACATTCTGGACGTGGGCCGCCGCATTCTGCGCATTCTTTCCGGTCGGGCCGAGGGCCGGCTGGAACTGGAGTGGCCTGTAATTCTGGTCAGCGATGAGCTGGCCCCCAGCGAGACCATTCAGCTGGACAAATCCAAGATTCTGGCCTTTGTCACCGAGGGCGGCAGCGCCAACAGCCACACGGCCATACTCGCCCGCACCATGGGCATTCCCGCCGTGTTCGGGGCCGAAGGGCTGCTCCGGCCGGAGTACGAGGGCCAGGAGGCCTTTGTGGACGGCGAGACCGGCCAGATCGTGCTGGACGCCGACGACGAAACCCGCGACGCCCTGTTGGAAAAGCAGCAGGTGCAGGCCCGGCTGGCCCAGCTGCTGCGCGCCCTGAAAGGCCAGCCCAACCGCACGCTGGACGGCCGGGAGCTGGAAGTGGTGTGCAACATCAGCGGCCCGGGCGACCTGCCCGCCGTGCGCGCCAACGACGGCGGCGGCGTGGGCCTGCTGCGCAGCGAGCTGCTGTATCTGCAAAGCACCGTGCTGCCCGGCGAGGAAGAGCAGCTGGATTTTTACCGCAGCGTTCTCGAACCGCTGCACGGGCAGCGGGCCGTCATCCGCACGTTGGACATCGGCGCGGACAAGCAGGTGGATTACCTGCCCCTGCCCGCCGAGGAAAACCCGGCCTTGGGGATGCGGGCCGTGCGCCTGTGCCTGACCCGGCCCGACCTGTTCCGGGTGCAGCTGCGGGCACTGTACCGCGCTTCGGCCTACGGCAACCTGGCCATTCTGTTCCCCATGGTTTCCAGCCCGTGGGAATTCACCGCCTGCCGCGCCCTGTGCGAGCAGGTGCAGCGGGAGCTGACCCAGGAGGGCGTAGCCTTCTGCCGCGACGTGCCCCTGGGCGTGATGATCGAGACCCCCGCCGCCGCCATGATGAGCGAGGAGCTGGCCCAGGTGGCCGACTTTTTCAGCGTGGGCACCAACGACCTGACCCAGTACACCCTGGCCTGCGACCGGCAGTCCGGCCAGCTGGACCAGTTTTATGACCCCCACCATCCGGCGGTGCTGCGCATGATCCGCCGGGCCGCCAAGGCCATTCACCGCCATGGCAAGTGGATTGGCATCTGCGGCGAGCTGGCGGGCGATGTGCAGATGACCGAGTTGTTCGTGGCCATGGGCATTGACGAACTGAGCGTTTCGCCCAGCCAGGTGCTGCCCGTGCGCAACACCCTGCGCTCGCTGGACAGCCGGGTTAACGGCCCCCGCCTGCTGGAAGAGTTGGGGGAGTGACCCGCCTTTTCATCTTGTTTTCTATGCCTCCGGCGTGCCCATCCGCGCACTTCCGGCCCCGGACGCCCAGGTGATCGGCACGGTGATGACCCTGCCCGCCGGGGCGAAATCCCGGCCGCGCTACCACCAAAAATACCCGGAGGGCACCCCGCACCTGATGGATTTTTCGCACCTGGAAGGGGCGCTGACCGCGCCGGGCGATTCCATAAAAACCGAAGCGGTGGGGCCGTGCTGAAAGCGCAGGATAACTTCAGCTTTGTTTTCCATCTTGCCGAAAAAGCGATGAGCTTTCTCTGGTATACGGCCAGCCGCACACCCAAATGAACCCAGAAACCAGAAGGCCCGGGCGCAGCACCCTGTTCGGTGCTCTGCCCGGGCCTTGCTTTTTTCAAAACGCGCCCCTATTCCACCGGCTCGGCCCCTGCCTGGGCAAGCTCTGCCTCCGTTTCGGCGGCCTCTCCATCCAAGGCTGTCTCCAGCGCTTCCTCGCCGAACAGCTCGGCGGCCGCGGCTTCTTCACGGTTCAGCGGGGCCGGGGTGGCCGCCGCGTCGTTCAGCCCCAGCACCTCGCCGCCCGGTTCGGTGCGCAGATACGCCCCCACCGGCTTTTTCTTGTACACCAGAAGCACCGCCTGGCAGGTATTCTCCCCTGTGGAGCGAGCCGGGCAGGCGGCCGTCCACTTTTCCACCGCCTTGCCCCGGTATTTTTTCAGGCCCTGGCCGCTCTGCTTCACCACCTCATCAAAGGCCTTGAAGTCCTCGTCCCACCTGCGGGGCACCTTCACCTCGTCCACCGCCGCCGTGCTCAGGTCCACCTCCAGGCCCCGGGCGCTGAAATAGGCCCCGATGTCCTGGGTGGTGGCAATGCGCTCTCCCGCGCTTTCGGCCGCAGTGGGGGCCGCGTCGGCCTTTTCCAAATGGCGGTTTACGGCCATCACCGTTCCCGTCAGCACCACGCCGCACAGGGCCGCCACGCCCAGCCGCCGCAGGCCGGTCCGGTTCATTGTCAGCACAAACATACCCTTCCCTCCTTACGCCGCGGCCGGCCGGGCAGGGCCATCGCCGCGCTTTTGCCCAATTCTTATGCGGTTTGCAGCGGGTTTAGCCCCATTTCCGGCGGGACCGTTGCGGCAATGAAAAAAACAAGGTATACTGAGGGTGCATTCGCAAATTCTGCCCGGAATTCCGGGCTTTGGAAAAGGCAGGCAGGAACAATGGTTTTGCTGGCAGATATGGGAAACACCAACGTGACCGTGGCGGGCTGGGGCGATGGCGGCCGCGTATTTGAACTTCGCCTCCCCACCGACCACAGCTGGGACGGCGCGGCCTACACAACGGCCCTGCGCGAAGGGCTGGCCGGGGCCGGGCAGGCAGACGCCCTCTTTGAGGGCGCGGCCCTGTGCAGCGTGGTGCCGCCCCTGAACGAGGCCGTGTGCGCCGCCCTTCAGGCGGTGTGCGGCAGCGCCCCGGTGCAGCTCAGCCGCCGGGGCAACACCGGCGGGGTGGACATTTTCACCGATGACCCCGATGAGGTAGGCAACGACCTGCTGGCCGGGGCCATTGCCGCCACGGCCCTTGCCCCCATGCCCGCCATTGTGGCGGACCTGGGCACCGCCACCACCTTCACCGCTCAGGACAAGGGCGGCAGCATTCTGGGGGTGGCCATTGCTCCGGGCGTGGCCATGGGGCTGGAGGCGCTGGCCGGGCGGGCCAGCCAGCTGTTCTCGGTGGCCATTCAGGGCCCGAAGGCGGCCATCGGCACCAACACCGTGGCCAGCCTGCAAAGCGGCGTGGTGCTGGGTGCAGCCGCCCTGCTGGACGGCATGACCGACCGGATGGAGGAGGAGCTGAACGGCGAGGCCACACTGGTGGTCACCGGCGGGCTGGCCCCGGTGGTGCTGCCCTACTGCCGGCGCAAGGCCATCCATGTGCCGGATCTGGTGCTGGAAGGGCTGTACCGCTACTGGCAGCTGAACCGGTGAACGGGTTTTCCACAATTTTTGGAGGCGCTGTTAAAAAGTCAATCAAAAAGCCCCCTGCGGGCGGTTTCCTCGTTTGGAAGAAGCCGCCCCCGCAGGGGGCCTTTCTGTTTTTTGTTCTGTGCCGCAGAACCGCGCAGCAGAGGCTCAGCCCTTGCAGCGCAGCATCCGGCTGGCGTTCAGGATGGCGATGACCGCCACGCCCACGTCGGCAAACACCGCAGCCCACATACCGGCCAGGCCCACGGCGCTCAGCACCAGCACCGCGATCTTGATGCCCAATGCCAGCACGATGTTTTCGTTTACAATGCGCAGAGTCTGCCGTGCAATGCGGATGGCCACGCCCAGCTTTTCCAGCTTGTCGTCCATCAGCACCACGTCCGCCGCTTCAATGGCGGCATCGCTGCCCATGGCGCCCATGGCCACGCCCACATCGGCGCGGGAGAGCACCGGCGCATCATTGATGCCGTCGCCCACAAACACCAGCTGACGGCCTTCCTTCTTCTCGCCCAGCAGGCGCTCCACTTGGGTAACCTTGTCCGCCGGCAACAGCCCGGCGTGTACCTCGTCAATGCCCAGACGGCCGGCCACCTGGTGGGCCGCCTCCGGGGCGTCGCCGGTCAGCATCACCAGCTTTTCCACGCCCTCGTGCTTCAGGTCCTTCAGGGCCTGGGCCGCGCCGGGCTTCAGGGCGTCCTCAATGCGGATCACGCCCGCATACTGGCCGTCCACCGCCAGATACACCAGCGTACCGCCGCCTTCCGCCGGGGTAAACGCCGCATGTTCGTGCTCCATCAGGCGGGCGTTGCCCACAGCCACGGTTTTTCCGTCCACCTGAGCCTTCACGCCCAGGCCCGCCAGCTCCTGCACTTCCGCAACCCGGTCGGGGTCCGGCTCCAGCCCGGCCGCCGCCTGAATGGACTTGGAGATGGGATGGCTGGAGTGCTGCTCCGCCAGGGCCGCCAGCGTCAGCAGCTGGGCCTTCTCCCAGCCGGGCTGGGGGGCCACGTCCGTCACGGAGAAGTGCCCCTGGGTGAGGGTACCGGTCTTGTCCATAACCACCACTTGGGTTTTTGCCAGTGCCTCCAGATAGTTGCCGCCCTTCACCAGAATGCCCTGGCTGGACGCACCGCCGATGCCGCCGAAGAAGCTGAGGGGAATGCTGATGACCAGCGCGCAGGGGCAGCTGACCACCAGGAAGGTGAGGGCGCGGTGCAGCCACATGGTCCAGGGGCCGCCCAGGAAGAAGTTGGGCAGAATCGCCAGCGCCAGCGCCAGCCCGCAGACGGTGGGGGTGTACCACCGGGCAAATTTGGTGATGAAGTTCTCGGCCTTGGCCTTTTTGCTGCTGGAATTCTCCACCAGATCCAGAATCTTGGCCACGGTGGACTGGCCGTAGGGCTTGGTGACCTGTACGGTAATCAGGCCGTCCATGTTGACGCAGCCGCTGATGACCTCATCGCCCGGCTGAATGGACCGGGGCAGGCTCTCGCCGGTGAGGGCGGCCGTGTCCAGATTGGTGCTGCCTTCCAGCACCACGCCGTCCAGAGGCACCCGCTCGCCGGGCTTGACCAGGATCTCATCGCCCACCGCCACTTCGTCCGGGTCTACCTGCTCCACCTTGCCGTCTTTTTTCAGGTTGGCATAATCCGGGCGGATGTCCATCAGCGAGGCAATGCTCTTGCGGCTCTTGCCTACGGCGTAGTTCTGGAACAGCTCGCCCACCTGATAGAACAGCATAACCGCCGCGCCTTCGTTGTAATCTCCCAGGGCAACCGCGCCCACGGTGGCAACGGCCATCAGGAAGTTCTCGTCGAACACCTGGCCGTTGAGGATTCCGCGCACGGCCTTTTTCAGCACGTCATGGCCGATGATGAGGTAAGGCACCAGATACAGCGCCAGCTTCAGCAGGCCGGTGGCCGGTACAAAATGCAGAATCACCAGCAGCGCCGCCGCAATGAGGATGCGCTGCAGCATCTTCTTCTGTTTTTTCGTCATGAGAGGGTCTCCTTTCCCTCGGGTCCGCCTTCGGGGTAAATAATCGTTTTATCGTTATTACGAATCAATCCATTGGGGAAATTTGGCCGATAAAACCCCATCCGGTGCAAATGCGCTTTGACCGGACGGGGCAGTGCGTGAGAAGGAGATACAGCCTTACAGCTTGATCTCGCAGTCAGGCTCCACCTTTTTGCAGACCTTGACGATCTCCTGCATGATCTCGTCAAAGCGGTCGTCCACGGCGTCCACGGTCATCTTCTGGGCCAGAAAGTTCACGGTGGCCTTGTTCACGCCCTCCAGTTTGTTGATGGCGTCCTCCATTTTGGCGGCGCAATGGGCGCAGTCCAAGTCTTCCAGCATAAACGTCTTTTTCATGAGAAGTTCCTCCTTCGGTTGATTGAAGTTCTGAAGCAATGTATGGTCAGCGCCGCAGGGCGTTGAGTCGGGTTTTGGGTCACTCCATCACATGGTCCATTCCCTGGCCGATGATGGAGCGCACGTGCTGATCGGCCAGCGAATAAAATACGGTTTTGCCCTCCCGCCGGCTTCGCACCAGCTTGTTGGCCTTGAGGGTGCGCAGCTGGTGGCTGATGGCCGACTGGGTCAGCCCCAGAAGATCGGCAATGTCGCACACGCACATTTCCGCCTCAAACAGGGCATACAGAATTTTGATGCGGGTGGAGTCGCCGAACACCTTAAATAGTTCGGCCAAATCGTACAGAACCTCGTCATCGGGAAGGTCGGACTGTACTTTCTGCAAAATATCCTGATGAACCTGATTTTCTTCGCAGCAGTCCAGCGGTTCGTTCTGGCCGGGCATTACAAGCATCCGGGCAGCCTCCTTTCGGGTACGTGGTTTGGAACGGCGGCTCACTGTTTTCAAACATGTGAGCAACTGTTCATATGTTCATTATATGCATAGGTTCTGTGGATGTCAAGAGTTGTTTTGCACATTTTTCAGGTTTTAATTTTGGCGGGAATGCGTTTGCCGCAGCCACAAGAGGCTTCCCCTTGAAAGGAAGCTGTCGCGTCAGCGACGGATGAAGTGGAATCTTCCGGCCGCAATCGCCTTGCGGCAGTGTCACACCTGGCACACCTTTGCCATATGGCCATCGCTCTGCCGCAACGCTGCACCGGCGCCCCAAGCACCCAAAAACATCCAACAGGCCCGCCTCGGGTTCTCACACCCAGAGCGGGCCTGTCACGTTCTTCTCATCGTTGCTGAATTTTATGTACCTCTTCCGCGGTCAACGCACGCCACTGACCGGGTGCGAGGGCGGCATCCAGGGCAAGGCCGCCGATGGCTGTGCGGTGCAGGCCGTTTACTCCCACATCGTACACCCCAAACATCCGCTTGATCTGGTGGTACACCC
Organism: Oscillospiraceae bacterium; assembly: GCA_004555865.1. GTDB lineage: Bacteria > Bacillota > Clostridia > Oscillospirales > Ruminococcaceae > SFJ001. The sequence goes on from SFJO01000017.1 coordinate 12,223, forward strand.
CCTGGTGCAGCACCACGGTGCAGCGGCAGGGGTCCTGCTCATCCGGGTAAAGCTCCGCCGGTTCCATGGTCTGGCCGTCCGCCAGCGTCACCCCTTTGGCAAAGCCCTCGGCCATGGCCGGGGTTGCCGGGGCGTCCAGCACCACCCGGTACGTCTTGCTCACATGGCGGCGCGGGGCCAGAATGTCGTGGGCAAAGGCCCCATCGTCCGTCAGCAGCACAAACCCGGTGCTGGTTTTATCCAGCCGCCCCGCCGGGAACAGCGCCCGCCGGGGGTAAGCGTCCCGCACCAGATCCACCACGGTGGTGTCCCGCTTGTCCTCGGCGGCGCTCACCACCCCTTCCGGCTTGTTCAGCATCAGGTACACAAACGCCTCATGGTGCAGCGGCCGGCCACCGGCGCACACATCCGCCCCCGGCTCCAGCTGGGTGTCCGCCTTTTTGCAAACCTGACCGTTCACGGTCACGCGGCCTTTGGCAATCATCTCCCGGCTGGCGCTGCGGGGAATTTCCAGCGCCTGGGCCACGTATTTGTCCAGCCGGGTCTTTTTCTCTGCTCCCATGGCCATCACTCCGGCTGCCCGGCCAGCTGGCGCGGGCACTGGGCCAGGTCCTCCTCGGTGAGGGCGCGCAGCACCTTGCAGGGGTTGCCCGCTGCCACCACACCGGCAGGCACGTCCTTGGTCACCACGCTGCCCGCGCCGATGATGCTGCCCCGGCCGATGGTCACGCCGGGCAGAATGGTCACATGGCCGCCCAGCCACACCTCGTCCTCAATGGTCACGGGCAGGGCCTTTTCCAGCCCCGTGTTGCGGTTGGCTGCGTCAAAGGGGTGCACCGCGGTGTAAACGCCGCAGTCCGGTCCCATAAACACGTGCTTGCCCAGGGCAATGGGGGCGCAGTCCATCAGATAGCAGCCCCGGTTCAAAAAGCTGCCCTCGCCGATGGTGATGTTGAACCCGTAATCGCACTGGAAGGGGCTGAGCAGCCCCGCCTTTTCGCTCAGGCCGGGCAGCAGCCGGGCCAGCAGGATCTTCCGGGACTCTTTGGAGGTATACGGGGTGCTGTTCAGCGCCTGGCACAGCTCGGCGGTCTGCTCCCGCTCGGCGCACAGGGCCGGGTCAAAATTGGCATTGAACCACAGCCCCGCCTGCATTTTTTCTTTTTCGGTCATGGTCTCGTTCCTCTTTTTCTGCAAAAACGCCCCGCACAGCGGCCGGGCAGGCCCATCGCGCGGGGCGTTTCTTTTTTAAGCCGCAGCCCCCAAGGCGGGGCGGGCTGTTACACGTTCAGTTCTGCCTTCTGGCCCAGGGCATCCTGGTTTGCGTCCAGCACGGGCTGGATCACATTGGCCAGGAACTCCTCCACCTGGTGGGGGGCACGGCCGGTAAAGGCCTCCGGCTGCAGCTCGGCCTCGATCTCCTCGCGGGTCAGGCCGAAGGCGGGGTCCGCCTCCACCCGGGCGATCATATCGTTGGGCAGGCCCTCCTGCTTCACCTGTGCAGCGGCGGCAATGGCGTGCTGGCGCAGGCGCTCGTGCAGCTCCTGCCGGTCGCCGCCCTTTTTCACGGCCTTCATCATGATGTTCTCGCTGGCCATGAAGGGCAGCTCGGCCATCACGCGGCTGCGCACCACCTTGGGATACACCACCAAACCGTCGCTGATGTTCAGCAGGATGTTCAGAATGGCATCGGCCGCCAGGAAGCCCTCGGCCATGGCCACGCGCTTGTTGGCGGAGTCATCCAGCGTGCGCTCGAACCACTGGGTGCCGGTGGTGAAGGCCGGGTTCAGCACGTCCACCATCAGATAGCGGGACAGGGCGCAGATGCGCTCACACCGCATGGGGTTGCGCTTGTAAGGCATGGCGGAGGAACCGATCTGGTTCTTCTCAAAGGGCTCTTCCATCTCCTTGAAGTTGGCCAGCAGACGGATATCGGTGGCCATCTTCATGGCGCTCTGGGCGATGCCGGCCAGGGCGCTCAGCACCTGATAATCCACCTTGCGGCTGTAGGTCTGGCCGCTGACGGGCACCACCTTGTCAAAGCCCATCTGGGCGGTGATGTCCGCCTCCATGGCCTTGATCTTCTCCTCGTCGCCCTCAAACAGCTCCATAAAGCTGGCCTGGGTGCCGGTGGTGCCCTTGGCGCCGCGCAGGGCCAGATGGGCAATGCGGGCGTCCAGCTCCTCCAGGTCCATGTAGAACTCGTTCATCCACAGGGTGGCGCGCTTGCCCACGGTGGTCAGCTGGGCAGGCTGGCAGTGGGTGTAGGCCAGGCAGGGCATATCCTTGTATTCCCGGGCAAAGTCGGCCAGCAGGGCCAGCACGCCGATGAGCTTTTTGCGCACCAGCTCCAGGCCCTGGCGCATTACGATCACATCGGTGTTGTCGCCCACATAGCAGCTGGTCGCGCCCAGATGAATGATGCCCTTTGCGTCGGGGCACTGCAGACCGTAGGCATACACATGGCTCATCACGTCATGGCGCACCAGCTTTTCCCGGGCGATGGCGTCCTCATAGTTGATGTCATCGGCATGGGCCTCCAGCTGGGCGATCTGCTCGTCGGTGATGTCCAGGCCCTGGCGCTTTTCCGCCTTGGCCAGGGCGATCCACAGCCGCCGCCAGGTGCGGAACTTGTTGTCGTCGCTGAAGATGTACTGCATCTCGTCGCTGGAATAGCGGGTGGAGAAGGGGCTGATGTAACGATCGTGTGCCATGTTGTACGTTCCTCCAAAAAGGCGGCCGGGGCCGCTGTGTTCCAAGGCCGGGCATTCGCCTGGGCCATACTTTTCCATTCTGAGTATATTATATCCCCAAAAACGCCGGCCCGTCAAGGAAAGCCGGGGCTTTGGCGGGGCGTTCGTAAGACAGTGAACGGAGCGTATCGGTGCGGATGCGCTCCGTTTCTTTGTGCTGTTATGACATATGGCACAGTTGCAGGCAGCCCCCTTGGCTCTCCCTCCGGGAGAGCCAAGTTCCGCGCGTAATGCACTACACCGAACGGTGTATAGAAGTGCGCCCTTTAGTTCCTGAAGGGATTTTATCAGTTTGCCAAACTGGAAGTTGTCCTTATGCCAAGTTTACTTGTCAATCACAAAATAAGCAATCACCATTACCAAAGAAATGGTCAATCCTATATAAAACTCGGGGAATGCTAATCGAATGCTATTCTGTAAACTGACTTCACCGGTGACAGTCAATGTATGCCAGATGAGGAATTTATATATTTCGGAGACCACAATCCCAATCACGCCTAATGCGCCTAAACTTTTACTAACAACTCGTTTCTTGAAGGGAAACCATACTCCTAAAACAAACAAAATGACAGACACTATTCCAATAGGATTGAGCAGATTTATCAAGCCGGTAATTTCCTGTACACCTTTTAATCCACCATATTGGTTAAATAACATTGGTAATAAACTGATTAGAAACGCTATTGATAGAATTATTTTCTTTCTCATTCATTCACACTCCTTCGCCAAATTCCGATTTTTCATTTGATTACATATAAGGCACCTCGTCAAACTGGAAGTTATCTTTTTCTTAATGGCAATGCTATTAAATTTCCCAATAATGCAATAACAGCATATCCAACTACATAAACCCATGCACTTGAGTTATAAAATATAAATATAGATGGCGCAAACATTATTGCTACAATCAAAATATACCAGAAGTTAAAACCATTCCTAATCCCATAAAAAACAGAGGTTATTAAACATATTAGAGGAATAATTACTAACATAACAATCATTGCACTTCCTGTGTTTTTTATAAACCAAGGAACGATATAAAAATCTATCAGCAACAGTAGGTAGAAAACCATGTTCTTTTTTAATTTATCCATCATATCATCATCCTTTCAAATTCCGATTTGCAGGTCTGTTCGGCTCCATATTATCATATGGCCGGATAAACTACAAGAACAGCCACAGCAGTGCAAACTGCTGTGGCTGTTTCCTGTCCTACGAACACCGCCTATTGGCCCCGGCTTTTGTACTTTTTATGCGCTGCTCACGCCATGGTGATGGCGGCGGTGGTGGCCCGTGCTGCCTTGATGAGGTCGGCGGGGGCCAGTTCCACCTGGGTGCCGATGCGCCCGCCGCTGACCATCACGGTGGGCTGGGCCAGAATGCTCTCATCCAGCACGGTGACAAACTGCTTTTTCATGCCCACCGGGCTGCAGCCGCCCCGGATGTAGCCGGTGACCTTGTTGATGTCCGCAACATGGATCATGGCCACGCTCTTCTCCCCCACCGACTTTGCGGCCTTTTTCAGGTCCAGCTCCGCCGCCACGGGGATCACGAACACAAAATAGCTGCGGCTGGCGCCCTGGGTCACCAGCGTTTTGAACACCCGGGCCGGGTCCTGCCCCAGCTTCGTGGCCACGCTCACACCGTCAATGGCCCCGTCGTCGTGGTCGTACTCGTGGGGGGTGTAGGAGATCTTCATCCGCTCCAGCATACGCATTGCGTTGGTTTTTGCTTCTTTTGCCATGGTCGCTGCCTCATTTCTGCCGCTTGGCCGGGCCGCTGTGCCCGGCCGCCTGTGATCGTTCGGGGCGGCGCGGCCCATACGGCCGCCGCTCCTGCTGCACATTGTAGCGCATTCCTGCAATTTGTCAATCGGCCGGTTTCATCCGGGCGGCCTTTCTTCGCCGGGCCGCATACCAGATCAGCTGGGCCGCCAGCGCAAGGCCGCCCAGGCCCGTGAGCACCACGCCCTCCTTCAGGCCAGGGGTGATGTAATACAGGCCCACCGCGTGTTCGCCCGCTGGCACCGCAACGGCCATGAACATACTGTCCGCCTTTTGAATCTCGGCCGGAACGCCGTCCACCGTGGCGTGCCAGCCCGAAGAATAGGGCAGGCTCACCAGCAGGGTCGTGTCCGTTTCGCTCTGCACCAGCCCGGCCAGGCTGTTGGTGCCCTGCACCACATTCTGCCAGGCGCCCGCCTCCAGCGTCTGCACGTCCTGCTCATACCGGGCCAGATCGTACCCCCACAGCTCCAACCCGGTCAGGGTGAAGGTCTGCCCTGCATCGGGCTGGAACACCGCCGTGTAGTCTCCGGCGCTCACCCAGCCCAGGTTCACCCAGGCCTCGTCGGCGTTCAGCGAGGAATAGGCCAGTACGGTCCGCTCCTGCCCGCCTTCCAGCCAGGCCGTGGCCTGGGCGGTGCCTTCGCCGCCCGCCTGGGCAAAGCCCCGCAGGCACAGCCACACCTCCGTATCCTGTTCCACCGTAAATTCAAAGCGCAGTGTGCCGTTCTCCCCCGCCTGAAGCAGGCCGTCCGCCCACTGCACATCCGTCTGCTCGGCGGGCGCGGCAGCCAGCCGGGCAACACAGTCCATGTCCGGCGAAGAGGTCTGCATCCCGTCCGCCGCCTCGCCCAGCACCACCCCCTGCATAAGGGCCGCCTGCTTTTCCAGCCCATTCAGGGCCATATAATCCTGCTCCGAGATCACCCGGCCGGCAGTGAAGCCCAAGGGCAGGCTATGCTGGTTTTCGTAGCGGTGCAGGGTACTGCCATTGTCCGGCGTGATGGTAAAACGGCTGCTCTGCTCGGTGTCGCCCACATACACATAATCGTAAGGCACATAGCCCTCCTCGCCCGGGCGCACAAAGGTGTAGCGCACCCCGGCCAGGGTGTTCAGCACCGTGCTGCCGTCCAGCCCGCGGAAGGAAAAATCCCCCTGCTGGGCGGCGGCCAGCGCCCAGTCGTTCAGCACCGCATTGGCATAGTCGCCATTCAGAATGCTGAAGTACTCGCTCACCCCCATGTACCCTCCCACAAACGGCGTGTTGCAGGAGGTCCACCACCGGCGCAGGCCCACATCGCTCACGTCCGTGCGGTACACGCCCTCTGGCAGGGTCTCCCCGGTCACGGCGGGCATCTGCCGGGCAAATCGCGCCGTGCGGAACTGCGGCTGGGCGACCTGCGCGTTCCGGTTCAGGCCGAGGCCCACCTGGGCCAGGGTCAGCCCCACCGCCAGCAGGGCGCAGGCGGGCTGCAGCCAGGCGGGCCGCCGGGCTTTCCGGAAGCTCTTCTGCCCCAGAAGCACCACCCCGTACAACACCGCAAAAAAGGCCAGGCCCACGCGGCTGTCCCGCTGCCAGCCGGTGAGGGCCGCCGCCAGGGCATACAGGGCCACCAGCGCGCCGCCCGCCGCCCGCCGCCCGCTGGGCCTTGCTCAGATCAAACAGCCGCGGCCAGTACACCGCCGCCAGATAGGAAAAAAAGAAGCTGAGTGCAAACCAGAAACGGGTATAATTGCTGCTGCCAAAGCCCACCAGCGCCGCCTGCGCCAAGGGTGAAAGGGCAAACACCAAAGCGGCGATCACGCCGCCCGCCACGCCACGCGCCTCCGGCCGCTTCGTCAGCGCCGCGCCCAGGGCAAAGGCCGTGCACAGCAGGGCCAGCGCCCCGATGAACCAGTCATAACTGGGGCTTGTCAGGTGGGCAAACCATTCCAGCGCCCCGCGGCCGCCCACAAACAGGGCGGGCAGGCCGGTACGGCCCTCCCCCGTCCGGTTGGAACCGAGGTATCCCAGCACGCTGGGCAGGAACACCGCGCAGGCCAGGCCCAGGCCGCTGAGGTAGGCCGCCAGCGCCCGCAGCGCCTGCCAGGCCGCGGTTTTCAGGTAATGGGCCGGCCGGTCGGCCCACACCCGCAGCAGAATGTACAGCGCCAGGGCCACCGAGCAGATGAACAAAAAGTAAAACCCGCACAGGGCCGTACCGAACACGCTGACGGCCAGCAGCAGCGGGCTTTTCTGCCGGAGGATCTTCTCCGCGCCCCACAGCATCAGCACCAGCGCCGGGGCGGCGTGGGCCATGATGGGGTGGGTGACCGTCATGGCAAAATAGCCGGTGAAGGCGTACAGCCAGGCCCCCAGCACCGGGCCAAAGCCCCGCAGGCCCATCTTGCGGCAGTAGCCCATAAAAAACAGCCCGGCCAGAAAGTACTGAACCTCCACGATCAGGCTGAAGGCCAGCGGCAGTTTGTTTTCCGGGGCCAGCAGCCCCAGCAGATAAAAGGGGTTGCCGAAGCCGTGCCAGTTCAGGGTGGAGAGAATGTCGCCCCCCAGCCCAAGGGTAAAATCATACAGCGGCAGCGAAAGCCGGCCGTGGGCCAGCCCTGCCAGCATCTGCCGGGCGTAGCTTACAAAGTAGCAGAACACCGGGTACATCTGGGAATAGCCGTCCGCGCCCCAGATGAAATAGGTGCCGCTTTTCAAAAATGGCCAGGCGTGGGCCAGCGCCAGGGCCGCAAAGCCCAGGCTGTACACCAGCCACCACCGCTTGCGCCCCACATTGTCTGTATACAAAAGGGTGTGCTCCTTCCTATAAAAGCCGACGAACGGCCGCTTATTCTCCTGCAAAAGCAGGCAATTTCAAACCAGATCGTTTTATTGTAGCACACCTGTTTTTCCCGTTCAACCAAACCGGGCCGCCCCATACCGGACAGTTTTGTCCAAACGCCCGGTTCAGCGCCGAGCGCCGCCGCCCTCCCCGCGGAAGATGCGGCGGTAGATGCCCCACGAGATGGCCGCCGTCACCGCCTCGGTGAGCCAGAAGGCGTGCCACACGCCGTTTGCCCCCAGAACGCGGGAGAGCACAAAGGCCAGCGGGATCATCACCACCACATACCGGCACAGCGAAATGACTAGGGACGGCAGGCCCCGGCCCAGTGCTTCCAGCGCGCCGGACACCACCACCGACACGGCGGACACCACAAACCCCAGGCAGATCAGCCGCAGCGCCGTTCCGCCGGCGGCCACGGTCTCCGGGTTCTGGGTAAACAGGCCCATCAGCGGGCCGGCCGCCGCCAGGCACAGCACCGTACCCGCCGCCATAATGGCCCCGCACAAAGCCAGCGCCAGCCGGAAGATCCTCTGCACCCGGGCCTTTTCTCCCGCGCCGTAGTTGAAGCTCAGAATGGGCCGCATGCCCTGCACAATGCCGCTGGCGGGCAGATACAAAAAGGTCTGCAGCTTATAGTAGATGCCCAGCACCACCACGTAGCTGTCCGCAAAAGCTGCCAGAATGGAGTTGAGGCAGAACACCAGCAGCGAGGGCAGCGCCAGATTGAGAATGGCCGGTACGCCGATGGAATAGAGTTTTTTGTCCAGCGCGGCGTCCCGCTTTAAGCAGGCCCGGCGCAGCTTGACCGGGATGGGCTTGACCCGGTAGACCACCAGATACACCAGCAGCGTAAGCACCTGCCCTGCGCCGGTGGCCAGAGCCGCGCCCCGAATGCCCAGCTTTGGGCAGGGCCCCAGCCCGAAGATGAGCAGCGGGTCCAGCACCAGGTTGGCCAGCGAACCGCACAACAGGGCCGCCATGGCCGTGCTCATGCGGCCCACGGCCTGAAACTGCTTTTCAAAGGCCAGCCCCGCCATGATGACCGGCGCAAAGGCAAAGGCCGCCGTGGCGTACTGCACGCCCATGGCCACCACCGCCTCGTCCTTGGTGAACAGGCGCAGAAAGGCCGGCATGGCCGGAATGCTCACCGCCAGAATGACCACGCCGTGCAGCAGCGCAAAGGCCATGCCGTGGGTGGCGGCGGTGTCAGCCTTGGCGTGCTCGCCCGCGCCGCTGTACAGGGCAATGAGGGCGTTGATGCCCACGCCAAAGCCGATGGCAATGGCGTTGATCAGATTCTGCACCGGAAACACCAGCGACAGGGCCGTCATGGCCTGCTCGCTGATGCGGGCCACGAAAAAACTGTCCACAATGTTGTAAAGGGCGTTCACCATCATGGAGATCACCATCGGCAGCGCCATGGACACAAGCAGCGGAAACACCGGCCGCTCTTTCATAAACTGATTGTTCAATGTGATACCTCCCGGCAGCAAAAAAGCCACACAATGGCCCCAAAGCAGGACCATTGTGTGGCGAAAAATAGACGAAGCTGTAAAAATCCACACGGGTTTTAGTGCATTTTAAGATAGCACGGGCGGCAAAAAATGTCAAGCCGGATTTTTTTGCGTTCAGGGGTTGACGGAAGTGCTTTAACGTGCTAAACTAAGCGTGTTCTCAAACGTGGGCATTCCAATCACCGCCCGCCGGGAACAGAAAGGCCAATGCCATGAATCGTTCGTTCTCTTTTAACCGCTATTATGGCAGCTTTTGCTATTATTATGGCAAGGGTTCCATTTTGTGCGGTCACTTGGAGGCGTAAAGGTTCGGCATTCTGGCCGGAACACGCAGTACAGCCGGGGGTCCGCAGCGCGGATCTCCGGTTTTTTCATGCGGTTTTTGCCGCCGGGCTGCCCCGCGCCCCCACAAACACAAACTTGGTTCTAGACGAAAAGGAGCACTTGTTATGATCATCATTCTGAAACGCAACGCCGATCAGGAAAAAGTAAACGTTCTTCGCAAAGAGCTGGAGGGCATGGGCCTTTCCATTCACGACAGTATCGGCAGCGAGAGCCACATCATGGGCCTGGTGGGCGACACCAAGGCCGTGGCCGAGAGCTGGGTGATGGCCCACCCGGTGGTGGAAGCCTGCCGCCGCGTGAGCGAGCCGTACAAGAAGGCCAACCGGAAGTTCCACCCGGACGACACGGTGGTGCAGGTGGGCAATACCAAGATCGGCGGCGGCAGCTTCGCGGTCATCGCCGGCCCCTGCAGCGTGGAAAGCCCGGAGCAGATCACCGAAGTGGCACGCCGGGTCAAGGCCGCCGGTTCCAGCCTGCTGCGGGGCGGCGCGTTCAAGCCCCGCACCTCCCCCTACTCCTTCCAGGGTATGCGGGCCGAGGGCCTGACCCTGCTGGAGCACGCCAAGGAGCAGGTGGGCAGCCCCATCGTCACCGAGGTGATGAACACCGAGCATCTGCCCCTGTTCGAAAACGTGGACCTGATTCAGGTGGGCGCGCGCAATATGCAGAACTTTGAGCTGCTGAAGGCCGTGGGCCGCATGAACAAGCCGGTGCTTCTCAAGCGCGGCCTGGCCAACACCCTGGAAGAGTTCGTGATGAGCGCCGAGTACATCATGGCCGAGGGGAACGAGAATGTCATCCTCTGCGAGCGGGGCATCCGCACCTTTGAAACCAGCATGCGCAACACGCTGGACATTTCCGCCGTGCCCATGCTCAAGCACATGACCCATCTGCCCGTCGTCATTGACCCCAGCCACGCCGCCGGTATTGCCTGGATGGTGGAGCCTCTGGCCAAGGCCGCCGTGGCCGTGGGCGCCGATGGCCTGATGATCGAGGTTCACAACGACCCCGCCCACGCCAAGTGTGACGGCGCCCAGAGCCTGACCCCCGATGCCTTTGACGCCCTGATGGCCCAGCTGAAGCCGGAGCTGGAGTTCTTCGGCAAAACTCTGAACTGAGGGCGCTGAGCTTGCGGCCGGTACGGCCCCGCCGCACGGCCGCGGTTCACCACCGATTCCAAGGATGCATTGCAGCAAATGCCCGCTTGAACCGCAAGCGGGCATTTGCTCTTTTTGTGCGATTTCTACGCGCTGTGTACTTCACCGCGCGTATGCCGCAAAACGCCGCAGGCCGAAGCCCTTTTCAAAAAGGCTTCAGCCTGCTTTTCCGCTCCGTTCACCGGCAGTTGCCCCGCCGGGCACTTTCCGGTATACTTATTTCAGTATGCGGCCATACTATCCCCAGGGCCGCCGCAAGGAGGTTCGTACCATGAAAGCACACATTTCCCATACCGCCAAATCCACCGCACAGGGCCTTGTGTGGGGCATTCAGCCGGGCAGCGCGGATTGGCAAGCGCTGGAGGCCGCCGCGGCCCCCTTCGGCATGGCGCTGCGGGCCGTCGCCCCCAGCCAGGCCGACAGCACCGTTTCCCGCCTGCTGGGCGGCAGCGGCAAAGCGCTGAGCCAGCCCGCCCAGAGCCTGCCGCAGGTTCCTGCCCTGGTTCTGGCGGGCATCAAGGACCCGGCGCTGGATGAATTTCTGGAGGCACTGAAGGCCAGCGGGGTAACCATCCCCCTGAAAGCGCTGGCCACCGCCACCAATCTGGCCTGGCCTTTCTCCCGGCTGCTCACCGAGCTGGCCGGCGAGCACGCCGCCCTGACCGGGAACCGGGTCTGAGCACCGCCTTTGGGAATGAGAGGAACCGGCCCGCCCGGCCCCCCTGCGCTTCTTTTCTGTACAACACCTTGTGGAACCGCAGCGAAAGTCTGTCTTTCGCTTTTGTGCGCCCACAGGTTCGGCAGGCGCTGCCTGCCGCAGGAAAGGAGCGATTTTTTTCGTATGATGAAACAACGTATGCGCCGCCCCCTGGTTCTGGCCTTGGCCGGAATGCTGGTTCTCACGGGCTGCTTTGGCCGGGGCAATGGTTCGTCATCCGCCTCCCCCGCCCCGTCGGCTTCGGCAGGAAGTGCCTCCTCCGGCGCGGGCACCAGCTACGCCGCCGGGGGCACGGGGCTGGCGCTCACCGCCAAAACCAGCGGCATGGACCCCTTTGACGGCGAAGCCGGATACGCCCAGGCGGACGTGGCCGCCACCGCCGTTCTGCTGGACGGCGAGGGCCGCATTGCCGATTGCATCATTGACGTGGTGCAGGCCAAGCTCCCGGTGGATGACTCCGGCCAGCTGGGCTTTACGGATGAGGACGCCTTCCCCACTAAGCGGGAACTGGGGGACGGCTACGGCCTGCGCCAGGCCAGCGGCATCGGCCGGGAATGGGACGAGCAGGTGAACGCCTTCTGTGCCTATGTAAAAGGCAAAACGCCCATGGAGGTGGCGGGCATTGCCGCGCCAGGGGGTCATGCGGCCGACCCGGATCTGGCCGCCGGCTGCACCATTGACATCAGCGAATTCCAACAGGGGGTGCTGGCCGCCTGCGAAAACGCCGTGCCTATGGGAGCTTCCCCCGAGGACACCCTGACGCTGGGCCTCGTCACCCGGGCGGACGGCATGGCTGCCACCGCCCAGCAGGCGGGCACAGCCCGGGCCACCACCACCGTGGCCGCCCTCACCCTGAACGGCGAGGGCCGCATCACCAGCGCACGGCTGGATGAGACCGAGGCCGGCTTCGGCCTGAGCGCCGCCGGGGCGCTGAGCTACCCCGAGGCCCTGCTCTCCAAATACGCCCAGGGCGATGCCTATGGGGCGGACAGCCTGCTGGGCAGCGGCATGGCGGACGGCGCAGCCTCCTCCGGCCTGGAGAGCGACGGCGCGGGCAGCTGGTACCGGCAGGCCGACGCCTTCGGCCGCTGGCTGAGCGGCCGCACCGCCGATGAGGTAAGCGCTCTGCGGCTGGACGAGCAGGGCCGCCCCACCAACCAGGACATTCTGGCGGGCACGGCCATGCCCATCGAAAATTTCGTGAAAGCCATTCAGAAGGCTTGCGAAAACGCCGACAAACCGGTAAACTAAAGCAGGGCTGCCGTTCTGCAGCCGCTGCCCCACAGGTTTTTTCACCCTGCGGCCGCATTTCGCCGCGGGGTGTTTTTTGTTTTTTCTCATTTGCGCAATTTGAAGGAGCGTTCCCATGAAGCGTTTTCGTTTTTCACGGGGGATTCGGGGGCTTTGCGCCGCCCTGGCCCTCTGCCTGGCGCTGCCCGGCTGTGCCGTCGGGCAGACTTCCGCCGACCCGGCCATGAAGGGCTGGAAGCAGTACTCCATCGCCTGGTTTGACGTGTTCGACACGGTGACCCAGGTGCAGGGCTACGCCGAAAGCCAGGAGGCCTGGAACGAGCAGATGGTCCAGCTGCATCAGGACCTGACCCGCTATCACCAGCTGTTCGACATCTACAATCACTACGATGGCATGACCAACCTGTACGACCTGAACCAGACCGCCGCCCATGGCCCGGCGGCCGCCGAGCCGGAGATCCTTGACCTGCTGGCCCAGGCCAAGGAAGTGTACGCCCTCACCAACGGGCGCACCAATGTGGCCATGGGGCGGCTGCTGGCCCTGTGGCACGATGCCCGCACCGCCGCCGAGGCCGACCCGTCGGCCGCCTATTTGCCGGACAAAGCCGCGCTGGAGGAGGCCGCCGCCCATCGGAACATTGACGACCTGATTCTGGACGAAGAGGCCGGCACCGTCTATTATGCAGACCCGGAGCTTCAGCTGGACGTGGGCAGCATCGGCAAGGGCTATGCGGTAGAGCAGGTTGCCCGGGCAGCCGAGGCGCGGGGGCTGACCAGCGCCCTCATCAGCGTGGGGGGCAACCTGCGGGCCATCGGCCACAAGCCGAATGGCCGCGCCTGGACCGGCGGCGTGGAAAACCCCTGGGGCGGGCAGGACATCCTGGCTGCGCTGGAACTGCCCGAGGGGGCCAGCCTGGTGACCAGCGGTGATTACCAGCGCTATTTTGAGCTGGACGGCGTGCGCTACCATCACCTCATTGACCCCGAAACCCGTTACCCCGCCGCCTACTTCGACTCGGTCACGGTGTTGTGCAGCGACTCCGGCCTGGCGGACGGCCTTTCCACCGGGCTGTTCTGCATGAGCCTTGCCGACGGTCAGTCCCTGGTGGAACGTCTGGACGGGGTGGAAGCCCTCTGGGCCAGCCCCGACGGCAGCGTGGTCACCTCCAGCGGATGGAGCGCCCATACCATGAAATAAAGCGCTGCACCATAAAAGCACAATAAAAAAGCGTTAAAAGGCAGCAAAAGCGCCCGCATCGAGCCGCAGTTCCAACGGAACCACCCCGATGCGGGCGCTTTTTGTTGTGTATTCGGTTTACTGTGCAGCATTGCGGCTGGGCGGGCGTTCCGTCTTGGGGGCCGCCTCGGGCGAACTGTTTTTTCAATCCGGCCCGGCAGCCGGGCACTGGGGTCAGCTTGGTTCGTTTTCACCACAGGAAACGCGCCTCTCGCAGTTTCTCAGCAGTCCGCCCCCACTGCCACCAGATACTTGTAGATCTGCATCTTGTTTTCCTCGTACAGGCCGATGTCCTCATATAGTTTTTTGTAGTAGGTAAACAGCGCGGCCTTGGTGGCCACCACCCCCACCATATTCTTCAGGCCAACCTTGGTGGCCACCAGGCTGCCCGGGGTTTTCACGTAGTAGTACACCGGCACCGGCACCGAGACAAACCGCTCGGCGTAGCGGATGTATTCCAGATTGAACAGCAGGTCCTCGCTCCAGTCCAGCTCTTCGCTGCACGCCAGGCCGTGCTCCTCCACCAGCGCGCGGCGGTAGAGTTTGTTCCACATCACCCCGTAGAAAAAGCTGGCGGGCTGCTCCATCAAGTGCACGGCAAAGCCCTTTTTGTCGTAGAAGCCCGGGGCCAGAAAACCGTGCAGGGTCACCTGCTCTTTTTTATAGATGCCATCGATCTCCAGCTTGGTCACGTTTTCCACCCGGAAATAAGGGGCAATAACCATATCCGCCTGATGGTTCACCGCAGCCGTTACCAGCGTCTCGGTGGCGGTGGGCTCCAGATAATCGTCGCTGTCGGCAAATTGCAGGTATTCGCCCCGGGCCAGCTTCAGCCCCAGGTTGCGGGTGGCCGAAACGCCCCGGTTGTCCCGGTCCAGCAGGATGATGCGGCGGTCGATCTTGGCGTACATTTCGCACACCTGCAGGCTCACATCCTTGCTGCCATCGTTCAGCAGAATGATCTCGATGTTCTGGTAGGTCTGGCGGCGGATGCTTTCGATGCAGCGGGCAATGTGGCTGGCCGCATTGTACACCGGCACAATGATGCTGACCAGCGGCTGTTTGGTTTCCGGCATGGGGGGTTCACTCCTTTTCCTGCCGCGCACAGGGCGGCATCAATTTTGATTCAGCAAAGCCCCCGGCGTTTGCAAAAAACGCCGGGGGCTGTTTTTTCATGGTTCCGGGGCCAATGGCACAGGGCCTTTTGCAGGCGCCTGCCTCCAAAGGCCGGTTCTCACTTCTGCGGATGCAGAATGTTCCGCCAATCCAGGTCGCCCCGCTCCAGGCCATGGATCAGGACCTCGGCGGTGGCAATGTTGGTGGCAATGGGAATGTTGTGTACATCGCACAGGCGCAGCAGATTCAGCTCGTTCGGCTCATGGGGCTTCGCATTGATGGGGTCGCGGAAGAACAGCAGCAGGTCGATCTCATTGCAGGCAATGCGCGCTGCAATCTGCTGGTCGCCGCCATGGGTACCGGACAGGAAGCGCTGAATGGGCAGGCCTGTGGCCTCGCTGACCATCTTTCCCGTAGTGCCCGTGGCCACCAGCGTATGCTGGCTCAGCACGCGGCAGTATGCGATGCAGAACTGCACCATCAATTCTTTTTTGGAATCATGGGCAATCAACGCAATGGTCATTCAAACTCATCCTCCAGTCGTCTTTTCTTAATTTCCGGTGCTCAGCGCACCACCAGGGGAACCAGTTCTCCCTGCAGACGGGCCGCCAGGGCGTCCACCGCCCGGTAAGCCATGCAATCAGCCGCCAATGGCTGGCCCTGGGCCGCGGCACGCTGAACCTCAGCGCTCTCGGGCAGCACCGCAATCAGCTGCACCGCTACGGTGTCAATGCATTCGTCCAAATCGCGCACACCGCTGGTGCGGAAGCTGTCGGCCCGCACCCGGTTCATCACCAGGCGCACCGTGCGCATTCCGCCGTCCAGCAGGGCGTCTGCCGCAATATGGCCGTCCCGCAGGGCCACCGGGTCCGGGGTAAGCACCAGCAGTGCCCGGTCGCTCACCCGGGCGGCGGCCTGAAAGGCCTCGCCCATACCGGCGGCGGTGTCCAGAATAATTTCGTCAAAATAATCGGTCATCCGTTTGGTGAGCACTTCCAGGGCATCGCCCCGCACAGCCCCGCCCTCATAGGGGGCGCTGATCACCGACAGCCCGGGATAGATGGGGCTTTCTACCACGGCTTTGCCGCCCTCGCACCGGCCGCTGAGCACATCCTCGATGTCGTATACGGTTTTGCCGTACACCCCTGCAATGATGTCCACGCTGCGCAGGCCGGAATCCAGCTCAATGAGCAGCACTTTTTTGCCCCTGGCCGCCAGACGGCTGCCCAGAAGCACCGACACGGTGCTTTTTCCGGTGCCTCCTTTTCCGGAGGCGATCATGGTGACTTTCGGTTCAATCCGCATGAAGCAGCCCTCCAACGCTCCCCTTCCAGCAGGGCAAGCGCCAGCTGCCAAACGGCACAAAACAAGCGTCTTCCCAACCGAAGCACAATTGTACAAAAAGGGAGACGCAGCTTGTCATTTTTTACCCTTTCAGAGGGATTTCCTCAGTATCATAATATCACAGCTTTTTGGTGTGTGCAATAGTGATTTTGTTCAAATATATACAATCGTCTCATTCAACTTTCACAAACACCATCGATATAGCGCAAAAAAGCCATACTTTACGGAAGCAGTGTGCCCGCCGCCTGACTGTTCAGGCTGTTGGACTGATCGAAGAAGTACGCATTGAACACATCCACGGCAATTTGTGCAATGTTGGAGCCGCCGCCCGACCATTCCACCACCGCGGCAATGGCGATCTGCGGGTCCTCCACGGGGCCATAGGCTACGATGACGCCGTTGTTGTAGTTGGCGCGGCCGCCGCCGGTGCCGTAGGTCTCGGCGCGCTGGGGGCTGCCGGTTTTCACGGCGATGGTGTAGGGGTAATTCGAGGTGGCTCTGGTGTACTTGGCCGCGCCGATCATGCCCTGTTCAATGGCGTCAAAGGCGCCTACATTGTCCACAATGGTGTCCTCCACCACTGGGTCCACCGTCTCCAGAATCTCACCGGTGTTGGTATCGCGGAAGCCCGCCACCATATGGGTGCGGTAGCGCACGCCCTTGTTGGCGATGGTGGCGGCGTAGGTGGCCAGCTGCACCGGCGTAACCATGGTGTTGGCCTGGCCGATGGCCGCCTGCACGATCAGGCTGCTGGTGAAGTTGTCATCCTCCGGGGTGGTGAGCCAGCCGGTGGATTCGCCCACCTCCACGCCGGTCTGCACCGCAAGGCCCAGGCGCTGGGCCATGGCGTTGTAGGTTTCCAGCCCGGTGCGCACGCCGGTGTCATAGAAGAAGATGTTGCAGCTGTATTTCAGGGCATCGCTCACCGCAATGGGGCCGCTGTGGCCGTGCTGCAGGCAGGTGGGGCGATAGTCGTAATACACGTAGGGGTTCACGCAGTTCACCGTGCTGGTGGGGGTGATCACCCCGTTCAGCAGGCCCGCCGCCGCCACGGCCGGCTTGAAAGACGAGCCGGGGGCGTACAGGCCGTTGAAGGCCCGGTTCAGCAGCGGGCTGGGGTCCTGCGCCGCCAGGTCGCTGTAGGTGGCGCTGTACTGGTTCAGGTCATAGGTGGGATAGGTGGCCGTGGCCAGAATGCCGCCGGTCTTTACGTCCAGCACCACCACGGCACCGGCGTTGGCCTCCTGACCGTTGTGGACGGGCTTGGTCTGCTGCAGGGTGAGAATGCGGTTCTCCAGAGCGGCCTGCACCTCTTTCTGGAAATCCGTATCCACGGTGAGCATCACGGTCTGACCGGGCTGCGGCTTTTCCACCACCTGGCTGGACTGGATCACCCCGTCCGAATTCTTCACCACCTGCAGCGAGCCGTCCTGGCCGCGCAGCCGATCCTCATACACGGCTTCCAGGCCGCTGCGGCCGATCAGGTCGTTCATGGCGTAGCCCTTGCGGCGCAGGGCGTAATCGTCCGCCACCCACTGCTCCCGCAGAATCTTGCCCACCGAGCCCAGCACATGGGGCAGCACGGTGCCGTCCGGGTAGCTGCGCATGGAGGTCTCCACAATCTCCGCGCCGCCCAGGCTCAGGCTGCGCTCCTTCACGGTGGCCACGGTGCGGTCGCTGATGCCGGTGGCCAGGGTAAAGTTGGTGTAGTTGGAATAGTCCTCGCTGGTCATCTGGCAGCGAATTCCGCCCAGAATGCGCTGCCAGGCCGGTTCATAGTTCTCCAGTTCATACTTGGCCACAATGGCGCTCATCACCTCGTCGGCGGTGGCATACTGCTGCAGACCCAGGTTGGTTTTGATGGCGGCCAGGCGGTTCTGGTCCGAGGTATCGTCCCCATCGGTAAAGCTGTAATGGCCGTCCGCGTCCGGGCTGCTGATGGGAGTGGCGTCGTTCCAGGCGTCCCCTGAGGTCTGCAAAATCTCCACCAGCGTTTTCAAGGTACCGTTCAGGTCGTTTTCGCCCAGCATCAGGTTGTTCATCACCAGATTGTAGCCGGTGGTGTTGGTGGCCAGGCTGCGGCCGTAGCAGTCCACAATTTCGCCGCGGGCTGCCGTGATGTTGAAGCGGTAGGACGTGGTGTTGTCCGCCTGCTCCAGATAGTGATTGCCCTCAATGACCTGCAGGTACACCAGGCGCAGCAAAAACAGCACCAGCACCGCCGAGGCCAGGGCGATCATCAACACCACGCGGGGCTGCTGATTCTCCGGTTTGTTCTTCATGGGCTTCGGTCTCCTTTCCGGCCTGCCGATGGTGCGCAGGCCTGCCGCCCTTACAGGCCCTGTTTCGGGGCGGTGCAGCTGCGAATGGCATCCACCGCCAGCAGGATCAAAGGCGACACCACGCCGGTGAATACCGCCGTGGGCAGAGTTACGGTGAGATAGCGGGCGGCCAGTCCGGAATAGCCCCGCATCAAATCATAAAACAGAAAATCTTCGCTGAGCACCAGCACGGCGCACAGGCTGACCACCAGGGCAAAGTTCAGGCGGCTGATGCGAAGATACAGCCGGATGAGCACCGCCGAGGCAAAGCACAGCACCAGCAGGCTCAGGGCCAGAAGGCCCACCACCCGGCCAGAGGTAAAGTCCCACAAAAGGCCCGCCCCGGCCCCAAAGAAGGCCCCCGGATACTCCCCCTCCCGCACGGCCACCGCCAGGCACAGCGGCAGCAGAAACACCGGCTTTGCCTCCCCGATGGCGAGAAAGCCCGGTGTGGTCTGGGCGGCGGCGCACAGCAGCGCCAGCAAAGCATACAGCAGCCAGCGCACGGTGGTTTGCAGGTTGCGTCTGCGCCGTGATTCCATGGTGCATTTCCTCCTTACGTGCATCCGAAGCCGGGCAGCCCGGCTTCTGCAGCCGCCGTTACCGGTTGATGATGATCTGAACGTGCTTCAGGGTGAGAATGTCCTCGCCGGGCTTTACCACCGCCACGGTGGTTTTGCCGCTGGCTTCGGGCACCAGCTCCTGCACGGTGCCCACCAGAATGTCCGCCGGGAACACCTCGCCCAGGCCGGTGGTGATGATCTCATCGCCCACGGTGGCCAGCGTGTCGCGGGGCAGGCCGGTAAAGGTGGTCAGCCCGTCGCCGCTGTATGCGCTGTCGCCGGTGAGAATGCCGTTGTCCCGGGTGCGGCTCACCACGCCCGCGGCGTTCAGGCTGGGGCTGAGAATGGTCAGCACCTTGGAAGAGGTCAGCCCCGGCTCCAGCACAATGCCCACCAGATAGCCCTTATCGCTGACCACCACATCGCCTTTTTTCACATTGTCCAGCGTTCCCGCATCCACGGTAAAGCCACCGAACTGATCCAGCGGGTCCCGCCCGATGACAAAGGCCGAGGCGTACTCAAACTCCGGGTTCTGCTCCCGGATGTTGTTCAGATCCCGGAAGGCTTCATTTTCCGCTTTCAGCTTGTCGTAGTCCACCAGCTGCTGGCGCAGGTCGTAGTTTTCCTGTTTCAGCTGCTCGTTTTCCTCCACAATGGAGTCGTACTCGGCGTATTTGGTCACCACGCCCGACACGCCCTCGCTGAGCAGCGCGCCGATCTTCTGAAACGGCACGGCCGCCGCGCCCAGCAGCTCCTGCGGGGCACTGGTCAGCCGGTTGTTGGCGCCGGCCCAGGCCATCATGCCCGCCAGAACCACCGCCAGGGCCACCAGAATCTTGAATTTAGCAGTGGAGAAAAAGTCTTTCACTGCGCTTCCCCCTTTCCGGGTGTTGCGGTTTTTGGGGTAAATGCAAAGCGCGGGCGGGGCCGGCTGGCCGCGCCCGCGCTTGCACCGGCGCCAAACCGATGCAACTGCATTTACAAAATTTCGATCACTTTCCCGTTCTTCCGGGGCGGCAAGGCCGGCGGGCCGAATGGGAAAGCGCCTCAAAAAAGCCGTTTTTCAAAGCAAACGAAACCCGGCTCTTTTTTCTTCATTAGAAATGGCTGCTGTTGGAATCCAGCACATCGCCCAGTTTGTCGATGTGATCCAGCACCGCGCCGCTGCCCAGGGCCACGCAGTCCAGCGGGGTCTCGGCAACGTGTACGTCAATGCCGGTCTCGGTGGAGATCAGCTGATCCAGGCCGCGCAGCAGGGCGCCGCCGCCGGACAGGGTGATGCCGTGGTCGATGATGTCGGCGCTCAGCTCGGGCGGGGTGCGCTCCAAGGTCTCCTTCACAGCATCCACAACCTTGTACAGGCTCTCGGACAGGGCCTCGCGGATCTCCTCGCTGCCGATGGTGATGTTCTTGGGCAGGCCGTCCACCAAGTTGCGGCCCTTGATCTCCAGGGTGGTCTCCTCCTCCAGAGGATAGGCCGAGCCGATCTGGATCTTGATGTCCTCGGCGGTGCGCTCACCAATCAGCAGGTTGTACTTGCGCTTGATGTACGCAATGATGGACTGATCGAACTCATCGCCGCCCACGCGCACGCTGCGGCTGGCCACGATGCCGCCCAGGCTGATCACGGCCACCTCGCTTGTGCCGCCGCCGATGTCCACGATCATGCTGCCGGTGGGCTCGCTGATGGGCAGGCCCGCACCGATGGCCGCGGCCATGGGCTCTTCAATGATGCTCACCTGGCGCGCGCCGGCCCGCAGGCTGGCCTCGCGCACGGCACGGCGCTCCACCTCGGTCACGCCGGAGGGAATGCAGATGACCACGCGGGGGCCAAAGAACTTATTGCTGCCGCACACCCGCTTGATGAAGTAGCTGAGCATATTGGCGGTAATGTCATAATCGGCGATCACGCCGTCCTTCAGAGGGCGAACGGCCACAATGTTGCCAGGGGTACGGCCGATCATGGCCTTGGCTTCCTGACCCACGCCGCGCACGTCGTCGGTCTTGGTGTCCACAGCCACCACAGAGGGCTCCCGCATGACGATGCCCTTGCCGCGCAGATAAACCAGGGTGTTCGCAGTACCCAGATCAATGCCAATGTCCTTGTTGAACATAATTGTTATACTCCTTTTTTCCTCTCTATACGGCTCTTGTTCCGGCAGCTGGCCGGCCCAAAAGCGCAGAGCTACCGCCCCCACGCGGCACAGGCTCTGCCTTATATGCCCCCTTGCGGCCGGCCCGGCCGCAAGAGGGCACCTAGTTGCACAGCTTTATTATAACCGCAAGGGGCTGCTTTTTCAACGCTAAAGGCCGTTTTTTTCACTTTCTTCAAATTTTTTCCACAATTTTTGCCAGTGCCCGTGCAACCCTGCTTACCGGAAAGCCCATCACATTATAATAACAACCTTCAAGCCCCTCGCAGAAGGCCGCCGCGCCGCCCTGAATGGCATAGGCGCCCGCCTTGTCATAGGGTTCACCGGTGGCCGCATAGGCCTCCAGCTGCGCCTCCTCAATGGGATAAAATTTCACCTTGGTGGTAACGGTGAACCGCTCTTCCCCGCCGGGGAAGGCAATGCACACGCCGGTGTGGACATGGTGCTGTGCGCCGGAGAGGGCCCGCAGCATCCGCAGCGCGTCCTCGTGGTCCTTGGGTTTGCCGAACACCCGGCCTGCGTAATCCACCACCGTGTCGCAGCCGATCACAATGTCCTCCGGGTGCCGGGCCGCCACCGCCCGGCACTTGGCGTCCGCCAGGGCCCGGGCCAGCTTGGCAGGGGTAGGCGCGGTGATGGCCGCCTCGTCCACCCGGCTGGTTTCCACCGTAAAATCTTTGGTAATAAGGCTCAGCAGCTCCCGTCTGCGGGGGCTGGCCGATGCCAGGATCAATGCCATGGAATGCTCCTTTTCTGCAAATGGGCGGCACACGCCGGAACCGATTGGAGGTTCAGTGTACCGCGTGCTTGAATCATTTTGGCATCCGCCGGGCGCATTCCTTTTACTGGTACGAGCCGGGCGGACGGAATATTTCAATTTTTGTGTCGTTTTTTTTGCCGCTTCTTAAAAACGGGGCCGCTCAGCGCCCGGTGGAGCCAAAGCCCCCCG
Source organism: Oscillospiraceae bacterium (assembly GCA_004555865.1). GTDB lineage: Bacteria > Bacillota > Clostridia > Oscillospirales > Ruminococcaceae > SFJ001. The sequence goes on from SFJO01000017.1 coordinate 34,256, forward strand.
CACCCCGGTCGGTCTCGTCCAGCGTGTCGGCCTGCACAAAGGCGGCCTGCGCCACCGGCAGAATCATCAGCTGGGCCAGCCGCTCGCCGGGCTGGAGGGTATAGGTCTCGCTGCCCAGATTCACCAGCCCCACCTGAATCTCTCCCCGATAGTCAGAGTCAATGACGCCCACTCCGTTGGAGAGCGCCAGCCCGTGCTTCACCGCCAGGCCGCTGCGGGCGCACACCAGCGCCACATACTCCGGCCCGGGCAGCTGAATGGCCAGGCCGGTGGGCACCATGGCCCGCCCCATGGGGGGCAGAGTCAGGGGTGCATCCAGCACGGCGCACAGGTCGGCCGCCGCCGCACCGGGCGTGGCGTAAAAGGGGGCTTTGGCCCCGGGGCGGGTCAGGCGGAAACGGACGGTGGGAATCATAACGGAACCTCTCTGAAACAACGTTGCTCAAACTAAAACGATGGGTCAGGCCGTACCCTTGAAATACAGCCCGCGGGTGAACTCCCGGTCAAAGGGGGCGCGGTTTGCGATCATCTCCAGCACCTGGGCCGCGCGCTGGGAATTTTCCAGCGTGAAGTAGGCCAGGCCGAAGTCCACCGGCAGGGCGCCGGGCTTATCGCCCATGTAGATGGGCACCGGGTTGTAAATGGTGCGCACGCCCAGGCCGCACCGCACCTGGAACACCTTGTTCTTCCGGTCGGTCAGGGTGCCGCGGCCGTTGCAGCTCTGGCAGGTATGCCGGTTGTGCAGCGGGCAGGCGCGGGTGATCATCAGGGGCATATGCCCATAGATCACGGCCCCGCTGGGCACACCGGGGGCAATGTACGCCATGTCGGCGGCGGTCACCTCCGGCAGGATCACCACGCTTTTCAGCCCCAGAGCCGCATACTGGCGGGCCGCCAGATGGTTGGTGATGTTCAGCCCGAAGCCGCCGGTCATGGGGGTATTCAGGCCCCGGCCCAGCTCAATGTGGGCCAGGTTGCCCGCCTCAAAGGCGGCAAAGCCCTGGCCGTCCGCCTCTTCCATGCGGCGGCGGGTGTCCGCCTCCAGCACGCCGAACATCACCCGGGGCAGTTCCAGCGTGATCTTGTGGCGCAGCGCGGCGGGCACCTCCCCCGCTTGGGCGATGGGCAGCGTAATGCCGCCCAGCTTTTCCGCCCATTCCGGGGGAACCTGGCCCCAGCGCTCAAACCGGGCGCGCAGGCCGGGATGCACCGGCACCGTGCGGCGCACGGGAGGCTTGGGCTGCACCCCGGTGCAGGGAATCGGCGTCAGCTTCTCCCGCTGGGCCAACAGGTCCTCCAGCAGGGTGCGGCGCAGTTCGTTCCATTCGCTGCCGGGCAGGTAGCCCGGCTCGCCCTCCGCCGTCAGCCCGCCGAACACAAAGGGCGTACCGCCGGTTTTGCCCAGTGCCCGCTCAATGCCGGGGCGCTGGTCGGTTTTGGCGGGCTGCGGCTGGCTGCGGCTCACGGCGCGGGCCGTGTGGCCCTGGCCGTCGTCCGCCGTCAGTTCCAACCCCTCCGGCTTTGCGCAGAGGGCAAACCGAACCGGAATGCGGGAGTACTCCCGCCGGTACAGCTCCCGCAGGCCGGGCAGGGCCGCCTTGCTGGCGGCGGTATCCTCCTGCGTGCGCACGCCGAACATCGTGCCATCGATCTTGCCGTCGTACCAGCCGCTGGTAAAGCCGGAGCGGGAGAACGCATTCTCCAGCAGCTGCTTGTCGTAGGGTTTGTGCTCCCGGGCAGCCCGGCAGGCGGCCACCGCCGCGGCCACATACTCGGGGGTGCGCAGCCGGCCCTCGATCTTCACGCTCACCACGCCGGCCTCCATCAGCTCGGGAATCTTATCCACCAGCGACAGGTCTTTCAGGCTCAGGTGGTAGCCCTCCTTTGCGCCGTCGGCGGCAAAGGGCAGGCGGCAGGTGCCGGCGCAGCTGCCCCGGTTGCCGCTGCGGCCGCCCAGGAATGCGCTCATGTAGCACTGGCCGCTCACCGACATGCACAGTGCGCCGTGGATGAAGCACTCCAGCTCAATGGGGCTTTCGGCGGCAATGCGGGCAATCTCCCGGCCGCTCAGCTCCCGGCTGAGAATGGCCCGGGAAAAGCCCAGCCGGGCCAGTTCCTTCACGCCCGCCAGGCTGTGCACGCTCATCTGGGTGGAGCCGTGCAGCTCCAGCCCCGGGGCCACCCGCTTGGCCAGGGCCGCCGTGGCCATGTCCTGCAGGATCACCGCATCTGCGCCGGCCGCGGCCACTGCCCGGATGGCATCGGCCAGGTCCTGCACCTCCCCCGGATACACCGTGGTGTTCAGGGCCACGTGCACCCGCACGCCGCGCCCGTGGCAGAAGGCCACCGCGTCCTTCAGGGTCTCGGCGGTAAAATTGCCTGCGCTCTTCCGGGCATTGAAGCCGGAGAAGCCCAGATACACCGCGTCCGCGCCGCTGTACACGGCCGCGCGCAGCATTTCCTCATTGCCCGCCGGGGCCAGAATCTCCAGCGGGGTGTTCCGGGCGCTCAATGCTGCTGCCCCTTCATCTGTTCGATCTGGCGGCGCAGCCGGGCGATCTCCTGCTGGGCCTCCTGGGTTGCCAGGCGGGCCTTGGCTGCGTCCTCCAGATAATCCCGCACCTGGCCGCGCATATTGTCGGCGCTCATGGTGGCCTTGCGCAGCTCGTCCAGATAATCCAGCGCCTTCAGCACCGCCGCACCGGTCACGCTGATGGCCTGGTTCTTGGTCATCAGCTCATTCATCTCCTCATCCAGACGGGTACCCAGCTCCTGCACGTAGCTCTCCTCGTCCTCCGAAACGATCACATAGTTGGCCCCGCAGATGGTCAGCTTCACACGATTGGCAGCCATGGGTCTTCCTCCTTTTTTCCGGTTCACATTTTAATTCTGTGGTTCGCCGCATGGGATGCAGCGTTTCAAACCGGCGGCAGAGCGCGGCAGCGGCAAACCTGCCGTTTTTGCCCCGCCCCGGCCGTCGTGTTGTATTTTTATCCGCATAAATTGTCAAATTTTCGCACAGGGCGAACATCTGGGCATATGCAGTTTTATTATAGTATAAAAACAGCGGCGGGGAAAGCCTGCGCCGCAAAAAAGTTTACCGTCCGTTCAAAAACGCCGCGTCTGCGTCGTTTCAGCCGGGTCTTTTCGGCGCTGTTTCTGCGCGGTTTGCCCGATTTGACAGCCCTGAAACATCTGTATGCCGCCAGATTTTCCTTGAAACCCCGGCTCATATCCCCTATAATAAATACAGTATGCAAACCGCGCCGGCCGCAAGGCCCGCGGAACATAGGGGGAGAAGCGGGCCGCCACCCCGCCCGCAAACGTTAGGAGTGCAGACATGAAACATTATTCCGTGAAAGAATTTGACAAACTGCTGCGCGATAAGCTCACCAGCGAATACGGCGTCAGCCTGGAGGTTGCCAGCAACCAGCAGATCTACCGCGCCTTGGCCCTGATCAGCCGCCAGATGATGAGCAACCAGCACAAAAAGTTTTTGAGCAAGGTGCTCGCCAACGGCGAAAAGCAGGTGTACTACCTGTGCATGGAGTTTTTGATGGGCCGCAGCCTGAAAACCAGCCTGTTCAGCCTTGGCCTGAACGAAGTGGCCCAGCAGGCGCTGGCCAAGGCCGACATCAAGCTGGAGACCATCTATGAGGAAGAGCCGGACGCCGGCCTGGGCAACGGCGGCCTGGGCCGCCTGGCCGCCTGCTATCTGGACGGCATGGCCACCACCGGCATTGCCGGCACCGGTTACAGCATTCTGTACGAGTACGGCATCTTCAAGCAGAAGATCGTGGACGGCTGGCAGCAGGAGCGGGCCGACAACTGGCTGCCCGGCGGCCAGGTCTGGCTGAAGAGCCACCCCGACCAGGCCGTGGAAGTTCGCTTTGACGGCCAGATCCAGGAGACCTGGGACGGCGACTTCCATCACGTGAGCCACGTGAACTACAACAGCGTTCTGGCCGTGCCCAGCGATATGTACGTACAGGGCTACGATGGAGACGGCGTGGCCAAGCTGCGCCTGTGGCAGGCCAAGGCCCCTGACTTTGATATGAGCAGCTTCAACGCGGGCGATTACGGCAGCTCCATCACCAAGAACGCCTCCGCCGAGCTGATCAGCAAGATCCTGTACCCCAACGACAACCACGTGGAGGGCAAGATTCTGCGTCTGCGCCAGCAGTACTTCCTGTCCGCTGCTTCCATCGGCGACATCATCCAGAAGCATCTGGACGTGTACGGCACCCTGGAGAACCTGCCCGAGAAGGTGGCCATCCAGCTGAACGACACCCATCCCACCCTGGCCATCCCCGAGCTGATGCGCATCCTGCTGGATGAGTGCGGCTACACCTGGGAGAAGGCCTTCGACATCTGCCGCCGCACCTTCGCCTACACCAACCACACCGTCATGAGCGAGGCGCTGGAGAAGTGGAACATCGACATCTTCAAGATGACCCTGCCCCGCATCTTCACCATCGTGCAGGAGCTGGACCGCCGCTGCCGCGAGGACCTGTTCCAGGCCTTCCCCGGCGACGTGGGCAAGGTGGACTACATGGCCATCCTGGGCGACAACCAGGTGCGCATGGCCAACATCTGCTGCTACGTGTGCCACTCCATCAACGGCGTGTCCAAGCTGCACAGCCAGATCATCAAGGACAGCGTGTTCCACGATTACTACCTGTACAAGCCCGCCGCCTTCAAGAACGTGACCAACGGCATTGCCTACCGCCGCTGGCTGCTGGCCTCCAACCCCGGCCTGACCGGCCTGCTGGACGACCTGATCGGCGACGGCTTCAAGCACGATGCCTCCCAGCTGAGCAAACTGGCCGCCTACAAGGATGATGCCTCCGTGCTCAAGCGGCTGGATGAGGTGAAGCGCCAGAACAAGGCGGCCTTCGCCTCCTATCTGGAAAAGACCACCGGCCAGGTCATCAACCCCGACTCCATCTTTGACTGCCAGGTCAAGCGGATGCACGAGTACAAGCGCCAGCACCTGAACGCGCTGAACATCGCCGCCCAGTACCTGTACCTGAAGGAGAACCCCAACGCCGAGTTCACCCCCAAAACCTACATTTTCGGCGCAAAGGCTGCCCCCGGCTACTACATGGCCAAGCAGATGATCCGTCTGATCTGCAAGCTGGGCGCCCTCATCGATGCCGACCCCGCCATGCGGGATAAGCTGCGCGTGGTCTATCTGGAGGACTACTGCGTGTCCCTGTCCGAGCGGCTGATGCCCGCCAGCGAGGTCTCCGAGCAGATCAGCCTGGCCGGCACCGAGGCTTCCGGCACCGGCAACATGAAGTTCATGCTCAGCGGTGCCATCACCCTGGGCACCCTGGACGGCGCAAACGTGGAGATCGCGGACGCTGCCGGCCACGAGAACGAGTTCATCTTCGGTATGCTCACCCCCGAGGTGAACCGCCTGAAGGCCATGGGCTACCACCCCAGCATGTTCATCAACAACGACGATGTGGCCATGCAGGTGCTCAGCTTCCTGGAGCGCGGCTTCAACGGCGACGACTTCCACGAGGTGGTGAACAACCTGCGCTCTTCCGACCCCTACATGGTCATGGCCGACTTCAAGGCCTACCGTGAGGCTCAGGCCAAGATGCAGGCCGCTTACACCGACCGTACCCGTTGGAACCAGATGAGCCTGGCCAACATTGCCGCCAGCGGCATCTTCAGCGCCGACCGCTCGGTGATGGACTATGCCCGCGACATCTGGGACGCTCATCCCGTGCGCTGAGCGGTTTTCCCACGCCAATTCTACGCACTTGTGCGGCCCCGGTAAGCCGACCACGGCCCGCCGGGGCCGCTTTTTTGGATTCTCCCCTGTTATAAAGAGGTGTCTATTTCGTGAGCGAGCAGTTTTTCAACAGCTTTTCATCCCAGTATAAAACGCCCTTCGGGGCCGTGCCGCAGGGCCAGCAGGTCACGCTGAATCTGACGGTACCGGAACAGTACGGCTATGTGGACCCCCATCTGGTGCTCTGGCGGGACGGCCAGCCCCGCCAGTACATCCGCATGACCTTCACCCACCAGACCCCCCAGGTGAACCACTTCACCATCCAGTTTGAGGCGGGCGAACCGGGGCTGTACTTCTACTATTTTGATCTGTACACCGACTTCCGCCGCATTCACCGCTGCCCCAACGGCAGCGGCTACCTCACCTGGGTGGAAGGCTCGGCTTGGCAGCTCACCGTGTATGAGAAGGACTTCGCCACCCCCGTCTGCCTGAAGGGCGGCGTGTTCTACCAGATCTTCCCCGACCGGTTCTGCGAGGGCGTGAAGAACAAGCCCATGCCCTTCGCCGGGCGGGTGTACCGTGAGAACAAGCACGGCGAGCCCTATTTCTGGCCCAACGAGACCGGCGGCTACCTGAATATGGACTACTTCGGCGGCGACTTTGAGGGCATCCGCCAGAAGCTGCCCTATCTGGAAAGCTTGGGCGTCACCTACCTGTACCTGAACCCCATCTTCGAGGCCCACTCCAACCACCGGTACAACACCGCCGATTACCTCCGCGCCGACCCCCTGCTGGGCACCAACGAGGAGTTCAGCGCCCTGTGCGCCGAGGCCAGAGAGCACGGCATCCGCATCATTCTGGACGGCGTGTTCAGCCACACCGGCTCCGACAGTGTGTACTTCAACCGGGAGGGCCGCTACGGCGTGGGCGGGGCCTATCACGACCCCAACAGCCGCTACCGCCCCTGGTACGACTTCGGCTCCCAGTACCCCTGCGGCTACCGCAGCTGGTGGGGGTTCGACACCCTGCCCGAGGTGCGGGAGGAAAACCCCGATTACCAGAACTTCATCTGCGGCGAGGGCGGCGTGATCGACACCTGGATGAAGCTGGGCGCTTCCGGCTTCCGGCTGGACGTGGCCGACGAGCTGCCCGACTTCTTCATTGAGCGCATCCGCCAGGCCGTCAAGGCCCACGGCGCAGACAAACTGCTGCTGGGCGAGGTGTGGGAGGACGCCACCACCAAAGAAGCCTACGGCGTGCGCCGCACCTACCTGCTGGGCAAAGGGCTGGATTCCGTGATGAACTACCCCTTTAAGGAGGCCGTTCTGAACTTTTTGCGAGGCGGCGACGGCCAGGCGGCCGCACAGGCCATTCTGGACATCTGCGAGCACTACCCCGCCCCGGCCCTGCACAGCCTGTTCAACTTTATGTCCACCCACGACACGGTGCGGGCCATCACCGCCCTGGCCGGCGAACCGTTGGACAATCACGACCGGAACTGGCAGAGCGGCCGCCGCATGAGCCCCAAGGCCTACGAACACGGGGTGAAGCTGCTGGCCATGGCCTACGCCGCCATCTTTACCCTGCCCGGCGTGCCCAGCATTTATTACGGCGATGAGGTAGCCATGCAGGGCTACAAAGACCCCTTCAATCGAGGCTATTATGAGTGGGACAGCACCGAAACCCGGCTGCGCCCCATCCTGACCCAGCTGGCCCTGCTGCGCAAGAGCTGCGACGCCTTTAAGGAAGGCCGCTTTGAGCTGGTGGAGGCCGGGCCGGACCTGCTGCACTACCGCCGCGTTGGGCCGACCCAATCCGCCGAGATCGCCCTGAACCGGTCGAACGCGCTGCGCGTCATCACCGCCTTCGGCAAGGCGGCCGAAGTGAACCCCATGGGCTTCACCATTCTGGTGGAGGACAACGCCACCGCCCACCTGCAGGCCGGCCCCGCCGGGCCCGGCGGCCGCACCACCCTGCAATATCAGAAGGGCTGATGGCCCACAATGGAAGCAAAGGAGCGTTTTGCCATGAACGTAATGGAAGAATTGAAGGCGTTCGCCCTGTGCGCACCGCCCTCGGCCGGGCTTTCCGCCCAGGCGCGGCAGCTGTTTTATGCCGCCATGGAGCAGCGCCTGCGCCGCCCCAATGAGACCGACGCCCAGTATCTGGGCCGGGTGCTTACGCTGGCCCACTGCTCGGATTTTCTGGAAGCCGCCAAAAACGCCGACCTACCCCTGACCTTCGATGCCGCCAAGCGGGACGAGATCGCCCCGGTGATCGCCGCCCAGTACGCAGGCAACCGGCAGACCCTGCACCAGGGCCGCATTGAAAACCGTGCCACCGTGGCCAAAAGCCTGGGTGCGTACCTGACCCTGTGCCTGGTGCAGGCCTATGATGCCGAGCTGGAAGTGCTGCCCAACCCCTACGCCCGGCCGGGTATGCCGGCCATCGGCGGGCAGCTGTATGTGCGGGTGCTGCTGCCGGATGGCCGCCGTGCCGATGCCTATGCCGCCGCCGAGGCGCTGGCCTCCACGCTGGATATGAAGGACGGCAAGGTGCTGTTCAACCCCGCCCCCATGACCGAACTGGCCGCCGCCCTGGCCGCCGGAGACGCAGCCGCCAAGGCGGACTGAATCCCGTGCGGGCTTTGCCGCCCGCGCTGCTCAATCACGCTGGATGAAACGGCCCCGGTGGTGCAGGAGTTCCCCCTGACGCTGGAGTGCCGGGGGGTGAGCGTGCGCACCCCCCGCGCCGATTGCAGCAGCCCATACGGCAAATAAAAAAGCAGGTCCCCCTGCGCGGCACCATGACGATGCCGCACAGAGGGGCCTGTTTTCGTTTGCATTTTAGTACGGCGCTGTTTGATGCGCGGCCAAAAGGCCCGTGCGGCGGGCGAGAAACGGTTTGCCGCTCACGGGCACCCGGCCAGGAAGCCCTCCAGAATGCCCAGGCCCACGGGGCCGCTCTTTTCCGGATGAAACTGGCAGCCCAGTACGCTGCCGTGGGCGGCGGCGGCGCACACGGCGCGGCCGCCGTAGCGGGTGTCGGCCAGGCGGTCGGCCTCATTTGTGGGCTTTGCCTCGTAGCTGTGTACGAAATAGCATTCCTGACCGGGCGTGACCGAGGCCAGAGCCGTGCCCGCAAAATCGGTGCGGCCTCCGGCGGGCCACAGGCCGTTCCAGCTGATGTGGGGCACCCGCTGGGGGTCGCCGTCGGTGTCCCGCGCGGGAATCTTCTCCACTCGGCCGGGAATCAGCCCAAGGCCCTTGTGCAGGCCGAATTCATCGCTCTCGTCAAACAGCATCTGCATCCCGAGGCAGATGCCCAGCAGCGGCGTGCCCGCGGCGGCCTTTTGCAGAATCGGCTCAATCAGGCCCAGTCGTTCCAGCCCGGCCATGCCATCCTTAAACGCGCCCACGCCGGGCAGCACCAGCGCCTCGGCGGCCAGAACCCCCTCGGGGGTGTTCACAAATTCCACCTGAGCGCCCAGATGCTCGAAGGCACGCTGCACGCTGAGCAGGTTGGAAAGCCCGTAGTTGATGACCTTGATCTGTTTCATACCCGTACCTCCACACCGGCGGCCCGAATGTCCGCCTTCAGCTGGGGCACCGTGGCCTTTTTGTAGTGCAGCAGGGCTGCCGTGGCCACGGCGCTGGCCCCGGCGTTGGCGGCGTCCACCACGTCCCGGGCGCATCCCACGCCGCCGCCGCAGATCACCGGCACGTCCACGGCCTCGGTCACGGCGCGGATCAGCTCCAGATCCATGCCGCGCTGCAGGCCCTCACAGTCCACGCTGGTCAGCAGAATTTCGCCTGCGCCCAGCTCCACGCCGCGCTTGGCCCATTCCACCACGTCCAGGCCCGAGTGCTGACGGCCGTTGTCGTAGTAGGCCTCCCACTTCCCCTCCTGGGCGCGGCTTTTCTTGGCCTGAATGGACAGCACCATGCACTGGCTGCCGAAGGCTTCGGCTACCTGGGTGATGATCTCGGGCGTTTTGATGGCCTGGGTGTTGATGGCCGCCTTGTCGGCACCCATCTGCAAAATGTGGCGCACATCCTCTACACTGCGCAGCCCGCCGCCCACGGTGACGGGGATGAACACCTCATCGCAGGTGCGGCGCACAATGTCCGAGAGGTTGTTGCGGTTGTACAGGCTGGCCACAATGTCAATGTACAGCAGCTCGTCAATGCCCTGCTGGTAATACTCCCGCGCAAAGCCGTTGGGGTCGCCCAGCTTGCGCAGCCCCTCCAGCTGAATGCCCTTCACCAGGTTCACGTCCTTGACGTCCAGCCGGGCGATGAGGCGGATTTTTTTCTTTTCCATGGTCCTTTTCCTGCTTTCTCACGGCGCTCGATCAGCCGTTGTGATGGGTGCCGCGGGGGTCGCCCCACAGCACTTCGCTGTCGCCCTCATAGGGGGTGTGGCGCAGCTTCCACATGCCGTCCTCCCACTTCCAGATGTGGGGCGAACGGAACCGGTCGGCCAGGTGCATAAAGTACTCCCGGTCCATCATGGGCTGCTCGAAGCACTTGCTGGCCTCGGGGAAGTGCATGGGGTCGATGGAGAGATACTGCATGATCTCCTTCTCGAACCGGTCGGGGTATTCGCCGTCGAACTTCTTGCACAGCGCCTTGCCCTCTTCCAGGGTGATCTCGTCGTTGCGGATCTCCTGGGCGGCATCGTAGGTGGTGCGGCCGATGCCGTACTTGATGTAGGTGGTGTAGTAGAAGAAGTCGTCAATCTTGTCGTCGATGGAGTTGTACTTGGAGTAGGTGCCCTGAGTGCGCTCGGGCGAGGGACGGAAGCCGCCGTGCTCCACGCTGTAATAGTAGGCGCCCTGGGGATGCCACTTCTCGTAATAGCCCAGATACCGCACCTGAATGTGGTTCTTCTCCAGGTCACTGGTTTCGCTGGGCAGATAGATGGCCAGGTCGGCCTTGTCGATCTTGTAGTCCTCCTCCAGCTGGCGCAGGCTGACGCCGCCCAGATAGATGTGGTCGTAGTCATTCACCGCGAAGAAGTGTTCGTCCCGCAGGGCGGAGTTGTTGTCGGCGATGGGGTTGCCGAATTCAGCCTCGTTTTCGCCGTAGAACACCAGAGGAATGCCGAAGCGGGCGGCCATTTTGGGGGCCAGCTGCTTCTGGCCCAGAATGAACGGCTGGAAGGGGTGGAACAGGTTTTCGGTGGCCAGCCGGGTGAGCAGCCGGTGGGTCATGCCGTTTGGGGTGCACAGGTAGTTGTCAAACCCGGCGTGAATCCAGGCCTCGAAGTTGTCCCAGCCCCAGGGGGTGTACATATGGGGGGCCCAGGTGACGGTAAGGGGGTGCATTCCGTATTTGTATTTCAGCAGATGGGCAGCGTAAAAGCTGTCCTTTCCGCCGGAGCCGGGCACCAGGCAGTCGTAGCTGCCGTCGGTTTTGCGGTACTGGTCGCACAGATCGCGCAGCTCCCGCTCCCGCTCGGCCCAGTCAATGGTGTGGTTTTCCTTGTTGTGGCAGGCGTGGCAGGCGTCGCACACGCCGTCCGGCTGGATGACCATGGTTTTCTTTTTGGAGCGGATGGTGTGCTCAAATTCATAGCAGCTGTTGGGCTTCTGGTTGCTCATCACGCACTCTTTGCAGAACTGCACCTTCTGGGGCAGCCCGTAGTAGGTTTCCAGCTGGTCTTCGGGAATGTCCGGGGCGTATTTGGAATAGTCGATGGGAATGTAGCGCTTCAGCGGTTCCATATGCTCTTACCTCACAGCTTTCAGGCGGTGTGCCGCCAGGTTCTGGGCGATAAAATAAAAAAAGCGCCTGCGTGGGAGGGTTCTCCCCCACGCAGGCACCATTGCCCTATGCTGGCAATTATTATAGCATGGAATGCGGCCCAGCGCAACCGGAACCGGGGCCCGGCGGGGCCGCGCAGGCAACAATTTTCATGGGTGCTTCGGCTGGATAAATTGGGAAAAATGCCAAAGTCGCTTTACGCCTTGGGGCCGATCTCGCCGGCCGGGGCCTCGGTGATCAGCTCCTTGATGCTGGCCACGGTGCCGGCCAGATCCTGCAGGTTGGAGGGGATGATCAGCTTGGTGGCCTTGCCGTCCGCCACCTTGCCCAGGGCCTCCAGGCTCTTCAGGGCCAACACCTGGTTGTTGGGGGCAGCCTCGTTCAGCATCCGAATGGAGTCCGCCAAGGCCTTCTGCACCTCCAAAATGGCCTGGGCCTCGCCCTGCGCCTCCCGGATGCGCTGCTCACGCACGGCGTCCGCCCGAAGGATGGCGCTTTCCTTTTCGCCTTCCGCCACCAGAATGGCGCTGCGCTTCTCACCCTCGGCCCGCAGAATGCTCTCGCGGCGCAGTCGCTCGGCCTTCATCTGGCGCTCCATGGCGTCCTGGATTTCAGAGGGCGGGATGATGTTCTTGACCTCCACCCGGTTCACCTTGATGCCCCACTTGTCGGTGGCCTCGTCCAGAATGGCGGTGATCTTGGTGTTGATCACGTCCCGGCTGGTGAGGGTGTGGTCCAGCTCCATCTCGCCGATGATGTTGCGCAGGGTGGTGGCGCACAGGTTCTCAATGGCAGAGAGAGGGCGGTCCACGCCATAGGTGTACAGCTTGGAGTCGGTCACCTGGAAGAACACTACGGTGTCGATCTGCATGGTAACGTTGTCGCGGGTGATGACGGGCTGGGGCTTGAAGTCCACCACCTGTTCCTTCAGGCTGACCTTTTTGGCCACCCGCTCGATGAAGGGGATCTTGAAGTGAAGCCCGGCGCTCCAGGTGGCGCTGTAAATGCCCATGCGCTCCACCACATAGGACGAAGCCTGGGGCACGATGACGATGTTGCGAATGACGACTGCAAGAACGATGACGAACAGGGCAATCAGAGCAGGCATAGAGTTTCTCCTTTGCGTGCGGGGCAAACGCCCCGGTGTGTGGGTGAGCGGACGGTCAGGTTGCGCTGTGGGAAGGGACGGAAAGCGGCTCCACCGTCAGGGTGGTGGCCCCCACGGCAGTCACGCGGCAGCGGGCCCCGGCCTCCAGCGGCGTGCTGCAGGCGGCCCGCCAGTCCACACCGTCCACCCGCACGCGGCCCTCACAGCCGGGGCGGATGGGGGTGAGCACCAGGCCGGTGCGGCCCAGGTTGCCGTCGGCATCCAGCCCCTTGGGGGCGGCGGGCCGCAGGCGGCGCACCAGCGGCCGGGTGACCAGCAGGCACACAAAGCTGACCAGCGCAAACACGGCAAACTGCACCAGCAGCGAAGCGCCCAGCCAGCTGGCGGCCAGGCCGCCCACCGCGCCCACGGCAAACCAGATGGAGACCAGATTGACGGTCAGGCCCTCCGCCGCAAGCAGGGCCACAGCGGCGGCCAGCCAGAACAACAGGGATGGGGTCATTGAGAACACGCTCCTTTCTGAACGGGGGAGCCTCCGCGGCCCGGGACGCTGCATTTCGGGCCGGCCAAAGCAACAGAGGTTCTGCTGCTTCTTATTATAAATGGCTTGTACTTTATAAACGAGAGGGCCGGGCAAATCATTGCATTTTGCGGCTGCTTTTTTGCGCAGAGCGGAAAAATTCGGCGTAAAAACCCGAACCCGGGCGCAAAACCAGCCCCACAGGCGCACATAAAAACGCAAAACGCCAGTGCTTCCCGGCCCTGAATGGGTCTCGAACGCACTGGCGTTTTCTGTTTTCTCCCTTTTTGCAAAAGTGTGTCTGATGCATAATCCCTTATAATTATTTGCTTTTGCTGCTTTTATACATTTTATATTCATTTTTCCATAATGTGGAGCTTATTTTTTGATAAGTTGTCGTGCAATTTATTAGAATGGAATTTTTGAAAGAGCCAGCACCTTGAATGGGCTAACTCTTTCAATGTCACCTGTAATTGACAAACTGGAATTTATTAGGCAAACAGAATAAGTGCAACACCTGTGATAAGCAGAACTATACCAACAACAAACTCTA
>SFJO01000018.1 GCA_004555865.1 Oscillospiraceae bacterium
AATGAGGAATTCTATGCAACCCATCGTTTCTTTTCTTTCGTGGACTTCAAACTATAACTTGCCGTCCGAGAACGCACTTACAATCATTTCCCTATCAGGACACTTAACTGGAAATCTCCGGACTACTTCCTAAACGCTTTTCCTTATGTGTAACACATCATTGACAAACCTACACCCCTGCGTATACCTGAGGCACCTGCCCTACCAACAGGATCTGAGCCAAAAGCAGTTCGTGTTCCACCTCCACCTGAGTGACTGCATTTCCAAACAGGGCGGCCATGGTGGCCCGGAACGCAATGCTCACGTCCAGTTCCGTCTGGTTGATGCCGGTATGGCTTACCCGGCTGTTCACGCTGCTGGTCACATAGGCATCCTGCAAGTAACGATACGAAATGCACGGCCCGCGTTCTGCCAGCACCTTCCATCCCAGCAGTGTCCCCACCGGAACCTGAACCGATCGGTTTTTCCGGGCACCCAGTCGGTCGATCACTTCCTGTGTCAAGCGAAGCTGAACGCGGCTCATGGCCTGCGGGTCTGCACGCACGGCAAGAATCGTTCCGTCGTCATTCCGGTCGTACACATACAGCCCACGGCACAGATCCGGCTCCCGCGCAAGCACATCCTGCACCGATTGATTGATAATTTCCAGGCAGCTGCTCCGGCACTCATATCCGGCCAGCGCATTTAAAGTGGGCTGCACATTTTGCCCTACACGAAAGAGCAAAAAGCACACAATCGCCGCCAGCAAAAGAATCGGTACATAGAGCGCCCGACGGCGTTCTTTGCGGCCTGCTTTTTCTTTTGGCGATTGGGGTGACTGTCTTCTGCGGTTTATACGATACATTTTCCCACCTGCTCTTCAGCTGTTCACGGGCAGAACAAGGTTCTTCTAGCAGTGTATGGGCCAATGCATTCATTTGTACCAAATCTGTAGAAAACTCTTCCGATCTGCGTCCATAACGTTCAGGCTGCAAGCAGCCTTCGGCCACCGGGCCAGGTTGACACACGAGGGCAAGGTTTCTTTTTGGTAACTGCGTAATAAAAAAGTGCATACTGTTCAAGCCGAAAAACACTTCTACAATCAAAAGCGTCAAGAGGAAACACCCCTTCGCACCAAAGAACAAACATCATTTTGAAGGTTTTATCATGAACAAGATCGTTGAATTTCTAAATGCCAATCCCGTGCAATATCTGGCTACCGTGGGCCGTGACGGCAAGGCCAAGCGCCGCCCCTTTATGTTCTCCGATGAGTTGGAAGGCAAGCTGTGGTTCTGCACCAACAACCAGGAGAACGTTTATAAGGATATGCAGGAAAACCCCGAGATCGAAATTTCCTTTTCCAGCCCGGAGTACGCTTGGATTCGCCTGCATGGCAAGGCCGTGTTTGAGAACAACATGGCTGCCACGAAAGACAAGATTTCGATTTCCCTGCGGGGAAAAATCAAGAACATCGGCAGCGAAAAGCTGGACGAGATTTTCGTGAAGACTCCCTACATGCAAGCCATTTATCCCGGTGATACCCGCGCCGCGTTGGAGGTTTTTTGTCTGTACGAAGCTGAGGGTGAATATTTCGACATCAGCGATCCCGCCCATGTAACCCATGACAGCATCGTGATCGGCCACGCACAGACTCTACCGGCCGGTTATTTTGTGGGGAATGGCTGCATCGGCTGCAAATTGTGCTATTCCGTTTGCCCGCAGAAGTGCATTGACATCAAGCAAAAACCGGTGAGCATTGACCAACACCGCTGCCTGCACTGCGGGCGCTGCGCAGAAATCTGCCCCTAACAGACCATTGTGAGAAGGGGCTGAACCCAAATCCGCACAAAACACTGCTGCGTTTGATTTGATTTTTATCGAGTACGGTTTTCCCACAAAGGCGCTGAGGCGCTGAGTTTCCCCTTCGGAGGGGCACTGCGCAGCTCGGATGGGTCTCAAAAATCCGATTGTCGGCTAAAAAGCAAATAGCCTGAGCCCTGCACAGTACAGGACTCAGGCCATCAACTTCTCTTACTTCTATGTTCTTCTAACTATTTAGGACACGCCAACGTTTATCTCTGCGGTAGTTCGTTTTATCGTCCGAAATTCGAACCAATCAACAAACGATCAACTTTCTTTTCCGCCTATAAGTTTCTCCGCGCACCCGTCTATCAACGAGCCCGCTGCCCTCATTCCGCCAGCAGCGCTTTTCCTGCCCGGGCCAAAGCCTGTACTCGTTCTTCTGCCTGTTCCGCCGTAGCCGCCTTTGCGGAAAGGTACAGCTTGATCTTCGGCTCGGTGCCGCTGGGCCGAATCATCAGTTTTGCGTCATCTTTCAGGCGGAACTCCAGCACATCGGCAGAAGGCAGGCCGGTGACGTCTGCATTCCGGTAGTCGACCACCTGCTGCACCGGCAGCCCGGCCAGCGCCTTCGGCGGCTGCTTTCGCAGCTGGTCCATAAGGCGGCGCATAGTCTCCATGCCATTCTGGCCCTCAAACGCTTCCGAGAGCAACCGATTCTTATAATAGCCGAACTCCTGGTACAGTGCGTCCATTGCCTGGGCCAGCGTCCTTCCCTGTTGCCGATACCAGCGCGCCATCTCACAGATCAGCATCGATGCGTTCACCGCATCTTTATCCCGCACATGGCTTCCGGAAAGGTATCCATAGCTCTCTTCAAATCCAAAAATATACCGCTCTGCCTGGCCCTGGGCTTCCAGAATGCCAATCTGCTCGCCGATGAACTTAAACCCGGTCAGTGTGCGCCGCAGCTCCACTCCGTACTTTTGAGCCACCGGGGTGGCCATATCCGTGGAAACAATGGTCGTTACGGCCACCGGATTCTTCGGCATGGCCCCCTGCTCGTTTCTGCGGCGGCAGACATAGTCCAGCAGCAGCACACCCACCTCATTGCCGGTCATCAGCTGATATTGTCCGCCTGCGGGAACCGCAATTCCCACCCGGTCGCAGTCCGGGTCCGTTCCCAGCAGAAGGTCCGGCTTCACCGTTTCGCACAGGGCCAGGCCCCGCTCCATTGCCTGCCGAATTTCCGGGTTCGGATACGGGCAGGTTGGGAAATTGCCGTCGGGCTTTTCCTGCTCCGGCACCACGGTCACATCCGTGATTCCAATTTCCTTCAGAATTCGGGTCACACACTCCAGGCCTGTACCGTTCAGCGGCGTATACACCAGCTTCAACGGCTGAACGTTCTTGCCCTTTTCGTCGGAATGCTCGAGGGCCTGCGCCTTGACGGCCTGGATGAAGCGGTTCAGCGTATCCTCTCCGATCATACGGATCAGGCCGGCCGCCTTGCCGTCCTCCAACGACATTCGCCGAACCCCTTCAAAAATATCCACCGCTTCGATGCAGTTCTGCACCGCAGCGGCCACCTCCAGGGTGATCTGGCAGCCATCCTCGCCGTACACTTTGTAACCGTTGTATTTGGCCGGATTGTGGCTGGCGGTGATGCAAATGCCCGCCCCGCAGCCCAGATCTCGCGCAGCAAAGCTCAACGCCGGAGTCGGCTCAAGGCGGGGATACACCCAGGCAACAATTTTATTGGCCGCCAGCACACAGGCCGCCTCATGGGCAAAAAGCTCGCTTCCAATGCGGCTGTCATACGAAATGGCAACCCGCTTGGGCAGCGTGGTGGCATTCAGATAATTCGCCAAGCCTTGTGTGGCCTTGCGCACGGTGTAAACGTTCATTCGGTTGTCACCGGGCCCAAGCACTCCGCGCAGGCCGCCGGTACCAAACTCCAAATCCCGATAAAAGCAGTCGCTCTGCTCCTCGTCCTTCATGGCACGCAGTGCTGCTTTTGTGTGTTCGTCCACCTTAGGGCTTTCCAGCCAGCGCTCCAGCTTCTTTTGGCAATACTCCGTCATCTGTGTCTCAATGCCTCCTTTGTGGTTTTATTCTGCTTTTGAAAACGTCCGGCTTCCTTCATCAGGGCAGACTGCTCAATTTCACTTTTTTTGCCTTTGCCGCAGGCAGAGCCTGATACAGCGCTTCCATTAAAGCTGTCAAAAACGCCGAGTCGTCCACTTCTTCCACCCGCAGCATGGGCTTGGCCCCCTCATAAGGCAGGTGTTCCCGCCCGGTGGGCAGCATTGCCTGTGCGGCCGGAACCTTCTTCACCAACAGTCGGTCATCGTACAGGCCGCCCACCAGTTTTTCCCGCACATACAGCAGATACTCGCCCATCATCGGGCGCATTCGAATCCCCGGCACGTCAGCCAATTGATCCAGAATAAATTGCCGATATTCGTTTCCGGTTGCCATTGATCCTCTCCCGGTTCGGTCAAACACAGCTCACAGCAGTTCGGTTCGTCCCTGCCGTTTCAATTCTTCCACGATGCTTTTTACATCCTGGGCATGATTGCGGTCGCATACCATAACTGCATCTGGGGTTTCCACCACGATCAGATCTTTCACGCCCACCGCGGCCACCAGCCGCCCGGAAGAATAGCCGATCACGTTCTCGCAATCAAGGGGCAGGCAATCGCCCACCGTCACATTGCCCTGCTCATCCGCCGGATGCAGCACCGGCAGCATATCCCAGCTGCCCACATCGTTCCAGCCGAAATCCCCGTTTACCATCCACACATCCGAGCTGCGTTCCAGAATGCCATAGTCCACACTGATGGACGGAATGGTCGGATACACCTCACGCAGGACCTGCTGTTCGTCCGCGGTTCCCATGGCATTTGCAATGCGCTCCAACGGTTCATACACCTGCGGCAGATAACGGCGGTACTGTTCCAGAATCACAGAGGCCTTCCAGATGAACATTCCACTGTTCCAGGCATATCCGCCCTGAGCCAGATAGCGCTTTGCCGTGGCTTCGTCCGGCTTTTCCTTAAATTGCAGCACCTTGTGGGCCGCGGCGTGCTCCTGGGGGGCGTACTGAATGTATCCATATCCCGTGGCCGGGAAGGTTGGCTGAATGCCGATGGTGACCAGCTGATTTGTCTGCTCGGCCGCCTTCACCGCTGTTTCCAGCACAGCCGCAAAGGCCGGCCAGTCCCGAATGTACGCATCCGAAGGAGCCACGCACAAAATGCCGTCCCCTCGTTTTTTCAGCACCTCAAATGCAGCGTAACCAATGCAGGCTGCCGTGTTTCGGGCTGCCGGCTCCGCCAGAATCTGTCCCGGCAGCACCCGGCCGTGAACCGCCTGTTCCATCGCAAGGGCCTGCGTGCAATTGGTCACAATGTACATGTTTTTGCCGGGGATAACCAGCCCCATCCGGTCCAGCGTTTCGTTGACCATTAAGTCCTTCCCGGTCAAATTCAGCAGCTGCTTCGGGGTTGCCTGGCGGCTTAACGGCCAAAAGCGTGAGCCGCCGCCGCCCGCCATGATAATGCCGTAAACGTCCATGTTCTGTTCCTCAGCGTTCCGCGCGCATTTCACTGTGAAGAAAATCATCGTAGGTCAGGCGAATGCCATCTTCCAGCTCAGTTTTGTAGTGCCAGCCCAACTTTTCCAGCTTACTCACATCCAAAAGCTTGCGGGGGGTGCCGTCCGGCTTTGTGGAGTCCCATTCAATCGCTCCGGTGTACCCCACAACCTTAGCCACCAGTTCCGTCAATTCCTTGATGGTCAGCTCTTTGCCAGTGCCCAGGTTCACGGTCTCATTGCCGGAGTAGTGATTCATCAGGTACACACAGGCGTCGGCCAAATCGTCCACGTACAGAAACTCACGCAGCGGCGCGCCCGTACCCCAGCAGGTCACCGTCTTTGCGCCGCTCACTTTTGCCTCATGGAAGCGCCGGATCAGCGCGGGCAGCACATGGCTGTGCTCCGGGTGGTAGTTGTCGTTCGGGCCATAGAGATTGGTCGGCATCACACTGATGTAATCGGTTCCGTACTGGCGATTCAGATATTCGCAGTATTTCAGGCCACTGATCTTCGCCAGTGCATAGGCCTCGTTGGTCTTTTCCAGGCTGCTGGTCAACAGGCAGCTCTCCGGCATGGGCTGCGGCGCCATGCGGGGATAGATACAGCTTGAACCCAGGAACATGAGCTTTTTCACACCATGGTCAAATGCCGCCTTGATGACGTTCATTTCCAGAATCATGTTGTCGTACATGAAGTCAGCCGGGTGCTTGTCGTTGGCCAGAATGCCGCCCACTTTCGCGGCGGCCAGAAATACATATTCCGGCTGCTCTTCCTCAAAAAATGCTTCCACCAGATCCTGTCGGCGCAGATCCAGCTCCTTGCTGGTGCGCTTTACCAAATTGTGATAGCCCTGGCTCTCCAGCGCCCGGCAAATAGCGCTTCCCACCATGCCGCGATGGCCCGCCACATAAATCTTTGCATTCTTTTCCATCATAGTTTTCGCCTCTGAATGACCGTATCCATTCAAATCAAACTCAATCGTTCCCACTGTCCGCCCGGTTTATTGCTGCGCAGCCTTTTCTGCTTCTGCCAGCTTCCGGTCATGCTCTGCCATAATCTTTGCCAGCTGCTCATAGCTGGTCTTACGGGGATTCCAGCCCAGCACCGTGCGGGCCTTTGTCGGGTCACCCCACAAATTGACCACATCGGTAGGCCGGAAGAAATCCGGGCTGACCTCCACCAGAACCTTGCCGGTGGCTTTGTCGATGCCCTTTTCTTCCAATCCGGCCCCCTTCCATTCCAACTCAATGCCGTTGTAATGGAAAGCCAACTGCGTAAACTCCCGAACCGAATGCTGCTCGCCGGTCGCAATTACAAAGTCATCCGGCTCATCCTGCTGCAGCATCAGCCACATACATTCCACATAGTCCTTCGCATAGCCCCAATCACGCAGGCTGTCCAGATTGCCCAGATACAGCTTCTCCTGTAGGCCGCAGGCAATACGTGCGGCCGCCAACGTAATTTTGCGGGTAACAAAATTTTCGCCCCGCCGCTCCGATTCGTGGTTGAACAAAATGCCGTTGCAGGCATAAATGCCGTATGCTTCGCGGTATTCCTTCACGATCCAGTAACCATATTGCTTGGCAACCGCATACGGGCTGTACGGATGGAAGGGCGTGGTTTCCCGCTGCGGGCACTCTTCCACTTTTCCGAACAGTTCGCTGGTGGAAGCCTGATACACCCGGCAGGTTTTTTCCAGCCCCAAAATGTGAACCGCCTCCAGAATGCGCAGCACGCCCAGGGCATCCACATCGCCCGCATATTCCGGGGCGTCAAAGCTCACCTGAACATGGCTCTGGGCAGCAAGGTTGTAAATTTCATCCGGCCGCACCGCACTGACAATTCGGATAATGCTGGAAGAATCCGCCATATCGCCGCCGTGCAAGGTAATGCGCCCTGCGCGGATCAGGTGGTCAATGCGCTGTGTATTGCTCACCGAGGCACGGCGTACAATACCGTGTACTTCGTATCCTTTTTCCAGCAAAAACTCTGCCAGATAGCTGCCATCCTGCCCGGTAATGCCGGTGATGAGTGCTTTTTTCATTGCTTCCTCCCAAATGCCGAGGGAAAATCATCCATCGCCCCAGCTGAATTTTCAAAAAACGATTGCAGAATCTTGCTCTCTTTTTTCTGCTTTGTAATCAGTATAATTGGTTTTTCATTCAGATGCAACCCGACGGCCCCATTACCGATGCCGACGGCTGCCCTGCCCCGCCAATGCCAGGCCAAAGGCACCGCCGCACAGGCCGCCCACAATATGCGCAAAGTGGGACACATTGTCTGCCAGAGTCATACCGCTGACAAATTCGCTTCCGATGTACAATGCCGCCACAACCACCAGCGTGAGAGGGATCTCCCCTTTTTTAAAGTTCGTGGCCGAGCTGAGCACAATCATCATATAAACAATGCCGCTGGCCCCCAAAAGGCCGGTTGAGGGGAACAGCGCAACCTGCATTACGCCGGTAATCAGCGCCGTAACCGCCATCATACCCACCAAGCGCTTTGTGCCGTATTTTTCCTCCACCCCGGGGCCAAGCATCAAAATGTACAGAAAATTGCCGGAAAAGTGCGAAAAGTCCGCGTGCCCAAATACATGGCTGACCAACCGCAGGTAGGTCAGCGGGTCTGTCGGGCTGCCGCGGTACACCATAAAAAAGCGATAGGTGCTCTGATTGTTCGTCAGCTGCCCCAACAGCAAAACTGCAAAAGAAAGCAATGCAAACGTCAACACGGCAGGTGCATTGTAAACAATGCGGTACTTCAGTTTTTTCATGATTGTTTCCTTCCCGTTTTTCAAACGCTTCTGTACAAACAAAAAAGTCGCGGCAAGCAAATGTCAGACATTGCTTGCCGCGACTCTGTGGAGGTGCTGACCAGATTTGAACTGGTGAATGAAGGTTTTGCAGACCTTTGCCTTACCACTTGGCCACAGCACCATATGGAGCGGCTTACGAGGCTCGAACTCGCTACCTCCACCTTGGCAAGGTGGCGCTCTACCAGATGAGCTAAAGCCGCAGAAAAATGGATTTGCGTCTCACTTTTCTGTGAGCCGCCGCCAAACAACTCTTTCAGGCAAACACTTTTGCAAGCATTTGGAAATCATTTTTTAACTCCGTGCCGCTTTGTTTTTGTCTCAGTGCCCTTGGCGTGATATTATAATACCACCGGTTTTGGAGTTTGTAAAGCCTTTTTTCAAAAAAATCGGTAGGTTTTCTTCTGTTTGTGAAATGCGTCTTTGTTTTATCCCCAACCAAATGATTTTCTGTGCCATATTTCCATGTTTTTCCCGTTTGCACTCGCATCCTCCGCTTGATTCTCGCCTTCTCCTTTCAAGATAGAGAATTGGCGCATGGGGCAACCTGCTTTTGCGAGAGGTGTACCCCGATTTAAGCAAACGAATTTCGCGGAATTCTCTGCACAAAAACAGCAGCGGAAATCCCTAACGTGCTTTGGAATCTCTCCCTTTCGCCCGTCTGGCATTCCGCCGCTTGGCTTGAGTACAACGCAATGGCCGCACTCCTGCTTGGTTTTTATATCCAGCTCCGGTTCAGCTGTTCTTTAAATGGCGGATGTCCTCCCCCACAAACAAAATCGGTTCACAGCTTCCGCCCAATCGGCTGGCGATCTTTTCCGTATAGCGCTTCTCGAACAGGGTGCCATCTACAATGTTCGAGGTATAAATGGTCGGCTGCCCCGCACTCAGCCGGGTGTTGACCAGTGTATAAAAGCAGCTGAGCATATAGCTGGTAGCATACTCCGTGCCCAGATCATCCAGAATCAGGAGGTCTGCCCCTAAAACGGCTTCCATCATCGTGTCGCCGTCTTCAAAGCGTGTTTTCTCCAAATGGCCGAACAACTCCTGTGAGCTGATGTAAATCACATCGTAGCCGCGCTCCAGCACAATGCCGGCAATGGCGAGGGCCGCGTGGGTTTTCCCAAGGCCTGCATTTCCGGTAATGAGCAGATTGCTGCTTTTCATATCAAAGCTCTCTGCGTATTCCCGCAGTGCCCCGATCACCTGCTTCATGTATTCCCGCATCGACATCCCGCACTCCGGGTCGTACCGATCCGGATACAAAGACAGGTCCATCGCGTCAAAGCTGGAGATATTCAGCGCCGAGGCCGCATTGATCTCCTGTCGGCGCAATTCCCGGCTCAACCGCAAAACGCAGCTGCACACCTTTCCATCGTGCACGCCGGTATCCCGGCATTTGGGGCAGGCGTAGCGCGGCCCCAGGGCCGCTGAGGCGTAGCCGTTGGCTTTTAAAAGCTCCTCCCGTCTGGTACGAGCCTGCTGCTGCCGCTGTTTTGCCTGAGCCAATGCTTCGGCATTGGCCCCTTTTGCCGCCAGCTGCGCACGCTCAAACCCAAGCCGGGTGATCTCATCTTCGCAGTCCCGCAGCTCCGGGATGGCCTGATACGCCTGCTCACTCACCTGCTGGGCCAGGGTCACCGCCTGCTGGCGGCGGGCCGCCACCTGGCGCTGTGCTTCCCGAAACAGTTCCTCTCTGCTGTGCATCG
Source organism: Oscillospiraceae bacterium (assembly GCA_004555865.1). Lineage (GTDB taxonomy): Bacteria > Bacillota > Clostridia > Oscillospirales > Ruminococcaceae > SFJ001. The sequence continues at coordinate 9,901 of SFJO01000018.1, forward strand.
TTTAATCCTCCCGTTTCAGCCGCAGCGGGCGACCGGTGTTCCGCTTCAAGATATCATGGCCGGACGGCGCAGCCCGATCCACCCGCAGGCTTCCGCTCTCCGGTGCATCCAGCGTGCCGCTGCCGCGCACCTGCGCCACCGTTTGCAGCCCGCGCCCATGCCAGGATTTCAGAATGCCGTTCACGTAGCGGACCTCTTCTTTGCCGTTGGCCTGCAGAATGGCCTCAGCCACCATGGCGTCATCAAAGTTCATTTCCTCATACCAGCGGCGGATGCAGCGCCGGTCGGCCAGGTTCAGGTCCTTGGCCGACATATGCAGAAGTTCCGCCACATGACTCTCCCGTTGGCTGCGCAGCTGCAAAAGCTTCAGATACCGCTCTGCATCCTCACCACTTTCCACCCCAGCCAACCGCCATTCACGCAGTTCCCGGTCCAGCGCAGTCACCGTGTGCTTATCCTGCGTTGCAATGTGCGCTGCGCACAGCAGGATCACCTCCACTGAGAATTCTTCCTGCAGATACAGTCCCACCAGCCGATCCATATCCTTATGGTTCAGCGTCCGGCCCAGATACATCTGCGTTTCCGTCGTCAGCACCGACACCATCGGGTCACGCAGCGTACTCAAATCGATCTGCGGGCGCTTAATTGGCTCTGCCAAAGGTGCCTGCGGGGCACGGTCTGCCTCCAGAAGGCCGGCACCTGCCCACCATCTCAATGCGTTTTCTGCGGTACGGACACTTTTCAAACCAAGCGCATGAGCAATCTCTCGGGGGTCCGTCACACCGGTGGACAGAATGTACAGGGCTACCCGAATGGTGCTCTCATCCGCACGGCTCAAATTGGCGAACACCAACTGAGGCACTGCAATGGAGTCTCCGTTCTGTGGGCAAAGATGATAGGTCACGGCACACAGCCTCCTTTCTGATGCAGACGCCTGCGGCCCCCGCGGGAAGCTGCACCTGGAATGGGAAAGCTTCCCCGCCCAGGGCAGCCCCTGCGAGGGCCGCAATATGCCTGGTAATTGATTTTGATCTCTTGCCAGCGGGCAATCAGCGGCCAATGGCCTCATGCACCCGCTGGGCAATGTGCTCGGCCGTCAGGCCATACACCTTCAGCAGTTCTTCGGCAGGGCCGGACTGGCCAAACTCATCCATCACCGCCACAGGCAGCACGCGGCAGCCTGCGCCGTTGGCCAGCAGAGACTCGCACACTGCGCTGTACAAACCGCCAATGACGCTGTGCTCTTCCGCAGTCACAATGGCACCGGTTTCGTTGGCTGCCTTGCAGGCGGCCTCCACGTCCATGGGCTTCAGAGTGTGGAAGTTCAGCACACGCACATGAATGCCCTCGGCGGCCAGCATATCAGCAGCCTCCAGGGCGCGGGCAACCATCAGGCCAGTGGCCGCAATGGTGGCATCGGTGCCTTCTCGCAGGGTCACAGCCTTACCGATTTCAAACTTATAGGTAGCGGGGTCGTTGATAACGGGCACCGCCAGCCGGCCCAGACGCATATACACGGGGCCGACATACTCTGCAGCAGCGCGCAGGGCCAAAGCCGTCTCGGTGTCATCCGCAGGGTTCAGCACCACCATGCCGGGGATGGTGCGCATCAGGGCCAGATCCTCGTTGCACTGGTGGGTCGCACCGTCCTCGCCCACAGAAACGCCTGCATGGGTCGCGCAGATTTTCACGTTCAGGTGAGGATAACCAACCGAGTTGCGAATCTGCTCAAAGGCACGGCCGGCAGCAAACATCGCAAAGCTGGAAGCAAACGGAACCATGCCCGCCGCCGCCAGACCGGCAGCAATGCCGATCATATCGGCTTCGGCAATGCCGCAGTCAAAGTGGCGCTCAGGGAACGCCTTCTTAAACACGCCGGTCTTGGTGGATTCCGCCAAGTCTGCATCCAGCACCACAATCTTATCGTTCTCTTTGCCCAGCTCAACCAGGGTGCGGCCATAGCTTTCGCGGGTCGCAATCTTCTTTACATCCGACATTTTCAGCCCTCCATGGCAGCTTCGGCCGCCTTCAGTTCTGCCATTGCCTGCTCATACTGCTCCTGGCTGGGCGCCTTGCCATGCCAACCGGCCTGGTCTTCCATAAAGGAAACGCCCTTGCCCTTCACCGACTTCTGGATAATGACCGCCGGCTTGCCCTGCACGGCCGTAGCCGCAGTAAACGCCGCATCCAGACTGTCAAAGTCATGGGCATCTGCGGTAAACACTTCCCAGCCGAAGGCGCGGAATTTCTCGTCAATGGGGTACACCGAGCACACATCCGACACGCGGCCGTCGATCTGCAGGTTGTTGTTGTCCACAACCGCCACCAGATTGTCCAGCTTGTGATGGGCTGCAAACATGGCGGCTTCCCAAACCTGGCCTTCCTCGATCTCACCGTCGCCCAGAATGGTGAACACACGCCAATCGGCCTTTTTCAGCTTTCCTGCCAGCGCAATGCCGCAGGCTGCCGAGATGCCCTGGCCCAGCGAACCGGAGCTCATATCCACGCCGGGAATGTGCTTCATATCCGGGTGGCCCTGGAGCATAGCGCCCACATGGCGCAGGCTCTTCAGCTCACTCTTATCAAAATAGCCCTTTTCGGCCAGAACCGAGTACAGGGCCGGGCAGCAATGACCCTTGGACAGAACCAGCCGGTCCCGCTCTTCCCACTTCGGGTTGGCCGGGTCCACCTTCATCTCGTTGTAGTACAGGTAGGTCAGGGTATCTGCAATGGAAAGCGAGCCGCCGGGATGGCCGGACTTCGCATGATATACCCCTTCGATCACGCCCTGACGGACATGATTCGCAATGCGCTGAAGCTGCACTTTTTTCGTCGTTTCCATGTTCCCTCTCCTGTTAATATTTTCGCGTTTATGCGATTTCTCTGCCTTTGTGGCTTGCTGTGCCGTTATTTAAGCAGCGAGTACAAATATTCTCCCACCCCGCCGTCGCGGCTGGGCCAAAGGATTTTTGCGGCACGGTGCCGCACCTCATCCGGGGCATCCGCAACCGCCAGACTCTTTCCGGCCAATTCCATAACCGGAAGATCCTCCCGGCCGGACGCAATAAACATGGCATCCTCCGGCGGCACCTCCTGCAAGGCGCACAGCCGCAAAAACGCCGCCCGCGGCGTGGCCTCTTCCCGGCTCATCACCAGGCACCCGGGCCGAATGCCGTGCAGGGCACAGCCCACATAACTGCGCTCGCTCAGATAGGCTTCCAGCTGGGCTACGGCTGCCGTGCTTCCGTGGAAGCGCACCTGCACCCAGGGGGCGCTGATGTCCTCCAACTCTGCCATTATACAGCCAATCGACTCTTCACGCAAGTGGGCATGCAGATAAGGGTTTCCTCTGGGCACATACACGTTTCCGTTTGCGTGGATAATCTGGGCCGAAACCTCCGGGAATTGATCCAATGCATCCCGCACGGCTGCCCGGGCAGCCCCTTCTTCCAGCCGGGCCGCATAGGTCACAAGGCCGCTGGCCGGGGAATACACCAAGCTGCCGCCGCAGCAGACGCTGGGGCCGATCCGGTTTTTCCCCGGAAACAGCGTCTCCAACCCCTGCGGTGTGCGGTAGGTCAATGCTGAAAACCGCCCGCCCATGGCGCAGTACAGCCGAATGGTCAGTTCATCGCAAGCCAGCAGCCTGCCGTGCTGCCCCAGCAGTGCTCCGTCCACAGAACACACTACAAGCGGCAGTTCTTTGTTTTGGCTCATGGCTCCGGCTCCTTTCGTAGTGTTGCAAGAAAATCCGTAAAATAAGCAGGCAGCGGAGAATCAAATTCCAGATACTCCCCCGTCGCCGGGTGAACAAAGCCAAGTGTCTTTGCGTGCAGGCACTGGCCGTTCAGGCTTTTGATCACATTGTGCGGACCATACACTCCATCCCCGGCCAGTGGGTGACCAATGCTGGCCATGTGTACTCGAATTTGATGGGTGCGGCCGGTTTTCAGCTTGCACTGGATGTGCGTAAAGCCCTGATAACGGGCCAGCACCTGCCAGCCCGTGTATGCATATTTGGAATTGGTGGGCGTAATCGCCATTTTCTTCCGGTCCGCCGTGCTTCGGCCGATGGGCGCTTCCACAAAGCCCTCATCCTGCCGGAAGCCGCCGTACACCACCGCCTGATACAGCCGATGAATGCTGTGCACCGCCATCTGCGCCGAGAGCGCGGTGTGGGTCGGGTCGTCTTTGGCCACCACCAGAAGGCCGCTGGTGTCCTTATCAATACGATGCACGATCCCGGGGCGAAGCTCCCCCCCAATACCAGAAAGGCTCCCCTTGCAATGGTACAGCAGGGCATTTACCAGGGTGCCGTCCGGGTTTCCGGGGGCAGGATGCACCACCATTCCCTTGGGCTTGTTGACCACCAGCAGGTGCTCATCCTCATACACCACATCCAGCGGAATATCCTGGGCAACGGCCGTGGCCGGCTTTGCATCCGGCACGGTCAAAAACAGGCGGTCCCTTTCCTTCAGTTTGCGGCTTTTCGCGGCGGGCTGGCCATTGCACAGGGCGTACCCCTCTTCAATCAGCTGTTGCAGCGCATTGCGGGTCAAGCCAAGCTCCCGCTCCGCGAGGAAGCGATCCAGGCGCTGGCCTGCATTCCCTGCTTCGACCAGAAACTCAAGTGTCTCCATGGCTCTCATCCTCATGCTCGGCGCGGCCGCGCGCATGAACCTCTTCCAAGATCAGAGAGAGGACCAGCAGACCCACGCCGGTGCAAACACACACATCGGCAAAGTTGAACACCGCAAACGTCATGAACTGCACGTCCAGATAGTCCACAACCATGTGGTTGGCCACCCGATCGATCAGGTTCCCGATGCCGCCCGCCAGAATCAGCAGCCAGGCCGCACGGTCCAGCCCTTTGGGGCGGCGAATGACCAGATAGGCGGCCACTGCAGCCAGCGCCGCACCGGTAAATGCAATCAGGAACCCTTGTTTGCCTGCCAGCATACTGAACGCTGCGCCGTCATTCAGCACATAACGAAGCTGAATGATTCCGGGCAGCAGCGGCATTGTCCCCACCGGGGCAAGCACTGCTGTCGCCCAGGCCTTGATCAACTGGTCCACCACTACAAGCACTGCACAAAGCAGCACAGAAACAATCCAATCCATCAACGGGCTCTCCTTTCACGCCGCGGGTGTTTGTTCGTTTTTATCCGGGAAACCCCATGCTCCCGGCGAGACCCGTCAAGCAGGAAAACAGCGGCGCTTTTTGGGAAAAGCGCCGCTGTTTTTCAACGGTTTAAATGGAATTTCAGCCTTCCAGCGCAGCGGCGCAGCGGGGGCACAGACCATCCGCGTTCACCGCAGGCACGTACTTCCAGCAGCGGGGACACTTCTCGCCCTGTACGCGCTCGACCTTCACGCCCAGACCTTCCACCAGGCCCTTGACGCCGCCTTCGCCGCATACCACATCGGCACGGGAGACGATGAACAGGTCGGCCAGCTCATCCATGGGAATCTGGTTCAGGAAGCCTTCCAGCTCTTCATTGCAATACAGGGTGATGTGGGCCTCCAGTGCAGCACCAATGACCTTTTCGGCACGGGCCTGCTCCAGAGCCTTCTTCACATCATCGCGCACCGCAATGATCTTGTTCCACTTTGCCTCAAACTCTTCGCCCTGCAGATAGGTGCCAGCCTTGCCCATATCCTCAAACGCCACATAGTTGTTCATGCCGGGCATCTTGGGGATGAAGCTCCAGATCTCCTGCGCGGTAAACACCAGCACAGGGGCAATGATCTTGGTCAGCTGCACCAGAATCTTGTACATGGCAGTCTGAGCAGAGCGGCGGCCTGCCGCGTCCGCCTTGCTGCAATACAGGCGATCCTTGATCACATCCAGATAGAAGTTGGACATCTCAACCACGCAGAAGTTGTGAACCTCGTGGTAAACGCGGCTGAAATCAAAGTTCTCGTAGGCCTCGGTGGCAGTGGCCAACAGCTCGTCCACTGCATCCAGCGCCCAACGATCGATCTCACACAGCTGATCGTCCGCGACCATATCCTTATTGGGATCAAAGCCATTCAGGTTGCCCAGAATGAAGCGGGCGGTGTTGCGGATCTTCCGGTACGCTTCGCTCAGCTGCTTCAGGATCTCCTTGCTGATGCGCACGTCCACCGTATAGTCGGAGGAAGCCACCCACAGGCGGATGATATCAGCGCCGTAGTCCTTGATGATCTCACTGGGTTCCACGCCGTTGCCGGCAGACTTATGCATCTGCTTGCCCTCGCCGTCCACGACCCAGCCATGGCTCAGCACCGCACGGTAAGGTGCAACGCCGCGGGTGGCAACGCTGGTCAGCAGGCTGGACTGGAACCAGCCGCGGAACTGATCCGCGCCTTCCATATACAGATCGGCAGGCCAGCTCAGCTCCGGGCGCTCTTCCAGAACCGCCACATGGGTGGAACCGGAATCGAACCACACGTCCATGATGTCGGTGTCTTTGCGCCAATCGCTGGCACCGCACTCGCACTTGATGTCCTTGGGCATGATGTCGTTGGCCTCGTACTTGTACCAGGCGTCGCTGCCCTCTTTGCGGAACAGATCGCTCACGGCCGCAATGGACTCATCGGAAATATGATACTTGCCGCACTTGGTGCAGTAGAATGCCGGGATCGGCACGCCCCAGGTGCGCTGACGGCTGATGCACCAGTCGCTGCGGTCGCGCACCATGCCGTGCATCCGGTCATGGCCCCACGCAGGCTGCCACTTCACGCTGTCAATAGCCTTGTAGACGTCCTCCTTGAAGGCATCCACAGAGCAGAACCACTGTTCGGTGGCGCGGAAAATGATGGGATTGTGGCAGCGCCAGCAATGGGGATACTGGTGGCTGATGTGCTGCACGCCCATCAGATGGCCGGTCTCCTTGATGTGCTTCAGGATGACCGGGTTTGCCTCCCATACGCGCAGCCCGGCGAACTCCTCACCGGCATCGGCAGTCAGGTAACCTCCGTCGTCCACAGGCACCACAATGGGCAGTTCGGGATACTTCTGGCAGACCAGGAAGTCGTCCACGCCGTGGCCGCCAGCCGTGTGAACACAGCCGGTGCCGCTTTCCAGCGTGACATGGTCACCCAGAATGACCAGGCTCTTGCGTTCCAGGAAGGGATGCTGCACCTTCATGTATTCCAGCTCAGCACCGGAAACAGGCTCACCCACGATCTCATACTCGGTAATGCCGCAGGCTTCCATGGTGCTCTTCACCAGGTCTTCGGCCATCACATGGTAATCGTCGCCGATCTTCACGAACACATAGTTGAAGGTACCGTTCAGGCAGACGGCCACGTTGGCGGGCAGAGTCCAGGTGGTGGTGGTCCAGATCACGAACCAGGTATGGTCTGCAGGAATGCCGCGCTTGGCCAGCACGCCGTTGGGGTCATCCGTTACGGCAAAACGAACGTAGATGGAATCGCATTCGTCCTGGCCGTATTCGATCTCGGCTTCCGCCAGCGCCGTGCGGCAGTCCGGGCACCAGTACACGGGTTTCAGGCCCTTATAAATGTAGCCTTTCTTGGCCATCGTGCCGAAGATCTCAATTTGCCGGGCCTCAAACTCGGGCTTCAGGGTCAGATAGGGATGTTCGAAGTCGCCGATGACGCCCAGGCGCTGGAACTGCTCGCCCATGATGCCGATGTGCTCCGTGGCGAAGTCATGGCAGATCTTGCGCAGCTCCAGCTTGGAGATGGTGCTCTTGCGGTCGCCCGCCTTGGCCAGCGCCTTCAGCTCGATGGGCAGGCCATGGGTATCGTAGCCGGGAACATACGGGGCCTGATAGCCGGTCATGTTCTTGTAACGAACAATGATGTCCTTAATGATCTTGTTCAGGGCCGTACCCATATGAATATTGCCGTTGGCATACGGAGGACCGTCATGCAGCACATAACGGGGCTTGCCCTCGTTGTGGCGCATCAGCTCCTCATACAGATGGTTTTCCTGCCAATCCTGGAGCAGTTTGGGCTCCTTTTTAGGCAACCCGGCACGCATTTCAAATTTAGTGCTGGGCAGATTGATGGTTTTGTTAAAATCCTGTGCCAATGGTCCTACACTCCTAATCTATAACTTGTTGCCCTGAGGCAGTGATCGGTTCAGTCGCTGAACTTGATCCCCTGGAAGCTGTCCAGAATGGACGCCTTTGCCGCGGCTTCCTTCTCCGCACCGTCGTCCTCATCGGATTCTTCCATCAGGCCGCTCAGATCCAACGTGAAGGAAGACGCGGCCTCCGGTTCCTGTGCCGGAACTTCTTCCGAAGGCTGCTCGGCCGGCTGCTCTTCCGCAGCAGGCTCTTCCTGAGGTTCCGCCGAAGGAATCGGTGCAGGCTCTGCCGCAGCCTCTTCCAGCGGCGCCGGTTCCGGCTCTTGCTCCGGCTGAGGCTCTTCCTGCGGCTGGGTCGGGGCGTCCGGCAGCGTGGCCAGAGACTCAATGTGCTGACGATACAGGCTCATCACGTCCGACTTAAACTTGGCAACTTCGCCCTGCAGACGCAGCAGCTCGCTCTTCTCGTCCTCTACCTGTTCCCGGGCCGCCTGCACCACATCGTCCGCTTTGATGCCGGCCTGGCGCAAAATCTCTTCCGATTTCTTTTTAGCTTCCCGCACCACACTGTCCGCCATACGCTGGGCGTTCAGCATGGCCATTTTCACATTGTCCTCGTCCTTGCGATAGGTCTCGATTTTGTCGGCAAGCACATAAAGCTTGCTTTCCATATCGTCTTTTTCTTTTTGAAGCTTCTCCATTTCATCGGCCATCTGCTTCAGAAATGCATCCACATCGTCCCGACGATAACCGCCCATCTGTTTTTCAAAGGTAACGGTACGAATTTCTTTAGGCGTCATGCTCCCGGTTCCCTCCCTCGGCAATCCTCAATACTGATAATATTCGATCCACTGCCGGTCTTTTCGGCTTTTTCCGCCCAGCTTTTCCAGGCGGAAGCGCCCCTTTCCCCGTACAGTAAACAGGTCCTGTTCATATACCGGCGTACCGGCCTTCTCTTGGGGAATGTGGTTGATTTCCACATGGCCGGTTCGTACATATTCCTCCGCTTGACTGCGGCTGCAATTCAAAAACGCCGCCAGAACGGCATCCAAGCGCAGTGAGGCCACACTCGCCGTCTGCAGCTTCGGCGGCGGCCGCATCGGAAGAACGGCCTTCCCTTCTTCGCACAAGGTGGTGCGCACCGAAACCCGGCCTGCCTGCCGAAGTTCCCGGCAGAGCACACCGGCCATTTCCTGCAGCACCGCCACATAAATGCAATGTTCGTCCGGCGAAGGAATCAGGTCACCAATGCAGCTGCGTTCCACCGCAAGGCCAAGAATGGCCCCAAGGCAATCACGATGGGCGGGCGGCTGTGCGCAAAGATGGCTGTATGCCACCTTTACAAAGCGGATCGGCGGCTCGCACTCAATGCCGAACGGCACCAGGCAGAGCAGCTTTCGCTCCGCCCCATCGTACCCTCCGTCAAACCGGTACCAGTCGCAGCCCACCCGGTTCAGCGCAGCCGCGCACAGGTCCTGCTCCCGGTCTGAGAGGAAGCCGGTATAGCGGGCACTCCAACGCTTTTCAGCACTGGCGCAAAGATCCTCTGCCCGGCGCATCACCATGCGCTCCTGGTCGCTGCGGGGCGGTACAAAGCCGCGCACCTGCGGCGCTTGTGCATCAGAAGTAGACACCGTTGTTCTCCAGCTCGTCCAGCAGGTCCGCCCCCATAATGTCAACGTTGTACGGTGTAATAATAAAGGTACTGGCCGCTACGCGCTTAATCTGGCCGCTGTTGGCATACGCCACACCGGACAAAAAATCCACCAGACGGCGGGAAACTTCCTTTTTCGTCGACTCCAGATTCAGCACCACCGTGCGCTTGGCATTCAGATGGTCGGCCACCGTGGTCGCATCCTCAAATGCTTCGGGCTTCACCAGAACCACCTTCAGCTGCGTGGTGGCGTTGATATTCACCACTTTATTGCGCTTGCTGCCGGAAGCAGCAGCCTGAGGCTCGGGTGCATCATAACCGCTGTCCTGCTGTGCATCATCGCCGCGGCTTACGAACGAAGGGAAATCTTCCCCCTCGTAATCTTCCTCTTCCTCGTCAACGCCCAACGCTTTTTTCAGCTTGTCGAACATAGCGTTTTTCCTCCTTTTATGTGAAATCCGAAACCTTTTACGGCCTCGAAACTCCTGCTGATTTATGATACATCCATCCATGGGGCATGGCTGCACACAACTTATTATCCATTGTTTCGTGCCAGATGTCAACCAACGCCGGGTATTTTATGGCATTTACAACAAAAATTTTCTAAGATTTTTCGGCTTTGCCCACTGCCCTCAAGCCAGCCGGCCGTCCCGCAGGCCGCGCCCGCGCACAACCACCTCATCGTACAGCTTCAGTTTGCTCTCTTTGTTGCCGCCATTCGGTACCAGAATATAATTTTCATTCTCGTACAGCTTCACGATCGGCCGGAACTCAATCAGCCGGCCGGACCGGACATACACACCGTTCACGTCATTCACAATGTGAACGGCATCTTTGCTGATGCGCAGGCCGGTGTAGCTGTTCAGGTCCAACCGCGCAGTCTGCTGCCCCAGCGCCAAAATCTGTGCGCTTATGTATTCGCAATGCACCACAATTTTTGCAAGGCCGCTGTCCTCGTCCTGCGTTACTTCCTGAATGGTCGCCGGCAGAGCGGTTTCTGCCCGGCCGGGGAAGCTGATCTGGATTTTGCGGCCGCCCTGTTCCACCTTTTGGCTGATGCGCTCTCCCTCTTCTTTCGAACAAACACCGTAAAAATTCCATTGGTAGCTGGTCACAATTTTTCCCGCCTTGCCTTCCAGCGACTCGTCCGCACCCTGGTCCAGCATTTCCTGAAGTTCGGCCGGGGATGCATTGTTCAGCGCATCCGCTTCCACCGTGAGCATCCGGGCCTCCTGCGCCTGAACAAAATATCCGCCCACCGGCGCCGGGATAGTCTGGGGCGTGCCCAGCTGCTGGGTCAGACTTTCCGCCTGTGCGTTCAGCTCCGCCAGTTGGGTGTCAAAATTGGCGACACGGCCCGTCGTCACCTGCAATTTGTTGGCCGCCAGCAAATAACTCTCCTGCCGGCTGTTCAGATTTTCATAGTCTTTCCGGTCCAGTGCTTCCAGCAGGTCGTTTTCTGCATTCTGCTCCTGATTCAGCAGCACGCCGATGTCGGTGCCGACGCTTTCAGACTTTTCCAACAGGGCGATCCGATTCTGCAGGACCGTCAGCTGGTTACGCAGGCTCGCCTGCTCGCTGCTGGTATAAATCTCAGCAACTGCGGTCCCGGCCGAAACGCGCTCGCCCTCTTCCACAAGATAGCCAAGGCTTCCCTCGCCGTCCACCGGCTGCTGGGCAAACAGCAGCACTCCATCCAGCTCCACGCTGTCGGCCAGCGTATCCTGAATGGCGGTTTCCGTCTCGTAACGGTTGTCCAGAACCGCTACCAGCTGAACGGTCACGTACAGTGCCAGCAGGCCGAGCGGCACAAACAGCAGCCATTTCGGCGGCCGTGGGAAAGAACGGTTTGCTTTTTTCTCCTGCATGGGCTCACCTCCGGGCCACTTCATCGCTCTCTGCTTATTCAATCGGTCACGTTCTTTTTTCGTGGAGTGCGCGTCTACAACTCTCCATTCAGGAAGCGTTCCACCAGCTGCCGGGCCTTGGCGGGGGTTTCCGGGTCTGAACCGTCCAGCCAATGAGCCTCTTCCATTCGGCGGAACCAGGTCAGCTGCCGTTTTGCATACCGGCGGGAAGCCTGTTTCAGATCATTCAAGCAGGGTTCCAGCTCCGCCTCCCCTTCAAAATAAGGGAACAGCTCTTTGTAGCCGATGGCCTGGGCCGCCGTATGCCAGCATTCCCGATTCTGCCACACCCGGCGTGCCTCCTCCAGAAGACCCTGCTGAACCATTCGGTCCACCCGTGAATCAATTCGGTGATACAGGGCCTCCCGGTCCGGGTCGTTCAGAATCAGCAGCAGCGCCCGATAGGGCGGCGTCTGGGGCCGGGATTCTGCTTTCTGCTGGCTCATCGTCCGGCCGGTGGTGCGGTACAGCTCCAGCGCCCGCAAAAGCCGCGGTATATTGTTGGGGTGTATGCAGGCCGCGCCTTCGGGGTCCAACCGGCAAAGTTTTTCGTAGAGTGCTTCTCTGCCCTTTTCGGCCAGCTCCTGCTCCAAGGCCGCGCGAACCTCCGTCGTCGGCTTATGGGGGGTGAACTGAACTCCGTTCAGCAGGCTGGAAAGATACAGCCCGGTGCCGCCCACCACGAAGGGCAGATGACCCCGCTGCGTGATTTGCTCTGCGCAGGCCCGTGCAGCCTGTACATAATCCGCCACGCTGAAGCTCTGTTCCGGCCCCACGATGTCCACCAGATGATGCGGCACCCCCTGGGTCTCGTCCGGGGTAACCTTAGCGGTGCCCACGTCCAGGCCGCGGTAAATCTGCATGGAATCTGCCGAAATGATCTCTCCCTGAAACTCCGACGCCAGTTTCACCGACAAGGCGGTTTTTCCGCTGGCGGTCGGCCCGCCGATGGCAACAATCCGAGGTTTATCCAAGCCTTCCAAACTGCTTTTCCAGCTCCTTCCGGGTCAATTTCAGTACAATCGGGCGGCCATGGGGGCAAAACGGCGGTACTTTGCCCGCCATGATCTGTTCCGCCAGCCTCAAAAGCCCTTCCGGCCGGGTTTTGTCTCCGGCCTTCATGGCGGCCCGGCAGCTGATGGAGTGCAGCACCCACTCTGTTTTTTCGCTGAGCGCATCCTTTGCACCCTTTGCCAGCTTGGCTGCCAGCTCAATCGCCAGTTCTTCCACATCGTCTGCCTGCACATCGGCCGGCACCGCGCGAATCATAACGGTATTCCCGCCGAAATCATCCAGCTCCACCCCAGCGTCCCGCAAAAGATCCAGGTTGCCGAGAAGCGCGTTCTTTTCTTCTGCGTTCAGCTGCACCGGAACCGGCATCAGCAGCATCTGGCTGGGCACATTGCCATAATTTTTGGCCAGTTCCTCGTAAATCAGGCGCTCGTGGGCCGCGTGCTTGTCAATCAGGCACATCTCTTCCCCGCGCTGGGTAATGATGTAGGTTTTGAACACCTCGCCCACATAGCGCAGCGGCTCAATTTCCGGTTCCGGCTCCAAGGCCAGCTGCTGGGCAGCAGGCATCTCCACAGAATCCGCTGCTTTCTCCCCTGCCTCGGCCACAGCCGTTTTAGCCAGCGGTGCAGCCGGTGCCTGCTGATCGTCCATCCGGCCGCCCGGTTCCTCATGCGGTTTCTCCTCTGCCGGAGCCGATTGCTGCAGGTGCGGCACCTCATCTTCAGTGGGGGCAATGTCCAGCATCTCTTCCCGCGCCGGGCGATAGCTTTTCGTCAGCTGCATCGGCGCGGAACGCAAAATCCCCTCCGTCTCCGGCTCGCTGGGCAGAGATTTCCACACGTCCCGGTCCGCCTCTCCCGGCATTGCAGCCGGTGCCTGGCTGCCTGGCTGCCGCATCGGCACTTCCTGCGCGGCAGGGGCCGCCGGATGCATCACCGACGGCACAGGCTCATTCGGCCGGGCGGGCACCGCGGGGCTGGACGGCACGGCTGCACGCGTTTCTTTTGCGCCGTCAGCCGGAATTTTCTCTGTGCTGTCCGCAAACTGAAAGCGCCGCTCCCCGCTGACGGGCAGCAGAACCACGCTCTTCACCGCGCTGTACACGGCGTCAAACACGTCCTTTTCCCGGGCAAAACGAACTTCCGTTTTTGCGGGATGCACATTGACGTCCACCAGTTCCGGCGGCATTTCCAGCATCAGAACACAGCCCGGAAACCGGCCCTGCATCAGGGTGCCCTTGTAGGCATTTTCCAGGGCGGCCATCATCGTGCTGTTTTTCACATAGCGGCCGTTGATGTAAAAGTGCTGCATTCCCCGGCTGGCCCGGCAGGCCGACGGCGGAGTGACCAGCCCATGCACCCGATAAAGCCCCACCGTTCCGTCCACTTCCAGCAGACTTTTGGAAAATTCTCTTCCCAGCACCCCATAGGCAGCACTGCGCAGCGTTCCGTCCCCGGGGGTTTGGAACTGGGTCTTTCCCTCGCGGATAAATTTCACCGCCACCTCGGGATGGGACAACGCCGCCCGGCTGACTGCATCCGCAACGTAAGTGCCCTCGCTGGAGTCCTTTTTCAGGAACTTCATGCGGGCAGGCGTATTGTAAAACAAATCGCGCACCGTGATGGTGGTGCCAACCGGCCGGGCATCTGCCTCCATTCCCCGCTCGGTGCCGCCTTCAATGCGATATCGGCAGGCGAACTCATCCTGTTCCGTGCGTGTCAGCACTTCCACGCGGGCCACACTGGCAATGGACGCCAATGCTTCGCCCCGAAACCCCAGCGTACAGATGTGATCCAGGTCCGCCTCGGTGCGGATTTTGCTGGTGGCATGGCGGATAAACGCCGTTGCAATGTATTCCGCTTCAATGCCGCTGCCGTTATCGGACACCTGAATCAGGGAAACACCGCCCCGCTCAATGGAAACGGTCACCTGGGTCGCACCTGCATCAATGGCGTTTTCTACCAGCTCTTTTACTGCAGACGCCGGGCGCTCCACCACCTCACCGGCGGCAATCAGCTCCGCCGTATGCTGATCCAGCACATGAATGACGGCCATTTATTCCACCTGCCTCTCGTTCTCTTTAAAACAGTTTCTTCAGTTCATACAAAAAGTTCAACGCCTCAATAGGGGTCAATGTGTTCACATCCAAATCCCGAAGCTTGTCCATCACTTCGCTGGGGGCCTGCGGGGTATTCAGCTGCTCCACTGCCTCAAAATCCAGCTGGGTCACCTGATTGGCGCCGGGGGCCGAAGCCTCCAGCGCCCGCAGCACCTGATGGGCGCGGCGCGTGACCGCGCCCGGAAGGCCCGCCAGCTTGGCTACCTCAATGCCGTAGCTGTCATCGGCCGGGCCGGCAATGATGCGCCGCAGGAACGTAATGTCCTCGCCGCGCTTTTTCACGGCAATGTTGTAATTCTTTACACCGGTTTCGCACTGTTCCAGATCTGTCAATTCGTGATAGTGGGTTGCGAACAGCGTCTTGCAGCCAATTTTCCGGGTGATGTGTTCCACCACGGCGCGGGCAATGCTCATGCCGTCAAAGGTGGAGGTTCCGCGGCCGATCTCGTCCAGAATCACCAGACTTTTCGGGGTGGCGTTCTGCAGGATCTCCGCAACCTCGGTCATCTCCACCATAAACGTGGATTGGCCCGCCGCCAAATCATCGGAGGCGCCAACCCGGGTGAAAATGGCGTCCACCACGCCCATTTTGCAGGATTTTGCCGGCACAAAGCTGCCGATCTGCGCCATCAGCGCAATCAGCGCGTTCTGCCGCATGTAGGTGGATTTACCTGCCATGTTCGGGCCGGTGAGCAGAATGGTGCGGTTTTCGCCGCAGTCCATTTTGGTATCATTGGGCACAAACAGGCTGCCCTTCAGCATCTGCTCAATCACCGGGTGGCGGCCCTCTTCAATCATCAGCACATCGCTGTCGTTCACCTGTGGCTTTACGTAATTGTTGTCGCTGGCCACCTGCGCCAGGGCCGTGTACACGTCCAGCTGCGCCACAGCCATGGCGGTGGCCTGAATGCGCATCAGCTGATCCGACACGGCGCTGAGCAACTGGTCAAACAGCTCCCGCTCCAGAGTGAGCACCCGCTCATTGGCACCCAGAATTTTGTTTTCCAGCTGCTTCAGGTCGTCCGTGATGTAGCGCTCCGCATTGGCTAGGGTCTGTTTGCGCACAAAATTGGCGGGCACCTGGTCGGTAAACGAGCGGCTCACCTCAATGTAATAGCCAAACACGCGGTTAAAGCCAATTTTCAGCGTGCGGATGCCGGTTTCTTCCTTGAGCTTGGCCTCCAGCTGAGAGAGGTAGCCCTTGCCGCCGTGCATAATATCCCGCAGTTCGTCCACTTCCGCGTTGTAGCCCGCCTTGATGACACCACCCTCTTTCAGGGTGGAAGGGGCGTCCTCATCCACGGCGGAAAAGATTTTATCCCGGATGTCCTCCAGCGGATCAATGCGGTCCGCCAATGCAGCCAGCTGCGGGCAGCCGCTCTCCCGGGCCTGCTTCTGCAAGCCGGGCAGCTCCCGGCAGGTGCAGGCAAGGGCGTACATTTCCCGCGGCGTTGCAGAACCATACACTGTGCGGGTCATCAGGCGCTCCATATCAAACACGCGGGAGAGGCTGTCCGCCAGATCTGCCCGAAGAATGCTCTGCTGATAAAGAGCCTCCACGGCCGCAAGCCGGTCGTTGATGGCGGACGAGCTGACCAGCGGCTGTTCGATCCAGCTGCGCAGAAGGCGTTTTCCCATGGCGGTCTGGGTTTTGTCCAGCACCCAAAGCAGCGTCCCCTTCTTCTCCCGCCCGCGCATGGTCTCGGTCAATTCCAGGTTGGCCCGGGTAACCGGAGAGAGCTGCATATACTGCGCTTCGGCGTAGTTGTGTACGGTTTTCAGCCGTTCCACACCCTTTTTCTGGGTGCGGTGCAGGTACCCCAGCAGCACGCCCAGCGCCACCGGGGCCAGGCCCGATTTTGAAAGGCCGCTGGCTGCCGCCCAGTCTGCCCCAAACTGTTCCTGCAAAAGGCCGCCAATCTGCTCCGGCACATACTCTTCTTCCGTCATCACCTCCACCGAACAGGACATATGCTGTTTGATGTAGGCGGTCACGGCTTTGTGCTTCAGCATCTCGCTGTTCATCAGGATTTCGCTGGGCGTATAGCGGCACAGCTCGGTAATGATCTGGTTGTCCAGCTTTTCCGCCGTCAATTCCGTAGCGTGGACTTCACCGGTGGAAACATCCGCAAAGCAGATGCCGGCTGCCTTGCCTTTTACAAACACGCTGCACAGATAATTGTTCCGGTCATCCTTCAGCATACTGCTTTCAATGACCGTACCGGGGGTCACCACCCGGATAATGTCCCGCTTTACCAGGCCCTTGGCCTTGGCCGGGTCCTCCATCTGTTCGCAGATGGCCACCTTGTAGCCCTTGGCGATCAGGCGGGCCACATAGCTTTCGTAGCTATGGAACGGCACCCCGCACATGGGTGCCCGCTCTTTCTGGCCGCAGTCCCGCCCGGTCAGGGTCAGTTCCAGTTCCTTGGACGCCAGAATTGCATCGTCGTAGAACATTTCGTAGAAATCCCCCAGACGGAAAAAGAGGATCTCATCCTTGTGCTGCTTTTTGATTTCAAAATACTGTGCCATCATGGGCGAAAGTTCAGCCATACTCCACATCCTGATTCTTTGCAGTTCGTTTCATCGTTGGGGCTTAAGAGGCCTCATGCAGCCCCTCAAAAGCCATGGAAGGCCGGTACGCTCCAAAGAGCGCCCGGCCGTTGTGTAGCAGAGACTCTTTCTGCCGCTTTGCTGTTTTTCCTGGCCGCAGTGGCTTAGTGGCAGCCGCCGCAGGTAGAGCAGCTGCCGGAGCAGCCACCGGCAGCAGGCTCCTGCACAGTCATGGGGTCACCGCCGTTCATGGCCGTGTTGATGATGGCGTCGATATAGTTCACCATCGCCTCAGCGGCAGCCTTTGCCTCATTGTAGGCAACCATGCCGGGATGGTTCATGATCTTGCCGTACAGGTCGTTCACCTGGCCATTCAGCTCGGCAATGCGCTCATCGTCCCGCTCATCCTTGGTGATCTCGTTGTTCAGGTCCATCCGGGCCAGGTTGAACTCGCCGATCATATCCTGCAGTTCCTTGTTCTCATCGTTGGCGCGGCGGGCGGCATCCAGTGCCAGATAGCGCTCATCCGTCTGCATGGCAGCAGCAGCCTTCTTAAACAGTTCAATGGCATCCATGGTCATACTCTCCTTTTCTCAGTCGGCTCACAGCCGGAATGATTTCTTTATCGGTAAGCCCGCCGCGCGCCGTTGACCCGGACTGTGCAGCCGGCAAAACCTTCTTTGAAGGGGCTCTTTTCCGGCTCAGGCCAGCTCTGCGGTCAGCATTGCGGCCCGGCTGCCGGTGATGTGCAGCTGTACCTCGCTGCCGATGAGGGCCGGGTCCCCGGCAAATTCCGCCACCAGGTTGTTGCGCAGGCGGCCATTCAGCAGACCCTCGCCCCGGCCGTGACCCTCCACCAGGGCCACCTGAGTCTGCCCCACCAGGGCCGCCGTCTGCTCGCAGGCAATCTCCTCCTGCACCGCCAGCAGGCGGCCCATGCGGTCAGCCTTCTGCTTGTGAGTGTAGGGGTCCGGCATATCCGCAGCCTTTGTGCCCGAGCGCTTGGAATAGATGAAGGTAAACAGCTGCATATACCGCACCTTTTTGATCAATTCCAGCGTGGCCTCAAAATCCTCTTCGGTCTCACCGGGGAAGCCCACAATGATATCGCTGGAAAAGGTAATGCCGGGCACCGTGCGGCGGGCATACTCAATCAATTCCAGGTAATGCTCCACCGTGTAATGGCGGTTCATCTCTTTCAGGATGCGATTGCTTCCCGACTGCACCGGCAGATGAAGGTGGTTGCAGATCTGCGGGTGCGCCGCGATCGTGTCAATGAGCTTGTGGCTGGCATCCTTGGGATGGCTGGTCATAAAGCGGATGTGATAATCGCCCGGCACCGTGCATAGCAACGCCAGCAGATCCGAAAAATCCACATTTTCGTCCAGGCCCTTGCCGTAGCTGTTCACGTTCTGGCCCAGGAGGGTGATCTCCTTATAACCGGCGGTCACCAGCCCCTTGAACTCCTCCAGAATGGCCGCGGGAGTACGGCTGCGCTCGCGCCCGCGCACATAGGGCACAATGCAATAGGTGCAGAAGTTGTCGCACCCATACATGATGGGCAGCCAGGCGCGGAAGGAAGAATCCCGCCGGATGGGCATTCCCTCCACGATCTCCGTGCGCTCCACCGGCGTCTGCAGCACCCGTTTGCGGCCCTCGATCTTCTGGGCCAGCAGATTGGGCAGCGTATCAATTCCATTCACGCCGAACACCAAATCCACAAAGGGATAGCTCTGGCGGATTTTCTCCACCACCTGCGGCTGCTGGGCCATGCAGCCGCACAGGCCGATGAGCAGCCCCTTGTTCTGTTCCTTCAGCTTTTTCAGCGCGCCGATATTACCGAACACCCGCTGCTCCGCATGCTCACGCACGGCGCAGGTGTTGAACAGGATCAAATCGGCCTGCTCGGGGC
This sequence comes from Oscillospiraceae bacterium, assembly GCA_004555865.1. Classification (GTDB taxonomy): domain Bacteria; phylum Bacillota; class Clostridia; order Oscillospirales; family Ruminococcaceae; genus SFJ001. The sequence continues at coordinate 29,101 of SFJO01000018.1, forward strand.
TGTCACAAATGCCATAGCCCACGTCCATCAGCACGCCTTTGATCTTTTCGCCGTCGTTCACGTTCTGCTGGCACCCGTAGCTGCGCACATAGGCCATCGGCGGAGTGTCATAGGCCGCCGCCAGTGCGGCAGCTGCCGTACCGTCATGATTGTATCCAATTCTGTCGATTTTGTTCACAGATCCAGTTTCTCCAATTCTTCACCGCCCTACCGGCGGAAAAATAAACCAATAGAGTTTTATTATAACCGAAAGCGTGCCAAAGCACAACGCCTCTTCGCTTTATTCCTGGCCGGTTTCGCCTGATTTTGCCCGATCCCGCTTCAGGATGGGGCCAAGGTACTGGCCGGTAAAGCTGGTGGGGTTGGCCGCCACCTCTTCCGGGGTTCCCTCGGCCACGATCTGCCCGCCGGCGCTTCCGCCCTCCGGGCCCAAATCAATGATGTGATCGGCCCGCTTGATGACATCCAGGTTGTGCTCAATGACCACCACCGTGTTCCCGGCATCCACCAGCTTGTCCAGCACCTCCACCAGACGATGAACGTCCGCCACGTGCAGGCCGGTGGTGGGCTCGTCCAGAATATACACGGTCTGGCCGGTGCTGCGCTTGGCCAGTTCCAGCGCCAGCTTCACGCGCTGGGCTTCGCCGCCGGAAAGCGTTGTCGCACTCTGCCCCAGCTGCACATAGCCGAGGCCCACATCGCACAGGGTCTGCAGCTTTCGGTGAATTTTGGGGATATTGGCAAAAAACGTCGTGGCTTCCTCAACCGTCATGTTCAGCACATCCGAGATGCTTTTGTCTTTGTAACGAACCTCCAAGGTCTCCCGGTTGTAGCGTGCGCCCTTGCATACTTCACAGGGCACATAGATGTTCGGCAAAAAGTGCATGGCAATTTCCAGAATGCCGTTGCCTTCACAGGCCTCACACCGTCCGCCCTTCACATTGAAGCTGAACCGGCCTGCCCCATAGCCGCGCATTTTGGCGTCCTGCGTCTGGGCAAACACTGTACGGATGTCATTGAACACCCCCGTGTAGGTAGCCGGGTTGGAGCGCGGTGTGCGGCCGATGGGCGACTGATCAATGCCGATGACCTTGTCCACATATTCCAGCCCTTCCATTGCCTTGTGCTTGCCGGGTCGATGCTTGGCGCCGTTCAGCTCTGCGGCCAGGCGCTTGTACAGAATCTCGTTGACCAGCGAGGATTTGCCCGACCCGGAAATCCCCGTAACCACCGTCATCTCGCCCAGGGGAATGTCCACCGTAATGTGCTGCAGGTTGTTCTCGTAGGCATCCACGATCCGAATGTGCCTGCCGTTGCCCGGGCGGCGGGTGGCCGGCACTTCAATGCGCTTGCGGCCGGAAAGATACTGCCCGGTGATGCTTCGGGGTTCCCTGCAGATGTCCTCCACCGAACCGGCCGCCACGATCTCGCCGCCGTGAACGCCCGCACCGGGGCCAACATCCACCAGATAATCCGCCTGGCGCATGGTGTCCTCATCGTGTTCCACCACGATCAGCGTATTGCCCAGGTCCCGCAGGCGCTTCAGTGTGGCAATCAGCTTGTCATTGTCCCGCTGATGCAGGCCGATGGAGGGCTCATCCAGCACGTACAGAACCCCGGTAAGGGCGCTGCCGATCTGCGTGGCCAGGCGAATGCGCTGGCTCTCGCCGCCGGACAGCCCCACTGAGCCGCGGGCCAGGGTCAAATAATCCAGGCCCACGCTCTGCAGGAAACCCAGCCGCTCCCGCACTTCTTTCAGGATACCGTCGGCAATCATATGCTCCCGATCGGTGAGATCCAGCTTGTTGATGAAGTTCAGCTCTTCCCGCACGCTCATTGCGCAGAACTGGCTGATGTTGATGCCTCCCACGGTCACGGCCAGGCTGGTCGGCTTCAGGCGCTGGCCATGGCAGTCCGGGCATTCCACCCCGTTCATTACCGTGGCGATTTCTTCCTTCATCCATTCGCTGGAAGTATCCCGGAAGCGCCGCTCCAGATTCGGCACAATTCCCTCAAAGTCGTTCAGGTACCGGCCGGAACCGAACTCGTTCTGCCGATGCATCTCAATGCGCTCGCCGCCAGTACCGTACAGGAGCGCATTCAGCGCCTCTTCGTTCATTTCTTTAATTGGCGTATCCAGTGTAAAGCCATATCGCTTGCCAAGCCCTTTGTAGTACATTTCGCTCACAGAGCCCTCGGCATAGTACCATCCGCTTGCCTTGATGGCCCCTTCCCGGATGGAAAGCGCCTTGTTCGGGATGATCAGCTCCGGGTCCACCTTCATAAAGGTGCCGAGGCCGGTGCAGGTCTCGCAGGCACCGAAGGGGTTGTTGAAGCTGAACATCCGCGGCGTCAGTTCCTCCACCGAGATACCGTGCTCCGGGCAGGCATAGCTCTGGCTGAACTGCATTTCCTTGCCGTCCACTACGCTGATGGTCACCAATCCGCCGGTCAGCCCGATGGCCGTTTCCAAGGAATCCGCCAGGCGGCTCTGCCCTTCCCTGCCGTGTTTGATGGCCAGCCGGTCCACCACGATCTCCACCGTATGCTTCCGGTTTTTTTCCAGCGTGATCTCTTCGTCCAGGTCGTAGATGTTCCCATCCACCCGTACCCGGGCATAGCCGCCCCGCCGGGCTGCCTCGAATTCTTTCTGCTGTGTGCCCTTGCGACCCCGCACAACCGGGGCCAGCACATAAAAGCGGGTTCCCTCCGGCAGCTTGTGAATTTCATCCACCATTTCGTCCACAGTCTGCTGGCTGATCACCCGGCCACACACCGGGCAATGCGGAATGCCGATGCGCGCGTACAGCAGGCGGAGATAGTCATAGATCTCCGTCACCGTGCCCACCGTGGAGCGGGGGTTATGGCTGGTGGTTTTCTGGTCAATGGAAATAGCCGGTGAAAGGCCGGTGATCTCATCCACATCCGGCTTTTCCATCTGCCCCAGGAACATACGCGCATAGCTGGAAAGGCTCTCCATATAGCGGCGCTGGCCATCGGCATAAATGGTATCGAATGCCAGGCTGGATTTGCCCGAACCGGACAGGCCGGTCATAACCACCAGCTTATCCCGCGGAATGGTCAGACTGACATTTTTCAGGTTGTGTTCCCGCGCACCGCGGATGACGATTTTATCGTTACTCACTTTTTGCCTCTCTTACGCTTCATCTTGGGGGCATCGCCTTCCGTCGTCGGGTTTTCGCCCCGCCGCAGCCGGTCGATCTGATCCCGCAGGAACGCCGCGTGTTCAAACTCCAAAATACGGGCCGCTTCCTTCATCTCGCGGGTCAGGCGCTCGATCGCCTGTTCCCGCTCCACCTTACTCATACGTTTGCCGCCGAACAGGCGTCCGTTCTCTTCCTTATCGCTGATTTCAATGCCCTCGCGGATCTCTTTCTTAATGGTGGTGGGCACAATGCCGTGGGCTTCGTTGTACGCCATCTGAATGGCACGGCGGCGCTCGGTCTCCGTGATGGCCCGCTCCATGCTTGGGGTCACCTCATCCGCGTACATAATCACCATGCCGTCCGCATTTCGGGCCGCACGGCCAATGGTCTGAATCAGGCTGGTCTCGCTGCGCAGGAAGCCTTCCTTGTCCGCATCCAGAATGGCCACCAGAGACACTTCGGGAAGGTCCAGGCCCTCCCGAAGCAGGTTGATGCCCACAATCACGTCAATTGCTCCCATGCGCAGGTCTTTAATCAGCTCCATGCGCTCAAAGGTGTCCACCTCGTGGTGCATATACTTAACCTTGACGCCCTGCTCAGTGAGATAATCGGTCAGGTCCTCGGCCATCTTTTTGGTGAGCGTAGTCACAAGCACCCGTTCGCCGCGCTGCGTGCGCTGCCGGATCTCACCCAAAAGATCCTCAATCTGGCCCTCCACCGGCTTCACTACAATCTGGGGGTCCAGCAAACCAGTGGGGCGAATGACCTGCTGCGCAATCTGGCTGCTGTGTTCCCGCTCATACTCACCGGGCGTGGCACTGACAAACACCATCTGGTTCAGCTTAGCTTCCACCTCTTCAAATTTCAAGGGGCGGTTGTCAAACGCCGACGGCAGCCGGAAGCCGAAATCCACCAACGTTTTCTTGCGGGCATAGTCGCCACCGTACATGGCCCGAAGCTGGGGCAGCATCACATGGCTCTCATCCACAAACAGCAAAAAATCCTTGGGAAAATAGTCCAGCAATGTGGTGGGGGTCGAGCCGGGCGCTCGGCCGCTGAGCACGGCAGAATAGTTTTCGATGCCCTTGCACATCCCCACTTCCGTGAGCATTTCCATGTCGTAGTTGGTGCGCTGGGCAATGCGCTGGGCTTCGATCAGCTTGCCTTCCTGGGTGAATTTCTTCACCTGCTCGTCCATTTCCTCGCTGATGCGCTTCAGGCCCGCCTGCATCTTCTCCGGTGAAACGATGTAATGACTCGCCGGGAAAATGGCCACATGCTTCACCACATTTTTCCGCTCGCCGGTCAGCGGGTTTGTCTCGGTGATCCGGTCGATCTCATCTCCGAAAAACTCCACCCGAATGGCCAGATCGCTCATATAGGCCAGATTGATCTCCACCACATCGCCCCGAACGCGGAACTTGTTGCGGGTAAAATTCACATCGTTGCGTTCGTATTGCAGCGAAACCAGCCGTTTGCACAGCTGCTCCCGGCTCATCTCCATGCCCGGCCGCAGGCTGATGACCATGCTGCGGTAATCAATGGGGTCGCCCAGGCTGTAAATGCAGGAAACGCTGGCAACAATGATCACATCCCGCCGTTCGGACAGCGCCGCCGTGGCCGAATGGCGCAGGCGGTCGATCTCATCGTTGATGGCGCTGTCTTTTTCAATGTAGGTATCGGTGGACGGGATATATGCCTCGGGCTGATAGTAGTCGTAGTACGACACAAAATACTCCACCGCATTGTCCGGAAAAAACTCACGGAACTCCGTGCAGAGCTGGGCCGCCAGAGTTTTGTTGTGGGCCAGCACCAGCGTGGGGCGGTTTACCCGGGCAATCACGTTGGCCATGGTAAATGTTTTGCCGCTACCGGTTACCCCCAGCAGAGTCTGGGCCCGGTCACCGGCCTCAATGCCTTTTACGAGGGCCTCAATGGCCTGGGGCTGATCGCCAGTGGGCTGATACGGTGCCACCAGCTTGAATTTGCCTTCCTGCATTTCCTGCTGCATTTTCGCCCTTCCCGCCCGATCGGCCCCTGAACAAACCTGTTTTTAGATCATTTTTCGATACGGATTTATTATATCCCATTCTGCAATAGGTTTGCAAGCATGGACCTCTCCAGCTGCTGCTTTTCCTGTAGGTGTTACAATGATGTGTAACAGAAAGAGATAAAAAAGATAGCGAATAGGATTGCCATGTGATAAGGTTAAGTTGCTGACACAAAACCGAAAGGCAGGCGTACCCTATTCGCTATGAATAAGATAACACAAACAACACGGTATAGGCTCAATTTGCACAGAAGCACGGCGTTACAAAGGCTGCGGTGCGTTATCACACCAACCGGCAGTACATTTACCGCTGGATAAAGCGCTATGACGGCACATTGCACTCGTTGGAGGATCGCTCTCATCGCTCTCACAGGCATCCAAATCAGCATACTCCTGAGGAAAGCAAGCTGATTCTGAATATGCGCCACCGGAATACGAACGCCGGTATCGTTGTATTTTGGGTCAAACTTCGTTCAAGAGGATACACCCGTTCTATCTCCGGCTGTAAAGTTGCCCAATCCAAAGAAATGTACGCCAAAGCCCTATGAACAGATGTCCTATCCTGGCCAGAGGGTGCAGACAGATAATGCCAGCGAATTCACAAATCAGCTGGTTGGCACTAAAAATCCCAAGCCAACGCTCTTTGAAAAAACCTTGGAGCAGCTTAATATTCGTCACAAGCTGATCAAGCCCTACACACCAAGGCACAATGGAAAAGTAGAGAGAAGTCATCGCAAGGACAATGAGGAATTCTATGCAACCCATCGTTTCTTTTCTTTCGTGGACTTCAAACTATAACTTGCCGTCCGAGAACGCACTTACAATCATTTCCCTATCAGGTCATTGACAAACCTACAGCAGCAAAAAAGCCTGGATGGAATCGTGCGCTGCCGCACTTAACGTTTCCTTCCAGGCCTTTTTTCATTCATTTTCCATTCAGCCCAAATTCCGCAGGGCCTTCGGCAGATGGTTTTTCACCTTGCCGCCGCTCACCTTGCCGCCGCTCAGGGGCATTCCGTCCACGGTCACGCAGCACCAGCCGCTATGAGCCGTGCACGCTTCAATTTCTTCCCCCCGCAGCCACGCCTGGGTGCGGGCATCCGCAAGCGTCAGCTCTTCCCGGTTGGTGCAGCCTCCACCAAAGGCCGTGAAAAGATGATGAGCCGGAACAAACCGATTCTTCTGCACAGTTCCTGCCATCACACCGGCCCGAAGCACGTGAAGCTTCAGCGCCGGCATCCCCTCGGGCATCAGCAAAACCATATCCTCCAGCTGCATGGTGGGCAGCCCTGCCAGCTGCGGGAAGTATTCCCCTGCAAATGCCTGCCATGCTGCATTGGGCTTTGCTGCCTTTGCAGGCTTTACACGGACCGTTTTTCCCGTTTCCTCCGGCGCGGCTTTTCGCAGCTTTGCCATGAAGTGGCCTTCCCCTCCCTGGCAGGGCCAGATGCGGCGGGTTTTTTCGGCCTCAAAGGGATATTCTCCGCACCGGTTGGCTTCCCCGGGGCTGCCGAAGCGATCCGGCCAGGGCAGCAGCTCAAATTCCGGGTGGCGGGCCAGGAACGCCCCCACCTGTCCTTCATCCTCCTCCGGCGCAAAGGTGCAGGTCGAATACACCAGCACGCCACTCGGCGCAAGGCAGGCTGCGGCCGCATCCAAAATTTCACTTCCCAGCGCTGCGCACTGTGCAACCAGCCCCGGCCCATGCTGTGCAAGGGCCTGCGGCTCCTTGCGGAACATTCCTTCGCCGCTGCATGGCGCGTCCACCAGTACCCGGTCAAAAAATCCGGGCAAGGCAACCGCGATGCGGGCAGGCGTTTCATTCAGCACTACGGCATTGGCAACGCCCATGCGTTCCAGGTTTTGGCGCAGAATCACCGCGCGGCCGCCGTCGTATTCATTGCTCACCAGAAGCCCCTCGCCGCCCAGCGCCGCCGCCAGCTGGCTGCTTTTTCCGCCCGGCGCCGCACACAGGTCAAGCACCTTCATGCCCGGCTGTACATCCAGCATGGTAGCCGGCGCACTGGCCGAGGGCTCCTGCGAATAGAAGGCCCCCGCATGGTGATAGGGGTGCCGCCCCAGCTTCACCGCCGGGTCCTCAATCAAAAGACCCGCGCTGCAAAACGGGGAGGGCGAGACAGACAGCCCCGCATGGTCTGCGAACCATTCCGGCGTGCAGCGAAGAAGATTCACCGTCACACCGCGGGCCGCCGTTTTGCTGGGGGCCGAATACAGCGTCTCATAGCGCTCTCCCAAAAGCGTGCGCTCTCGTTGTTCAAAAAATTCTTTCGGCATAGAAACCTCTCCCAATTTTGTATAAAAGCCAATGCAGTTGGAAAAGACTATAGTTGCGGGGCCGCGCAGGGCTTCCAGTCAAAAAGCCGCGCCGAATCGCGCCCCGGATAAGGAAAGGAGCATTGGATGATGGACAACCGCACTTCAAAAAACAGCGTCAATTCCGCCAATTCTACGAATAGCACCGGCAAAAACAGCACAAACTCCGGTGAGAACCGCACCGCCGGAAAAACCAGCAGCAAAACCTCCGGCAGCGCCAAAAACAGCAAATAAGCGCCTTTCATTCAACAAAGGGCTGAGGTCCGGATTCTTCCGGGCCTCAGCCCTTTGTACGTTACTTATGTGCGTTCGGGTCAAACTGCTGCCAGATCACCTCAAACAGCTCCTGAATGCGAGCCTCTTGCCCCTGCAGGCACAGCCAGCCAAACAGCGCTTCCATGCCGGTGGATGCCCGGTACTCCTCCGGCGATGCGTGCTTGGCAACGGACGCTTTGCTGGCATTTTTGCCGCGGTGCAGCACCGCCGCCTCTTCTTCCGTCAGCAGCGGCTCCAGCAAAGGCAGGGCCGCAAACTGCGCCCGGGCCGAGACATACTTAATGGCCTCGCTGTGCAGCTTGCCGGGCTGAAGCCGGGTATACTCCACCAAGTGGCGGCGCACCAGCAATTCAAACACACTGTCGCCCACAAAGGCAAGGTTCAGAGGGGATTGTTCGCGGATGTTTACCTGCTGTTTTTCCATTGAGAAAACCTCGCTCAGCGCACGGCCGTCAGCCGTGCCATTGATCAGAACACATAGTCAAACTCAAAATCGCCGATCCGGATGGTATCGTTCTCCTGCACGCCGCGCTTGACCAGCTCATCCAGAATGCCGCTGTCACCCAGCTGCCGCTGGAAATACTGGAGGCTCTCGTAGTCCTCCACATCGCTGCCTTCCAGAATGCGCTCCAGCCAGGGGGCGTCGATCTCAAACACGCCTTCCTCCGGCTGGGTGATCTCGAAGCTGCGGGGGCCTTCCGTCTTGACGGGGGCCACATAGTTCGCCTCGTACACCTGCACCGGCGGCAGCTGCTGCAGCCGGTCGTACACCAGGCCGGGCAGGCCCTTCAGGCCCATCTTGGTCGCCGCGGAAATGGGCAGGAAGGTCAGCCCCTTTGCTTCCACATACTGCTTGAAGGCTTCCACCTGTTCCGGCGTGGCAATGTCGCATTTGTTGCCCAGAACGATCTGGGGGCGGGTTGCCAGCTGTGCGCTGAAATTGACCAGCTCTTCGTTGATCTTTTCAAAATCATCAATCGGGTCACGGCCTTCGCAGCCGGAAACGTCCACCACATGCAGCAGCAGGCGGCAGCGCTCCACATGGCGCAGGAAATCATGTCCCAGGCCGATGCCCTCGCTGGCACCCTCGATCAGGCCGGGAATGTCCGCCGCCACAAAGCTGGCTTCCGGGCCGACCTGCACCACGCCCAGCACTGGCGTCAGGGTCGTGAAATGATAGTTTGCGATCTTGGGTTTTGCCGCGCTGATGACCGAAATCAGGGTCGATTTGCCCACATTCGGGAAGCCGATCAGGCCCACATCCGCAATCAGTTTCAGCTCCAGCTGAAGTTCAAACTCTTCCCCGGGGAAGCCCGGCTTCGCAAATTTTGGAATCTGCCGGGTTGGCGATGCAAAGTGAACGTTGCCCCAGCCGCCGCGGCCGCCCTTGGCCACCACAACCGGCTTATCCCCGGAAATATCCGCCATCAGCTGGCCGCTTTTGGCCTCTTTTACAAGGGTGCCACGGGGCACACGAATAATCAGATCTTCACCGTTTTTGCCGGTGCAGCGTTTGCCGCCGCCGTTTGCGCCGGGCTCCGCCGTATACTTGCGCTTATACTTAAAGTCCATCAGGGTGGACAGGTTGTCGTCCGCCAGGAACAGCACATCGCCGCCCTTGCCGCCGTCACCGCCATCCGGGCCGCCGGCGGCCACAAACTTCTCACGATGGAAGCTCACGGCCCCATCGCCGCCCTTGCCTGCCTTGATGAAAATCTTTGCTACATCAACAAAGCTGCCGTTTCCCATGGTCATTCCCTCCTTTTGAGGCACCGCCCGCCGCACTGCAGGGCGGTTCTATTTTATTCGGCCACACAATCAATTTCTGCGGCTTTGACAAGAAAAGGCCGAGCCACTGGGGCCCGGCCTCTCGATGCAATACAATTACTGCTTGATGCTGACCTTCTTGCGGTCACGGCCCATGCGCTCAAAGCTCACGCGGCCATCCACCAGAGCAAACAGGGTATCGTCGCTGCCGATGCCCACGTTCTCACCGGGATGGATATGGGTGCCGCGCTGACGCACCAGGATGTTGCCGGCCAGAACGAACTGACCATCGGCGCGCTTGACGCCCAGACGCTTAGACTCGGAGTCGCGGCCGTTTTTGGTAGAACCTACGCCTTTTTTATGTGCCATTGTGTTGTACCTCCGTTTCTAATTGTTCAAGCGTTGATCGCGGTGATTTCCACCTTGGTGTAGGGCTGACGATGGCCCATGCGGCGGGCGCTGCCCTTCTTGGGACGATAGGTGATGATGTTCAGCTTCTTGCCCTTGCCGTTCTTCACGACCTTGGCAGCCACGCTGGCACCCTCAACGCTGGGAGCGCCGAACTTCACAGCGCCCTCTTCGCCCACGGCCAGAACGGTGTCGAACTTCACTTCGGCGCCTTCCTCGGCCTCCAGCTTCTCCACGAACAGCACATCGCCCTGCTGGACCTTGTACTGCTTGCCACCGGTAACGATAATCGCGTACATAGTTTTTCTCTCTTTCAATCAGACTCGCTGGTCGTAAGGCGGGCGGCAACGCAGCCGTCACTTCAGCAGCCCACACCATGCGGCTTTAATACTATACCATATACATTTGCCATTTGCAAGGTTTTTTTCTTGTTTGCAGGAACTTTTTTCGTTTTTTTTGGCGGGCAAGGCCGCTTTGCACCCGCACACCTCATCCGATCAGGTGAATAAATCCGGCTCATCCTGCAAATGCTAGGTTCTGCCTGAGCGCAGGTGCTTCTGATTTTCCGTAAACCTTCTGATCCGAATGTTCCAATGGAGCATTTCTTCGTGCCGGAAGTGCCTGCCAATTTCTCGCAAATGCACACAAATACGCAAAGGAGATCGACCTATGAACGGCTATACCGATCATTACGGAAACCACACCGACAGCACCGATGGCCTTTTCTGGCCGCAGCCCCACAGTGAGCAGCAAGCCAAGCCCGCCCCGGAAGGGCCCACCGCAGGCCAACCCTCTCGCCCTGCAAATGATCAAACGCCCCCTTCTCACATTGTGCTGAATGAATCCGCATATTTTCCAGCCCTTTACAAAAACGCACAGGGCTGTCTGTTTCGTGAGAATCTGAAAAACTTCCACAAGCACGGCGCGGAATCTCCCCGTTCAGGAGAACCTCTCACGTAATACGGCCAGCATATGGCTGCCCGCCGCTTGACACGCACCAGGCGGGCATCGGGCCTTCTTCCATTGGCATGCGCCCTTTGCCCGCCTTTGTTTTTTGCAGGCTTCATCACCACCAGATCGGCCTGGGCAGTGTTATTTTCCAAACAACTCCTCGCCGCTTCCTATTAAAGAGCAGCCCACTTAAAAATATTCCACACCGCTCTGTGTAACCCGGGCGTAGATCAGCTTCAATTGCTCCGGCTTCTCGTCTCCGAACGAAAAGCCCTGCAGGAACGTCTCTTCCGCAGCGGCAAACCGTGCGGGGTCGTTCGTATAAAAGGTGGCAAGGCGCTCGCCCCGGCGCACCGCTGCCCCTTGCTTTTTGTACATTCGAATTCCGGCCGCATAATCAATCGAATCCTCTTTTTTAAGCCGCCCTGCCCCCAGCAGCATACTGGCAATGCCAATTTTCTCCGCATCCGTTTTGCAGATGAAGCCATCACTGGGGCTGCACACATCGTATTGATACTGTGCCGGTGCAAAGCAGCGCGGGTCATCCAGCACGCGCACGTCGCCGCTCTGGGCGTGGAACATCTCCTTGCACAGCCGGAACGCCGACCCATCTGCCAACACGCGTTTTACCATGGCAAGGCACTCCGCTTCGCCGCCTTTTCCGGCCAGCATCAGCATATTGGTCGCCAATTGGCAGCACACCTGCGTCAGGTCCTCCGGGCCGCAGCCTTTCAGCACCTCCATGCTCTCGGCCACCTCCAGGCTGTTGCCGATGCAGCTGCCCAGCGGGGTGTCCATATCCGTGATCAGGGCCGCCACTTTGCGGCCGTTCCGGCAGCCGATCTCCACCATCAACCGGGCCAGCTCTACGGCGCGAGGCACTGTTTTCATGAATGCACCGGTTCCCACCGTCACATCCAGCAAAATGCAGTCGCTTCCGGAGGCCAGTTTTTTGCTCATGATGCTGGAAGCAATCAGCGGAATGCTCTCCACGGTGGCCGTCACGTCCCGCAGCGCGTACATTTTCCGGTCAGCAGGGGCCATTTCGCTGCTCTGTCCCACCACGGCAATTCCCAGCCGATTGACCTGATCAAAAAATTCCTGCTCACTCAGGGCAATCCGGGTGCCCGGCACCGCTTCCATTTTATCCACGGTGCCGCCGGTGTGGCCAAGCCCGCGGCCGCTCATTTTGGCAACCTTTACACCGCAGGCCGCCGCCACCGGTGCCACAACCAGCGTGGTTTTATCCCCCACGCCGCCGGTGGAGTGCTTGTCCACCTTCACGCCCTGAATGGAAGAAAGGTCGGCCATCTTGCCGGAGTGCGCCATCAAATCGGTAAGCTGGGCCGTTTCCTCCCCAGTCATACCTTTTAAATAAATTGCCATCAGCAGCGCACTCATCTGGTAATCCGGCACCTGCCCGCTTACAAATCCGTTCACGGCAAATGCCAGTTCTTCCCTGCTCAGCGTTCCGCCATCCCGTTTTTTTGCGATCACATCATACATTCGCATGGCAGTATCCCCCGCAATTGCATGGTTATTGAATATTTTTCGGTCCGAAGCCCAAAGGCAGCAGCTCTCCAAGGGTGATGATCTGATACTCCTCTTCACTCTTTGCCAAAATCAACGGCATATCTTTCTCGCAGAATTCATTCAGTGCCTGACGGCAGACCCCGCAGGGGGAAGTAACCAAACGATTCTTCTCTCCTTCCAGGCTTCCCACAATGGCAATGGCCTGAAAGCAGCGCACACCTTCGCTCACCGCTTTGAACAAGGCCGTCCGCTCTGCGCAGATGGTGGGGGTAAACGCAGCATTTTCAATATTGCAGCCGGTAAAAATCCGGCCATCCTCCGCCAGAAGCGCCGCCCCCACTTTAAAATGGGAATACGGTGCGTAGGCCCGCTCGCGTGCTTCAAATGCAGCGCGGATCAATTTGTTTGTGTCCATCGCTCAGCACTCCGCATTCAATGCAATCTTCATCATATTGGTAAAGCTGGTCTGCCGCTGCTCCGGCGTGGTGATCTCCGGGCTGACAAAGCTGTCGGAAATCGTCAGCAGGCAGGACGCATTTTTGTGCAGCACCCGGGCATTGTGGAAGAGGGCGAAGCTCTCCATCTCCACGGCAAGGCATCCCTTTTCATCCCGCAGCCGTTCCCAGTAGGCCGGCCGGCTTCCGTCCGTTTCCCGGTAAAACACATCGCTGGAATGAACCGTCCCTTCGGTCAGCGGAATCCCCAGCTTTTCCGCGCTGGCCCGCAGGGCATCGTTCAGCTTCTCGCTGGGCGGGATCGTATCTCCCGAAAAGCCGTTCTGTGTCCGGGCATAACTGCTCTCCGAATAGGCCGCTGTAACCAGCACCACATCAAACAGCTTTGCCTTTTCGGTGTAGCTTCCGGCCGAACCGATACGGATGATGTTCTCAACCCCGTATTGGCTGTACAGTTCATACGAATAGATTCCGATTGAAGGCATTCCCATGCCGCTGCCCATCACGGTAAGCGGACGGCCGTGATAGGTTCCCGTGTAGGCGTACATTCCCCGCACGTCGTTCACCAGCTCTGCCTGTTCCAGAAAGGTTTCTGCGATAAATTTTGCCCGCAGCGGGTCGCCCGGCATCAAGACCGTTTTGGCAATCTGCCCCTTTTCTGCGTGGTTGTGCGGTGTACCCATAAATCATTTCCCCCTTCTGTTTTATCCATCCGTTTTCGGGTTTGCTTTTGTTTCGTTCCTGCTGTGCCTTTTCCGCTCTGTCGGCGTATTGCACAGTTTCTGTATCTTTATCATACAAAATCATCACAGAAAATACAAACCCCGGTGCAGCAATTTTGTCCCGTTTTGCTTTTCTGTGACAACGTCTCGATCCGTAATTCTATTTTACCGTCCTTTGAAGGAGCAGCCGCGCGCCTTCACTGCTGTTCCGTCGTATACCGCAGCCGCAGCTCTTCCAGCTTACCTGCATCAATGCCGTATTCCCCGTTCAGATACGCCTCAAAGGTGGGGTATTCCTGCTCAATGGCTGCAAACGCCGTCTCCAGATACTCACGCTTCACCCCCATCAGGTCATCAATCACCTGTTCCATGCGCGGGTCGCGGCGGATTGCGGCAGCATAGCGGGCCTTCACGCGGGTCACGGCATCCCCGCGGCAATTGTTGCTGTGCAGGTAATCCGCCATCACATCGTCCCGGCTCACGCCCAGCATGGTCAGAATCAAGGCCGCGGCCACACCGGTGCGGTCCTTTCCGGCGGTGCAGTGGAACAGCAGCGGCGTCTCCCCTTCGCAAATGGCCCGGAACATTGCACGATAGGCCGGATTGTTCAGCGGCAGTTCCCGGTAAAACAGGTTCATATCCGGAATCGCCTTTGCCGCCTCTTCCACGGAGCCGTTCAGCATGGAGTCCAGATCGAAGTTCACCTCACCGCCGCCAATGGCCACCAGGGCCGAGCAGGGGCAGTACCGCACCCCCTCGAACGCAGGGTCCGGCATCTGATCCCGCTCCTGCTCCGAGCGGAAATCGAACACCGCGCGAATGCCCAGCTGTGCAAACCGCGCCTTGTCCTCCGGGTTTTGAATCAGGGCCAGGGCGCCCGTACGGTAAAAGCACCCATCGCGGACGACCCGGCCCCTCCAGGCCGGATAGCCGCCCAACTGGCGGAAATTGTTTGCAAGTACAAAGGGAAGCGGCGTACCCGGGGTCTGTTTCTCCATAAATCGTCTTTATCCTTTCATAACAAAGGCAATGCGGGGCAGGCGCCTTCTGTCAGAACGCCCGCCCTGCACTCATCCATTTTCTCATTCCAATTCCAACAAGGCTTTTGTGCCCTCGCGGCTCCCGCAGGGAAAAGCTGTTACACGGAATATCCGGCAAGGCCGGTCTCCTCCAGTTCGTTCTGCTTGATCAGGCCCATCCGATAGGCATCCAACAGCATTTTCAGGTCCTCGATGGTGGCCATCATTTCCTTGCCGCGGTCGGTGTCCTCAATCAGCATCCGATGGGCCGTCGGCTCGATCACGTCCACGCGGGACGTAATGTCCCGGTTGTTCCTCACCGCGTCCTCGGTGCTCTCAAACGGCTCATGAACCCGCAGCGACAGTCCCCAGCTGTTGTACACCAGCGTGTAGCCCGCAATGCCGGTTTTTTCGTGATAGGCCCGGCAGAAGCCGCCGTCGATCACGATCAGGCGGCCGCCGCCTTTCAGTGGAGACTCTCCCTCCACCGCACGCACGGGCACGTGCCCATTGATGATGTGGCCGGTTCCCTGGTCCAGGCCGAACTCCGCCAGAATCGCCCGCTCCATCCGGGTGTCGTTGTAGAAGATATAATATGGGTCCTTCGGCTCATTGTAGGTGGATTTGTCGGCCACAAACAGTCGCTCGAAGGTGGTCATGCAGGCCCGGCCATACAGCGGCGAAGATTTTCCGCACCACAGATACCACAAAAAGTCCATCCCGCTCTGCCGCTCGTGGCTGCCCTCCGGGGCATAGTAGCCCCGCCGGGCACGGCTGTCGCAATAGTCCATCAGATTGCGCCCCGCATAGCCGTGGTTTTCAAAGGTTACCACCGCAAAGCTGCCGCTTTTGGCCAGCGGCACGGCACCATGGAACATCAGATTGCCGTTTTCGATTTTGTAAACGCTGCCTTTGGCAAACAGGAACTTCACATGGTTCTGCAGCTTTTCGCTCTGCTTGAAGTCCTTTACCAGATGAGTAATGACGTACTCTTCCTGTTCGGTCAATTTTGTGGGGTTCTTGGGGTCCACGGTCGGGAGATCCATATCCAGCATGGGGTATCGTTTGCCCTGGATCTCCACGGTGCCGTTCCGGAAATTGATCTTGCGCAGCAGCGCCCGGTTCTCCATCTCAAAGTCCGGGTTCCGATCGATGACCATGCACTCCACCTTGAACATCATCATGGAGACAGCCTTATGCATACGGGCCACCCGCTCCAGCCGCCCCTCATGGTAGGGGCCGCGCGTCTCATCCACATGGGGCATAAAACGCGAAATGTCGCTGTTCTTGTACACCGTCTCGGCCAGATTGGACAGCCGCCGCAGATTGATGTTATACCCTTCCTCCAGCACCTCCACATTGTTGTAGGCCAGCGAGGTTTTCATAATGGTCAGAATGCAGATGGGGCTGCCAGCAGCCGCGCCCATCCAGACCACATCGTGGTTGCCCCACTGAATGTCCACCGAATGATGCGCCATCAGCTCATCCAGAATGATGTCCGGCCGGGGGCCGCGGTCAAACAGATCACCCACAATGTGCAGCTTATACACGGCCAGCCGCTTGATCAGCGTACACATTGCAATGATAAAGTCATCCGCACGCCCGGTTGCGGTAATGCTGCTGAAAATCTGCCCGTAGTACATATCCTTGTTGTGGTCCTCAAAATGAGCGTGCAGCAGCTCATCCAAAATGTACTCATAGCCCTTGGGCAGATTGGAGCGCACGAATTTCCGGGTGTGCTTGGAAGATACCAGCCGGCACACCTCGATCAGCCACACCAGGATCTGATAATACCAGGCGTTCAGATCCTGCTGTTTTTTCTTCAATTCCGGCAATTTCTGAACCGGGTAATAAATCAGGGTTGCAAACTCGCTGCGCCGCTGGTCGGGCACCTCCGGCCCCAGGGCACGATCCACTTTTTCTTTGATGACGCCGGAGGCATTGTTCAAAATATGCGTAAATGCATCGTATTCTCCGTGCAGGTCGCTCATGAAATGCTCGGTGCCCTTGGGCAGTTTCAGCACTGCCTGCAAATTGATGATCTCGCTGGAAGCCTCTGCAATGTTGGGGTAATCCTTGGCCAACAAGCGCAGATATTTCAGGTTTGCCCGCACCTTTTGGGCTTGATCTTGCATGAAACGCCTCTCTTTCCCGGCCGCACCTCGGTTAGTGGGCCAGCCGTGCTCGGCCGGCGGGCTTCGCCCACCGCCAGGCTCGCAGATGATTCCGTATAAAAAGCTGTTTCAATTATAACACAGGACGGTAAAAATATGATACACTAAGACTACACGATTCTTCCAAAGAAATCCGAGCGTTTTTGCACATTTTATCCAAATGATGGACATTTGGTGTTCTTTGCCGGGCGTTTTTCTCGCCCGTTTTCACAGCTTGTATCTTCGCCAATGGGAGCTTTATCATGAACATTCCTGTTTCCTGCACACTTTGCCCTCGCCGCTGCAAGGCAGACCGCACCCGTGCCGCCGGTTTTTGCGGGGCCGGGCCGGTGCTCAAGGTCGCCCGCGCCGCCCTTCATTACTGGGAGGAGCCCTGCATCAGCGGAACCCACGGCAGCGGGACAGTGTTTTTTTCCGGCTGCAGCCTGAAATGCTGCTACTGCCAAAACTGGAACATCAGCGCCGAGGGCTTCGGCAAGGAGATTGATGTGCAGCGTTTGACCGAGATTTTTCTGGAATTGCAGGAAAAGGGCGCACACAACCTCAACCTGGTCACCGCCACCCAATGGCTGCCCTGGGTTCTGCCCGCGCTGGACAAAGCCCGCGCCAGAGGCCTGACCCTGCCGGTGGTATACAACACCGGCGGCTACGAAACGATCGAGACGGTTCAGGCTCTTGCCGAGTATGTGGACATCTGGCTGGCCGATGTAAAATACGTTTCACCCACGCTGGGCCAAACCTACTCTGCTGCGCCGGACTATTTTGAGGTGTGCAGCGCCGCCGTGCGCCAGATGCTGGCACAGACCGGCGCCCCGCAGAGCGATGCCGACGGCATTCTGCAATCCGGCGTGATTCTGCGCCATCTGGCGCTGCCCGGCGCGCTGGAGGACAGCAAGGCCGTTCTGCGCTGGATGGCCAGCCTGCCCGCGGGCAGCTTCATTCCCAGCCTGATGAGCCAGTACACGCCATTTTACAAGGCCGCTCACACCAAGCCGCTGAACCGCCGCATCAGCACCTGGGAGTACCGCCAGGTCATCGGCACCGCCATTGATCTGGGCCTGACCGACGGCTATATGCAGCAGAAGAGCAGCGCGCGGGAGGAGTACACGCCACCCTTTGATCTGGAGGGCGTTTAATATGCAGTGTTTTCCCTCGTTTGCCTGCCTCGCACTTTTTTTATGGGCCGGGTTTGGGCTTGCACGCCGCTTGCTGCCCAGCGAAGGGGTGGATGTGCAGCTTCCCCTTGGGTGCAGTTTTTCTCTGGCGTTGCTGGAGGTTCTTCCGGCGCTGGCCGCCCTGGCGCTCGGGTTCCGGCTGCCGGCCGTTTTGATCGCATCGGCCGCCGTTCTCTGCATCGGGTGCTGGGCCTGGTGGATTCAGCCCGCCTGGCACAAGGGGGCGCTTTGCCCGTTTCTCTGCTGCACCCTGCCGCTCTGGCTGTTTTCTATCGGGCTGCTGTTCACCCATGAGCTTTATTGGAAGAACGGCGCTTACTACACCGGCCAGAGCGGTTACGGCGACCTGCCCATGCATCTGGCCTTCATCAAGTCCATCGCCGTGCAGGGCAGCTTCCCGCCGGAATACCCCCTTCTGGCTGGGCAGACCCTGTTCGGGTATCCGTTTCTTTGCGAGAGCGTTTCCAGCGTGTTTCTGGTGTTGGGGGCCGGGCTTAAAACCGCCTGTATGCTGCCACAGATCGTGGCACTGTTTGCAGTGTTCGGCATGGGCTGGCAGCTGGCCCGGCGAATTCTGGGCAGCCATGTGGGTAAGGCCTGCCTGGCCTACGTTCTGTTTTTTCTGGGCAGCGGATTCGGCTTTGTCTATTTTTTCGGCGGCGAGGCGGGCAACTTCACCCGCATTTTCACCGCATTTTACGAAACGCCCACCAATTACGTGGAAGAGAACGTCCGCTGGGTCAACCCCATCGCCGACCTGCTGATTCCCCAGCGGGCAACCCTGTTCGGCTGGGCCGCACTGTTCGCCTGCCTGTACCTGCTGTATCGCTTTGCCTTTGAGCGGGAGCATCGGCTTTGGGCGCCGCTGGCGCTTCTGGCCGGCACGCTTCCGCTGGTGCACACCCACAGCCTGCTGGCGCTGGTTCTGATCAGCGCCGTCTGGCTGATGTATGCAGTTTTTTCCGGGCCGCGCACCGTCAAAGCGCTGCTGCCTTGGTGCGGTTACGCCGGGCTGGCCGGGGTGCTCTGCCTGCCGCAGCTGTTCGGTGTGATCTTCCGCCAAACCTCCACCGGCCATAATTTTCTGCGTTTTCATTTCAACTGGGCCAACGATGGAGACCCTTATCTCTGGTTTTATATCAAGAACATCGGGCTTGTGTACCTGCTGCTGATTCCCGCCTTTTTGCTGGCCAGCAAGGCCCTGCGGTGGATGTACGGCGGCGGGCTGCTGATTCTGTTGGTGTCCGAGTTCATTTTGTTCCAGCCCAACCCCTACGACAATAACAAACTGCTGTTTGTGTGGCACCTGCTGGGCTGCATTCTGGCGGCGGATTTTCTCTGGGAGTTTCTGGCCGGGCTACGCAGCCGCCGCGCCGCCGCGCTGCTGGGCAGCTGCCTGGTGTTTCTGGGCACCTTCGGCAGCATCCTCACCCTGGGGCGCGAGGCCGTCAGCCAATACCAGCAGTTTGATGAAACCGGCATCGCAGTGGCCGCCTTTGTGGACGAAAACGCTTCGGCCGACGCCCTGTTTCTCACCGGAACGCAGCATCTGAACTCGGTGGTCAGCCTGGCCGGGCGGGACATTGTATGCGGCAGCAGCCTGTATGTGTATTACCATGGAATGGACTATGCCGCGCAGCTTCAGGCCGTGAAGGAGCTGTACGAAGCCCCCTCTGAGGCACTTCTGGCCCAGTGGGGCATTGACTATGTGATGATCTCCGGTTGGGAGCGCAGCGACTACACGGTGGACGAGGCGTTTTACGCTCAGTACTACCCCGTGTGGTATCAAAACGGTTCCTACACCATTTATCAAATCACGGAAGCCTCCTGAGCCGCGAGCCGCCGGAGATTTACAGAATCTTCATAGTTTTGCCGCAGCTTCGGAATTGCTCTCTGCAAAAAAATCCGGTATAGTAAAGTTCACACGGATTGTTCTGACCCAATTTTCCGCCGCCGTGCAGCGGCACACCGCCTGGGGCAGGCGCTTGCACCGCCGCCCCGCCATCTGAAAGGAGTTATTTTGAAAAAGACTGGAAGCATCCTTCCCCATAGCCGCTTCGGGCAGATTTTGTGGAGCCTGGCCATCACCCTTCTTGTGGGCTTCGCCTACTTTTACGTCTGCCTGCCCGCCATCAACCTGAAAGACCCGGAATTTTATACCTTCGCCGGGCTGCTCTGTGTTGTTTTTATGGTTTGCTCGCTGATCACCTCCGGGTTCCGGGTCGCGGCCACTGAGCAGGCCACTCCGAAAAATCTTTTCCGCGATTTTGTGCAGGGCCTCAAACAGCAATGCCTGCCGGTTCTGCTGCTCTTTGTGGCGCTGGTTCTGATCGCTCTGGTGGGCGAGGTGCTGTCTCTGCCCATCTTCCGGGCCAGCGCTTACCAGAAGCTTCTGGACGTGCAGACCGGTGATTTCTCCACCGACATCACCGAGATCTCCTTCAACGAGATTCCAACGCTGGACCGTGACTCGGCCAATTATCTGGGTGACCGCCAGATGGGCACCCTGAGCGATATGGTCAGCCAGTTTGAGTATTCCAACGACTCGACCCAGATCAATTACCAGGGCCGCCCCGTGCGCGTGGCCCCCATCGACTACGCCGACCTCATCAAGTGGTTCACCAACCGGAATGAGGGCCTGCCCGCCTACGTTCTGGTGGACATGGTCACGCAGGAAGCCAAGGTCGTCCGGCTGGATGAGGGGATGAAGTACTCCAAATCCGAACCGCTGAACCGGAACATCTACCGGCACCTGCGCTTTGAATATCCCACCTATCTGTTCTCGGAGCCGCGGTTTGAAATTGACGAAGCGGGCCAACCCTGGTGGATTGCACCGCGCATCGTCAAAACCATTGGCCTGTTCGGCGGCACCGACATTAAGGGGGCCGTTCTGGTCAACGCCATCACCGGCGAGTCGCAGTATCTGGAAGAGGTCCCCTCCTGGGTGGACAACCTCTACACCGCCGACCTGATTATGGAACAGTATGACTACCACGGCACCTATGTGCGGGGCTTCATCAACGCCTATTTTGGCCAGCGGGACGTGACCGTTGCCACGGCGGGCTACAACTACATCGCCCTGAACGACGATGTCTACGTTTACACCGGCGTTACTTCTATCAACTCGGATCAGTCCAACCTGGGCTTTTTGCTGTGCAACCAGCGCACCAAGGAGACCAAATTCTACACCGCGCCCGGTGCCACCGAGTACGCCGCCATGTCCTCGGCGCAGGGCGTTGTGCAGGACCTGGGCTACACCGCAACCTTTCCGCTTTTGCTGAACATCGCGGATGAACCGACCTATTTCATCCCCCTGAAGGACAACACTCAGCTGGTAAAAACCTACGCCATGGTCAACGTTTCTCAGTATCAGGTGGTAGCAACCGGCAGCACCGTTTCGGACTGTGAGCAGAAATACATCCAGATGCTGGCGGCCAAGGGCATTACCCAGCCGGAAGATCTTCCGCAAACCGAAGCTTCCGGCGTGGTGGCGGAAATTCGCAGCGCCGTGCTGGACGGAAACACCACCTACTACCTGCGGCTGGAGGGCGATTCCGTCTTTTATGCCATCAGCGCCCAGGCAAGCCCGTCCGCTGTGATTCTGAACGTGGGCGACCGTGTCACTCTCACCCATGAGCTGGCGGAGGACACCGCCCAGCGCATCATCAACGCACAGTCGCTTACCATCACGGCCGCCGCTCCGGCGGACGATGCCCCGGATGCCGCCTGACCATGGATGCAATATTTCTGCATCTTGTTCAAGGCAGCCTTGGAGGATGCCGCGGCCGCCAACGGCTTTCCGCAGGAGGAAAAGTCTCTGTCAGAGATTCTGGGCACCGATGAGGATGGCAGCCCCAAAATGTACACCACCCTCTACGTTGACCAGAACCGCATAATCAGCACCAACGACCCCACCCTGGCGCAGGATTCGTTCTACCTGGGCGGCGGCACGCTGGATCTGGGCACGGCGGTTTATGTGCGCTTTCGCATGGCGGAGATCCTGCCCCAGCACGTGGGCGGCGTACAGGAAAACGTGACCTACTGCATGGATAACCTTCCGCAGGAGCTGGTGCCCACCGAGACGGACCGCGAGGGCAACGAGATTCTGAACCCGGAGGAGCCGGTCGAGTTCTTCCAGCTGGGCGGCAACGTAACCGCGCGCGGCGGCATTTACGGCAGCCCGGAAGAGGGCTGCTTCTGTGCAGCGGTGCCCTGACGGTTCTGGCAGTACGGAAGAAAAAGTCGAACAAACAACCGATCATTCTCCCACGTTCTGAATCCGTTCTGAACGCGCCAGACAAAAAGGAGCCGGTACGCATGAAATTGCGTACCGGCTCCTTTTTACTTGCTTTTGCTGTATCACAAGGCGTTTCGGCCGTGCTGCACTCCATCAGGCACCCAACACCTGCTTGGCCACATCGGCGCTCGCTTTGGCATCCTTCACATAGAAGTCTGCCCCGATCTCCTTGGCATAATCCGGGGTCAGCACCGCGCCGCCCACCATGACCTTACAGGGCAGGCCTGCGGTGTGCAGTTGCTCGATGGTCTGAGCCATGCTGGGCAGCGTAGTGGTCATCAGTGCCGAAAGACCCACCAGCTGTGCCCCGGTGCTGCGCACGGTCTCCACCACCTTTTCCGGCGGCACATCGCGGCCCAGGTCCGTCACGTCATAGCCGTAATTTTCCAAAATCACCTTCACGATGTTCTTGCCGATGTCGTGAATGTCGCCCTTCACCGTAGCCACCACGATTTTGCCGCGGCTCGGCCCTGCCTGCCCGGTTTGGGCAATGGCGTCCTTCACCACTTCAAAGGCGCTCTGGGCCGCGGCCGCTGCCTGAAGCAGCTGCGGCAGGAACAGTGTGCCCTTTTCAAAGCCTGCACCCACGCGGTCCAGCGCCGGAATCAGCACCTCATTCACCAACTCCAGGGGCTGCTTATTCTTGAGCATTTCCCGGGCGGCCTGAGCGGCTTCCGCTTTCAGGCCCTGCTCCACCGCCGTGCCCAGCTGGGGCACATGGGCCGAGGAAGCCGCCGGAGCAGCCGTGCGCCCGGCATACCGTGCGATGTAATCGGTGCTCTGCTTATCCCGGTTGGTCAAAACGCGGAACGCCGAGACCGCCGCCATCATCTCCTCCAGATTCGGGTTGATGATGGGCAGATCCAGCCCGTGCATCATGGCAAGGGTCAAAAAGGCCGTGTTCAAATACGGGCGGCAGGGCAGGCCAAAGCTGATGTTGGAAACGCCCAGCACCGTGTGAACGCCCAGTTCTTCCTTGCAGATTTTCAGCGCACGGAGCGTCTCCATCACATCCTCCTGCTGGGCGCTGGCCGTCAGGGTCAGGCAGTCGATGTAAATATCCTCATTGGGAATGCCTGCCGCCAAAGCCGCCTGCTGAATGCGCCGGGCCACCTCCACGCGCTGTTCGGCCTTCTTTGGGATGCCGTTCTCGTCCAGGGTCAAGCCGATCACCGCTGCGCCGTACTTTTTGCAGAGCGGGAGGATCGCGTCCAGCACCTTCTGTTCGCCGTTTACCGAGTTCACGATGGGCTTGCCGTTGTACACGCGCAGGCCACGCTCCAGCGCTTCCGGCTTGGTGCTGTCCAGCTGCAGGGGCAGATCCACCACCGACTGAATGGCCTTCACTGCCATCTCCATCATGGCCGGCTCATCCACGCCGGGCAGGCCCACGTTCACGTCCAGCACCTTGGCCCCGGCGTTCATCTGCTCCACCGCCTGGGTCAGGATGTAATCCATGTCGCCGTCCCGCAGTGCCTGCTGGAAGCGCTTTTTGCCGGTGGGGTTGATGCGTTCGCCCACAACGGTCACGTCGTTCACCTCAACCGGCTTCACCGGTGTGCACAGCCAGCTGCGCGGCGTTGCGCTGCGCACCGCCGGGGCTTCGCCCCCAAAGCTCTGCTTCAGCAGGCGGATGAACTCCGGCGTGGTGCCGCAGCAGCCGCCCAGCATGGAGATTCCCAGCTGCTTATAGGGCTGCATCTGGCGGCAATATTCCTCCGGCGTAATGTCGTAGCCGCTGCCGTCTGCCCGAGGCAGGCCTGCATTGGGCTTTACAAACACCGGGACCTCCGGCCGAGCCGCTTCGCACAGGGCTTTGGCCATGGGATAGATTTCCGCAGGGCCGAGCGAGCAGTTGATGCCCACGGCGTCTGCCCCAAGGCCCACCGCGGTGGCGGCAAAGCTCTCCACAGTGCAGCCGGTAAAGCTGCGGCCATTGGCCTCAAACGTCATGGAAACCATCACCGGCAGACGGCTGTTTTCCTTTGCCGCCAGCAGCGCCGCCTTTACTTCGTAAAGGTCGGTCATGGTCTCCAATACAATCACGTCCGCCTTGTCGGCGCAGGCCCGCATGATCTGCGCAAAGTACTCGTAGGCATCCTCAAACCGCAGGGTCCCGGCAGGCTCCAGGAGTTCGCCCAAGGGGCCCACATCCAGCGCCACAAGCGCCCCGGCAGGCTCAGCCGCCCTGCGTGCGCACTCCAGCGCCGCAGGCACCAGCTCTTCCACCGTATGGCCGGTTCCCTCCAGCTTTTTCGCCGAAGCGCCGAAGGTATTGGCATACACAATGTCGCTGCCCGCTTCAATGTAAGCGGCATGAATGGAGGTCAGCAGCTCCGGCCGGGTAATCGCCAGCAGCTCCGGCCGTTCTCCCAGCGGCAGCCCTGCCGCCTGAAGCATCGTGCCCATGCCGCCATCCAGAAAGACATACTGTTTCCGCTCAAAAATATCACGAATCTGCACAGGTGGTTCCTCGTTTCCGATACCCGCAGGTATCCCTTAATACACAATGGCCACAGCCAGCCAACCGCCCCTTTACAGGGTGGTCCGCCACGCCCAAAGCGGCCGTTACGCTCTTTCGCGGGGCCATCAGATAACTGGCGCTCACGCCAAGGCCAATGGCCCGCCCGGTATCCAGCACGCGGCACAGGTCCGCCTGAACCGGCAGCGGCCAGTTCCCGTAGCCAGGGGAATATCGGCCTGTCATATACCAATGCTCTTTGGCCAGCTGGCTGCGGATGTGCGCTTCCAGCAAATCCGCCATTTGGTCCACCAGCACACTGGCCGCCGCGTCTGCCGCCGTTGCAAGGGCAACATCGGTTGCACTGTACCGGCGCAGAAGGCGCTCAACTTCGGCCCCCAGCGTAACCGCCATCAGCACCAGCCGGCTGCAGCCCTCCAGATGGCGGGCAATGTCCCCCTCATCCAGCAGCAGCGACGCCGGTGCCTGCTCGCGGGGCAGAATGCGCCATACGCCCCGGGGCTGGGCCGCCGCCAGCAAATCCGCCTCGCAGCGGTCCAGCAGATCATCCGCCGCCGGGCTGTTTTCCGGGCAGGCCAGATACCGGTAGATTTCCTTTCGGCGCAGGGCGGAAGGCTTTTCCAGCTGCATCGGCTCAGTTCTCCGCCGGCAGCAGATCCCGAATGCCGTCGTACACCTTAGCGGCAACCGTGGGATTGTTCATCACATACAGATGTACGCCGTCTGCACCGCCCTCGATCAGGTCACGTATCTGCTCCACGGCATATTCGATGCCCGCCTCAAACAGGCTGGCCTCGTCATCCTGCCAACGGCTGATCATTTTGGTAAACTTGGGAGGCAGGCTGGCGCTGGAAAGCGACACCGTGCGCTCCACCTGCTGCTTCTTCACAATGGGCATCACACCGGCGGAAACCGGCAGGTCCACACCGGTCCGGCGTGCCACATTCAGGAAGCGGTAATAATGCAGGTTGTCAAAGAACAGCTGCGTGATCAGGTGGCTGACCCCTGCCTCCTGCTTCAGGCGCAGGTTGGCCACGTCTTCGGCCAGAGTCGCACTCTCCACGTGGCCCTCGGGATAGCAGGCACCGGAAAGTCCGAAGCTGCCGTAATTGGCCCGGATGAATGCGGCCAGGTCACTGGCATGGGCAAAGCTCTTGCTCTCCGGGCGCAGCGGGCTGCGATCGCCGCGCAGGGTCAGGATGTTCTGCACCCCGGCCGCAAACAACTCGTCCAGCACCGGGCGAATGGTATCCTGCTCATTGCCCATGCAGATCAGATGCGCCAGCGGCTCCACGCCCAGTTCGTTCTTCAAAAAGGACGCCAGCTCGCAGGTGGATACGCCGCCCGCCGAACCGCCGGCACCGTAGGTCACACTCACGAAGTCCGGCTTCAGCTGGGCCATCTGCCGCAGAGAGGCCTGCAGCTTTTCATAGCCCACCGTCTGCTTCGGGGGGAATACTTCCATGGAGAACACACAGGGCTTCTGCGCAAACAACTGGCGAATGTACATACGTTCGACTCCTCATCATTTATTTTTCTGACGGTTCTGGCCTGCGCCTCACGCGGGCCGACCATGATTTTGCTTCACTTCACCATCATACAGTATCCGGGCGAATAAGTCTACCCGTTTACTAGGGATATTCCCCCGGATGCTCCGGCCTTCACCGCGCACAATCGGGCGTCAAGCCGCCTCGTCGGCGCCACTCACCCAGGTGTTCAGGCTTTGTCCGTCGGCCGCAGGCGCCACCAGAAGAATTCCCTGCTCGTCCGTGCGCAGGATCTGCGCCCCCAGCATCTGAAACCGCGCCATGGGGCCCTGGTGCGGGTGGCCGTAATCGTTGTCTTTTCCGCAGCTGATCAGCACCACCTTGGGCATTACCTGCGCCAGGAACTCCGACGTATTCGAGGTATCCGACCCGTGGTGTGCAGCCTTGAACACATCCGCCCGCAGATATTCACCGCTTGCCAGCAGCGCCTGTTCCACTTCCTTTTCGCCATCGCCGGTGTCCAGGAAGGAAAGCCCCGGCCCATCGAATCGCAGCGCCGGCGAAAGCTGGTTCAGATTGTCCTTGGTCTCAACGCCCGCGCCGATCACTTCCAGTGTGCTGCTGCCGAACGTATACCGGTCGCCCACCTGGGCAACTTCCATGGGGATGTCCATCTCCTGGGCCTTGCGCAGCAGCTTTTCATAGGAAAACGAGGCGACCTTCTTGCACAGTTTGGAATTGGGCAGCAGCATCTCCTCCACCGGCACCTCATCCAGCAGGCGGCTTGCCCCGCCGATGTGATCCGCATGGGGATGGGTCAGAACCAGAAGCTCCAGCTTCTCCACCCCGAGCCGGCCCAGCGCTGCAATCATTTCATCGGCGCTGGAGGAAGTGCCCGTATCAATCAGCGCATAATGCCCGCTGTCGCCGATCAGCACCGCATCCCCCTGCCCCACATCCAGAGCGCACACAAACGGCCCGCTCTCCGGCAGTGCAATGCCGGAAGCCGGGGCCAGATCGGTCTGGTCCAACACTCCGTTCAGCCAGTCCTCCGGTGTTCCGAATGGAAGGTCCACGCCGGTGTCCATCGCCGGCCAGAAAATCGAAATCAGCACCAGCGCCGTGAGGATGCCGCCGATCAGATTGCGAATGGTTTTCAGCGTTTTTTGCGCTTTGCGCTTGTATTTCTTGAACGATCTTGCCATTTTTCCGTCCGATCATTTCCTTGTCTTGTACCGGCGGCCGCCTTTGCCGTGCGGCTCTTTCCAGGGCGGGAATTGGGCACCAGCCGCTGGGGCTGCATTGCCTCCGTGCGCAGCTGCGGCCGTTTTGCGTGGGCCTGCCGGGCCGCGGCCGGCACCAGCTGCGGAATCAGATCTTCCCGATGCGTCAGCTTCAGCGCTTTGACCACGCGGGCAGCATTTTTCGGCTCATAGTACTGCAAAAGCGCCCGCTGCATTGCCTTGCCCTCCGCCGTCTTTTCCACAAACACCGGCTTCAGGGTGTACGGGTCCAGCTCCGTGTAGAACATACAGGTAGAAACCGTGCCCGGCGTGGGGTAAAAGTCCTGAACCTGCTCCGGCTTCATCCGGTTTTTGTGCAGATACTCCGCCAGAATGACAGCATCCTTCAGCGTACTGCCCGGATGGCTGCTCATCAGATACGGCACCAGATACTGCTTTTTGCCCGCCTGTTTGGTCAGTTCATAAAAACGGGCCTTGAACTTATCAAATACCTCAATGGGCGGCTTGCCCATATAGGCCAGCGTATTGGGGGCGCAGTGCTCCGGCGCAACCTTCAGCTGGCCGGAAATATGGTATTTCACCAGTTCTTTAAAGAAGGTCTCATCCTTATCCAAAATCAGATAATCGTAGCGAATGCCGCTGCGAATGAACACCTTCTTCACGCCGGGAATGGCCCGCAGCCGCCGAAGGATCGAGAGATAATCGCTGTGATCCACAATCAGATGCGGGCAGGGGGACGGTGCCAGGCATTTTTTGCCGCCCTGGCACATGCCACGGGTCATCTGCTCTTTGCAGCTGATGACCCGGAAGTTTGCGGTGGGACCGCCCACATCGTGGATGTACCCCTTAAATCCGGGGGAAGCGGCAATGCGCTCGCCCTCTTCCACAATGCTGTCGGCACTGCGGCTGGTCACCCGCCGCCCCTGGTGAAGGGCAATGGCGCAGAAATTGCAGCCGCCGTAGCAGCCGCGGTTCTGCATGATGGAAAACTCCACCTCTTCCAGGCCGGGCACACCGCCCACTGCGTCGTAGCTGGGATGGGAACGGCGGGTAAACGGCAGGTCAAACACTTTGTCCAGCTCCAGCCGGTTCAGGGGCTTTGCGGGCGGATTCTGCACCAGATACCGCTCCCGCTGCTTCTGCACCACCGGCTGCCCGGTCACACTGTCCTGCTGGTCCATCTGGATGCGGCAGGCCTTGGCGTAGGCCACCTTGTCGGTGCTCACCCGGGCAAACCCGGCGCATTCCACATAGCGGGCGGGCAGCCCGGCAAAGTCCGTCATGTAGCAGGTACCCGGCAGGTCGGTGATGGTGGAAATGCTCTCCCCGGCCGCCAGCCGGTTGGCAATGGCCACCGCCTGCCGCTCGCCCATGCCAAAGCTGACCAGATCCGCGCCGGAATCCTCCACAATGCTGGGCAGCACCGTGTCCATCCAGTAATCGTAATGGGCAAACCGCCGCAGCGAAGCCTCCAACCCGCCCAAAATTACCGGGCAGTCCGGATAGGCCTCCTTGGCCAGATGGGTGTACACGGTGGCGCAGCGGTCCGGCCGTTTTCCGGGCTTTCCGCCGGGGGTATACTCATCCACCGAGCGGGGCTGCTTGGCCACCGTATAGCGCGCTACCATACTGTCCACATTGCCGCCGCCGATCATAAAGGCATACTTGGGGCGGCCGTATTCTTTGAAGCTCTCACAGGTGGTGAAATCCGGCTGGCTGATGTAGCCCACCCGATAGCCCTCTGCCTCCAGCACACGGCCGATGATGGCCGGGCCAAAGCTGGGATGATCCACATAGGCGTCACCGATCACCAGCACAAAATCCAGCTGATCCCAGCCGCGGGCCTCCATATCCGCCCGGCCCAGGGGCAGAAACTCATGATACAATTCCATTGGCTGCTCCTTTGTTTTCCGGCTCAAATCTCTTCCGGCACCGGGTTCTCAGCCCGCGCACACATCTCCAGCCACTGGGTGCGGCTAATGAGCACCTGCCGGGGCTTGGCCCCTTCATACGGCCCAATGATGTGCATCTGTTCCATCTCGTCCATAATGCGGGCCGCCCGCGCATAGCCCAGCTTGCAGCGCCGCTGCAGCAGGCTGGTGGAGGCCTGCCCAGCGTCAATAACCACTTCCACGGCATTTTTCAGCATGGGGTCGTGGCCACCGCCCTCGCCGTCGCCGTCGCCGCTGTCGCTGCTCTTTTCCTGCGCGGCGCACTTTTCCATCTGGGCGATCATTTCTTCGTTGTACTGGGCGCTGTTGTCCTTCTTGATGTAGTTCAGTACGGCGGTAATCTCTTCGTCCTCCACCAGCGTACCCTGCACGCGCACCGGTTTGGAAGCACCCACCGGCATGAACAGCATATCGCCCTTGCCCAGCAGCTTTTCAGCCCCGGCGCCATCCAGAATGGTACGGCTGTCCACCTGGCTGGCAACGGCAAAGGCAATTCGGCTGGGGATGTTGGCCTTGATCAGGCCGGTAATCACGTCCACGCTGGGGCGCTGGGTAGCCACAATCAGATGCATCCCCGCCGCACGCGCCTTTTGGGCAATGCGGCAGATGTAGTCCTCAACCTCTTTGCCCGCCACCATCATCAGGTCCGCCAGCTCGTCGATCACAATGGCAATGTAGGGCAGCTTTTCCATCTCGGGGTTGTCCTGCGCCATTTTGTTGAAGCTCTTAATGTCGCGCACGCCGGTTTCGGCAAACAGGTGGTACCGCCGTTCCATCTCGGCCACGGCACTGCCCAAAGCCCCCGCCGCCTTGCGCGGTTCGGTCACTACCGGCATCAACAGGTGGGGAATGCCGTTGTATTCCGCCAATTCCACAACCTTGGGATCAATCAGAATCAGCTTGACTTCCTCCGGCGAGGCCCGATACAAAAAGCTGATGATGATGCTGTTCACACAAACCGACTTACCGCTGCCGGTGCTGCCTGCAATCAGCAAATGGGGCATTTTGCACAGGTCCGCCACCTGCGGCATACCGGCAATGTCCTTGCCCAGGGCCAGCGTCAGCGGCGAAGCCGCCCGCTGGAATGCGCTGGATTCCAGAATCCCCCGAATGCCCACGCCGGATTTCACCTTGTTCGGCACCTCAATGCCGACCGCGGGCTTGCCGGGGATGGGCGCTTCAATGCGCACCCCTGCGGCAGCCAGATTCAGGGCAATGTCATCCGCCAGATTGGTGATGCGGCTGATCTTTACGCCGGCCAGGGGCTGCACTTCATAGCGGGTCACCGTGGGGCCGCGGCTGATATCCAGCACCCGGGTTTTCACGCCGAAGCTCTCCAGCGTGCTCACCAGAGTGGCTGCGGTGCGTTTCAGTTCCTCTTCCACCGCCGTATCGTCCGTATGGGCCACCGGCTTCAGCAGGCCCATGGGGGGCAGGTGATACTCCGGCGCGGTCGGTTCTTCGTCGCCGTTTTTGTCATCCGGCAGCACCGCACCGGTGTCCTGTTGGGTTTTTGCGGTAGGCTCTACTGCCTGCCGGATCAAATGCGCCAGCTCATTCGGCGTGGCGGGTTCTGCTTCCGGCTCCGCAGGGCTCACCGAAACGGGTGTGGAGAAGTCCTCCTGAGGCTCGGGGTCTGCGGCCTGCGCAGCTTCGCCGCTCCGGGCTGCCTTCTCGCCGTCGTCCGGCTCATCGACCGTGCCGGTATCCGGCTGCAAATCCAGCAGGCTGCCGCCGCGGCCGAACAGCTCTTCCAACTCCGGCCGTTCTGGGTCCTCCGGCTCTTCATGGCGGGGCGGAAACATTCCAAATGTACCGCCCGGGCCCACCAGCGGTTCATCGGTTTGAGGCGTCTCGTCCAGATTGGTGTCGCTCTCCGGGTCCGGGCCAAGGTCAATATCCACCTGCGCTTTCCGGCGGTGAATGGGGATAACCGAGCGAATCAGCGGCTCAGGAGCCTCTTCCTCCTCGGCTTCCTCATAGTCGCCCTCCGCCTCCCGGGCGGCACGGCGTTCGGCCAGTTCTTCTCCCAGCTCTGCCTTTCGCACAGCCAGCCATTCCGCAGCGCTCTGCCACAGGTCCGCCGGGCCGATTCCCGTAAACAGCATGACTCCCGCGGCAAACAGCACCGCCAAAATGATGTTGGCCGCCGGCCGCCCGCACAGCATCAGCAGGGTTCCGCCCAGAATCATACCCAGTACGCCGCCGCTGAATAGAGAGGTCTGCCCTGTACTGTACAGTGCCTGCACCGCCTGTGCCAAGTCCATTCCGGCAATGTCCACGTTTGAAAACACCGTCAGCGTACCGCACAAGGTAATGAACAGCACCATGGTTTTTAGAATATCGTCCCAAATGGTGGTGTTCAGCACCAATAGCACGGCCCAGTATACCACAAACAGCCCCAGTGCATAGCCGCACGGGCCAAAGATTCCCATCAATGCGCCGCGGGCTGCAAGCCAGGGGGCACTTCCGTCCTTCACGAAGGCCAGTGCGGCCAGAAGGGCACCCACCACAAACAGAACCACACTGAGCTTCCGGCGCGTGTCGCGCACTTCCTGTTCCCGGTGCTTTTCCGCCGCGCTTTTGCGCTTGGCGGTGCTCTTTCCGTTTGAACGTTTTTGTGTGGCCATTTTCATCTCCCTATAAGTCCAAGCGCAATGCCGCAAACCCGGCTCTTGGGCCGCGGTTTCAAACAACGCGCACAAATCGTGATACTGTTTTATTGTAACACCAAACAGACAATTTTTACAAGGCCTTTCCCCTGTGGTTTTTCGCATTCGAGTTTCCCGGCTCAGCCGCCCCTTGTTGGGGCCGGTTTCGGTCCGTCTGTGCATAGTTTCCGTGTGCAGGTTCCAGCTTTCAGCCGGGTTTCTGTGCCTTCCCTAAGTATAGGCCAGCTTCTCCGCGGAGGCTTTCCCGCTCATACCCTTATATGATTGACGCTGCTATACAATCAGCTGAATTCCATTTCCTGCATAATTTTGCTATATTACAATTGTAGTAATAGAATCTGGAAAGGCCGGTATCTCCGCGTCGGCAGCCGATTCCGCCAGGCCTGTATTTCGCATTGCCTTGCCTGCACCCGGCGCAAGATGTTCCCCTTTGCCGTAAATGCTTGACAAATTAAATAAAACCTATTACTATTTATTCTGTAAAGATTTTGTCGTTTCATCCTCTTTTCAGAGAATATTTCTCTGTCGGGCAGGCGTTTCATCCCCCATCTAAAGGAGGAATTCTCCCATGCGCTATTCCAAACAGCGTGAATTGATCCTGAATCAGGTCCAGACCCGAAGCGATCACCCCACCGCCAATGCAATTTATGCGGCGCTGCGGGAGGTTTGCCCCGGCCTGAGCCTT
Source organism: Oscillospiraceae bacterium (assembly GCA_004555865.1). Lineage (GTDB taxonomy): Bacteria > Bacillota > Clostridia > Oscillospirales > Ruminococcaceae > SFJ001. The sequence goes on from SFJO01000018.1 coordinate 61,951, forward strand.
GGCACCGTATACCGCAATCTGAACTGCCTGGTGGATGCCGGAAGCATCCGCCGGGTTGAGGTTCCGGGGCACGCGGACCATTTCGACCACCCCCTCCCCCCCCATTGCCACCTGTATTGCCGCTGCTGCGGTGAAGTGACGGATGTTGCTGTGGACCAGGCCGCACTGGAGCAGATTTTTTCGGAAGTGCCCGCCCGCATCGAGAGCTTTTCCGTTACGCTGATCGGCGTCTGCCCCACCTGTATGGCACAAAATGCAGAACCTGCCCAGTTTGAGTGATTTGTCCATTTTACAAAAAGGCAAATTTGGTATACTAAGTTTACTGGCAGTTTTTGGCGGCCGGCGTCGTTCGGCCGCCTTGTTTTTACAGGATTGCGGCAATCTACAGGAGGTTTTTCCGCCATGGCAGATTCCAACATCACAAAGCGCGCGTTGGCCCAGGCTATGAAGGGGCTGATGGCAAAACAGCCCTTTTCGAAAATCAGCGTCGGCGACATCTGCGAAGCCTGCGGCATGAATCGAAAGAGCTTCTATTATCATTTCCGGGATAAATACGACCTGGTGAACTGGATTTTTTATTCCGAGTTTCTCGCTTCGGTTCAAGTGGCGCAGTGCACCAACAATGAGGAGTTTCTGGAGAGCATCTGCCGCTATTTCTATTCCGAGCGCAGTTTTTACCGCAATGCCCTGCGCATTGAGGGGCAGAATTCCTTCCAGGATTATTTTCGTGAGATGGTCGGCCCCTTGCTCATCAATTTCAGCAAGGATCTGGTGCCGCACCATACCAACCCGGAGTTCGCGGTCAACTTCATCGGTGATGCCCTGCTGGCGGCCCTGATCCGCTGGCTGACTGAGGCCAATCCCCTTCCGCCGGACGAATATCTTGCGCAGGTGCATGAAATGCTGGATAGCTTCGCCTGTATTCTCCACCCGGATCATCGGACGAACAGGCCGGAACAATCGCACTGACCGTTTTCAATCAATTGAAAAAGCCGACTATGGAAGATACTCCATGGTCGGCTTTCGTTTTTATTGATTTTCCGTGTTTGGAACGCTCTGTCTGCTCCGGCCGCACCGCTTCATCCATTGGCCGATGGACAGAGAAAGCGCACCGTCCAGCGCCCCCAAGGCATTGCAGAAAACATCGTCCGTCTCGGCCATTCCCAACGCAAAGCGATACTGCGTGTACTCCACCGCCGCACTGAGTGCACCGCCCACAAAAATCGTCAGAAGCACACGCTCCCAACAGGGCCACTTCTGCGGCAGCACTTGAGAAAGTGCCAACCCCAACGGGAGAAAGAGTACCACATTCATCAGCATTTCCCGATACAGCTCCGGCTCCTGCCTCGCCGCCTGTAATGCGGCAAGCGGACGCAGAACGACCGCGTACTCACCCGGCGTGCGGGACCAGACCGTAATCCGGCCAATTGCAAGCACCGCCGCAGCCAGCAGCAACAGATTCAGCCGAATTTGAACGTTCCTCCGCAACCAGAGGCACCCCTTTGCCCAGACAATCGGCACCACCAAAAGCAGCAGGCACAGAATCCCCAGGTTCATTCCATAGATTCGTTGAAGCATCGCAGACACCCCACGCAACGGCTTATTTCAGTTCCACCACGGTAACGCCGGCTTCGCCTTCGCCATAACGGCCAAGACGGAAACTTTTGACGTTTTTATGTCCTTTCAGGTGCTGCTGAATGGCACTGCGCAAAGCGCCGGTGCCCTTTCCGTGAATCAGCCAGATCTCGCTCTGGCCGGAAAGCACTGCATGATCGATGTACTGATCGGTTTCCATCAGTGCCTCTTCCACCGTCAGCCCGCGCAGATCTGCCTCCATCGATGCGGTGCGCTGAACCCGGTCCAGCGTGGTGTGGCCGCCCTCGCGCTTTGCCGCCGACCGTTTCGGCGCGGCCGGGGCCTTTTTCATCTTATCGGGGGCGCGCAGACCTTTCAGCGGAACCTTCGTTTTGATGATGCCGGCCCGCACCTCCACCATTCCGTTTCGGTCCGGCAGATTGACCACGGTGGCCGGTTGATCCAACTCGGCAATGACCACTTCCTGCCCGACCCGAACCTCCTTCAGCGGCACATACTCCTTTTTAATGGGATGCACCACATCCGACTGATTCAACAGCTTTTCCGTATCCTTCTTTGCAATCTCACGGGCACGGATGGCGCGCTGTGCCGCGCTGGTTTTCTCGTCCTTCTGCAGCTTGCGCAGCTCATCGGTCAGCGCATAGGCTTCCGCCTGTACCTGTTGTGCCACCTGCTTCGCCTTTTCGCGGGCCGCCTGCAATTCGTTTTCGCCCTGCCGGATCAGTTCTTCCCGTTTTTTCTGGGCGCTCTCCAACTGATGCGCTGCCTCATACTTCAGCCGGTCGATCTCATCCTGGCCTTCCTTCAGCTGAAGCTTCAGGTCGTCCAGCTGACTGAGCACACTGTCCAACCGCTTATCGTCGTTGTCCATATGGCTCTTGGCCGCCTCAATGATGCGGGAGGGAATGCCCAGCTTCTCACTGATCAGGAACGCATTGGATTTGCCCGGCACGCCCACGCTCAGCTTATAGGTGGGCCGTAGGCTTTCCACATCAAATTCGCAGCTGGCATTCACCACACCGGGGGTCTCCAGCGCAAACACCTTCATCTCGGCGTAGTGGGTGGTTGCCATCACCCGGGCGCCCTGACGGCGCAGTTCTTCAATGATGCTCACCGCCAATGCCGCGCCTTCCGCCGGGTCGGTACCGGCGCCCAGCTCATCCAGAAGCACCAGCGTACCCTTCCACGCCTTCTCAAGGATGCCTGTGATCTTCTTCATGTGGCCGGAAAACGTAGACAAGCTCTGCTCAATGCTCTGCTCATCGCCAATGTCCACCAGATATTCCTGGAACACGCACACCGTGCTGCTCTCGTGGGCCGGAATCAGGAAGCCGCACTGGGCCATGGCGCACAAAAGCCCCGCCGTTTTTAAAGTTACGGTTTTGCCGCCCGTGTTCGGGCCGGTGATGACCATCGTGTCATACTCCTTGCCCAACGCCACATCCACCGGAACCACTTTGGCCGGGTCAATGAGCGGGTGCCGGGCCTTTTTCAGCGAAAAGCTCATGTCGTCCGCCACCTGGGGCAGCCATGCCTTTTGCTCCAGCGCCAGCCGCGCCTTTGCAAGCAGCACGTCGATGTCCAGCATCGCTTCATAGCTGTAGGTGAACATGGGCTCCAGCCCAGCTATCTGGCCGGTAAACGAGACCAGAATCCGTTCAATTTCAGCCTGCTCCTGGCTGCGCAGCTGCATAATGCGGGCGTTGGCCTCCACAACGGCAGTGGGCTCCACAAAGATGGTCGCACCGGTGGAACTGACATCGTGAATCACGCCGCCGATGTCGCCGCGGTGCTCCGCCTTGACCGGCACCACATAGCGGCCGTTTCGCAGAGACACCACGGCCTCCTGCAAATACCGGCTGGTGGTCTGGTTGCGCACGATCATATCCAGCTTATCCCGGATGGAGTTCTCCGTAGCCCGGATTTTGCGCCGCAGATCAAACAGGGTGTTGCTGGCGGAGTCCGCCATTTCCTCCGGCGAAAGGATTGCATCGGTGATTTGTTTTTCCAAACCGGGCTGGGGGGCCAGCGCATAGAACAAATCGTCCGTCGGCAGCATGTCGTGGTCGCTCAGCCCATACCAGGCAACCAGATTCTGAAAGTTGCGCAGGGTTCCTGCCACCATCAGCAATTCGCCCATGGAAAGCACACCGCCCTTTACCGCACGGCGCACAATTTTATCCACGCCTTCCACGCCGCCAAACCGGGGGCTGCCGTTCTTTAACAGCAGGCTGCTGATTGCATCCGTCTGGCTCAATGCAAAGCGCACCTCATCCGGGTCGGTCAGCGGCTGCAGGGCCAGCAGTTTCTTTTTGGTTTCACTGCACACCGCCATTCCCGCTGCGCGGGCAATGATTTTGTCCAATTCCAGACTTTTTAAGTAAATCGGGTCCATTCTTTTTGTTTCCTCAAACTTGGGTGGTTTTTTCAGCCTCCGCACCGGGCACGGGGCTTGCTTTTGCTGCCTCCTGCGGCCAGACGCTGCGCAAAAAGTCCAGGCTTTTCAGTGGTTTATCCAGCTGGCACAGCGCATACCGCTCCGTCACGCGGCCAAGCTTCCGCATACTGGCGCCGGCCAGCGAAAAGTTGAACACACGCTTATCCTCCACCAGCGCAATATGCCGCAGAGCCGTCAGCGATGCCGGGTCCAGGTTCGGGGTTCTGCCCGCCTTCGCTGCGCAATCGCCGCAAAGCAGGCTTCCCTCCTCCGGGTCCAGATAAAAGGGGCCGCCCTCATATTTTCCGCACTCGCGGCAGCAAAGAAGCTGCGGGAGATAGCCCGCTTCGCTGATGGCCCGCAGTTCAAACACCGCCTTGATCTGGCCCAGCGGCCGTTTGTTCTCGCTGAGCAGATACAGGCTGTTCAGCAGCAGGCGCAGAAGCACTTGTGCCTCTTTGCCGGTGGGGGCCAGCGCCGCCGTCAGCTCCGCCAGGTACATCGCCAGCGCCATGCCTTCCACACTTTCACGCAGGCCAAAAAAGGTATTTTTCACCTGTGCCTCATCCACGCGGTACATGGTGCGGCCCTCATATAGCGTAAACTCTGAATAGCAAAACAGGCCGCAGCCGCTGAACAGCCTGCTTTTCAGCCGCAGGCTGCCCTTGGCCGAAGCCGAAATCAGCCCTTGCTCCGGAGTAAGCAGCAGAAGAATGCGGTCAGCCTCTCCCACTTTCACTTCCCGCAGCACCAGGGCCGGAGTTACGATCTGCATGCTCCTCCTCCTTTTGCTGCGCCTTTTTATAGTCCAGGTACGTCTTCACGCTGCCGGTGCTGACAAATGCCTGCCATGTTCCGCCCTGTTCCATGAACGGCCACCTCCACCTTCATACTGTCTCCCATTGTAGAGCAGTTATGTGCGGAAAGATTGTCCAATTCTGTCGGCAGGGCAGATTCTCTGTCCGTTTTTTTGCGGATACTGTCTTTGGTTACGGCTGCTGGAAGCCGAAGTCGTTCAGCAGAAAATCGCTGTCGCGCCAATCGTCCTTGACCTTGACCCAGCACTGCAGGTTGACCTTCGTGCCCAAAAACTCCTCGCACTCCACCCGGGCCTGACTGGCGATTTTTTTCAGCATCTGGCCGCCTTTTCCGATGACCATCCCCTTGTGGCTTTTGCGCTCGCAGTAAATGTTCACATCAATGTCAATGATGCTGCCGTCCGGCCGTTCCTTGAAGCGTTCCACCGTCACGGCAATTCCGTGCGGCACCTCATCGTACAGGTTCAGCAGCATTTTCTCCCGAATCACCTCGCTGACCAGCGCCTTTTCCGGCATATCCGTATAGGCATCGTCCGGGAAATAGTGCGGGCCTTCTGCCGCATAGCCGGCCAGCACCTCAAACAGGTCCTCACAGCCTTCGTCCTTGCGCACCGAAATGGCCCGCACCTGATCAAAGACCCCCAGCTCCTTCAGCTGGGCTGCACGCACCGCCAGATCCGTTTTGGCTTTCAGCGTATCGGTTTTATTGATGACTGCCACCGCCGGCCCATGGCTGGCGCGAATGTCCGCCACCAGGCCCAGTTCCGCCTCGTTCAGCTCGCCGTAAGGCTCAAACAGCATCAGTGTCACGTCCACATCGCCGATGGAGGAAGTGGCCGTTTTACTCATGCGCTCGCCCAATTTTGTGCGGGGCTTGTGAATGCCGGGTGTGTCCAACAGCACATACTGCACCGGCCCGCGGGTAATAATGCCCGTAATGCGGGTGCGGGTCGTCTGAGGCTTTGAGGTGACGATGGCCACCTTTTCTCCCACCAGCCGGTTGGTCAGGCTGGATTTGCCCACGTTGGGCCGCCCCACCAGGGCCACGAATACCGAAGAAGTCTTTTCCATAATGCTCCTAAAAATTTCCGTTGTTCTGCTTGTCGCCTGCCCTGCGCAGGCGTATTCGTTATTGTTTGCCCGGCCAGCGGAACACAAAGCCATATGCTGCGGCAAGGCTGGCCAAAAGCACTGCCATGCGCCAGGGCTGGGCAAGGTGCAGCTGCACGATCTGCCGCACAACCGATGGGTTTCCAAAAAGGAGAAGCCCCACGGCAACCGCGCCCAAGCTGCCCGCCAGAACCGCCCCGGCCGCCATGTCCTTTGCGGCACCCGCGGCGGCCCAATGGGCTGCATCCGGCCGGTCCACCGCGCGCTCAATTGCCGAATTCACAAGTTCCAGGCTGATGACCCCGGCAATGCACACCGCCAGCAGGGCATATTCTACCGCCGTAAAGTGGTAAAACCGGCTGAAGGCCAGCACATAGGCAGCCGCACACACATGAAAGCGAAGATTCCGCTCCTGTTGCAGTGCAGCCGCTATGCCCTGGCCTGCATACCGAAAACCCCGAATAAACTTTCGCAGCTCAGACTTCATCGGCCGTGTAAGAAACCGTGCGGGGCAGACCCAGCTGAATCAGCACGGCTTCTTCCTTCTCCCGCATACGAACGGCTTCCAGGCCGCCGTTTTCGTGGTCGTAGCCCAGCAGGTGCAGCATGGAGTGCACCGTCAGGAAGGCCACCTCCCGCTGCAGCGGATGGCCGTAAAGCTCTGCCTGCTCCATGGCTTTTTCCATGGAGATCACGATGTCGCCCAGCATTTTGGCGCCGGTGTCCTGATCAATGTCGTATACGCCATCCTGCCCCAAAGGGAAGCTCAGCACATCGGTGGGCATGGGCTTATTGCGGTACTGGTTGTTCAGCTCTGCAATTTTTGCATTGTCCACAAAGGTAACGCTGATTTCCGCAGGCCCTTCAAAGTGCTCGAATTCCAGAACCGCATTGCAGCTGCGGCGAATCAGAATACGCAGGCCGGAAGGCACTTTGACCGAATGCTGGTCGTTGGTGATGTATACTTTGTTCGACATATTCTTACACCTCATCAATTTCTGCCCCGGGTGGGACATTTTTCCTGTTTGTTTCTTGTTTTCGTCCCCTGTGTTTCAGCGGCGGCTGCGTGCCTGGGTAGCCCGATCATACGCCTTTACGATCTCCTGAACCAACCGGTGCCGCACCACGTCCTTTTCGCTGAAGCGAATCTGCGCAATGCCGTCAATGTTTTTCAGCACCGCCAAAGCGTCCACCAGGCCGCTGCGGCTTTTATCCGGCAGGTCGATCTGCGTCACGTCACCAGTCACCACGACCTTGCTGCCAGACCCCATGCGCGTGAGGAACATCTTCATTTGTTCCGGGCTGGTATTCTGGGCTTCATCCAAAATGATGAAAGCATTGTCCAACGTTCGGCCGCGCATATAGGCCAGCGGGGCAACCTCAATGGTCTGCTTTTCCAGCAGCCGCTGAAAAGTCTCCGGCCCAAGCATATCATACAAGCCATCGTACAGCGGCCGCAGGTAAGGGTCCACCTTGTTTTGCAGATCACCGGGCAAAAAGCCCAGCTTTTCGCCCGCTTCCACCGCCGGGCGGGTCAGAATGATCCGCTCCACGTCCTTGCTTTTGAAGGCTTTCACGGCCATTGCCACGGCCAGATAGGTTTTGCCCGTACCGGCCGGCCCCACGCCGAACGTAATGGGATGGGTCTGAATGGCCTTGAGATATTCCTTCTGCCCCAGCGTTTTGGGGCGCACTGGGCGGCCCTTTGCCGTAATGGCGATGAAGTTCTCGGTCAGCTCCTGCACCCGCCCATCTTCACCGGAACGGGCCAAGCTGATGCAGTAGCGCACCGTCTGCTCCTCAATGGGGGTATGGTTTTCAAGCAGCGTCAGCATCGCGTCAATGGCGTTTGCTGCGGCGGTCACACCCTCTGCCTCGCCGGTCAGCTTGACCTGTGTGCCGCGGCAAACAGCAGTGACGGAAAATTCTTTTTCCAACAAACGAATATTCTCATCACAGCTTCCGAACACCGCCGCTGCCAGCTCTACACTATCAAGTTCAATCAGCTTTTCTGCCATTCCATTCTTCCCTCTTTTCCAGCATCATTATATCACAGTTTTTTGCATTTGAAACTGTGAATTCTGCACAAAATTCCATCTGGTTTCTCAGCATTCCGTTTAAAGTCCAAAAGACGCTGAAAAACGCTGTATTATTCAAAATTTCTTGGCCTTTTTGCGGCGTTTTTCCTTATTAAAAAGCCGTTTTTCCTTCGGCCCCGGAACTTTTCGCGTCTTCTTTTGTTAAATTTTCCACATACCAGATTCTGTACGGATTTCACGCCTCCGGCACGGCAATGTCCGCCTCAAACTGCACCGTCCAAACATACTGTAACACGTCATTATTCAGCCGCTGCTCTTTCTCCTCCGTGCGGAGTTCTGCATCCGGATGCTCCTGCCGGAGCTGCCTCCGGCAGGCCCAGGCCGCCAACGCAGCCGCCTGTTCCTGAGTCAGCCGGATTTCTTGGCGGTCGTATTCCACCCAGAGCGTCCGCACGGACACGGCAGGCAATGCGAACCCGAATAACGAAAGCGGCTCTCTGGTGGTTTTCTTCTGCCACCGGCTGTCCGGTTCTTGTTTGGTGTACCAGGGCAGGTCGAGCCTTTGCCCCAGCCCCTCCACCGCTTCGCTCCGGCGCAGCCGTCCGGTCGGGAACTCCGCCGCCACCGTCAGCGGCTGATCACATCGGAATTGCTTTTGCACCAGGGCCATTGCGCTGCCCGCCGCTTCCCCCGGCACGGCACGTCCGTCCCGGTCAAGTTTTTCACCCTCGATCAGCGTTTCCCCCGCCGTCACCGTCTGACCCACCCGTTTGACGGCGATTCCGCTCTGCACATTCAATGCCAAAAGCCTGCCGCTCTCCCCGGCCGCAATCCGCTTTGCCCCGGCCGGCTGGATCGGCGTGTCGCGGCTTCGGTCGCATTCCACCGTCAACCGCCCGTCCGCAAAATTCAGGGTGATCCACCCCAGCTCCGGGCATTGTTTCAGCAGCGCCTGCTCGGCGGCCTGCAAGTCAGCCTGCGTTGGTGCCGCGCCCGGCTGCAGATTTTGCGAAAAGAGTTGTGCTTCCAGCTGTTTTTTCAGCATCGGATCTGGCACATTGTACTGCACCGACCAGATTATGCCGCCCGCCAGATGAAGCACCAGCAAAAAGGCAAGTGGCCCGGCCAAAAGGCCCCAGCGCGCACGCCACCGCGCCAGAAAGAACCACAGTCCCCTCTTACGGTTCACCCGAATCTGCACCCCATACCGCCGCGCCGGGCGATGCAGTCTTCGGTAATAGCGGGCCGGAAGCCAGGCAGTGAAGCCCTCCGCATTCGGGCAGATTCGCTGCATCGGGACTCCCTGCGCCACGCACCAGTCCAGCAGGCGTTCCACCCGGCCGCCGCGGGCCGTAAACTGCACCGCCGCAAAAAGCCCTGCCATCAGCGCCCCTCCCTTTTTGCTTGCTGAAAGCTGATCTGTGAAATGCAGCCCCGCAGCACCAGCGTTCGGCGGTTCAGACTTTCCAGCTGCAGCTTCCTTCCCATTAAAACGACCTCCCAACGCGCCATTTGCAGCCGCACCCGATCCTCGGTGCATTCCAGAACTGCACGGCAATTCTCCACTTCGATCGCGCCGCCGCACTGGATGTGCAGGATGGAACGCCGGTAAAAGCCCTTGTCCGGCTGCGCAAACAGGTTCACTTTTTCCGTTTTGGGCGCCGCACGCACCGATCTCTGTTTTTTCATGGCACCCGCTCCTTTTTTGCCGTTCTCCCCACATATATATGGAAGAGGAGGAATGGCTTATGATTCAGGTTCGCCGCATTCGCCCGCTGCTTTTGCTGCAGGCGGTTTTGCTTTTGCTGCTGTTTTGCATGCCTCAAGCCGCCCTGCGCGGGGCTTCCTCGGCGCTTCACAGCTGCGCCGGGCAGATCATTCCGGCGCTGTTTCCGTTCCTGCTGCTGTGCGAATGGCTCGCCGCCAATCCGGACATCGGCCGGTTGGGCCGCCCGCTCGCCCCCTTGGCGCAATTTGCCTGCGGGCAGCGTTCCTGCGGCAGCATCCTGCTGCTGGGCTGGCTGGGCGGATTTGCTGCGGGTGCGCAGGCCATTGGCGGGGCTTACCGCCGCGGGCAGCTCACCGCGCGCCAGGCGGAGTCGCTTCTGCCGCTGTGCATCACCGTCAGCCCTGCCTTTATTTTTGTCACCGTCGGGCAGCTGATGCTGAACAGCCGCCGGCTGGGGCTTGCCCTGCTTGGGGCCATTTTCGGCAGTAATCTGATCTGCGGCCTGGCGGCAGGGCGCTGGTGGTTTCGCAAAATCACTGCCTCGTCCGCAGGCGACCCCACCCCGGTGCCGCACGCCCCTTCCGCGCCCGATTTTTCCGCCTGTGTCGCACGGGCCGCTCAATCCATGCTGGCCATATGCGCGCTGGTGGTCTTTTTTGGTGCCGTCAACGGCATTCTGGCCCAATTGCCCGGGCCGCATTGGGTTTACCGCCCGGTTTGCGCTCTGCTGGAGGTCACCAACGGCTGCGCCCAGCTCAGCCGCCTTCCCGCCGGGAGAGTGCTTGCCTGCTGCGGCGCGCTCAGCTGGATGGGGCTTTCCGCCCTGGCACAGGTACGGGCGCTGCTTCCCCGCGAGATCTGCCTGACGCCGCTGCTTTTTGCCCGCCTGCTGCATCTGCCTCTCTCCCTGCTTTTGCTGCGCCTGCTGCTGCGGCTTCTGCCCGAGGAAGCGCCCGCGTTCAGCAGCCTGGCCCCGCGGGTGATTCCCATCACCCACGGCCGCCCGGATGCCGCTCTCGTCCTGTTTTTGCTGTGCTGCCTCGTGCTTTCGCAGCTGGAGCAGTTGCCCAAAGCCGTTTCATCAAATAGGTAACTGCCCCGCCCTCCTATGAGCTTTTCCCGTTCTCTTTACTTTTTTGTGCTTTCTTCCTATAATAAAAGACGGCAAATGCACAATCATTTTTGTTGTGTGCGTTTCGGCCAAAGCGTTTTTGAAAAGCGAGGTCCGATTGTGTTCCATAAGCCAATGTACGGGGCCACCATTGCCCCGGCCTGTGAATATTGTGCCTGGGGCCGCCGCGCCAGCGACCCCCGCATGATTCTGTGTGAAAAATGCGGCATTGTATCGCCCTATTACAAATGCAGAAAATTCCGGTATGATCCTCTGCGCCGGGTGCCGAAGCGGCCGCCGAAGCTGCCGGCCTTTTCGCCGGAGGACTTTTCGCTGGACTAAAAAATCCGGTTTCGCCCTTTGGTCTGCGGCAAATCTTTCAAATTCGGTTGCATTTATTTTTTTGTTATTGTATAATATAGCGTGTTCGGACAGAGCCATCTCTGCGCTGTTCGGCATACGGATGCGGGCCCTGTGCGACAGTGACCCATGAACCATGTCAGGCGGGGAACCGAGCAGCATTAAGTGGTCTTCACTGTGCGCCGCAGGCAGCCTGCATCCGTATGCCGAGCAGCGCAGGCGGCTTGTCCTTTTTTTGTGTGTCCATCAAATGCCGAAGGGAGGGCGTTTGTTTTGTACCGTGCGCTTTATCGTAAATGGCGGCCCTCCCGCTTTGAGGATGTTGTTGGCCAGCAGGCCATCGTCACCGCTCTGAAGAATCAGGTGGCCACCAGCCGCATCGGGCACGCATATCTGTTTACCGGCACCCGCGGCACCGGCAAAACCACCTGCGCCAAAATCTTCGCCAAGGCGGTCAACTGCCCCCATCAGGAAGGCGGCGACCCCTGCTGCCAGTGCGACATCTGCCGCGGCATTGAAAACGGCAGCATTCTGGACGTTGTGGAGATTGATGCCGCCTCCAACAACGGTGTGGACAACATCCGGGACATTCGGGATGAAACCGCATACACCCCCAGTGAATGCACCTACAAGGTGTACATCATTGACGAGGTTCATATGCTGTCCACGGCTGCGTTCAACGCCCTGCTGAAAATCATGGAGGAGCCGCCCAGCCATGTCATTTTCATCCTGGCCACAACGGAAATCCACAAGGTTCCGGCCACCATTCTTTCCCGCTGCCAGCGGTACGATTTCGGGCGCATTCAGCCCCAGGACATTGCCGCGCGGCTGCTCTACATCGCCGGGGAGGAACAGATCGGCCTGGCGCCCGAGGCCGCCGACCTGATTGCCCGCCTGGCGGATGGCGCGCTTCGCGATGCCCTCTCCATTCTGGACACCTGCGTCGGTGTCTCCACGCAGGTAGATGCCGAGCTGGTGCGCCGTATGTCCGGCGTGACCGATCGGGGTTATCTGTTTGAGATCAGCGCCGGGGTCCACAACCGGGACTCTGCTGGCGTACTTGCTCAGGTTGCCACTCTGCGCCAGCGCTCCGTGGATATGAAGCGGCTGTGCGAAGAGTTGATCAACCACTACCGCAACCTGATGCTTGCGGCACTGCCTGGCGGCGGCGCGCTGCTCACCGGTGTTCCCCCTGAAGAGGAATCCCGCTACATGCAGATGGCCGGTGAGATCCCGCAGGCCGAGTCCATCCGGGCCATTCAGGCGTTGGGCAGCGCTATGGAGCGGATGAGCCGCGGAACCGACCAGCGCATTGAATTGGAGCTGGCGCTGTTCAGCCTTACTGAGCCGGTGGCCCCGGCAGCCCAGCCTGCGGCGGCAACACCCTTTGTTTCCGCCCCGGCCGCGCCCACCTCTTCGACCTGGGCACCCAAGGCCCCGGAGCCTGCTCAGCCTGCGGCACAACAGCCGCCGCAGCAGCCCAAACCGTCCGCCGCTCCTGCCCCGGTGCAGGAAGAGGATCTGCCCCCGTGGGAGGTGGACGAGCCGCTGTCGCCGAAGACACTGCCGGAAAAGGAGATCCCCACGCCTGCCCCAGCCGCCCCTGTGCCGCAGTCGGCACCTTCGGCCGCTCCGGCAGACACCCTTATGCTGTACCCGCAATGGCATGACGTGGTGGAGGTTTTGCTGAGCAGCGAGCTGTCCAAGCAGGAACCTGCCCTCATCCCGTACCTGCGCACTTCCAAGGCCTATTTTGACGGCAAGCGGGTGCTGATTGACGGCGGCGATGTTTTTCGCGATTTTTTGCGGCGCAGCCCAGAAAGCCGGATCCACATCAAGGACATCATTGAGGAAAAGACCGGCGTTCGGTGCCCCATCGGGCCTTATACCCCACCCAAAGCCGACCAGCCCCAGGCTGTTGCCAATGTGGAAGAACTGCTGGCCAGAATGCAGGCGCAGGGCGTGGATGTGATCATTGAAGAAAAGAAGTAAGGGTTTGCCCTTTGTGCGCTGCCCCTTCTTTTTGCAATACAGCAAGAACCCATGCACAGCGGCAGTACGCCCTGTGAAATGAAGCAAGCCATTTTAAATTGTTTTGGAGGTTTTGTCATGAAAGCAAGAATGCCCCAGGGCTTCGGCCGCCCCGATGTGAACGCACTGATGCGTCAGGCCCAGAAAATGCAGGAAGAAGTCAAGGCCAAGCAGGCCGAGCTGGAAGCCACAGAGTACCAGGGCAGTTCCGGCAGCGGCATGGTGGAAGTGACCATGACCGGCAAGCATGAGATTACCGCGCTGCACATCAAGCCCGAGGCCGTGGACCCGGACGATGTGGAGATGCTGGAAGACCTGATTGCTGCCGCCATCAACGACGCCGTGCGCGCTGTGGACGAAGCCGCTGACACCGAGATGGGCAAGCTGACCAACGGCATGAACATTCCCGGCCTTTAATGGCGGTGACGGAATATGAGCAACAATGCGGAACCTCTGGAGCGGCTGATTGAACAGTTCAGCAAGTTTCCCGGCGTGGGGCGAAAGGGTGCCACCCGCATGGCCTATCAGGTGCTGAGTATGCAGCCCGAACAGGCCATGGAGCTTTCCAAAGCCATTCAGGATGCGCACACCCGCCTGCACCGCTGCCGTGTGTGCATGAATTACACCGAGCAGGACGTGTGCAAGATCTGTTCTTCTCCCAAGCGTGACCATTCCATGATCTGCGTCGTGGAAAGCCCGCGGGATATCGTCTCGTTTGAGCGCACCCGGGAATACAACGGCCTGTACCATGTGCTGCACGGCCTTATCTCCCCCATGGACGGTGTAACGGCCGACCAGCTCTGCGTGAAGGAGCTTTTGGCCCGTTTGACCGACGGCACCGTAAAAGAGGTCATCATGGCCACCAACCCCACTGTGGAAGGTGAAGCCACCGCCATGTACCTGGCGAAGCTGATCAAGCCCCTGGGTGTGCGGGTCTCCCGCCTGGCCTATGGCCTGCCGGTCGGTTCCAGCCTGGAATACGCCGATGAAACCACCCTGTTCCGGGCGTTCACCGGTCGTGACGAACTGTAAGCGCCGGTTTCTTTATAAGCAAACAGCCAGCCGATGGATTCGGCTGGCTGTTTCATATTGTATCCCGTTGTATCCAAATGGTTATGCATTCTGTTCGCAGCATTCCCGCACAAAATCAATCACGCACTGATTGCTGGTGATCACCGGCACCTTGAGCACCGCAGAAAGCTCCTGCCGAATTTCCGCCGAGCGCACGTTGGTGCAGGAGAAAAAGCACAGGTCAGTCTCCCTGGGCAGGTCCCAGGCGGTGTGCCGGGCAAACGCCAGAATCTTCTCCGGGGTCAATGCGGCAATGTCGTTGTCGCTCACCAACCCCATCCCCCGGATAAATGCCACGGAAACCCCGAATTCCTCCATGGTTTTCTTAAAGAAGGCATTCACATCTTCCGTGTATGGGGTCAAGATGGACAGGGTTTTCGGCTGATAGCGCTCAATCTGCCGCAGAACCGCACCAAAGGCCGTAATGGCCGGGCAGCCCAGCGCATCCTGCATCGTTTTTTCAATGGCCAGCATTCCTTCTCTTCCGTTGGCCGCCGACGCCGATGTGCAGCCAAACACCGCGCACTGAAAGTTTGTAATGCCTTTCAGATAATGCAGCGCGCGGGGCAGTTCTTCCTGTACCATTTTCCGCTCGGCCTCTTCGCTCACCTCGTCCAGCCACATCCGCTTCACATGCACCATGCTGCCGGTGCACCTGCAAGAGCGCCGCTGCCGAACCACGTGCCGTTTTTTCTGTTGTCTTTATAATGCATATGCATTTGTGCCCTGCATGGCGGCGGAAGCAGCCCTGAACATTGACTTTTCTGTGCATTTATTGTATGATAACAAAAGTTTCAGAACCTCGTTTGTTCTGATTTCGGCCGCTGTGGCGGAACTGGCAGACGCAAGGGACTTAAAATCCCTCGGTGGAAACATCGTACCGGTTCGATCCCGGTCAGCGGCACCAAAGGTACAAAGCGCCAGGGCGTGGCTTCACCCCTGGGCTTTTTCTTTTTGTACAGACGTTTTGCTTTCTTCCTTTTGGAGGGGATTGATCTTGAGCGCATTGTCAAACAAGAGCCGCGCTTCCTGGCTGCGGTTCGCTTTCGGGTGCCTTCTGGGGGCAGCCACCTTTCTTCTCTTATACGGAACCACCCCGCTGGATGTGACCAACGATGCCTGGCTGCGGGGCGGCTTTGTGGAAAAGGACTGCATCCAGCATTACACCGGCTGGCTGTTCTACCGTCAAAGCAAACTGGGGCTGCCCTTGTGCACTGCAGACGGCATCAACTGGCCGCAGGGGTTAAGCGTCGCCTTTACCGACTCCATTCCCCTGTTCGCCGCGCTGTTCCGCCTTCTGTCGCCGCTCCTGCCCGGCACATTCCAGTATTTCGGGCTGTTCTCCTTCCTCTGCTATGCGCTGCAGGGCGGGTTTGCCGCATTGCTGCTCGGGTTGTTCGTGCAGAAGCTCCCCTTGGTGCTTTTGGGTACAGTGCCTTTTGTGTTCAGCCCGATTCTGGTTGAGCGCACCTTTCGCCATCCCTCCCTCGCCGCGCACTTTCTCATTCTGGCGGCCCTGTACTATTACATTCGCGGCCGGCGGGAGAGGCGCTGTTTCTTTCCCGGGCTGTTCGCGCTGAATTGCCTGACCATTGGCGTGCATCCCTACTTTGTCCCCATAACCTATGCCCTCACCGCCGCCCTCGCGCTGGAATGCGCAGCTGCTTCCCGCAAACCGCTGCCCTGCCTGGGCAGTGTGGCGGGCAACCTGGCCGGCACCGTGGCGGTCGGCTGGCTGTTCGGCCTGTTTACCGGCTCGGCCAGCGGCGGCAGTGAAGTGGAATATGGCTATTTCGGCATGAATCTGAACGCCCTGTGGAACCCCACCAGCCGCTGGAGCACCGTGTGGAGCCGGGTGCTGCCGGTGCAGAACCAGACCGGCGGCAACTACGATGCCTTCAACTATCTGGGGCTTGGCGTACTGCTTGCGGGCATTGTGCTGCTGGTCTGGTCGGCCGTGCATTGGCGGCAAACGCTGGCGCTTTGGCGCCGCCACTGGGCGCTGGTGCTGGTCTGCCTGTGCCTGACGGTGTTCGCCGTCAGCAATGTGGTCACGGCCAACGGGGCCACCCTGTTTACCCTGCCTCTGCCCCATGTTCTGGTGCGCCTGGCCACCACCTTCCGCTCCAGCGGCCGGCTGTTCTGGCCGGTATACTACCTGATTTTTCTCAGCTGTCTGGTCTTTTTGCTGCGTCGCCTTCCTTCAGTTCGCTGGGCCGCCCTTGGGCTGGCCGCGCTGGCGGCCGT
This sequence comes from Oscillospiraceae bacterium, assembly GCA_004555865.1. Classification (GTDB taxonomy): domain Bacteria; phylum Bacillota; class Clostridia; order Oscillospirales; family Ruminococcaceae; genus SFJ001. The sequence goes on from SFJO01000018.1 coordinate 78,500, forward strand.
TCAGCTGTGGGATATTTCTCCGGCACTGCTCACGCGCAGCCGGGAAATGCGCCAATACCAGACGGAATACCAGACCCCGCTCATCAGCGCTTTCTGGCAGCAGGCGGCCGGGCAGTACCAGCACATCCTCTCGCTGGACGGCTTGCAGGAAGAGCCGCTTTTCCTGGCGCTGTGGGCCGCCGACAACGGCCTGACCACCAACGACCCCTTTGCCGCCCGCTGGGATGAAGCGGCCCTGGCCGCACAGCGCCAGCAGCAGATTGATTCCCTGCTGGCCGGTCAGCCGCAGGAGGGCTGCCTGTATCTGGTGCAGGACGAGGGCCTGTTTTTGCAGCTGGCCGAGGTTCTGCAGGATCAGGCGCTCTGCGCCAAGCTGGACGATACCTGGTATATCATCGCGCCCGGCATGAATTACGACGGCGGTGATGTGCAGCGCTATGGCGACGCCTATCCTCTGCGCATCTGTGATTACACTGACAGCCTGTGGGACCATGGGGTTCTGACGCGGGAAGCGCCTTACCAGACCGTGCTGTTCTATGACTGTGCCTTCACGCGCCGCCGCCTGGAAGGGATGCAGGCCCTGCGCGCCGACGGCGTAGATTATCCCATTTTGAACGTTGACGACAAGGATGCCGGCTGGCTGATGGTCACGCTGGACATCCCGGATGCCCACACTTTACAGGGCAAAGAATTGGAGAGTATCGCATGAGAGTGATCAAAGTACGCAGCCTGATTCCGGTTCGGTTGGATAAGTACCTGATGGACCAGTTTCCCACCTTGGGGCCGGGCCGTTTGAACAAGGCCCTGCGGGAAAACAAAATTAAATTGAACGGAAAGAAGCAGCCCCTGGCCACCCGGGTGCAGAACGGTGACGAGATCCGGCTGTTCATTCTGGACGATGTGCTGGACGGTGCCGACGGCAAAGGCGCGGTGAGCGGCGCCCGCTGCCCGGCCCAGCCGGTGTATGAGGACGAGCAGCTGCTGATCGTCAACAAACCCGCCGGGCTGCCCAGCCAGGGCCCCAGCGATGAGGACAATCTGGAAAGCCGCGTTGCCCTGTACCACGCGCAGAATGGCGGCAAGGGGCCTGCCCCCCAGCTGTGCCATCGGCTGGATACCGGCACCAGCGGCCTGGTGGTGCTGGCCAAGACGCCGGAGGCCGAAGCCCTGATGGGCCAGCTCATTCGGGACCACAAGATGCGCAAGAGCTATGTGTGCGTTACGTTTGGCCGCCCCCGCCCGGAAGCCGCCAGCCTGGAAGGCTATCTGGTCAAGGATGCCGCCAAGGGCATGGTTTATATCCAGCAGGACAATGTGCCCGGGGCCCGTCCCGTGCGCACCGATTACAAAACCCTGGCCATCAGCGGGCGGCTGGCGCTGCTGCAGGTGGAGCTGATCACCGGGCGCACCCACCAGATCCGGGCCCATCTGGCCAGCATCGGCTGCCCCATCCTGGGCGACAGCAAGTACGGCAACAATGCGGCCAACCGGGAACTGAAGCTGAAGTACCAGGCCCTGTGCGCCTACGAGCTGCGCTTCCCTGATCTGCACGGCACCCCGCTGGAGGCCGTGAGCGGCAAGGTGCTGCACTGCGAAAAGCCCTGGTATTACCGTCAGATTCTGGACGGCACCCTGAAATAATCGCTTTTCTGTCTTCCACTGCCCTCGGGTTCGCAATGGAAGACATTTTTGTACCGCCGTCTGTGTGCGGGCCTTTTTCACGCTGCACGCAGACGTCTCGAATTCCCCGCGGAGCTTCCGCAAAGAGAAAAGGAGCCGCCCATGGAATTTCTCACCTTGAACACCGGCGCACAGCTGCCTATGATCGGCTTCGGGACCTGGGGTGTGCGCGGCGAAGAAGGCAAGCGCAGCATTCTGGACGCACTGGAACTGGGCTACCGTCTGGTCGATACGGCCCTGATGTACAAAAACCACGCCATGGTCGGGGCTGCCCTGCGGGAAAGCGGCCTACCCCGCGCCGAATTATTCCTCACCACCAAATTAAACCGCCCCTGCAGCAGCTATCCGGCCGCCAAGGCGGGCATTGAGCAATGCCTGAACGAACTGCAAACGGACTATCTGGACCTTTTGCTGATCCACGAACCATACGAAAACGCCCTTGCCATGTATCAGGCTATGAACGAGGCTGTTCGCTCCGGCACGGTCCGTGCCATCGGCATTTCCAACTTCAGCCCGGCGGAGTATGAGGCGTTTCTCACCCAGTGCGGTGTGGTGCCCGCGGTCAACCAGATTGAATCCCACGTGTACCACCCGCAGCTGGGGTTCCGTCAGGCGCTGAACAAGCATGGCACACAGATGCAGTCCTGGGCGCCCTTCACCGAGGGCCGCAAGCCCATCTTTTCCGAGCCGGTTCTGTGTGAAATCGGGGCCGCTCATGACAAAAGCGCGGCACAGGTGGCCCTGCGCTATCTGACGCAGAATGGCATTGCCGTCATTCCCAAATCCGTTCATCGGGAACGGATGGCGCAGAATCTGGCCCTCTTCGACTTTATGCTCACGCCGGAAGAGCTGGCCCGCATTCGGCAGCTGGACCTGGGCGCTTCCCTGTTCGGCTGGTATTAACCCGCAGAACGGGCCCGGCCGGCCAATCCTGAAGGACCCTTTTGAAAAGAGGAGGTGCAAACGGCCGTGGAACTCCGCGTCCTGAATTATTTTCTGGCCATCGCCCGGGAAGAAAACTTCACCCGGGCCGCGCAGCAGCTGCATGTGACACAGCCTACCCTTTCCCGCCAGATCGCCGATCTGGAACAGGAGCTGGGCGTAAAGCTGTTTCGCCGCAGCAACCACAATGTCGTTCTCACCGAGGACGGCATGATTCTCAAGCGCCGGGCACAGGAGCTTCTCACTCTTGCGGATAAAACCAAACGGGACTTTCTGCACCGGGGCGAACAGCTGGAGGGCACCGTCGCCATCGGCAGCGGAGAGTTTCTGGCCACTCGCTGCCTGACCGACTGCATCGCGGCATTTCACCGGATGCACCCACAGGTGCGCTATGAGCTGGTCAGCGGCAACGCCGGAAACTTGCTGGACCAGATTGAGCGCGGGCTGCTTGACCTTGCACTGCTTGCCGAACCCATTGACATCCGCAAATACGACTTTGTGCCCACCCCGGTTCAGGAAGAATGGGGTGCACTGGTGCAGGCGGACTCGGCACTGGCTCAAAAGGCCAGCCTTTCCCCGCAGGATCTGGTCGGCCTGCCCCTGATCTCCTGCCTGAGCGACCCCGCCCAGGAGCGGCTGCAAGCCTGGTTTGGCCCTTACGCCGGGCAGCTTGACGTTCTTGCCCGCGGAAGCCTGATGTACAACGAGGCGCTTCTCGCCCAAAGCAACGTTGGGGCGGTGATCGGTATTCGGCTGGCCTGCCAGTACACCGGCCTGCGGTTTGTCCCCTTTTCCCCGCCGCTGCAAAACCGCACTGCGCTGATCTGGAAAAAAGAGCAGGTATTCTCCACCGCCACCTCTGCCTTTCTGGAGTTTGCCAGAGAATACCTTTTAGGCATTTCTAGCAATAATGGATAAGCATTGGACAGTGCACAGTCCAAATTCTATAATGAAGGTGTTCAAAGCAGGAAGCGATTCCGCTTTGGGCACCTGATTTTTGTTTTGGGCACCGCGATCGGTTCCGGTGCCCCGGAAAGGGCGTTGGTATGACGATTCAGGAAGCAAGCGAGCGTTACCGCATTCCCCTGCACATTCTGCAGGAGTATGAACGCTGGGGGCTTTGCTGCGCCGTAAAGGACGTTATGGGTGCATGGCAGTATGACCAGACCGACATTGAACGCCTGGCTGAGCCAGAATGGCCTGACGGAATCCTGATTTTTCCATACTCTGGGGCAGCCCGAATGCAAACTTCGCAATCCGGGTTTTCAAATTTTCCAATCATCTCAACAGGAGGGTTTCTCATGAGTAAAAAACTGGTT
>SFJO01000027.1 GCA_004555865.1 Oscillospiraceae bacterium
AAACAAACTCATGCAGGAAACTCTATCGCGGGGAGAACGCTTTCTGGCGATCGGTTCCTGCCATGACTGCGGCAGAACACCCGGGACGTGCCGGGTTGAAGGTTCCCGGCATTTTCGGCCTCGGACGGTGCAAGCCCCGGCGTTTCCGCAAAAGAAAAAATCCCCCGAACCCGTTGCGGTCGGGGGATAGGGGAACAGAAAAAAATTTTGGTCAACGCCGGATGCTCCGGACTTATAGTTTGAAATTGCGGCCTGCAGGGGCAGAGTGCAGATTCTGCTTTTATGGCAGGCCATACATCGGCGGAGATCAGGCTTTTAAGATGGTATGGGCAGGCCGTTTTGGGGCCGTGCCGTTTGAGGCGAAGGCTCACACCGCCGCAGTTTCCACGCTGGCATGAAGAAGATCGGCCACGGGGGTGATCGCCATATACGCACCGGAATCAATGGATTTGACGAGGGTTTTGAGCTTCACGGTCTGGTGGGAGTGCCCGAATAAAAACCGCGGGCGTCCAGAACGGTCAGGCCGGTGCCGAACTCCTCCGAAACCTTCTGCGCGATCTCGTTGGGGCAGGTGGTAATGATCATGGCGGCCTTGGAGCTGTCGAGGCCGTCCACGATGAAGTCCACGGTTTTGGAGCCGGCCGCATAGGTGACGATGGAATAGAGCGGCAGAATCCAGCTGTTCATGGCGATGCCGCAGATGATGTACAGAGCCACGTTGTAAATCAGCACAAAGTTGCCCACGGAGAGGCCCAGCGGCTTTGCAAAGATGATGGCGGCCACCTCGATGCCGTCCATGGCGCCGCCGTAGCGGATGGCAAGGCCGCTGCCCACGCCGGAGATGATTCCGCCGAACAGGGCGCACAGAAACAGGTCGGTGCCGGCCAGCGGGGAAGCAATGCTGACGTCGATGGGCAGAACGTCCGTTATGAGCCAGGCCGACGTGGAGTAGACACAGACGGTGAAGATGGCGTAGACGGAGAACACGGCCCCCTGCCGCCTGAACCCCAGCAAAAGCAGTGGGATGTTCAGCACAATCAGGAAAAACGACAGGGAGAGCGAGGGGGGCGTCAGCTGGGAAAGCAGGATGGACGTGCCGGAGATGCCGCTGTCGTACAGCTGCACCGGCGCAATAAACAGCGTTACACCGATGGCATTGATGATTCCGGCCGCGAGAAGCATCAGGAAGTTAAGGGGCGAAAATTTGGCGATAAATTCTTTCAAAAGGCACCTCCATGGTCGTGGATGAATCTGAGAATTATATACAGCATACCGGATTGCACGGCCGAAAGTCTATGGACGAAGTGTAGATAAAACGTTAAATCTGAAAAGGCGCGGAGACGGCAGGTGGGAATTGTGCAGGCCCAAAAGGGGTTGACCTGAAGTGCGCTTTAGGTTGTATGCTGGTGCCAGAACGAAAAAGGAGGGTTTGCAATGAGTAAACCATACATCGTGTGCCATATGATGACCGTGCTGGACGGCCGGATCGACTGCGGGATGACGGCAAAGATGCCGGGCGTGGAAGAATATTACAGCACGCTCGCCGCGCTGAACGCCCCGACCAGCTGGAGCGGCCGGGTGACGGCCCAGCTGGAAATGGCGGAGCCGGGCCAATTCCGGGCAGAAAACCCGGAGGCCGTGGGAAAAGAGTGCGTTTTAAAGCAAGCTTCGGCGGAGGGCTACACCGTTGTGGCCGACACGAAGGGAACCCTGCTGTGGCCGGACGACACCGGCAGCCGCGCGCCGCTGGTGGTTGTGACCAGCGAGCAGGTGAGCAACGAGTACCTGGCCTATCTGAGCCGACGGCATATCTCCTGGATTGTGTGCGGCAAAACCCACATTGACCTGGCCCGGGCCTGCGAGATCCTGAACCGGGAGTTTGGCGTGGAGCGCATGGCCATTGTGGGCGGCGGCCGCATCAACGCCGGCTTCCTGGATGCGGGCCTGCTGGACGAGGTGAGCATTCTGCTGGCGCCGGGCATTGACGGGCGGGGTGGCATGGCGGCCGCCTTTGACGGCCTGCCTGTGGACCGGGAGCCGTATCGGCTGAAGCTGACCGGCGTGACCCCCTATGAGAACGGCGCGGTCTGGCTGCGGTACGCGGTGAAGTAACAGGAAACGAACAAAGGCCGGGCGCTGCTGCCCGGAGGAGACGGAACCGATTCCGTGCTCTTCCGGGCGGCGGCACCCGGCCTTGTTTTTGTTTCAATCACACAAACCGGGGCAGCACACCGGGGGCGTTGGGGTCCCGGTCCGGCAGCTGAATTTCCGGCATCAGCTCTTTGCTGACCACGGTGAGCATCTCCTCCAACTTTTGCAGGTCCTGCGGCTCAAAGCGCTCTTTGGCGCGGTCGATGACCGTTTTCAGGTACTGGTAAGAGATGTTGTAGTAGTCCCGGTATTTCTGGGTGACCACCAGGTGATACTCCCGCCGGTCGGTTTCGGAGCGAACCTTTTCGATGTAGCCCTTCTGCACCAGGCTGCTGATTTTGTAGGCCGCGTTGGGGGTGGAGATCTGCATCATGTTGGAGAACTCGGCCACTGTGGGGGTGCCCATGGCCAGAATGACCTCCATGCAGAAGCTCTCCACCGTGGTGAGGGTGGCCTCGCGCTGGGCGAAACGGCCAAACACCTGCTTATAAAAGTGCAGCTTGAACTTGGTGTACACATCGGCAAAGGCTTCATCCAACATGGCGAAAAGGCTCCTTTCTGCGGCGGCCAGTGGGGCGAAAAAATCGAGAATGCTTCGGAAATAAACAGTATGATTCATTATACCATGGGATGAGGCGAAAAGGTAGGGCGGAATTGGAAGATTGGGGGATTGCGGTTTGGCACTGCCATGAAGTTATGGCGGGGGTGAGATGCCACCTCATCCGTCTGCTGCGCAGACTGCTTCCCATCGAGGGGAAGCCTGAGCTGCGGTGGGGCAGCCGCCGTTTACTGGATGGCGAAGGTCAGTTCCGCTTCGGCGGCAACCTGGCCGTTTACGCGGGCTACGGCCTTGCCGATGCCCACGGGACCCATGCGGCGGGTCAGTTCGCATTCCAGCTCCAGCACGTCGCCGGGCACCACCTGGCGGCGGAAGCGAGCATTGCGCACCCCGCCGAAGAAGGCCAGCTTGCCTTTGTTTTCTTCCAGGCACAGGATGGCAACGGCCCCCACCTGGGCCAGCGCCTCCAGCAGCAGCACGCCGGGCATGACGTGCTTTTGCGGGAAGTGGCCGCAGAAAAACGGCTCGTTGATGGTGACGCACTTGCGGCCTTTGGCCCACTGGCCCGGCTCGTAATCGGTGATCACATCCACCAGGGCGAAGGGGTAGCGGTGGGGCAGAATCTGGGCGATTTCATCCGCCGAGAGGCTGCGCGTTTCTTCGTGCTCGACAATGGCCATGGCTTAACCCTCCCAATGTTTGAACAGCAGGCAGGCGTTGTGGCCGCCGAAGCCCAGGCTGTTGCTCAGCGCATACCGGATGGGGGCCGGGCGGCCCTGATTGGGCACATAGTCCAGGTCGCACTCCGGGTCTGCGGTGCGGTAGTTGATGGTGGCGGGCAGGTACTGATCCCGCAGGGCCAGGGCGGTGAACACCGCCTCCACGCCGCCTGCGCCGCCCAGCAGGTGGCCGGTCATGCTCTTGGTGCTGGAGACGGCCAGCTCGTTTGCGTGGGGGCCGAACACCGTCTTGATGGCGGCGGTCTCGCAGGCGTCGTTCATGTGGGTGCCGGTGCCGTGGGCGTTGATGTAATCCACCGCGTCGGGGGCAACGCCCGCGTCGGCCAGAGCCTGCTTCATGCAGGCCGCGCCGCCTGCCCCCTGGGGGGCGGGGGCGGTGATGTGATAGGCGTCGCAGTTGGCACCGTAGCCCGCCACCTCGGCGTAGATGTGCGCGCCGCGGGCCAGGGCGTGCTCCAGCTCTTCCAGAACCAGCACGCCGCCGCCCTCGCCCATCACAAAGCCGCTGCGCTCGCCGTCAAAGGGAATGGAGGCGCGGGCGGGGTCCTGAGCGGTGGACAGGGCCTTCATGCTGGAAAAGCCGCCGATGCCCAGCGGGGTGATGCAGCTTTCGGCGCCGCCGCAGAGCATCACGGTGCCGTAGCCGTCCCGAATGTGGCGGAAGGCATCGCCCACGGCGTTGCTGCCGCCGGCGCAGGCGGTGACCACGCAGCTGCACAGGCCCTTCAGGCCAAACTGAATGGCCGCCCGGCCCGCGGCCATGTTGGGAATGACCATGGGGATGAAGAAGGGGGAGATGCGGTCAAAGCCTTTGGTAAGGGCCTTGCGGGTTTCCGACTCGATCACGTCCAGACCGCCGATGCCGCTGGAGAGGATCACGCCGCACCGGTCGGCGTCCTCCTTGGCCATATCCAAGCCGCTGTCGGCAAAGGCTTCGGCGGCGGCGATGAGGGCCAGCTGGGTAAAGCGGGCCATCTTTTTGGCTTCCCGCTTGTCCAGATGATCCTCCACCACCAAATCTTTCACTTCGGCGGCCAGCTTGACCTTGAATCCCTCGGTGTCAAACCGGGTGATGGGGGCGATGCCGCACTTGCCGGCCTTTGCGGCGGCCCAGCTGTCCGCGGCGGTATTGCCGATGGGGGTCACCGCGCCGAGGCCGGTGATCACAACACGACGTTTTTCCATAGGGGAGGCTCCTTTCTGTTACACGGCCATGCCGCCGTCCACACACAGTACCTGGCCGGTGATGTAACCGGCATCCTCCCGGGCGAAAAAGGCCACGGCACGGGCGACCTCTTCAGGCAGGCCGGGCCGCCCGGCGGGAATGCCTGCGGCCATGGCGCTTCGGGCGGCTTCAGGCAGGGCGTTTGTCATATCCGTTTCGATAAAGCCGGGGGCCACCGCGTTGGCGGTTACGCCGCGGCTGGCCAGCTCCTTGGCAAGGCTTTTGGTCAGGCCGATGAGGCCCGCCTTGCTGGCGGAGTAGTTGACCTGGCCCGCGTTGCCCCGCAGGCCCACCACGCTGCTCAGGTTGACGATGCGGCCATAGCGCTGGCGCATCATGGGGCGGGCCACGGCCTTGCAGCAGAACACGGCCCCCTTCAGGTTGGTATCCAGCACACGGTCGTAGTCCTCCTCGCTCATGCGGAGAAGCAGGTTGTCCCGGGTGACGCCCGCGTTGTTCACCAGCACGTCAATGCGGCCAAAGGCGGCCAGCACCTGCTCCACCAGGGCGGCGCAGGCCGCGGCGGAGGAGACATCCGCCTGGAATGCCTCGGCGCGAACGCCCAGGGCGCGGCACTGGGCGGCGGTTTCCTCGGCGGCTGCGGCGCTGCCCGCGTAGTTTACAGCCACATTGCAGCCGGCCTTGGCCAGCTCCAGGCAGATGGCCCGGCCGATGCCCCGGCTGCCGCCGGTGACGAGGGCGGTGCGGACGATGGAAGAAGATTCAGGCATATTCGGCTCCTTTCAGGGCGGCCAGCGCGGCGTTCAGGCTGGGCACGTCCTCCACGGGCAGGCAGGTGACGGCGCTGCCCACGGTTTTTTTCACAAAGCCGGAGAGGGCCTTTCCGGGGCCGATCTCCACCACGGTGTCCACCCCATGGGCAGCCAGCCAGCGGATGGAATCCTCCAGATAGACGCTGCTCTGCACCTGCCGTTCCAGCAGGGCGGGGATGGTGTCGGTTTCCCCCATGGGGGCGCCCAGGCAGTTGAACACCACCGGGAAGGCAGGTGTGCCGAAGGACATGGCGGCGAACTTCTCCTTCAGGGCATCCCCGGCGGGGCGCATCAGGCGGGTGTGGAAGGGGCCGCTCACCTTCAGGGGCAGGCAGCGCTTGGCCCCGGCGGCCTTGGCCAGCTCTGCGGCCCGGGCCACGGCGGCCTCATCGCCGCCGATGACCAGCTGGCCGGGGCAGTTGTAGTTGCAGATCTGGGCTACGCCGCCGGTTTCGGCTTCGGCCCGGGCGCAGCAATCGGCCAGCGGTTCCCGGCCCAGCCCAAGCACGGCGCTCATGCCGCTGGGGCGGCCCTGCACGGCCTGGGCCATGGCCTTACCACGGAAGGCGGCCAGCTCCACGGCCTGCTTCGGGGTGAACACCCCGGCGGCCTCCAGCGCACTGTACTCGCCCAGGCTCAGGCCTGCGGCGTAAGCGGGGGTAAGGCCCGCCTGGCGCAGCAGGGCGGTGACGCCGCAGGCAAAGGCCACCAGCGCGGGCTGGGTGTACTGGGTCTGGTTCAGCAGGCCCTCGGGGTCCTCAAAGCAGAGGGTTTTCAGATCAAAATCCAGCTGGGCGGCATCAAAGGCGGCCCGGAAAACCGGGCTGGCCCCGTACAGGTCCCGGCCCATGCCGGGGCGCTGGCTGCCCTGGCCGGCGTATAAAAAGGCAAGCTTCATGCAAGTGCCCTCCATTCCTTCATCAACTCGTCGATCAAATCCGGCACGGTGCGCATCCGGTCAACCAGGTCTACCCGGCTGCCGCTGAAGAACAGTCCCTCTTCCCAGTTGCCCTTCACTGCTTCGATGAGGGCGTGGGTGATGCAGAAGGGGGTCTCGGCGGGGCGGCAGCTTTTGATGCAGCCGCTGCAATGGGCCGGGGGCTGGCGCATCCCGGCGGCCAGCCGCTGCACCAGCGGGGAGTTCACCGCCCGGCCGGGCATTCCCACCGGGCTGTGAATGATGCGAAGATCCTCCGGCCGGGCCGCAAGAAGCACATCCTTGTAGCCCTGGCCGGCATCGCACTCTTCGGTGGCGATGAACCGGGTGGCCAGCTGGGCCCCGGCCGCCCCCAGGCGGGTGCAGCGGGCCATCTCGGCCCCGGTGGCCACGCCCCCGGCGCAGAACAGGGGAATGGCCCGGCCGAACTTCTCCTCAAAGGGGCGCAGGGCGGCCAGAACCTCGGGGATGAGCCGGCTGAGGGGTGTGCAGCGCCCGGACAGCAGGTCGGCCTCCTCAAAGCCCAGGTGGCCGCCGGCCTGGCAGCCCTCCAGCACCACAAAATCCGGCACACGGCCGTAGCGCTTTGCCCAGGTGCGGCAGATGAGCTGCGCCGCCCGCGGGCCGGACACGATGGGGGCCAGCAGGGCCTCAAAGCCCTCGGCCAGGGCAGGCAGTTCCAGCGGCAGGCCCGCCCCGCTGACAATGGCGTCGGCCCCGGCCTCTAAGGCGGTGCGCACACTGTCGGCATACTGACGGGTGGCCACCATGGCGTTTACCGCCACGAGGCCGGCCCCGGCGGCCAGCCGTTTGGCCCGCTGCACTTCCCGGCGCAGGGCGCGCAGGTTGGCCTGCTGGGGGTGGGCGGCGAAGTCCGGCTCGTTCCAGCCTGCGTCGGCGGTGCTCAGGGTGCCCATGGCCCCTTCGGCGGCCACGGCCCCGGCCAGCCCGCCCATGGAGACGCCCACGCCCATGCCGCCCTGAATCAGGGGCAGGGCTAGCTCACGGTTCCCCAGCTTCATGCGTTTGCCTCCAGCGCGGCAAGGGTGGCCCTGCAGCCCTTGTCCAGGTCCTCAAAGATGGCGCGCAGGGGGCGGATCTCGTGGAGCATACCGGCCACCTGACCGGCCATCAGGCTGCCGGTGACGGTGTCGCCCTCAAACACGGCCCGGCGCAGGCTGCCCAGCGTGTACTTTTCCAGCTCCATCTTGTCGGCGCCTGCCTTTTCCTGACGGACGTACTCCCGGCTCATGCGGTTTTTCAGCACACGCACGGGTGCGCCGCCGGTGCGGCCGGTAACGATGGTGTCACTGTCCCGCGCCTTGAGCAGGGCGGCCTTGTAGTTTTCGTGAATGGGGCACTCCTCGCTCACCAGCAGGCAGGTGCCCAGCTGCACGCCGCAGGCGCCCAGGGCGTAGGCGGCGGCCAGCTGGCGGCCGTCGGCAATGCCGCCCGCTGCGATGACGGGGATGTGCACCGCGTCGCACACCTGGGGCACCAGGGCCATGGTGGTCATCTCGCCCACATGGCCGCCGCTCTCGGTGCCCTCGGCAATGACGGCGTCGGCCCCGGCCCGCTCCAGATGAACGGCCAGCGTGGCGGCGGCCACAACGGGAAGGACCTTGATGCCGGCGGCCTTCCAGGCGGCTATGTACTTGCCGGGGTTGCCCGCGCCGGTGGTGACCACGGGCACGCCTTCCTCCACCACCACCTGGGCCATGGCATCGGCCTCCGGGTTCATGAGCATGATGTTCACGCCGAAGGGCTTGCTGGTAAGGGCTTTGGCGGTGCGGATGTGGCTGCGCAGGGTTTCGGCGTTCATGCCGCCCGTGCCGATCAGCCCCAGGGCACCGGCGTTGGAGCAGGCGGCGGCGAACTCGCCGGTGGCGATGTTGGCCATGCCGCCTTGGATGAAGGGAAACTCGGTTCCCAGAAATTCGTTCAGTTTCATTGGCTGCTCCTTTCAGCGGCGGGTTACAGGGTGAACAGGGCGGCGGCCCAGGTCAGCCCGCCGCCAAAGCCCACGCACAACAGCGTTTGGCCGGGCTTGAGAAGGCCTTGCTCGTTCATCTCGTCCAGCGCAATGGGAATGCTGGCGGCGCTGGTGTTGCCGTAGCGGGCCATGTTTTTGTAAAACTTTTCGGCAGGGGCGTGCAGCTTCTTGATGCAGTGGTCCAGAATGCGCTCGTTGGCCTGGTGGCACACCACCCAGTCGATGTCGTTCAGAGTGAGGTGGGTCTGGGTGAGAATGCCGTCGATGCAGCGGGGGATGGCCTCCACCGCAAAGCGGAACACGGCCCGGCCGTCCATGGTAAGCCGGGGGGCCAGCGGGCCGGGCCCATTGGCCAGAATGGCCTTGCCGCCCCGGGCACCCTGCAGGCTGGCGAAGGGGGCGTTTGGCACCGCCTCAAAGACGGCGGCCCCGGCCCCATCCCCGAACAGCACGCAGGTGCTGCGGTCGGTCATGTCCATCAGACGGCTGAGCACCTCGACCCCGATGACCAGGGCGTAGTGGCGGCCGCTCTGGGCCAGAAAGCCCCGGGCGGCCGCCACCGCGTACAGAAAGCCGGAGCAGGCTGCGTTTACATCCAGCACCGGAATGTCCTCGGGCAGGCCCAGCTCAGCCTGTACCAGACAGGCAAGGCTGGGGGTGGCGTAATCCGGCGAGACAGTGGCGCACAGCACACAGCCAAGACCGGCCGGGTCAATGCCGCTGCGCGCCAGCGCCTGCCGGGCGGCCCCGGCGGCCAGCGTGAGGGCGGTTTCCCCTTCGCCGCAGAAGTACCGCTGGCGGATGCCGGTGCGGCTGGCGATCCACTCGTCGCTGGTGTCCACCCAGCGGGACATCTCCTCGTTGGAGACGGCGGTTTTGGGCAGGCAGCGGCCGGTGGCCAATAGCTTCAGTCCGTTCATGGGGCACCTCTCATTCCTGGCCGATGCGGCGGTATTTTTTGTAGCGCTGGGCAACGAGGGCACTGCCGCTCATCCGGCGCAGAGGGGCCAGCTGGGCCTGCAGGCGCTCGTCCAGCTTGGCGAACAGGGCCTCCGGGGCCCGCTGGGCCCCGCCCAGCGGCTCGGGGATGATCTCGTCAATGATTTCGCCCTCGTACAGGTCCTGGGCGGTGAGCTTCATCAGGGCGCAGGCCTCGCCGTGGCGGGAGGCGTCCTTCCACAGGATGCTGGCGAAGCCCTCGGGGCTGAGCACCGAGTAGACGGCGTTTTCCAGCATGAGAATGCGGTCGGCCACGCCCAGCGCCAGAGCGCCGCCGCTGCTGCCCTCGCCGGTGACAACGGCGATCACGGGCACTTCCAGGCGGCTCATCTCGGCCAGGTTGCGGGCGATGGCCTCGCCCTGGCCCCGGGCCTCGGCCTCCAGGCCGGGGTACGCGCCGGGGGTATCAATAAATGTAATGATGGGGCGGCCGAACTTTTCGGCCTGCTTCATCAGGCGCAGGGCTTTGCGGTAGCCCTCCGGGCCGGGCATACCGAAGTTGTACTTCAGGTTGCCCTGCAGATCGCTGCCCTTGCGGTGGCCGATGACTGTGACCGGCTGGCCCTTGTACAGGGCCACGCCGCCCAGAATGCTGGGGTCCTCTCGGCACTGGCGGTCGCCCTTCTGTTCAAAAAAGTCGGTGAACAGGGCGTTGATGTAGGCGTCGATCTTGGGCCGGTGGGTGTGCCGGGCCAGAAACACCCGATCCTCGGGGGTCAGGGCCTTGCAGCCGGCCAGCAGGTCGGCCCGGCGGCGGGTGAGGTAGGCCCGCTGGGGGCCGTCGTCTCGGGCGAGGGCCTGCTCCACGGCGTCAATCTCGTTCAGAATGTCACGAATCACAGCCGCTTGCCTCCCTTCGTGTGGTTCTGGTGCAGCCGCAGCAGCCGGGCCAGGGTGGCCCTCATCTCGCTGCGGGGGACGATCTGGTCCACAAAGCCGTGCTCTTCCAGGTATTCGCTGCGCTGAAACCCGGCGGGGAGCTTCTGGCCGATGGTCTGCTCGATGACCCGGGGCCCGGCGAAGCCGATGAGCGCCCCCGGTTCGGCCAGGGTCACATCGCCCAGGCTGGCGAAGCTGGCGGTCACGCCGCCGGTGGTGGGGTGGGTGAGGTAACTGATGAACAGGCCGCCCTTTTCCGCGAAGGCGGCAATGGCGGCGCTGGTTTTGGCCATCTGCATCAGGCTGAAAATGCCCTCCTGCATCCGCGCGCCGCCGCTGGCGGTGAAGATGATGAGCGGCAGGCGGTGGGCGGCGGCGTATTCCACCGCCAGGGTGACCTTTTCGCCCACGCCCTCGCCCATGCTGCCCATGAAGAAGCGGCTGTCCATCACCACCACCACGGCGGGCTGGCCCTCAATGCGGCCCACGGCGCTGACCACGGCCTCGTCCAGCCCGGTTTTCTTTTTCTGCATGGCCAGCTTTTCGCTGTAACCGGGAAAGTGCAGCGGGTCGTGGCCGTGCATCCGGCCGTTCAGCTCCCGGAAGCTGCCGTGGTCCAGCACCATGCTCAGGCGGTAATAGCCGCCGATGGGCTGGTATTGGCCGCAGTTGGGGCACACATACAGGTGCTCGGCCCAGACGGCGCGGGTGGCCCGGCGCTGGCACTTGGGGCAGGTGAAAAACTGGGGCGGCTGCCAGGGCTGAGCCGTGCCCTGCGCTTCCCGGCGGGCCTTCCATTCAAAGGCCTTCTGGCCGGGGGCGCTGCGGATGGAATCCAGCAGATGGATCATGAGCGTACCTCCTTGGGGTAACGGCCGGTGGCCCGGCCGGGCGCTTGGAACGGTTTGCGGCGGCCTGCCCGCGAACATCAGCGGAGCGGGCCGCCGCAAACAAAACAGCAGCAAACAGGGGCGGCCCCACACCGGCGGGGCGCGTAAGAAATCAAAACGGGCGGCTTCAGGCGGCCAGCTCGCTCAGGCAGTTCCATAGGTCGGCAACGGTTTTCATCTCGCCCAGCTTTTCATCGGGTACCGCCACGCCGAACTCATCTTCCAGCGCCATGTTCAGCTCCACAGCGTCCAGGCTATCCGCGCCCAGGTCGTCAAACAGGCTGGCCTCCATGGTTACCTTTTCGGCATCGCAGCTGAGGGTGTCGGCAATGATCTCCTGCATCTTTTCAAACGTCATACGAAGTTCCTCCTGAAAATGGGCCACAGGTACGCGGCCGTGAAATGATGGATTCTTTTGATTTGAAGAAATTTAGCTAAAATAATTTAGTTAAAATTTCTTGCATCATTTTACCAGAGAATTCGGGAAAGTCAAGGGGATTCACAAAATCTTTATAATTTTTTCGCAAAGCAAAAAACGGGAAATGGTCAGTTTTTTCGAGCGTGGGCAGACCGGAACATCGGGAAAGCGGCTTCCGGCGAAGCGAGACGCGAATCATTGCGGCCGCCTATCCGCCATGCAGCGGCGTTGTTAAAGGCAGGGGAAGGCAGCCGAGTTTCAGGAAAAGGAACATCTTTTTTGAAAATTGAAAAAAACGAAAAGAAAAATGGCGAAAACCGCTTGACAGAGACGAATGCATTCAGTATAATATAAAAGCTGAAAGCATCCATGGCCCGTTGGTCAAGCGGTTAAGACAGCGGCCTCTCACGCCGTTAACATCGGTTCGATTCCGGTACGGGTCACCATGATGCTCCTTAGCTCAGTCGGTTTCTATTTTACTGTGCGGTTTGCGTGGCACAGAAAAGCGGCCCGAGGGTTCTCGGGGATGGCGGAGAAGAGCCGGGAACAAAGGCTGCCGCGCAGGGCGGAAAGCAGAATCATGGAGGCCGACAGCACAAAAGGGAGGCTCCCCGATGGGGGAGCCTCCCTTTTTGCTTGCGGATGTTTGCAGGAATACAGAAACCGGACGCTTACTGATTCTTCTCGGCGGTGCGGGCAAAGAAGTTGGCCAGGATCGCGCCGGAGATGTTGTGCCACACGGAGAACACGGCGCCGGGGATGGTGGCCAGTGGATACTGAGCAAAGTGGGTGGCCGCCAGGCTGGTGGCCAGGCCGGAGTTCTGCATACCGACCTCGATGGAGATGGCGCGGCACTTGCTGCTGCTCAGATGCAGGGCCTTGCCCACGGCAAAACCGGTGGCGTAGCCCAGCAGGTTGTGCAGGATGACCACGGCCACGATCAGCAGGCCGCTGGTGAGGATTTTGGCGGAGTTGGCGGAAACCACGGCCGCCACGATGGCCACGATGGCGGTGGTGGAGATCAGGGGCAGAACCCGAACGGCGTTCTGGGTGAACTCATGGAAGAAGTGGTTGATGACAAAGCCCAGAGCGATGGGAACCAGAACCACCTTCACGATGGAGAGGAACATACTCATCACGTTCACGTCCACGCGCTGGCCCGCATACAGCAGGGTGAGCAGCGGGGTGAGGAAGGGAGCCAGGATGGTGGATACGGCGGTCATGCCGACGGACAGGGCCACATCGCCCTTGGACAGGTAGGTCATCACGTTGGAGGAGGTGCCGCCGGGGCAGGTGCCCACCAGGATGACGCCCACAGCCAGCTCAGCAGGCAGGTTGAACAGCTTGGTGAGCAGGAAGGCCAGGAACGGCATCAGGGTGAACTGGGCAATGCAGCCCACGATCACGTCCTTGGGGCGGCTGAACACAACCTTGAAGTCGGAGGGCTTCAGGGTGAGGCCCATGCCGAACATAACGATGCCCAGCAGGTAGTTTACATAGCTGGTTTTGATGAAGCTGACGGTACCGGGCGCAAGCAGGGCAAGCGCGGCCACGGCGATGACGATCGCCGCCATGTACTTGCCCACAAAGTCGCTGACTTTTTCCAGTGTTTTCATGTTTCTTTTCCTCTCTTTCAAATACCAAAGCCTCTGGTTGGCTGTGGGAAGGCGGCCGAAAGGCGGACGGGCAGCCCGCGCTTTGGGCACAGAACGAACGTGGGAAACATTCGGGAATGGCCAAATTTCTGTGCGGTACACACAAAAAAGCCTTTGCCCCTTACAAGCGTAAGAGACAAAGGCTTTGAAAAACCTCTGCGGTACCACTCTTATTGCCGGCAGCCTGGCTGCCAGCCACTCAGCGCGCATCGAACAATGCGCGGCCCACGATAACGGGGGCCGACCGTTCAGGCTTACCCGGGGGCAATGCACCCTTTCAGCCCGAAAGCTCGGAGAGGATATTCCCTGAGATTCCCGCACTGCCTTGCATCAACCGGCAGCTCTCTGAAGCGTTCCGCTCAGGTACTTGTTCTCGTCATAGCCGAATCTTCCACTGCCTTGCAGTATAGACCCCTTGGAAAGAGAAGTCAAGGCTTTTTGCACAAAAAAATAGAATTCTTTTGCGCGTGCTGCACAAGAGAGGGCGGGCGCAATTGGGAAAAATGACGGAACGGGCGCAGCGGAGAAGAAGTCGTGCGGAATGAAAAAGCGCCTCTGCATCGAGCGATGCAGAGGCACTTTTGGCGGAGATGGTGGGATTCGAACCCACGTGCCCGGTTAAGGACAAAACGATTTCGAGTCATAGTCAGGCTTTGGAACTTTAGAGGAAATAGGGGAACTTAGCGGACAATGAAGGACTTCGAAAAAGTGAGCAATATCAAGGCTTTTC
>SFJO01000028.1 GCA_004555865.1 Oscillospiraceae bacterium
AGGGAAATGCCCTCCCGCTCCGAAACGCCGGAGGAAAACAGTACAATGTTCTGGCTGCGCATAGGGTCTCTCCCTTTCCTTAACCATGCTTTCAGGCCCATCGGCACCGCCCAAAGCGCCGCCGGTGCCGCAAAGCACCCGCAGCCCGCCGGGCAGCCGCCGCTTTTATCTTTTTAATGATAGGATTCCGCGTTGGTTTTATTATAGCGCCCCGCCCCGGCTTCCGTCAAAGCCCGGGTATACCAAGCAGCGCGATGAAACGGCCGGTCAATCGGCCGCTTCACCGCGCTGTGTTCATTTTTATTAAGAAGCGCTGTTTTATCCCGTTCGGCAAAACAGTATTTTCGCAGGCGGCCGGGCGCTCATCCCTTCAGACAGAGATAGCTCTCATCGCTCACCGCGTGTTTCATGCGGCAGGCGTCTTGCCGGGCCTGTTCCGGCGCAACGCCGGCCTTCTGCAGCATCTGCTCAAAGAACAGCCGCTTTTCGTGGTTCGCCATGGCGGCAGCCTTGCCTTTTTCAGTCAGATGCAGCAACCTGCCCTCCATGGCCAGAAAGCCGCTCTCACACAGGCTGCCGACGGCGCGGCAGACGCTGGCACGGGTCACGCCCATGGCGCGGGCCAGATCCACCGAGTGAACCTTCTCCTGGCTGTTCTCCAGCAGCAGCATGGCCTCCAGATAATCCCGGCCGGCACAGCTCAGCTTCTCCATCCGTTCACGCTCCTTCGTCTTGAAACAGCCCGAGGGCCGCTGTAATTGGTTTTACAGCGGCCCTCGGCCATACGGCGTTTGCCGCATGTCATTTCTTTTCTTCCGGGTGGCACATGCCTGCGCAGGCGCAGCCGCCGCAGCTGTCGCCGCAGGAGCAGCCACCCTTTCCGTTCTTATGGTTCCGGATGGAAGTGCCCACAATGGCCACAAACACCCCAAGAACAATCAGCCCAATCAAGATTGTTGGAAGATTCATAGCGTACTCCTTTCAGAAGCTTTTTGACTTTCTGTGCCGGCCCCAAGGGCTGCAGCGCAGAGCGATCAATTCAAGCAATCAACGGTTGCCCACTGCATCCACCGCGCTGATGGACAGATGGTCGTTGCTGTACTTATTCTTGCGGAACATCATGTAGAGCAGGAACGCCAGGGCGATGATGGCCGCCACGGTACCCAGACCGAAGCCCACTTCGCCGAGGATCAGGCCGCCCAGCTGGTAAACGATCAGGGAGATCAGGTAAGCGAAGCCGCACATATAGCCGATGGCAATCGCGGTCCACTTGCCGTTGTTCATCTCACGCTTGATGGCGCCCATGGCCGCGAAGCAGGGAGCGCACAGCAGGTTGAAGATCATGAAGGCGTAGGCAGAAATCGGGGTGTAATCGGCCGCAACCAGGTTCCAGATCTCGTCGCCGTTATCGGACAGCTCACCCGCGTACTGGTACAGCACGCCGAAGGTAGCAACCACGTTCTCCTTGGCGATCAGGCCGGTAACGGTGGCCACGGTGGCCTTCCAGTTGCCGAAGCCCAGAGGGGCAAAGATCACGCAGATGGCCTGGCCAATGGCCGCCAGAATGGAGTCGTTGTTGTCCTCGACCATCTGGAATGCGCCGTCCACAAAGCCGAAGCCCTGCAGGAACCACAGCACGATGGTGGAGGCCACGATCACGGTGCCGGCACGCTTGATAAAGGACCAGCCGCGCTCCCAAGTGGCGCGCAGCACGTTGTTGGCGCTGGGCACATGGTAGGTGGGCAGCTCCATAACGAAGGGAGCGGGATCGCCGGAGAACAGCTTGGTCTTCTTCAGCATGATGCCGGAGATAACGATGGCGGCCACGCCGATGAAGTAAGCAGACACAGCCACCAGGCCGCTGCCGCCGAACACCGCACCGGCAATCAGGCCGATGATGGGCATCTTGGCGCCGCAGGGGATGAAGCAGGTGGTCATGATGGTCATGCGGCGATCACGCTCGTTCTCGATGGTACGGGAAGCCATAACACCAGGCACGCCGCAGCCGGAGCCAATCAGCATGGGGATAAAGCTCTTGCCGGACAGGCCGAACTTGCGGAAGATACGATCCATGATGAAGGCAACGCGGGCCATGTAACCCACATCCTCCAGGATGGACAGCATGAAGAACAGAACCAGCATCTGGGGAACAAAGCCCAGAACCGCGCCAACGCCGGCGAAGATACCGTCGGCCACCAGGCCGGTCAGCCAGTCGGCGCAGCCCAGGCCCTCCAGAATGGAGCGGGAGCCTTCCACCAGCCACTCGCTGCCCAGAACGTCGTTGGTCCAGTCGGTCAGGAACGAACCGAAGGGACCCATGGCGATCCAGTACACGGCCCACATGATCACCGCGAAGATGGGCAGGGCCAGAACACGGTTGGTAACGAACTGGTCGATCTTATCGGAGGTGGTCAGGCTGTGCTTGGCCGCCTTCTTCACCACGCAGCGCTCCACAACCTTGTTGATGTAGGCGTAACGCTGGTTGGTGATGATGCTCTCGGCATCGTCGTCCATCTCGTTCTCACAGTCCTTGATGTGGGCTTCCAGATGCTTCGACAGCTCGCTGTCCAGCTTCAGTTCGGCAATAACCTTCTCGTCACGCTCAAACAGCTTGATGGCGTACCAGCGCAGGTACTGCTCATCCACCTTGCCCTGAATGGACTCTTCGATGTGGGCAATGGCATGCTCCACGCTGCCGGTAAACACATGAGGCAGCTCGCCCACCTTGTGAGCCTGGGCAGCAGCGGCGGCCTTCTCGGCTGCTTCCACGCCGCCCTCGCCCTTCAGGGCGCTGATCTCCATCACCTGGCAGCCCAGCTCGGCGGCCAGCTTCTTCACGTCGATCTTATCGCCGTTCTTGCGGACCAGGTCCATCATGTTCACGGCCATCACAACGGGCAGGCCCAGCTCCAGCAGCTGGGTGGTCAGGTACAGGTTGCGCTCGATGTTGGTGCCGTCCACGATGTTCAGGATGGCGTCGGGCTTTTCCTTAACCAGATAGCCGCGGGCCACAACCTCTTCCAGGGTGTAGGGGCTCAGGCTGTAAATGCCGGGCAGGTCCTGAATGACCACGTCCTTATGGCCCTTCAGCTTGCCTTCCTTCTTTTCAACGGTAACGCCAGGCCAGTTGCCAACGTACTGGTTGGAACCGGTCAGATCATTGAACAATGTGGTCTTGCCGCAGTTCGGGTTGCCGGCAAGAGCAATGGTAATGCTCATTCGTTTCACTCCTCCGTACTCAATGCACCCAGGCGTGCCGTGCGGCCCGCGCCGTTTGTTAGCCAACGGTAACAAAAATTAGTTGCAGCTAACCACTCCGCAAAAAGAAAAGACGTTTTTTCAAAGCACGTCCCTGCTTTTTACTCAACCTCGATCATTTCCGCATCGGCCTTGCGCACGCTCAGCTCATAGCCGCGCACGTTCAGCTCCATGGGGTCACCCAGGGGGGCAACCTTGCGCACATGCAGCTCCACGCCCTTGGTGATGCCCATGTCCATGATGCGCCGCTTCACGGGGCCTTCGCCGTGCAGGCGCTTGACCACAGCGTTTTCGCCCACCTTCACGTCTTTCAGGGTCTTCATGCTTCATTCCTCCTTAAATCATCACCCGGTTTGCCATGGTTTTGTCCAGGGCGATCCGGCTGTCCTTCACCTGAAGAATCAGATTGCCCGAGATTTCACTCACCACGGTGACCGGACTATCAACCACAAACCCAAGTTCCGCCAAGTGCTGGCGCACCTCGTCCTTCCCGGTGATTTTGCGGATCACGACCGTCTCGCCGGGTTTCGCCATCGTCAACGGCATCAAGAGGCATCCTCCTCTCAACAAAGTGCGATGAAACGGCACTTTGCCACATCTCTTTGCAATTCTGATATTTTTTGTGCAGCGGTTAGAATCAGCTAACCTCTGAAACAAGTAAGAGTTTACCCTGGCTAACTAATTTTGTCAACCCCTTTTCCGCAAATTGGGGCGGCTGGATAAAAAAGTTAGCAAGTGCAAACCATATGGGCAAATCCGCCCAAAATTCCGTCCCTCACGCAAAAAAGCCCAGCCCCGCAGCGGTGCAGGGTTGGGCCTTTTGTCCATATGCGTTTGATGTTCCGGGCGGCGCAGAACCCGCGCCCGCTTTCCTCTTACAGGAAGAACTCCGCCTGGATGGGCCGGGTGAAGTTCTGCTCCAGCATGGCCACGTGAGAGAGGAACGCCGCATCGTCAAAGTACTTTGCGCCGGTGGGGCACTTCTTCACGCAGGCCTGGCACTTGATGCAGATGCCGTTTACCTGGCTCGGGTCCTCGGCCGAAATCGAACCCATGGGGCACACGGCGGCGCACACGCCGCACCCATTGCACTTGGCCGGGTCGGTCTTGGGCTTGGCCTTCAGGAACACCGCAGGCTTGCCGTCGGTGCCCTTAGGGGTGTAATAGGGGGCCGGGAATTCGCCCCGCACCTCCACCGGCTGCGCCGGGGCCTCGGTGAGGGCCGCCACCTTCCCGGCCACCTGCCGGCCAAAGGCTGCCAGCCCGGCCAGGTCATCCCCGTTGGGGCGGCCGGGGGCCAGCTTGGCCGAGAACACGTGCTCGGTGGGCACGCCCGCGCCTGCCACTACACGGAAGCCGTGGCCTTCCAGCTCCACCTGCAGCTCCTTCAGGCCGTTGTCATAGCTCCGGTTGCCAAAGGTCACCACCGGCACCGCCAGCGCGCCGCCGCCCACCAGCTTTTCCTGCACATAGGGCAGCATCTTGTTGGGCACCCGCCCGGCATACACCGGCGTGGCCGCCACAACCAGGTCCCCCGGGCCAAAGCTCTGCACCGCCTGCCGGGCCGCGGGCAGCGTGAAGTCCACCTCGCGCAGCGCGGCGTTCAGCCCCTGGGCAAGGGCCTCGCCGATGGCACGGGCAACCGTTTGGGTGTTGCCGGTGGCGCTGTAATACACCAGATGTACCGTCTTGATCTCCATCTTCCTTTTCCTCCATTCGGCGCGTGGCCGCAAGCGCTCATCCTGCGGCCGTCAAATAAGTTAAGCTGCTTAACTTTTAAGCTGATTGTATCCCCTTTTCCACGATTTGTCAACCGCCGCCGGGTGTGGTATGCTATTGTTAAGCAACTTACCACCTTCTGCACTGCTTGGCACAGGGCGCACCAGCCCGGAAAGGACCCCATGGAACAGCTCTCCATCGCCGAAAAGGCGGACATTCTGCATCAGACGGCCCAGCTTTACCTGTCCTCCAACCTGCCCACGGATTACGGCACCGGCCGGCTTTACACCGCCACCGAGGTGCACGCCCTGAAATACATCATTGAGCACGACGGCAAAACCGCCGCCGAGCTTTCGCTGGATTGGGGCATCTCCCGGGCGGCGGTGTCCCAGCTGATGAAAAAGCTGGGGGACAAGGGCCTTGTGCAGCGCCGCCCCTACCCCGGCAGCCGGCGGAAGATGCTGTACCTGCCCACCGAGGCGGGCCTTGCCCTGAACCGCTGCCACACCCAGTACGACACCCGGGTGTTCGGCGAAACGCTGGCCCTGCTGGCGGAGCGCTGCCCGCAGGCGGACATCGAGTGCTGCTTCCGTGTGCTGGAACAGTACCTTCAGGTGCGCCGCCAAAAGCACTACAACTCCACGCCCGAATAACCCCGCCGGGCCTGCCGCGGCCGCAGCGCCCCCAAACTCGAACGAGGCCGCGAACCCCAGCCCCGCCTCCGGCGTACCTGCGTAGCGACAGGGCGAGGTCTTTAAGGCAGGGTAGCTCCACTCCGCCTGCACCGGAAGCTCCAGCTCCAGCGAGGGAATGCGCAGCCATTCAGCCCCGTCCAGCGGCAGGGTTTCTTCCCCGCTTTCGGCGGGCTCGGCGGCCTTCAGTTCTTCCAGCAGGCGGGCCGCCTCGCGCTGGGCGCGCCGATCGTCCCAGTGGTTGTAGGCCGTCAGGCCCAGCGCGCACAGAATCAACACCGCACCCAAGGCCATCAGCCGCCGCCCTAGCATTCGTCAAAGCAGCTCCCTCAGAAAATTTTCGCTTTTTCGTGCTTTTTGAAATGTTGCTTCAAAATTTGAAGTAAAATCCATATTTTTCCACTTTTATCTGCACTGCTTTGGGCAGGCTGCTGCCTTTTTGCGAAAAAGTTTGCGTGTTCTTTCCAAAGTGCTTGTTCCGGGCCGCCAAAGAGGCTAAAATGGGAAGGCAGCCATGTGTTAAGGAGGAAGTCAACATGAAAAAACGACTGAAGTTCGGGGCCATCGCCGAAGAAATCGCCATTTTAACCGGCGCGCTGGCCATCATCGCGGCGGCGGTGTACTTTTTTCTGGTGCCGAGCCAGACTTCCATCAGCAGCATTTCCGGCCTTGGCATTGTGCTGGCCAACTTCGTGCCGCTGCCGCTCTCGGCCATTACCATGATTTTGAACATGGTGCTGCTGGTCATCGGCTTTTTCACCTGCGGGCGGGAATTTGGTGCAAAAACCGTGTACACCAGCCTGCTGCTGCCGGTGTTTCTGGGCGTGCTGGAGCGGCTGTTTCCCAACTGCGGCTCCCTGACGGGCAGCCAGGAGCTGGACGTGCTGTGCTACATTCTGGTGGTCAGCATCGGTCTGAGCATTCTGTTCAACCGCAACGCCTCCTCCGGCGGGCTGGACATTGTGGCCAAAATCATGAACAAGTACCTGCATATGGAGCTTGGCAAGGCTATGTCGCTCTCCGGCATGTGCGTGGCCCTTTCAGCCGCGCTGGTGTACGACAAAAAATCCGTGGTTTTGAGCGTGCTGGGCACCTATTTCAACGGCATTGTGCTGGACCACTTTATTTTTGACCACAACCTCAAGCGCCGTGTGTGCATCATCACCGAAAAGGAAGAGGAACTGCGGCAATTCATCCTGAACGACCTGCACAGCGGCGCCACCATTTATGAATCGTATGGCGCATACAACCTGCAAAAGCGCCGCGAGATCATCACCATCGTGGACAAAAACGAATACCAGAAGCTGATGTCCTACATGAACCGGGAAGATCCGCACGCATTCATCACGGTTTACACCGTGTCGGACATTCGGTACCAGCCAAAGGTGTAACCGAGGGAGGGAAAGCTTTTGCGGCAGGGGCATTTCGGCGCGGCCTTGGGCTTCCCCTTGAGGGGAAGCTTTCGGCGGTGAAGGCCATATAGCCGCACGCATCAGATACTGGTGTAATATAATAAGGTAAGCGAGGCGCTGGGGATGTATTTTCAATATGGAGCCGCCGAGATCGACTATCTGAGTCAAAAGGACAAGCGGCTGGGCGAGGCCATTCAAAAAATCGGCCCAATCCAGCGCGAGGTGGACTCTGACCTGTTTTCGGCCGTGATGCATCACATCATCGGCCAGCAAATTTCCACCAAAGCGCAGGCCACCATCTGGCAGCGGATGCAGGAAGCCCTCGGCACGGTGGATGCCGAACACATTCTCGCGGCCGGGGTGCCGCAGCTGCAAAAGCTGGGCATGACCTTCCGCAAAGCCGAGTACATCACCGACTTTGCACAAAAGGTGCAGAACGGCGCGTTCGACCTGGCGCACATCGGGCAAAAGCCGGACGATGAGGTCATTCAGGAGCTGCGCCAGCTGAAGGGCATCGGCGTCTGGACGGCGGAAATGATTCTGCTGTTCTGCCTGCAGCGGCCCAATGTGTTCAGCTTCGATGACCTTGCCATTCAGCGCGGCCTGCGGATGCTGTATCATCACCGCCGGATCGACCGCAAACTTTTTGAAAAATACCGCAGACGCTTCAGCCCCTGCTGCAGCGTGGCCAGCCTGTACCTGTGGGCCATTGCGGGCGGCGCTCTGCCGGAAATGCGGGACTACGCGCCGAAGAAATCCGTAAAATAGCGTTTTTTCTGGTACGGGCAGCAGGCACGCACTGCCTCACCAGGCTTTCCTTCCGTTTGAGGTAATTGCAATGATGTACACCATGCACTACAATTCCCCACTGGGCGGCATTCTGCTTGCCGCGGACGAAACCGGCCTGACCGGGCTATGGTTCGATGGCGCAACGTACTTTGCCGATACGCTCGACCCGCTGCACAAGGAGCAGGCGACGCCCATTCTTTTGGACGCCAAACGCTGGCTGGACTGCTACTTTCGCGGGCAGAATCCGGACTTCATGCCGCCGCTTCACCCCATCGGCTCCCCGTTTCGGCAGGAAGTATGGGCGCTGCTGCGGCAAATCCCCTACGGGCAAACCACCAGCTACGGTGTGCTGGCCCGGCAGCTGGCGGAGCAGCGCGGCCTCGCCCATATGTCAGCGCAGGCGGTGGGCGGTGCCGTTGGGCACAATGCAATCTCCATCATCATCCCCTGCCATCGGGTTGTCGGCTCAAACGGCAGCCTGACCGGGTACGCCGGCGGCATCGAAAGAAAAATAGAGCTGCTGACCTTAGAAAAAGCCTGTATGGATTCACTTTTTGTTCCCGCAAAGGGGGCCGCGCTTTAACGTAGAAGAACGCCCCATGATTTCAGCGCAATGGAACCGGCGATGAACTTTTACAAGGCAATCTGCACAGCACTTTTTGCGCCCCACCTATTTTGATGAACTTTTGTATCTGCCGTCGGATTGCTGAATTGCAGCAAAGCGCCCTCCCCCGTACCGTGGGGAAGGGCGCTTTTACGATAAAAATAACAGGTCCGGTGACCGTGCGGCAGCCACCGGACCCATGTTAAGGGAAGTATATCGTCCCACCGGGCGAGTGGTGGAACTTCGATTATTATTTTAGCGGTACGCAAATGCGAATTTTGTCGTTTTATGGGGGGAAGCATTAAAAAATCCGTTTTCCACGAAAGAAAAGGGCGGAAGAGTACGGCTTCGCTATTGCAGCCGGCTTTGACCACCGTTTTATTTGTTGATCCGGTAATCATAGTTTTAGAAAAGCCATATTAAGAATAACCGGTCAAGAAAGTGGGACCAGTATATCAAAACACATAGACCCGCCATTCTTTTTGCTGGTTAAGCGAGTACCTCTCCGAATCTTTGCACGTTTCCAGCCGCAAGTACCTTATTGCTTCCCATTCTTTGCATTAATTCGGTCAATCTCTTCCTCGATGATATTGCCAAACGTGCGTTCATCAAGGTCAAGACTTTCCATGGCTGCCACCGACTTATCTGCAAATGCTGTTCGGAGAAGAGGGCTTTGTGGCCCAGTTTTGAGAAGGAGGCGTCCTGATGGGCCTGTTTGGACGAAGAAACGAAAACCGGGCCGCTGAGGTGTATCTGGAAGATCCATTGCTGGCTGCCATTCTGGCAGGCGGCAGCGCCACCCGTGAAATGGCCATGCAGGTGCCCACAGTGGCAGGCGGAATCGACCTCATCGCCAATCTGGTGGCCAGCACACCGATCAAGCTGTACCGAGACGTGCAGGGCGCCAAAGCGCAGGAAATCACCGAGGACCGCCGGCTGCGGCTTTTGAACGACGAGCCCGGGGACACTCTGAACGCCAACGAGTTCTGGAAGGCCATCGTGCGGGATTATTATCTCGGTAAAGGCGGCTATGCCTACATCCACCGACAGGGCGGAGTGGTGGTTTCGCTGCACTATGTGCAGGAGCAGGAGATCAACGTGTTGAAAAGCCCGGACCCGATTTTCAAGGATTTTGACCTGGAAGTGGGCGGAACGCGGTATCGGCCTTACAATTTTTTGAAGGTGCTGCGCAACACGGTGGATGGTGCCACCGGTGTGCCTTTGACCATGGAAAGCTCCAAACTGATTGAGACGGCCTATGCGGCGCTGGTGTTTGAGCGCAATGCCGTGCGGCGGGGCGGCTGCAAACGCGGCTTTCTGAAGAGCGAAAAGCGGCTGGATGAGGAGGCCCTGAGCCGCCTGCGCAGCGCGTTTGCCCGGCTGTATGGAGACAGCGAGAGCAACGAAAACTTTGTGGTGCTGAACAACGGCATTGATTTCAAGGAGGCCAGCAGCACCAGCGTGGAGCTGCAGCTGAATGAGAACAAGCGAACCAACGCCGGTGAGTTTGCCAAGCTGTTCCACGTCTCGGCAGACTGCATCTCCGGCAAGGCCAGCGAACAGGATGTGGCCAGCATTGCCCGTCTGGCAGCCATTCCGCTGATGACCACCATCCAGTGCGCTCTGAACAAGGATCTTCTGCTGGAGAGCGAAAAGGGCCAGCTGTACTTCGCATTTGACACGAAAGAGCTGCTGCGGGGCGACCTGCAAAGCCGCTTTGCCGCCTACAAGACGGCCCTGGACGCGAACTTCATGCAGATTGATGAGGTGCGCTATGCCGAGGATATGGAGCCGCTGGGCCTGGATTGGATCCGGCTGGGGCTTCAGGATGTGCTGTACGACCCCAAAACCCGGGAAGTATTCACCCCAAACACCGGCACCCGGCAGCAGCTGAACAGCCCGGCGGGCGAAAACGCTTCGGAAGAGGGGTTGCCGGACGAGGCCGAAGCGGATATACTGGAAGAGCGGGGACGCGATTACAAACGGGATGAAAAGGGCCGCTTTGCCGGTGGTGGCGGTGGAGGCGGTAAACACAGCGGAACCCGGAATACATCCAAAAGGCCGGGCGACTCTCTCAGATCGCTGATTGGGATGCGCACCGGCGATGGTAAAATCGTAAAAGCTGTTCATCCACATGCCGAAGAACATTTTCAAATGCGTAACGTCTATGTTTCAAGCGCTGCAGCGGCCTTGAAAACGAAGCCTCACAAAGGGAACAAACCAGGGTATTTTGTCTACGAAAAGAATGGGACACATGTTATATTCGCAGACAAAGACAACATGATCTGTACTGTGATTTATAAAGGCAAAAAGAGGTGACCAATTATGCACCTGGACCAATTGACCGATGAATTGATTCGATTTGCAAAAGAAGAGTTGGATGTTTCGGAGGAAGAGTTGCGAAGCACAGAAACCAACGAACCTCTTCGGCAGAAGCTGCTGGATGAATTGCTCGACATTGAAGTAGATGGAATTAGCGCCGCAGGGCCGGACTGTCTTCCCGCAAAACGTGGCCAGTTGGCTGCCGATCTGCTCACACTTCTGTGCTATCCTGCGCCGGAGCCGGAAGAAGATTGATTTTCAACCACGATGCACGCGCACCGTGGTTTTTTCATGCCTATTTTCAGCACGATGCATTTGCACCGTGCATTTTTTATGCCCATACAAAAGGCATTTTTGCCGGAAAGGAGCACCATAAACCTGGAATTTCGCGCCGACGGCGTGACCCTCATCGGGGTGCTCATCGCCAACGGCAAAGCGCAGGCAGTCACCGACACCAAGCTGGGCCAGCTGGCCCGCCATCGACGCCGGCACCATCCTGGCCGGCATGGTCAGCGGCCTGGCCTCCACCGGTCTGCACCAGGCGTTCAAGCAGCTGGTGGGTGATAACTGAGCCTGAATGCAGCAAAAGGCCCTCCCGTGTGGGAGGGCCTTTTTTGTTGTTGCGCTGAAAACGCGCACATTGCAAAAGTAGTCAAAAAGTAGTCAGCGCCATAAAATCCATACAAAAAACAAAAGACGGCAGCCGTTTTTCAACGCACTGCCGTCTTTATTCTGGTGCACTCTCAGGGACTCGAACCCTGGGCCCGCTGATTAAGAGTCAGCTGCTCT
>SFJO01000003.1 GCA_004555865.1 Oscillospiraceae bacterium
GGCCGTTTGACATGCGAGGGTGGCGGAATCGGCAGACGCGCACGTTTGAGGTGCGTGTGGTAACACCATGGGGGTTCAAGTCCCCTCCCTCGCACCATAACTGGACACCAATTTTGATACAATGCGTATCTTGATTGGTGTCCAGTTTCTTTTTTCATAACCCTTGATTTATAAGGCTTTTTGTAACGTTCGGGGAGGTCTTCGTAGCCTTTCAAAAGTTGTAGCGGCACCTTTGCTGCGCAGCCAATGCCTGTGAGCATCCAAGTTCACCTCCCTTAATTGCCCTTTTGATTTCGCCTTTTTGCGCACGCGCCCCCGAGCCGTTGTCTCAGGCACTTCACTGTAGAGAAATAGCCCGCCCCTCCGAGGCCTTGCAAAACTCTGACATTTCTGCTATACTGGGGCCACCATAAAGAGTGCGCGAGGGACAGCCCCGTTGACCGCACAGCAACCTACCGGAAGGAAAGGTGCTAAAGGCTGAACGATGGGTCAATACAGTTTTCTTTAAGGCTCATCGGACGATGAGCCTTTTCTTTATGAGTGAAAGCAAAGGAGACTGTCTTCATGGTAGAAAAGAACCTACACATAGGCGAGGGGAAGCGTGAGGCCTTCCTCGTCTGCGACCACTCTCTTATATCAGTCGATGCGCCTTTCTTGAAATGGCTTTGCGAGGAGGGGTTCGTTTTCGGTGGATACCACGGCAACTACGGATGCTCTTGGATTTATGTAAACATCACACGAAAGCAGTATGCATACGGAATGCCCGGAGTCGGACTGGCAGAACCTCTTGGAAACCACGCTATTACCATTGAGGAGTTCAAAACCATCTACAGTATTTACAAGAAATACGAGGGGAAAGAATTATTTGTTTTTAGCTCGGCGAAGTTCGACTACGATGAGTAAATCAACGATCACCCATATCGTGGTGTATCTTGTTGTGGCGGCTTCGGCAAAGACTCATTAGGTTAGACTTCACATAGGAAAGCCTCCTGCCGGACGGAAGCGTGATAAAGAGCATCCCACTCCGATAGGCTAAGCGAACTCGATGCCTCAGACCTCACTGTTCAGGTACTGCTTTAGCAGAAGAAAGGCCTCCCCCTGCAGGACAATCCACCTGCAAGGAGAGGCTTTTCTGCACCCCAAAAAACGCAAAGCGTGATCATATGCTCTCTGCTTCTGCAAACAAAAAGATCAGCTCGCGCAGGATGGCAGTTACCTGTTCCATAGCTTCCTGCGTGATGTGCTCGTATGGGCTATGATAGGCCCAGCCGCCCAGGCCCAGATTGGGGCACGGAAGCCCCGCATAGGTCAGGCATGCGCCGTCGGTTCCTCCGCGTGCTGCCACCACGTGGGGTGTTACCCCTGCCGCCAGGCAGGCAAACCTGGCTTTTCCCACCAACTGTAGGTGCTCGTCCATCTTTTCTTTCATATTGCGGTATTCTTCTGTGCATCGGATCTGCGCTGCCCCCTTACCCCAACGGTGATTCAGTGTAGCTGCTGCCTGCTGCAGCAATTCAATGCGCCGCGCAGCTGCACAGTCGCCTGCACTGCATTGAAGGTTCCCCCCCCCTCAATTTCCCCCGCCTCCCAGCCAGCCACGGTATAGGCGCAGTCCTCCTGAAAACGGGAAAGATCAAAGCTGGCCGTACCACTGCCGATCTCTTCATCCGGCATAAACGCAAGGCTCAGCGTGCTCGACCAGCACATGGAAGTGGTGGCGGCCGCCAGCCGCCAAGGCTGCTTTTGAAGCGTGCGGCGTCGCGCCCAAAGTGCAGCCCATCCGCGGCGGCACCGACGGTGCGCGCCTGAGCTTCGCCGGGCTTCCCTGCCCCAACCTTTCCACGGGCGGAGCCAACTTTCACAGCCGCTATGAGTGCATTCCTGTGGAGGACATGGAATGCATGGTGGACGTGTTCACCCACCTTGTGAACATCGACCGGGATCTTTTGCTGATTCCGCATATGGCCATTCACATGAACCGGTTAATGAACACCTGCAAAGGTACATCAGCCCTTGCGCAGCTGGCCATACACTCGCCGTATGAAATCGGCGGCAACCAGGATCCCCTGCATCTGCTGAACGCGATGAAGGCGCTGTACAGCGCCGAGATTCTGTGCACCCAAGACGGCGAATATCCGGTACTGTAACGTACCGCTCTGCTGGCCTCTTTGATGGAAAAGACGGCGCTTGATTTTTTCCCAAACACGCTTATCTTGTTTCAGGCGTCCACCATTCAAAATGCGCCCCCATTTTCACCAAATCCGCCGCCTTGAAATCCGACTTGCTGCGCGATATACTGGAAGCACAGATCATTTTGCCGATCTGCGGCTGCATGGCGGCCCTGCGATGGATCGGCCGCGAATTTTTTTACGAATTGAAGAAAGAAGGATCTTTTCCATGAAACCTTTGATGCTGCTTGTCACTTACACCGCACGCCCCGGCCAGCGGGAGGCCTTTTTAAACGAAGTCGCTGCGGCTGGGCTGCAAAGCAAAATCCAGCAGGAGGACGGCTGCCTGCGTTACGATTACTTCCGCTCCGTTCAGGATGCGGATCAGCTGCTTCTGGTGGAGATCTGGGCCAGCGAAGACCAGCAAAAGCAACATATGCAGCATTCCAATATGGCACAGCTTACCCAGATCAAGAATCGTTACATTGCAGCCACGAAGCTGGATCGGGTCTGCCAGGAATAAGCCTTCCTCAAAGCCCCGGCGCCACAACAGAATCTGATTTCTTCAAAGCAAAAGAGCAGCAGATTTTTACCGTCTGCCGCTCTTTTGTTATAGCATTATAAGAATGATCAATCGTTTCGTTTTTCTGTGCGCTTTTTGCAGCATTCGCTCAATACTGCTCAATGCGGCGCTGTTTGCGCAGCTGATTGCGCTTTTCACCGGCAGCCCACTCGGCCTTCTCCTCGTCCGTTTCCAGAATCAAACCCGGGACCGGCGTGGGATGGTCGTTCTCATCCAGGGCAACCATTACAAAATACGCCGTATTCACCAGCTTGCGCTCACCGCTCTTCATTTCTTCCACATAGCTGTCCACCCGAACTTCCATCGAGGTATGACCAACGTAGGTGAGCTTGCCTTCCAGAATCAAGGTATCGTTCAGATGAACCGCCTCTTTAAACTGCAGGCTGTCCACCGAAGCGGTCGTCTGGTTGCAGCGGGCATGGCGGCGGGCCACAACACCGGCCACAATGTCAATCCACTCCATCAGCTGGCCGCCAAACAGACGTCCGGCGCCATTGATGTGGCTGCTTAAAATAATCTGGGTCTGAATCACGGCGGAATCCGCTACATGGCGCATCAAACGCTCTTCCATAAAAAGACCTCCCTGTCTTTTCTCAATACCCATTATACGGCCCAACGGCCACTCATTTTTCAAGAGCCACACACTGCTCTTGTCGCTCATTCGGTCGTTTTGAGGGATTGTCTTCAGTATACTATTCCCTCAAAAGCTTTACAAGCGTCAGGCAAAACAGGATTTTTGTTAAATTTTGCAGCACATTTGTGCAATCCCTACTAAACTTGCGGATTTCTTCTGTTTTGATATTCGAAAGCCAGCATTGGTATATCTTTTACAAATTTCTGCCATATCTTTTGTGCAATTCGTTTGATCTCGTTTTGCTTTTGCCTACACCAATCCCCCACATGGATGGCCCGCACCCAACCGCAGCCAAACGTTCTTGACGGGCCTGCCCATTCTTTTGGGCGTACTCCACCGCCTTTTTTGCCCACAGCGCTTGACAGAATCCGCCTTGCGGAATATGATATGTCTTATAATTTAATGTTGGGGAGCTTGTGCAGCAGGCTGAGAGGAAGTATGCAAACTTCGACCCGTAAAACCTGATTTGGGTAATGCCAACGTAGGGATTTCAGAGCCGTTTTCAGGCGCAGTTGTTCCATGCGGGCAGCTGCGCCTGTTCTTTTCCGCCCCGGCAAATCAATCTTATTCTGGAACGCAAAGGAGAAGCAACGATGTCAAACACTGTTTACACCACCCAGATGGACGCGGCCCGCAAGGGCATCGTGACCCCGCAGATGGAGGCCGTTGCCAAGAAAGAGCAGCTGCCTGTGGACGAACTGATGGCTCTGATGGCGCAGGGCAAGGTGGTCATCCCCGCCAACAAAGCGCACACCTGCCTGAACCCCGAGGGCGTTGGCTCCATGCTGCGCACCAAAATCAACGTGAACCTGGGTGTGAGCCGGGACTGCAAGGATTACGACGTGGAAATGCAGAAGGTGATGAGCGCCGTGAATATGGGCGCTGAGGCCATCATGGACCTTTCCAGCCACGGCAACACCCAGCCCTTCCGCAAAAAGCTCACCGCCGAATGTCCCGCCATGATCGGCACCGTGCCGGTGTACGACAGCGTCATTCATTACCAGCGCGACCTGGCCACCCTCACCGCCAAGGATTTCATTGACGTAGTGCGGCTGCACGCAGAGGACGGTGTGGACTTTGTGACCCTGCACTGCGGCATCACCCGCAAGACCATTGACCAGATCCGCCGCCATAAGCGCAAGATGAACATCGTCTCCCGCGGCGGTTCTCTGGTGTTTGCCTGGATGTGCATGACCGGCAACGAAAACCCCTTCTATGAATATTACGATGAAATTCTGGACATCTGCCGCGAGCACGATGTGACCATCTCGCTGGGCGATGCCTGCCGCCCCGGCTGCCTGGCCGATGCCACCGACGTGTGCCAGATTGAAGAGCTGGTGCGCCTGGGCGAGCTGACCAAGCGCGCCTGGGAGAAGGACGTGCAGGTCATGGTGGAAGGCCCCGGTCATGTGCCCATGGATCAGATCGCTGCCAACATGAAGGTGCAGCAGACCATCTGCATGGGTGCCCCCTTCTATGTGCTTGGACCTCTGGTCACCGACATCGCCCCCGGCTACGACCACATCACGGCTGCCATCGGCGGTGCCATTGCCGCCATGAACGGTGCGGCCTTCCTGTGCTATGTAACCCCCGCCGAGCACCTGGCCCTGCCCAACCTGGACGACGTAAAGCAGGGCATCATTGCCAGCAAGATTGCCGCCCACGCCGCCGACATTGCCAAGGGCGTAAAGGGTGCCCGGGACATTGACGACAAGATGGGCGACGCCCGCCGCAAGCTGGACTGGGAAGCCCAGTGGGCCTGCGCCATTGACCCGGACACTGCCCGTGCCATTCGGGACGACCGCTCGCCCGAGCACGACGACACCTGCTCCATGTGCGGCAAGTTCTGCGCCGTGCGCAGCATGAACAAGGCCCTGGCCGGCGAGTACATCGACATTCTGTGATTGCCGTCCGCCGGTTTTCGGTGCAACGGAAGCTCTGATTAAAAACCGCAAAGCGCCCTGCGCTGCCGAAGTTTCGTGCAGTGCAGGGCGCTTTTTTCAATTTGGTTGTAAGTGAAACCGCCGTTTCAATCAGAACTGCTTCTCCAGTTCCGGCCAGAAGGGCGAGAAGTCAAAGGTGGCAAAATAGTCCGCCGGGGTCTCGGCGCGGCGGATCAGCTCATGGCTGCCATCCTCTTTCAGCAATACCTCGGCGCTGCGAAGCTTGCCGTTCCACGGCGAACTTATCGTTGTTTTCGCACAGGCCGCCGGTCACATCGTACTTATGGTCGCAGGGGGCATTCTCCTTGCCCAGCACGGTGATGTGGTGATAGGCCCCATACATGGCAGGGCGCATCAGGTTGGCAGCGCAGGCATCCAGGCCGATGTACTCCTTGTAGATGTGCTTCTGGTGCAGCACCGTGGAAACCAGGTGGCCGTAGGGAGCCAGCATAAAGCGGCCCAGCTCGGTAAAGATGGCCACATCGCCCATGCCCTCCGGCACCAGGATCTCCTCAAACTGCTTGCGCACGCCCTCGCCGATAACCTGAATGTCGTTGGCGGGCTGCTCGGGGCGGTAATCCACGCCCACTCCGCCGGACAGGTTCACAAAAGCAATGTGTGCGCCGGTGGCCTTGTGCAGGCGCACCGCCAGCTTGAACAGAATGCCCGCCAGCATGGGATAATATTCGTTGGAGACGGTGTTGCTGGCCAGGAACGCATGAATGCCGAAGTGCTTCACGCCCTTGGCCATCAGCTTTTTATAGGCCTCCACCATCTGCTCCTCGCTCATACCGTACTTGGAATCGCCGGGGTTGTCCATGATGTCGTTGCCCATACTGAACACGCCGCCCGGATTGTAGCGGCAGCACACGGTCTCGGGAATTCCGGCCACCTGCTCCAGGAACTCCACATGAGTCAGGTCATCCAGATTGATGTAGGCATTCAGGTCATAGGCCTTCTTCATGTCCTGCGCGGGGGTCACGTTGGAAGAGAACATAATGTCGCTGCCCGAAAAGCCGCAGGCCTGGCTGAGCATCAGCTCGGTATACGAAGAGCAGTCCACACCGCAGCCCTCTTCCTGCAAAATCTTCAGCAGATAAGGGTTCGGGGTCGCCTTCACAGCAAAATACTCCTTGTAGCCCTTGTTCCAGCTGAATGCCTGGTTCAAGCGGCGGGCGTTCTCGCGAATGCCCTTCTCGTCGTACAGATGAAACGGTGTGGGTACGTCCTGAATAATTTCCTGTGCCTGCGCCAGTGTGATAAACGGTTTCTTTTCCATTGCAATCCATCCCCTCGATTGTTCGCCGCCCGGTTCGCAGCAGCCGATTCCGGGCACTTTATTACGCAATAGTACCATTATAGGCGAAACAGCCCTGTTTGGCAACCGCACCCGCCGATTTTGCGGCCGGTTTGGGCGGCTTGTTAGTATTCCACCCCGCGCCGGGCCGCAATGCCCCGGTCATAGGGGTGCTTTTCCTTCACCATATGGGTCACATAGTCGGCCGCTTCCAGCAGCCAGGGGGCAGGGCCGCGGCCCGTCACCACCACTTCCGCGGCAGGTGCTGCCTCCCCAGTCAGTTTCCGCAATGCGTCCTCCGGCAAGAAGCCAAGGCGCGCTGCATCCAGCACCTCGTCCAGAATCAGCAAATCGCACCGGCCCTGCCGCGCCATGGCCATGCCCTCGGCAAAGATCTCCGCCTGCCGCACAGCGCATTCCGCTTTTTGTGCTTCGTTCATCTGAAAGGTAAAGCAGGCGGCCGTTTTGCCCCGAAGAATGGTGATGCCCGGCGTTTTCTCCAGAAAATCCACTTCGCCAGTGCCGCGGCCCTTCAAAAACTGCACCAGACAAACCGTCTGCCCACAGCCAAGGGCACGCACGGCCAGCCCAATGGCCGCCGTGGTTTTCCCCTTTCCATCGCCGTAATAAACATGAAGCATCGTTGGTTTCTCCTTATTTCCGGGGTCACGGTTTACAGCCGCACCACCAGAAGTGTGCCCTCGCCTTCCAAAAGAATGGGCCGCCGGCCGGCCGGCACAAAGAAGCAGTCGGCACTTTTCCATGATAGTGTGGTGTCCTCCGCCTGCACCGTGCCGCGGCCTTCCAGGAACATCAGGGCGGTAAAACTTGCATCGTCGCCTGCCAGGGCGGTTTTTCCGCAAACACGCTGCCGCTCCACAGAAAAATACTTGCAGGCGCACAGGCGGGCGCGGCCCTCCTCGTTCTCCTGGGCCTCTAGAATCTGCGGCCGGGCCGTGGTGTCCAGCACGTCCAGCGCTTTGTCCAGATGCAGCTGCCGCAGCTGGCCATACCGATCCTTCCGGCCGTAGTCGTACAGCCGGTAGGTCACATTGGAGCTTTGCTGCACCTCGCACAGCAAAATGCCTGCCCCAATGGCATGCACCATGCCCGCCGGGATGAACACCACCTGCCCCTTGTGCACCGGCACCTCGTTCAACACCTGCGTGAGGGTTCCGTCCTTCACCCGGGCCGCCACCTCGTCCTTGCTCACCGGCTGAGAAAAGCCGCAGTAAAGCCGGGCGTCGGGCTGGCAGTCCATGATGTACCACATTTCATTTTTGCCGTACTCATTTTCCCGGGCCAGCGCATATTCATCGCCGGGATGCACCTGAATGGACAGGTCTTTCCGGGCATCAATGAGCTTGATCAGCAGTGGAAAGCGCTCCTGCGCCTGGCATTTCCAGCCCCAGCGCCCCCGGCCGATCCGCGTGAGGTATTCGCCGAACGGCATTCCCCGGGCCGGGCCGCTGGCAACCAGACTCTGCCCTGCCTCATGAGCCGAAAGCTCCCAGCTCTCCGCAATTACATCGTAATCGCAGTGCTTGCCGTATCGGTCCCGAAGGGCAGTTCCTCCCCAAAGGTTGTCCTTGAACACCGGTTCCAGCCGCAGAATGGGGTCCGCCGCCATTTCCCGGTCGCCGCCGCTCTGGGGCATCTCCTGCAGGTCGCCGTCCTGCCGGGCGGGGGCCAGCTCGCCCAGGCTTACCTCGATCAGCACCAGATCCTCCGCGCCGGGGTTGGTCAGCTGATGGGCCACGCCAGGCCGCACCAGCACGCTCTCGCCCACCCCGTAAATTCTGCGCTCGCCATCCAGTACAATGGCCGCCTGCCCTTTCACAATGGACCACTGTTCACTGCGGCGGTGGTGCATATGGTTCGTCAGGCTGCGCCCCGGAAACACCGTAAGCTTTTTCACCTGATAGCCCGGCCCGGCGCTGAGCCGCTGCTTGACGCCCCAGGCCGTATAATATACGTCGGCCTCGTCAAAATGCCCGGCAGATTCTTCCTGATGCTCCGCCAGCAGCCGCCGCACCTGGTCGGTCTGATCCGCCCGGGCCAGATAGACCGCATCGGCGGTGTTCACCACCGTTACCCCTTCCAGACCGGTGGCCGCAATCAGCTGCCCGGGCGCAAAGTTCAGCAGCGCCACATCCTTGCAGCCCTCCTGAATGGTATGCCCCACATCCTGCCGGTAATATTCCCGGAGGGACTCCAGGTTCACCACCCGCTGCCAATCAAAACTGCCTTCCAGCAGGGTCATACGGCCGCTTCGGGCGGTCAGTGCATCGCCCAGGCTCACCGCGGGCACCTGAGCCATGGCGGCGGCCGGTACTGTCACGTAGCGGCCGCTTCGGTCCAGACTGCGCAGGCAGTGTGCCATTCGCTCCACCAGCTCCGGGCAGTACCGGTTCATTTCATGCAAAAAATCCCCCGCGCGGCCCATCAGCAGGCCGGTATCCCACAGCCAGCCCTCCTGCATCAGGCGGTACGCCTCTTCGCCGCCATGGGGGGTGCGATAGGCCACGCCGTCCTCGTTCTGGCGCAGAAAGCCGTACCCCTCCGCGCCGCTTCTCGGCCGTACTCCAAGGCACACCAGCCGTCCCTGTTTCAGCAGAGCCGTGCCCTCCTGAATGGCTTCCTTATAGCCCTCCCCTTCGATCACATGATCGGTGGAAACCACCAGGAAGCTCTCGGATTCCGGTGCACACAGGCAGGCCAGCACCAGCGCCGGGGCGGTGCGGCGGCCCTCTTCTTCGCAGAAACAGCGGAATTTCAGTTCCCGAAAATCCTGAAGCTGCCCCTCCACAATATGCCGGTACTGGGCCGCCGTCACAATCCAGAACTCATCGCAGAAGGAAAGATTGCGGGCAATGGCCTCTTGAAACAGTGAATGATTGTTTTTCAGGGGAACAAACTGTTTCGGGAAGTCCCTGCGGGAGAGCGGCCACAGCCGGTCTCCGGTTCCTCCCGCCAGCACAATGCACTTCATGTTCTTCCCCTTTCTTCCGTTGATTTATTCCGCAAAGGTGCCCTTCAGATCAAACATATGGTTCATCGGGCCGCTGCCTTTGCCCAGATCCAGCATGGCGGCCAGCGCGCCGGAAATGTACGCCTTCGCCCGTTCCACCGCTTCGTCCAGGCTGTAGCCCTTGGCCAGATTGGAGGCAATGGCGCTGGACAGGGTGCACCCCGTGCCGTGCGTGTTGGGGTTGGCAATGCGCCGCCCATGATAACAGCGGGCCCCCTCCTTGCTGTACAGCAGGTCGTTGGCATCGTTCAGCTGGTGGCCGCCTTTGCACAGTACGGCACAGCCATAGGTCTCATAAATGGCCTTTGCCGCCCGCTCCATATCCTCGGCGGTGCGGATGTCCATTCCGCTGAGCACCTGGGCCTCCGGAATGTTCGGGGTAATGAGGGTGGCCAGCCCCAGCAGTTTGCCCTTCAGCGTTTCAATGGCCTCATCGCTGATGAGCTTTGCTCCGCTGGTGGCCACCATCACCGGATCAATGACCAGATTTTTGGCCTTGTACTGGGTCAGCTTCTGCGCGATCACCTCGATCAGCGCGCTGGAGGACACCATGCCGGTTTTCACGGCATCCGGCCGAATGTCCGTAAAGATACAGTCCAGCTGGTTGGCCAGAAATTCCGGTGTGACCTCCAGAATGCCGTAGACCCCGGTGGTGTTCTGGGCCGTCAGGGCGGTAATGGCGCTCATGGCATACACGCCGTTGGCCGTCATGGTTTTGATATCCGCCTGAATTCCGGCGCCGCCGCTGGAATCACTGCCCGCAATGGTCAATGCTGTTTTCATAAAGCACCTCTCTGCTTCTCTGCATTTTGTCATCGGCAACGCCGCGCCCTATTTCACCGTTCGGCGCTGCGCTCACTGCTCCCGATTGTTCAGCAGCTGCTTCAGCTCTTTCATAAACGTATCAATGTCGCTGAACTGCCGATACACCGAGGCAAACCGCACATAGGCGACCTCATCGATCTGCTTCAGCTCCTCCATGGCCAGCTCGCCAATGCGGCCGCTGCCCACCTCGCGCTCATAGCCGCTCATCAAGACCTGCTCAATGTTGTCCACAGCTTTTTCCAGCATTTTATAGGTCACCGGGCGCTTTTCACAGGCACGCTGCAGGCCGCGCAGCAGTTTCTGGCGGTCAAATGCCTCCCGCGAGCGATCTTTTTTGACCACCATCAGGGAGACTGTCTCCACCACTTCATACGTTGTAAAGCGTTTTTTGCAGCGCGGGCACTCCCGGCGGCGGCGAATGCGCGCTCCATCGTCTGCCGGGCGGGAATCAATCACCTTGGAATCGGCCTCACCGCAATAGGGACATTTCATGGTCAGTTCCTCCTCTGGGAAGTATTCAAAGCTGTTTCCTTCTCAGGAAAACATGGGGTTGTTTCAATGGGAATCGCCCGGCACGCCCTGCCAGATCTCGTCCGCCAGATGCTGCACATAGGCCATGGCCCGGGTCAGCTGGCCGGCTTCCCGGTAGCTGTCCCGATACAGCTCGATCACGCCGTCACCGGCAAAGCCGCCCTGCCGCAATTCCCGCAGCAGCCCGGCCAGGTCCTCGTGACCCTCGCCGGGCGGCAGGCAGGTATACTGCACATCGGCGTCGCTCAAATGCAGATGACAGATGTTCTCCGGCCCCATGGCGCGCATCATTTCCACGGCCGTCACGCCCGCCCGGCGGGCCTGCTTCAGATCCAGCACAAACCGAACCGGCCGGTCTGCGCATTGGCGCAGGGCCAGCACCTGCTGCGGGTCACCGCACTGGCAGCGCACCACGTTTTCATAGGCAACGGTCACACCGAATTTCTCACCCTCGGCAGCCAGGCGGCAAAAGCGCCGGGCATGCTCCTGCGGGGGCAGCGGGCGATTTTTCACGTTGCCGTGCAGCACCAGAATGTGCGCCCCCAGCATCCGGCACACTTCAAAATAGCGCCGGTACAGCCGCAGGCCGTCCTCAAAGCGGGGCGTGTATTCGCTGAAGAAAAAGAAGGTTTCCATGCTGGAACTGAACGGATGAACCGAAATCAGGTTGGTGTTCCGGCGGCGCAGCTGCGCCGCCAGATGCTGCACGTAATCCGGCTCCAGCTCTCGGAACGTATTCAAAAAAATCTCCATACAGGGTGGGGCCAGCTGTTGGGTTTTGCTCAATGCCTCCATGGTGTCCTGCGGATAAAAGCAGGCCGTGGAAATGCCGCATTGCACGGTACGTCTCTCCCCTTTCTTCGCCATTTTCAGCGTGAAATCGCCGCCTGGCCGCCCCATTGCTTCGGCGGCCTTCTTCACAAAAAGCACAAAAGGCATGGGGTCCCGGGGCCAACCCCAGCCCCATGCCTTCTGGCCGTTTTAACGGGCGGTATGATTTGTCTTGTTCGGGCGCTTGCCTTCCCATAGCACCCACAGAGAGGTGGTCAGACACAGCGAAGTATATACACCGGAAATCATGCCGACCATCAGGGGCATAGCAAAGGTAAAGATGCTGTCCAGTCCAAACACAACGGCCATCACGCAGATGGTGGCCAGCGCCAGGCAGGTGGTCAGCGTGGTGTTGATGGAACGGCGCAGGCTCTGGTTCACACTGTGGTTCACCAGCTCTTCAAAGGGCATCTTGTCGCCGTAGAGGTTGCGGTTCTCACGAATGCGGTCGTACATAACCACGGTATCATTGATGGAGTAGCCCAAAATGGTGAGCATGGCCGCCACAAAGTTGCCGTTGAGGGGAATGCGCATCAGCACAAACGCACCGAACACAGCGATCAGGTCGCTGAGCAGGGCAATCACCGCAATCACACCGGCAGGCAGGCCGCCGATGCGGCGGAAACGCCAGGCGATGTACAGCAGAATCACCACCACGGCCGCCACAACCGCCACCAGGCACTTGCGCAGGAACTCGCCGCCGATGGTGGGGTTCACGGTGCTGGTCTGCAGCTGCTCCATATTGTTATCCGGGCAGGCTTCCTGCAGGGCATCCGTCAGGTTCTGCAGCTCCTCCGTGGTGAGGGTCTGCGCGCCGGGCAGGTTGATGGTTACCGTCTGCTGGCCGGTGGCTGCGTTAGAGCCGCTCTGCAGGGTCAAGCCCTTGCCCAGAACCGACTCAGCCGCCTTCTGTGCATCCGCCATGGCGATCTCGCCGTCGTAGCTCATCACGATCATGGAGCCGCCCTTGAACTGAATGTCCATCGAGACGCCCAGAATCAGGGAGGCCAGAACCACCACCGCAGCAATGCCGCCGGAAATGCTCAGAAACACTTTGCGCTTGCCGGTCACATTCAGCTGCTTTGCGGCGGGCTTATTGCTGGCGCCGTACAGCCAGGGGTTGCGCAGCGCCTTGACCTGCGAAATGCCCCGCAGCATGATGCGGCTGAACAGCACGCCGAACACAAAGTTCAGCAGCACACCGACCAGCAGCGTGTAGCCAAAGGAATACACCGTGCCGGCGGTGGAGGGACCAAACATGAAGAACAGCGGGGTCAGCAGCTTGGCGCACAGGCTGTTGGTAGGGCCAAACGCACCCATCAGCACCACGGCCACGATCACAATGGTCACGTTGCCGTCGATGATGGGGGTCAGGCCGCGGCTGAAGCCGGCTTTCAGGGCGCTATCCAGGGTCTTGCCGCCGCGAAGCTCCTCACGGATGCGCTCGGCGGTAATCACATTGGCATCCACGCCCATGCCGATGGCCAGAATAATGCCCGCAATGCCGGGCAGCGTCAGGGTAAAGCTGTTGAACACCGGGAAGAAGCCGGACACCGCAGCAATGGTGCCCGCCATCTGGCCCAGCAGGCCGATGCAGGCCACAAAGCCGGGCAGGCGGTAAACGCTGATCATAAACACGCAGATGAGCACGAAGGCAATGATGCCTGCAAGCACCATGGCTTCCAGGCTCTGGCTGCCCAGGCTGGGGCTCAGGGTGCTGTAACTCTCCGCAGAAAGAGCAAAGGGCAGCGCGCCGGAATTGATCTGGCGGGCCAGCGTGATGGCATCCTCCTGGGCAAAGCCCCGCTGGCCGGTGGCGCTGTTGTAGCCGCCGGTAATCACCGCCACGCCGTCGGTAATGGCGTCGTTCACGGTGGCGGCGCTGATGCACTGGTCATCCAGCCAGATGCTGATCATACCCTTGCTGGCATACAGCTCCGTGGTGGCATCCGCCAGGGCCTGACGGCCCTCGTCGTTCAGCTCCAGAACTACATAGTATTCGTTGGTTCCGGCCTCGCTGACCGCACCATAGCGGGCGCTGGCAGACTTGACGGCAGAACCGTCAAAGATCAGCTCGCCGCTCTCGCTGGACCCCTTGTGGAAGGTCATGTGGGCGGTGGTGCCGATCTCATCAATGGCGGTTTCGGGGTTGAACTCGGTCTCCCCGGTCTTCCAGGGGAAGCGCACGATGATGCGGTCCTTGTTGTAGTCCACATACACCTCGCTGTCGGTGATGTTCAGCCCCACCAGCCGCTGCTGAATGACGCTCTCGGCGGCATCCAGCTGCTCATCGGTGGCGTCGGTGCCGTCCGCAACCATAAAGGTCACGTCCACGCCGCCCTTGATGTCAATGCCAAAACGAATGTCGCTGGCACCTTTCACATAGGTCACGGTGCCATTGTCGGTCTGGCGGCTCAGGCCAAACAGGGCCAGATATGCAAACACCAGAATCAAAATGGCCGGCAGAAAAAACTGCCAGGGTTTTGCTCGTTTTTTCATT
Source organism: Oscillospiraceae bacterium (assembly GCA_004555865.1). Lineage (GTDB taxonomy): Bacteria > Bacillota > Clostridia > Oscillospirales > Ruminococcaceae > SFJ001. Next base: position 14,344 of record SFJO01000003.1, read on the forward strand.
CTTTCAGGAAACCTCCAGATCCCGCCGCGGCACAACGCCCGGCTGCCGGCACGGGCAAAATGCCTTCACCGGCGGCCGGGCAGCCGCAGCAGGAGTATTTACGATAATTCAAACTGCCTTTGCAGTTTTATCAAAATCAGGCGCCTGCAAGGCCTGCCTTTCGGCTCAGCCTTCGCGCAGCAGTTGCTCCACCGTGGCCATGCGCACGCAGATGCACAGCAGGTCCGCTGCGGTCTTCAGCTCTTCCAGGCTGGGGAATGTGGGGGCAATGCGCAGGTGGCTGTCGCGGGGGTCAATGCCGTAGGGATAGGCAGCGCCTGCACCGGTCAACACCACGCCGGCTTCCTTGCACAGCTGCACCGTACGCTTGGCGCAGCCCTCCCGCAAGTACAGGCTGATGAAGTAACCGCCCTTGGGGTCCGTCCAGCGGGCAATTTTGCCGCATCCGTTCAGCTCTTCCTTAAAGGTTTCCTTCACTAGATTGAACTTGGGCTCCAGAATCTTGCGGTGCTTGCGCATATGGGCCAGCACACCCTCTTTGTTCTTCAGGAACTGCACATGACGCAGCTGATTCATCTTGTCGTAGCTGATAACCATGGGCATCATATTCTCGGTGATATAGTGCACGTTGGCCTCACTGCCGGCCACCGCCGCCACACCCGCGCCGGGGTAGGTGATCTTGCTGGTGGAGCAGAACAGCAGGGGCCGTTCGGGGTGGCCAGCCTCTTTGCATTCCGCCAGAATGCTGGGGATGGACACTTCCTCATCGGTGAGGTGATGCACGCAGTAGGCATCGTCCCAGATCAGCTTGAAGTCCTTCGCAGCCGTCTCCATGGAAGCCAGACGGTGAATGACCTCATCGCTGTACACATATCCGTCCGGGTTGGAGTACTTGGGTACACACCACATACCCTTCACACCTTCGTCCTTCACCAGGCGTTCCACCATGTCCATGTCGGGGCCGTCCTCGTTCATGGGCACGGAGACGAGCTGGAAGCCAAAGTACTCGGTCACGCGGAAATGCCGGTCATAACCGGGCACAGGGCACAGGAACTTGTTGCTCAGGCAGAAACGCCAGGGGGTCAGACTGTCCACAAAGCCCTTGCGCCAGCCCAGGTCGATCAGGTAGTACATCATGCTCAGGGAGGAGTTGCCGCACACGATGACCTCTTCCGGGGCGACTTCCAGCAGCTCCGCAAAGAAGCGCCGTGCCTCCGGCATACCTTCCAGCAGGCCGTAGTTGCGGGCATCCACACCGTTTTCGCCGATGTAATTGTCCACCATCTGGTACATCTCTTCGGAAAGGTCCAGTTGCTCCACACAGGGTTTGCCGCGGGACATATCAAGTTTCAGGTTCTTCGCCTGATATCCGGCGTACAGCTCAGCCAGCTTCGCCTGCTCTTCCAGCAGCTGCTCATGGCTCATCGAAAGGTAGTCATTCATAACGGTTCGTTCCTCCCTCTTGCTTGTTTGCGTCAAGCCCAATACTTTCCCACACTGGCTGCGGCATCCGGGCAAATCCCGCTGCGTCCATTTGGCCAGATATTTATATATTATAGTATAAACGCCCCCCGCACACAAGGTTTTTCTCTGCATTTCTCCCGCTTTTGTTAATTTATGGGGTTGTTTTGTGCGCAGTGCATGTACAATTCGTTCTCTTCCCTTCTTTTTGCAGCTTGCGACCCCGCGTCATCCCGCCCCAAGCATGCAAAAACCCGCTGCGGGAAACGTCACCATTTCCCGCAGCGGGTCAGATTCAATCGTACTGAAAATGAGTTTACCGCGCTTGGTCCGGCATCACACCTGCATATTCAGGCCGTCCTCGCCGCCGTTCACGCTGTCAAACTCATAGTCGTTGCCGGGCAGAATCGCATTCAGCAGAATGCCCAGAATGGCGGCAATGGCCAGGCCGGACAAGCTGATGGTCACGCCGCCCACAGGGATGGAGATGCCGCCCACGCCGTTGAAGCCCAGGGCGCTCACCAGAATCACCGCAGCAATGATCAGGTTGCGGCTGTTGGTGAAGTCCACCTGATTTTCCACCACGTTGCGCACGCCGATGGCACTGATCATGCCGTACAGCACGAAGGAAATGCCACCCACGATGCCGGCAGGGATGGTGTTGATGATGGCCTCAAACTTGGGGCTCATGCTCAGCATGATGGCAAAGCATGCAGCAATGCGCACCACCAGGGGGTCATAAATGCGGGTCAGTGCCAGCACGCCGGTGTTCTCACCGTAGGTGGTGTTGGCGGGGCCGCCCAGCAGGCCGGCCATGGTGGTGGCCAAGCCATCGCCCAGCAGGGTGCGGTTCAGGCCCGGGTCACGGATGTAGTTTTTTCCGGTGGTGGCGCTGATGGCGGCAATGTCGCCGATGTGCTCCATCATCGTGGCCAGAGCAATGGGCATAATGGTCAGCAGTGCGCTGAAGAACTCAGGCGAACCGTCGATGGCAAACAGTCCCATGGCCGACTTGTGAATGGGGAAGCCCAGCCAGGCCGCCTCGCGAATGGCGGTAAAGTCCACCGCACCGGTGCCCAGCGCCACCGCGTAGGACACCAGCACGCCCAGCAGGATGGGAAGAATCTTCACCATGCCCTTGCCCCAGATGTTGCAGACAATGACGGTGCCCAGCGCCACCACAGCCAGCAGCCAGTTGGTCTGGCAGTTGTTGACGGCGGAAGGGGCCAGAATCAGACCGATGGCAATGATGATGGGGCCGGTTACCACAGGGGGGAACAGGCGCATCACTTTGCCCACGCCGAACACGCTGATCAGGGCGCTGAACAGCAGGTACAGAATGCCGCTGAAGGCCACGCCCGCACAGGCGTAGGGCAGCATTTCCGCATTGGGGATGGTCTGCTGCCCGGCAGCATCCATCAGCTTAGGCGCCACAATTCCGAAGCCGCCCAGGAACGCAAAGGAAGAACCCAGGAATGCAGGCACCTTTCCCTTGCACAGGAAGTGGAACAGCAGCGTACCCAGACCGGCGCACAGCAGCGTTGTGGAAACGCTCAGGCCGGTCAGCAGGGGCACCAGCACCGTAGCGCCGAACATGGCAAAGGTGTGCTGCACGCCCAGAATCAACATCTTGGGAATGCCCAGGATGCGGGCGTCATAAATCGCCTCATGGCTTTCTTGGGGTTTGCTCATCGAAGAACCTCCTCTTTCTTTCACAATTCCCACGTGTTGCCTCCGCCCGCCACCGCAGATTCCGCAGACGGAGCAATCCTTCCGTATTATCATATCAGCCCTGCCCGGGGGATGCAAGCAAAAACGGCTTTTCTTGCGAAAATTTGTCGTGATGTCAGGTGTTTCTCCCGTCCGTTTTCCGGCACAGCAAAGGCAGAGGCCAAGCGTTCCGCTTTCCCCTGCCCCGACAGAATTGTATTTCCCGGGCAATGCCCGGCCCGGTTTACTTTGCCTTTGCCCGGCGGCGGCGTTTGCGCTCACTTTGCAGCAGCCCCACATAGCCGCCCAGCGCCCCGCTGAGCAGCAGCGAAACCAGCTTTGCCGCCAGCAGCCCGCTCACATCCCGGCTGCCGTTGAGCGCGGCGGCCGCAGCGAGCATTCCGAAGAACAAAAAGCCCACCAGCGCCCCCAGCGCCAGCCCGTTTTCCCCTTGGCGGCGCACCAACAGCCAGCCGCCGCAGCCGGCCCCCAGGCAAACCGCCAGGGTGGCCAGCGGCACCGCTGCCGCCGCCGGCAGACTTACGCGGGTCAGCAGCACCGCCATGGCCCCCATTGCGCCCACGGCCGCGGCCAGCCCGGCGGCCACCGCCCACAACAGGTTTGCCGCCAGCACACCCGTTCTGCTCCTGCGCCCGCCGGGCTTCTGATTCTGGTTCATGCGCTGCATCCCCCTTTGCATAAAAAAGCACCTCCTGCACACTATACGGTATGCAAAAGGTGCCCTGAGTATCCCTGCTTACTTGGCCTCCAGGTCCAGCTTCTCTACGGAAGCAATGGCGCTGCGGCGGAAACGGATCTTCATGCGGTCGCTGCCGGTCTCCAGCACAAAGGTATCCTCCTTGATGGCAACCACGCGGCCGACAATGCCGCCGATGGTGGTGACCTCGTCACCAATGTCCAGGGCATTGCGCATCTCAGTGTCCTTCTTCTGCTGCTTCTTCTGGGGCCGATAGATCATAAAGTACATCAGGCCCAGGGTCAGCACCATGGTGATCACCAGGGTCATCATGCTGCCGTCGTTGGCGGCAGTATCGAGCATCGCAATAGACATATGCAGAAATCTCCTCTTTTCAGTTAGTAAGTTTTATTATACAGAATCCCGCGGTAAGATGCAAGCATCATTTGCCGCTCAGATGCGGGTATCCAGCAGTTGCACATAACGATCATGGAATTGGGTGAACGTTCCGGCATCCAGCTCTTCCCGAATGCGCTCCATCAGGTGATTGTAAAAATACAGATTGTGCATCACAGCCAGCCGCATTCCCAGCATCTCGTCCGCCTTGAACAGATGCCGCAGATAGGCACGGGAGAAATTGCGGCACACCGGGCAGTCGCACTCCGGGTCGATGGGCTGCTCGTCCCGCTCATACTTCGCGTTTTTGATGTTGATGATGCCGTTCCAAGTGTTCAGGTGGCCGTGGCGGGCGTTGCGGCTGGGCATCACGCAGTCAAACAGGTCCACCCCGCGAGACACCGCCTCCAGAATGTTGCCCGGAGTGCCCACGCCCATCAGGTACCGGATCTTTTCCTTGGGGGCATACGGCTCCACGGCAGAAATGATCTCGTACATGACCTCGGCAGGCTCGCCCACCGCCAGGCCGCCGATGGCATAGCCGTCCAGGTCCATCTCGGCAATGCGCTTCATGTGATCCACACGCAGGTCCTCAAAGGTGCAGCCCTGGTTGATGCCGAACAACAGCTGATCCGGGTTCACCGCCAGTTCCTCGTGCTTCAGCCGGGCCATCTCCGCCTTGCAGCGGGCCAGCCAGCGGGTGGTACGCTCGCAGCTGGCTTTGGAATAGCTGTGCTGGGCCGGGTTCTCAACGCACTCGTCAAAAGCCATGGCGATGGTGGAACCCAGGTTGGCCTGAATCTGCATACTCTGTTCCGGGCCCATAAAAATGCGGTGGCCGTCCAGATGCGAGGCGAAGGTCACGCCCTCCTCGCTGATTTTGCGCAGCTTGGCCAGGCTGAACACCTGGAATCCGCCGCTGTCGGTGAGGATCGGGCCATCCCACCGGGTAAACTTGTGCAGGCCGCCCAGGTCGGCCACCAGCTTGTCGCCCGGCCGCAGATGCAGATGGTAGGTGTTGCACAGCATCACCTGGCAGCGAATGTCCTTCAGATCAAAAGCCGACAGGCCGCCCTTGATGGCGCCGGCCGTGGCAACGTTCATGAAGGCAGGGGTCTGCACCGTGCCGTGCACCGTTGTAAACTCGCCGCGGCGGGCATTGTGCTCCTGTTTCAGCAGTTTGTAGGGCATGGGATGGCATCCTCCATTGTCTCTGAGTTGTTTTTGATGGTCGTCGATTTTACAGAATGAGCATCGCGTCGCCAAAGCTGAAGAAGCGGTACTTCTCTTCCACAGCCGTTTTGTAGGCCGCCATGGTCTTTTCGTAGCCGTAAAACGCGCTTACCAGCATGATGAGCGTGCTCTCCGGCAGATGGAAATTGGTGATCAGGCCATCAATGGCCTTGAATTCCCGGCCGGGGTACAGAAAGATGTCCGTATCCCCGCTGCAGGCCCGGATCTCCCCGTATTTCTGCGCCACCGACTCCAGCGTGCGGCAGCTGGTGGTGCCCACAGCGATCACCCGATGCCCGGCGGCCTTCGTCTCGTTGATGCGGCGGGCCGTCTCCTCGCTGACCGCATACCACTCGGTGTGCATCTTGTGGTCTGCAATGTCCGCCTCTTTCACAGGGCGGAAGGTACCAAGGCCCACGTGCAGGGTCACCTCAGCAAAGCCGATTCCCTTCTCCTCCAGGCGCTTCATCAGCTCCGGGGTGAAGTGCAGGCCCGCGGTGGGGGCGGCAGCGCTGCCCAGCTCCTTGGCGTACACGGTCTGGTACTGGCTCTGGTCCTCCAGCTGCTTGGTGATGTAGGGCGGCAGCGGCATTTTGCCGAACTCGTCCAGCTTTTCGTACAGGGTCTCGGTGTCATAATAAAAGGTAACGTACTTGTTGCCGTCCTCCAGCGTCTCCTCAATTTCGGCGCTGAGGGTGCCGTCACCGAACAGGATGCGAGTGCCGGGGTGCAGGCGCTTTCCCGGTTTGGCCAGGCATTCCCACGTGTCGCCCTTGTGCTGGTTCAGCAGCAGAAGCTCACACACCGCACCGGTGTGCTCCTTCGTGCCGATGAGCCGGGCCGGAAGCACCTTGGAGTTGTTGGCCACCAGCAGATCGCCCGGCTCCAGCAGTTCCGGCAGCTCCCGGAAGATGTGATGACCGATGACATTGCTGCCGCGGTCCAGCGTCATCAGACGGGCGGAATCCCGCGGAATTGCCGGCTCCTGCGCGATCTGCTCCTTTGGCAGGTCGAACCAAAAATCTTTTTTCAGCATGGGTTTGCCCCCTTATAAAACATTGACAATGCTGTCTTGTGATGATATAGTGAATCCAAGCACAGAGGTGCGGGTTTCATGAGTAATTCCGGGCAGGCTGCCAAGCCGCAGGACCCGGCATGAAAGGGGAATTCCGCCGAAGGCAGGCTGTACGGCAAACAGTTTGCCTGGTTTCAAAGCCGAAAGGTTCGAAACTGTCACCTTCTTCCCCGCAGGAAAGTGGAGCGCTGTCAGGAAGGTGGAGCGCTGTGCATACTGTGCAATATCCTATTATATTGCATATTTTGCCGGTTTTCAAGCCGGTTTTTTTATTGCCTGAATGCAGATGTTTTCGCCCGGTTCCGCCGTTTTTTCGGCGGTGAGGGCGGGTGCATTGCAGCACAGGCGGTAGAAAGGCGGGCTGTTCCGTTTTGGCTGTTCCCTGTGCGGGGGGCGGCGGGGCCTTTTGCCGCATAGAATTGAAAAGAGGCAAAGGCCCTTGGGCCATGGCGGCTGAGCCGCCGGTATCGTAAGCCCTGCCGGGCGGCGGGGTGTGGAAAGGAATGTTGCGAAATGAAACAGTATCGTGTAGGCGTTGTGGGCGCGACCGGCATGGTCGGCCAGCGGTTTGTTACCCTGTTGGAGAACCACCCCTGGTTCCATCTGACCGCGGTGGCCGCTTCGCCCCGCTCTGCAGGCAAAGTCTATGAGGATGCGGTGGGCAGCCATTGGATGATGAGCACCCCCATGCCCGAGGCCGCCAAGAAGCTGGTGGTGCTGGACGCTTCCCATGTGGAAGAGGTCGCCTCTCAGGTTGACTTTGTGTTCTGCGCCGTCAACATGAAGAAGGACGAGATTCGCGCTCTGGAAGAGGCTTACGCCAAGGCCGAGTGCCCGGTGGTATCCAACAACAGCGCACACCGCTTTACTCCCGATGTGCCCATGGTTGTGCCTGAGATCAACGCCCAGCACATTGAGATCATCCCCGCCCAGCGCCGTCGTCTGGGCACCAAGCGCGGCTTCATCGCCGTTAAGTCCAACTGCTCTCTGCAGAGCTACGTTCCTGCGCTGCATCCCCTGATGAAGGAGTATGGTGTGGAAAAGGCTCTGGTCTGCACGTATCAGGCCATTTCCGGCGCCGGCAAAAACTTTGAGACCTGGCCCGAAATTCTGGACAACTGCATCCCCTACATCGGCGGTGAGGAAGAGAAGAGCGAGCAGGAGCCTCTGAAGCTGTGGGGCACCATCCAGGGTGACCAGATCGTTTCCGCCACCGAGCCTTCCATCACGGCACAGTGCCTGCGCATTCCCGTCTCGGACGGCCACATGGCTGCCGTGTTCGCTTCCTTCAAGAAAAAGCCCACCAAGGAAGAGATCCTGGAGTGCTGGGCCAACTTCTCCGGCCCTGCTCAGGAGCTGAACCTGCCCAGCGCCCCCAAGCAGTTCCTGCACTATTTTGAGGAGAACGACCGTCCTCAGACTCGTCTGGACCGCAACACCGAAAACGGCATGGCCGTGTGCATCGGCCGCCTGCGGGAGGATACCCAGTACGATTACAAGTTCGTTTGCCTGTCTCACAACACCCTGCGCGGCGCTGCGGGCGGCGCTGTTCTGCTGGCAGAGCTGCTGGCCGCGAAGGGCTATCTGGACTGATCATCTCAGAACGGAGGCTGACATTTTATGAAGAAAAAGACTATTTTCACCGGCGCTGGTGTGGCCATCATCACCCCAATGCAGGCCGACGGCACGGTGGATCACGCCCTGCTGACCCGTCTTGTGGATGAGCAGATTCAGGGCGGCACAGACGCCATTGTCATCTGCGGAACCACGGGCGAAGCCGCTACCCTCACCGATGAGGAGCACATTGCCACCATCGGCACCGCCGTAAAGGCCGCCGCAGGCCGTGTGCCGGTGGTTGCCGGCACCGGTGCCAACGACACCGCCCATTCTCTCCGGCTGGCCACCGCCGCCCGTGACCTGGGCGCGGATGCGCTGCTGCTGGTGACCCCCTATTACAACAAGACCACGCAGGCCGGTCTGATTCCCCACTTCCTGAATGTGGTGGATAAGGTCGGGCTGCCAGCCATCCTGTACAATGTGCCTTCCCGCACCGGCATGAACATCGAGCCTGCCACTGTGAAGAAGCTGGCGGAGCATCCCCTGGTGTGCGGCATCAAGGAGGCCAGCGGCAACATCAGCCAGGTGGCCACCATCCGTCAGATGTGCGGCGATGACATCGACGTATATTCCGGCAACGACGACCAGATTGTGCCCATCCTGTCTCTGGGCGGCAAGGGCGTGATCTCGGTACTGTCCAACGTGGCCCCCCGCCAGACCCACGACATCTGCCGCCTGTGGTTTGAGGGCAAGGCCCAGGAGAGCCTGGAGCTTCAGCTGAAGCTGCTGCCCCTGGCACACGCACTGTTCTGCGAGGTGAACCCCATCCCCGTGAAGGAAGCCATGAACCAGCTGGGCTTCCCCGCCGGGCCCTGCCGCCTGCCTCTGGTTCCGGTCAGCGAGGCCCATCGCCAGCTGATCCACGATGAACTTCAGGCTGCCGGTCTGCTGAAATAATGGATCAGGCCCGGCCCATGCAAAAAGGGCCGGGCCTGATTTTGTGTGTACCCGATTCGTGCGCGGCCTGCCGCGGGGGTTTATTCCCACGAAATTCAGACCAAATGGACCAAACATTCAAAAACGAAAAGGAAGTGTCTCCAATGATTGATATCGTAATTCATGGCATCAACGGCCGTATGGGCCAGGTTTTGTGCGAGCTGATCAGCCAGCGGCAGGATTGCCGCGTTGCTGCCGGTGTGGATCTGCGCCCCTCGGACGGCCCCATTCCTGTGGTAAGCCGTTTCGCCGATCTGCCCGTGAAGGGCGATGTGGTGATCGACTTCTCCACCGCCAGCGCCGTAGACGAAATGCTGGACTGGTGTGCTGAGAGCGGTGTGCCCGCCGTGGTCTGCACCACCGGCCTGAGCGAGGCCACCCAGCAGCACCTGACCGAGGTTGCGAAGAAAGTAGCCCTGTTCAAGAGCGCCAATATGTCCATGGGCATCAACCTGCTGATCGCACTGGCCAAGAAGGCCACCCACCTGCTGGGGCTGGACTACGACATTGAGATTGTGGAAAAGCACCACCACAACAAGGTGGACGCCCCCAGCGGCACCGCGCTGATGATTGCCGACGCCATCAACGAAGAGGCCGGCGGCGCTTATCATTATGTCTACGACCGTCACGATGTGCGCCAGAAGCGCGACCCCCACGAGATCGGCCTGCACGCTGTGCGCGGCGGCAGCATTGTGGGCGAGCACGAGGTTCTCTTCTGCGGCCCGGATGAGGTCATCACCCTGAGCCACAGCGCCGCTTCCCGCGGGGTGTTTGCCAACGGTGCCATCAACGCCGCCGTGTATCTGGCCGGCCGCAAGCCCGGCCTGTACACCATGGCTGACCTGCTGGGTGACCTGACTTGAGGCTGCGGGCGCGCCTGGCGGCGCTGACGCTGGCCCTGGGCCTGCTTGCGGGCTGCGCTTCCATTCCGGCGGCGGCACCCGCTGCCACAGCCACCCCAGAGCCTACGGCCACCCCGGAACCGCAGCCGGTCGTCACGGAACTGCGTTTTTCCGCCACCGGCGACAATCTGATTCACAGCAGCATCTACAAGCAGGCCAACCGCCGTGCCGGCGGCAATGGCTATGATTTTGGATATTGCTACCAGAATATGCTGGATTTTTACCAGCAGTTCGACATCAACTGGATCAATCAGGAGACGCTCATCAGCGATACGCTGGAGCCGTCGGATTATCCGGCCTTCTCCACGCCTGGGGAAATGGGCCACACCCTGTACGACATTGGATTCCGGGTGTTCAGTATGTCCAACAACCACACCTACGACCGCGGCGCTGCCGGCATTGCGGCCACCCGCGCTTACTGGGCCGCCATGCCCGATGATGTGGTGACCTGTGGCCTGTACACCGATGCCGAGCACCACCCCGCCGACCAACCGCGCAGTTACGACACGGAAATTGCGGAGTACCCGGAGATCGCCTATCAGGAGGTAAACGGGGTTCGCATTGCCTACCTCGCCTACACCGAGCACACCAACGGAATTCCCACTCCTTCCAGCGCAGAGGCCACCGTGATCTACACCAGCCAGACCGATGTGATGGAGCGCCAGATTCGTCTGGCCCGCCAACAGGCAGACCTGGTGGTGGTGAGCGATCATTGGGGCGTGGAGGACAGCCACCTTGTCACCGACGCACAGCGCGCGCTGGCCCAGCAGCAGGTGGATTGGGGCGCGGATGTGATTCTCGGCACCCACCCCCATGTGGTGCAGGATGCCCAGTGGCTCACCAGTGCGGACGGGCGGCAGGCGTTTGTTGCCTATTCTCTGGGCAATTTCATCAGCGCCCAGTCCCAGCCGGATGAAATGGTCGGCCTGATTCTGAATCTCCAGATTGAAAAGGTGGATTACCCTGACGGCACCAGCCAAACCGCCATCCACAGCCCGGTGCTTCACCCGGTCATCAACCATTACGACAGCGGTTACAGCAACATCCGTGTGTATCTTTTGAAGGACTATCCGGACGAGCTGGCCAACAGCCATGGCGTGCGGGCCCGGCATCCGGAATTCGGCCCGGAGTACATCCGCAAGGTATTGACTCAGTATGTAAACGAGGAATTTCTGGATTTATAAGCAGTGCTTTTTGCAGAGTGGAGGTTTTTACAGTATGTACGGAGTATCGAAAATTACCAGCCAGCAGAACATCATGCTCATCACCTTTCCCGGCGCGGAGTATAGCGCCGCAAACCTGGCGGAACATCTGAATGTGTTTGCCCGTGAAGGCGTGGTTCTGGACATGATCTGCCAGAGCATTCCCCACGGTGCCAGCGTGGATTACAGTTTCACGGCCAATTACAGTGACTTTGCCACCGTGATGAAGAGTCTGCCCGCCCTGACCGGCGGCCGGGCGCAGAGCGCCCCCCTCATCAGCGGCGGTTACAGCAAGCTGAATCTGTTCGGCGAAGAGATGGTCAACAGTGTGGGCGTAGCCGCCCGCGCCATGTCTGCCCTGAGCGAAGCGGGTGTAGACATCTCCCTCATCACCACCAGCGACCTGGACATCTCTCTGCTGATCCACGAAAACGATGAGGACACCGCGCTGGAAGCTCTGCACAAGGCCTTCAACCTGTAACGTCCTTCCGAACGGTTGCGGTTCGCTATTTTACTGCAAAAAATCCCCTTCACAGGCACCGGCCGCAGCGGCCCGCCCTGTGAAGGGGATTTTTCATTGTCTTTCTGTTCGCTTATCCCTGCTTTGCTTCCCCGGTGGGGCGGCGCAGAAGGGTGTACGGACCCAGCGGCTCTGCGCAGGGAATGGCATATTCCATCATCGCATGGGGCGTGGCTTCCACGCGCTCACCTTCCCCATTTTCGATCCATTCCGGCGTGATGGGCACCACCCGGCCGTCCGGGCACAGCGCCTCAATGGTTTCGCCCAACGTGAATTTCCCCCGCTGGGTGCAGTGGGCCACCCCATTTTCCCAGCGTTCCACCACACCGATGAACTCCCATTCCCGGATGTAACCGCCCCGCTGAGTGCTTTGGGCGGCATGTTCCCGGCCGAAGTAAAACCCCGGGGAGTAATGCCGGTGGCTGGTGCGGGTCAGTTCTTCCAGCGCCTGCTGGGGCAGCTGATAGTGCTCCGGGTCCTGCAAAAAGGCATCCAGCGCCTGCCGGTACGCACTGGTAACCGAGGCCACATAGTAGGCCGTTTTGGCGCGGCCCTCAATTTTCAGGCTGTCCACGCCTGCTTGGCAGATCAGATCCAGGAACGGCGCCGTGCACATATCGTCCGCATTCAGGATGTAGCTGCCTTCCGGCGTTTCGCCGATCTCCATCCACTGGCCGGGGCGGGTCTCCTCCGCAATGTGGTACTTCCAGCGGCATGGCTGGGCACACTGGCCCCGGTTGCCGTCCCGTCCGGTCAGATATTGGCTCAGCAGGCAGCGCCCCGAAACGCTCATGCACATGGCCCCATGCACAAAGGCCTCAATTTCCAGTTCCGGCGGTGTCTTGTCCCGAATGCGGGCAATGTCCTGAAGGCTCAGTTCCCGCGCCAGAACCACCCGGCTGGCCCCCATGCGGTAGGCCGCTGCGGCGGCACCGTAGTTTGTAATGCCCATCTGGGTAGAAAAATGAATGGGCATCTCCGGTGCCAGCTCCTTCGCCATTGCCAGCACGCCCAAATCGGCCACGATCAGCGCATCCACCCCCGTCTGCTGGGCGGCACGAATGGCTTCCGGAAGTCGGTCCATCTCCTCATTGGTGGGCAGGGTGTTCATGGTCAGATACACCTTGCGGCCGCGGGCATGGGCAAACACACAGCCCTCCTGCAGCTGCTCCGGGGTGAAATTCTTTGGGGCCGTGCGCATTCCGAACTCGGGCAAACCCGCATAGACGGCATCCGCGCCAAACATCACGGCATATTTCAAACGTTCCAGGTCACCCGCCGGGCTGAGCAATTCCGGTCGCTCCAACATGGTTTTGCATCCTTTCTCTTCTGCATTTCGGCCGGTTTTGGCCGTGCCGCCCGCACGGTTCAGCCGCCCAGGCTCTGGTTTACACTCTGCGCCGTGCGCACATTGGCCTGGTGCTCCTCAAACGTGGAAGCATAGTAATACTTGCCGGACAGGTCTGTCACAAAGAAGTAGCAGGGGCTTCCGCCCTGTTCTCCCACCAGCTCCGTGTTCGGATTCACCACAGCCTCTATGGCCGCCAGGCCCGGGTTTGAAATTGGCCCGGCGGGCAGGCCCTCACAGCTGTACGTGTTGTAGGCATTGTACATCCCTTCGGGCAGGTTCTCCCAACCGCCGTAGTACGGGGCCACCCAGTTGTAGAGATAATTGTTGTCGTTCGGGTCCTGCACATAGCTGCTGGCGTTGCTCTCCAGCCGGGGATAGGGCGAGCCTTCCGCCAGCCGGTTCAGGAACACCTCGGCCACATTCCGGTCCTCCTCATTCCCGGCCTCCTCCTGCACAAACGAAGCCAGAATCACCACGTCCTCCAAGCTCATGCCGGAAGCGTCCACTTTCTCCAGCAGTTCGCCGTCTACGCGGCGGTCAAATTCGCTGTAAAATGTGTTCACATAATTGTACACCGTATCGTCCTTAAAGAACTCGTAGGTTTCCGGGAACAGATACCCCTCGCACTTCATAAACCGGTTCTCGTTGTCCGGAATCCGGGTCCAGAAGTCGTACTGGGAGAAATCGCTTCCGTCCTCCCCGTTTGCGCAGGCCAGGAACTCCTCGGCCGAACACAGCCCGGCGTCCTCCATGGCCTGGGCAATGCCCAGCGCCGGGGTGCCCTCCGGGAAGGTCAGGGTCACGGTATCCGCTGCGGCATACTGGCTCAGCGCGTCGATCAGCGCATCATAGCCCATCCCCTTGTGCAGGGTAAAATCACCGTACTGCAACTGGCTGGCTTTGCCGGACTGCTTCACATACAGGCGGAACACCTGCGGGAAGCGAATCACCCCCGCATCCGCCAGCTGCTTGCTGATGCTCGCCACACCGCTGCCCTGGGCAACGCTCACGGTCACATCTGCACCAGGCGCGCCGCCCTTTACTTCTCCCAAAACCGTCACCGCTGCCACGGCCGCCAATGCCACGACCAGCACCAGAACCACCAGCAGCGGGGCACATCCCCGCTTTTTCTTTGGCTTTTCCTGCATGATTTTCTCCTTACTCTTCCGCTGCGTCCAGCATCAACCGCATGTAGCTCTCCGTCACATCAAAGGGGCGGCCGAAAAAGCGGATGCAGCCGTAATCTTCCCGGCTTCCCTCGCCCAAAAACAGGGTCTGCTCGGTGCCAAGCAGCAGTTCGGCCCGTTCGGCCCCGACCTTTTCCCGGGCAGCCTCCATCAGCTTTTCGGCCGGGCGGTCCCCGATTGCGAACAGCTCAACAAAATGCAGGGTCTCCCCTTTTTGGAAATACATCCCGTACCCATCCTCATTGGAAACAATGGTCAGGCCGCGGCTGTACAGATCGGTCATAACCTCCACCAGAGCGTGAGACGGCAGGCAGACGCTGTCCGGCGCATACTGGCGCCGAAGCTGCTCCAGCGTGCGCACGGTCACTGCATCAAAATCCGCCTGTGCCCACAAATTGCGTCGGATGGAGCGGCTCAGCCGCCGGGCGCCGAAGGCTTTCTGGTAGCCGTTTTCGGTGTACAGCGCCCATTGCTCCGCCGTGCGGGGCCGAGCCACCGCAAAGGCGGCGCCGTCCTCATGCACCCACTCTTCCGACTTGTGCAAAACATCCGCTTCCCGACCCTGCGGTGCGCTCAGGCCGTAAAAGTACACGCCATTTCTCGGCCCGAGCGTCACCGGCACAGCGCACACAAAGGCTTCCGGGCCGCTTGGCCCATCCTCCACCAGCAGGTGTTCCACCCCGGCAAACCGCTCCAGAGCCATCCGGGCATAGTCCGGGCTGGCGTGATGGGCGTTTTCAAACAACCCACACAAAGCATCCAGATCCTTTTTTTCAGCAATCCGCATATTCGCTTCACTCCCCTCGACGGCAGCTGCATTCCTCTGCCGGTTCTCAAATTCTTATTGATAACGAACGGACTCTTCCCGATGTTTCAAAACCAGCGCCAAAATTTCCCTGTGAATGTCCTCAATCGGGCGCATGGCACCATTTTCGTCGCAGCGCACCCGCTGCCAATGGAACCGATCGGCGCAGTACTCCGCCGCCCGGCGGCTGGCCTCCAGATATTCCACATCCCGCTCGTGGATGTCTTTCCGGGTCTCATCCCCCTGGTAACGGCCGGTCATCAGCGCCTGGCTCACCTGCGGGTCCACCTGCAGGTAGATCACCTGCTCGGGCCGCGGGATGCCCAGTTTTTCATACTCAAACGCAAACAGCCAATCCAGGTAGGCGTCCCATTCTTCCCGCGGAAGCTTCGAGCACTGATGAATGCCGTTGCTGGTGGTGTAGCGGTCTGCAATCACCACGCCGCCGTCGTCATAGTACGACCGCCAGTCCTTCTGGAAGCTGGCATATCGGTCCACCGCATAAAAAGTGGAGGCCGCATAGGCATTCACGTCGCCGGGTTTCTGGCCGAACTCCCCCGCCAGATACATTTTAACCGGCGCGCAGGCAGGGCTTTCATAATTGGGAAAGCTGATTTTCCGCACCGGAAGGCCCTGCTGCTCCAGCGCCTGTGCCAGAAGCCCGGCCTGCGTCGCCTTTCCGCTGCCGTCCAGCCCTTCCAACACGATCAAATGGCCCTTCACTGGTTTACCCCTTCCTTCAGCGCGGCGTAATGGGCGCGCACCTCATCCGCCCGGCCGCAGCTCATCTTGCCCTCCGGGCAGGGGCCAACCACGCAGGAGGGGCCGGCCGTCGCGAACAGCGCCGGGGCCACCTCATACACCAGCTTGAACATCTGTTCTGCCAGTTCCCGAATTTCCCACTGGGCACGGTTGCAGCAGCGGTGATGGAAGAAGTTCTGCAGGCTGCGGGCGTTCATGGTCACGATCATCTTCGTGGTGCAGGCGTTGGGCAGCACAAAGCGGGCGTCCTCAATGGCCATTTTTTCGGCCTTCTTGGCGGCCTTCTCCTCGTCCATGCCCTGCGCCACCAGCTGGCGGATGTGCCCTTCCTTCAGCACCGCGGCAATGCGGCGGTAGTGCTCTGCCTCTTCGGCCATGGCCTGCTCAAAGGCCGCCAGACCCTCCGGGTCCTCTTCCACGGCGGGCGGAGTCACATACTCAAACTGATCCAGCCGCACATAACGCTGGCTCTGTACGCTGAAGCTGGCAATGCGGTGCCGGGTGATCTGCGCCAGCAGACTGCGGCTCACGCCCTCAATGGCAAAGGTAAAGCTGGCGTGCTCGGTGGGGCTTTCATGGCCCATGCGGGCCAGCATCCGCACAAAATCCGCACTTTTTTCGGGGGTAAGCCCATCCAGCAGGTCATCAATGTGCGCATTGGAGTAGCAGAGTTTTGCGGCGGCCGCCACAACCTTTTCCGGCTCCGGCGTATGAGCGATCAATGAAACTTTCAGCATTTTCTTCACCTTTTTATTCCTTAATGAGGGTAATGGGCGCATAGTTGGCCATGGTTTTTTTCACACCGACCCGGTCAAAGCGGATTTCCACAATGGTATCGCCTGCCACCGGCGTCACCTTCAGCACCTGGCCGCGGCCAAACACCTTGTGGTCCACCAGATCGCCCGGCTGGAAGCGGGGCTTCTCGCCTGCCTTCTGCGCCGGGGCGCCGGCCGAAGCCGTGCCGCTGGTCCAGCGCCGGGCACCGGGATGCTCCTGTGCCGCCCGCTGGCCAATGGTCTGCCCGGCGGTTCCGCGAGCCGCTGCGCCGTCGTAGCCGCTTCCGTAACCGGTTCGGGCCGTTCCGCCCTGGCCGAAGCTTCCCTGACCATAGCCTCGGCCAGAGGCGCGGTTGTATTCGTTGTTCAGGTAGCCGCGGTTTGCTCCGCCGGCCGCCCGGCCGCCGTAACTGCCGCCATAGGCACCCCCGTACCCACCGCCGTACCCGGCGTACTCGCTGCGGCTCGCGCCGCCCCACTGGCGCTGCAGGTTAGGGCTTTGCTCCTCTTCCAGCAGGTTTGCGTCGATTTCTTCCAAAAAACGGCTGGGGCGGTTGCGCCGGGTCTGGCCAAAGATCATCCGGCTCTGGCTGGAAGAGAGGTACAACTCCTTTTTGGCGCGGGTAATGCCCACATAGCACAGCCGCCGCTCCTCCTCCAGATCCTCATCCGAATAACGGCTCAATTCGCTGGGGAACACGCCCTCTTCCATGCCCAGGATGAACACATAGTCGAACTCCAGGCCCTTGGCCGCGTGCATGGTCATCATCACCACCACGTCGGTGTCCTGGTCGTAGCTGTCCAGATCCGAGATCAGGGCCACTTCTTCCAAAAAGCCCTCCAGGCTGGCTTCCGGGCCCTTCTGGTCCGCGTAGGTTTTCACGCTGGAAATCAACTGGCCCAGGTTTTCCAAACGGGCTGCGCCCTCATCTCCGGCCGCCTTCAGCATGGCATCGTAGCCGCTCAGCTCCATCACCTTTGCGGCAAATTCATCCAGCGGCAGCGTGTCCGCCGCCTCCTTCAGCTGCTGATACAGTTGATAAAACTTCAGCAGCGGGGCCGAAGTACGGCCCAATTCCGGGAACTGATCCGCCCGACGGCACACATCCAGCAGCCAGGTGCCCTCCCGCGCGGCGATCTGCGCCATCTTTTCCAGGGTGGCAGTGCCGATCTTGCGGGCCGGTTCGTTGATGATGCGCCGCAGCCGCAGGTCATCCTGCGGGTTGGCCACCACCGACATATAGGACACAATGTCCTTGATTTCCTTGCGGTCATAAAAACGCTGACCGCCCACGATTTTGTAGGGAATGCCCGCCCGCGCGAAATAGGTTTCCACCGGGTTCGACTGGGCGTTCATCCGGTACAGCACCGCATGGTCCCGCAGTTTCGCGCCCTTGCGCAGATTCCGGCCAATTACGGCGGCGATGTGGCTGGCCTCGTCCTGTTCGTTTTCCGCCTCATAATGCTGCACCTTTGCCCCATCGCCGTTTTCGGTCCACAGGGTTTTGCCCTTGCGACCATGGTTGTTTTTAATGACGCAGTTGGCCGCGTCCAAAATGTTGGAGGTGGAGCGGTAGTTCTGCTCCAGCCGAATGACCTTTGCGCCGGGAAAATGGTGCTCAAAGTTCAGGATGTTCTCAATGGTCGCTCCGCGGAAGCGGTAGATGCTCTGGTCGTCATCGCCTACCACACACACGTTGTGGGTGCCGCCGCCCAGCAGCCGCACCAGATGGAACTGCGCCACGCTGGTGTCCTGATATTCGTCCACCAGAATGTAGCGATACTTGTTCTGATAATACTCCAGAACGTCCTTTTCCTGCTGGAACAGGCAAACTGTATTATAAATCAGATCGTCAAAGTCCATAGCGCCGGCGCTTTTCAGCCGCCGCTGGTAAGCCTCATACACCTTGGCGATCAGGCCCGCCTTGGTGTCTGCCGGGGCAGCCAGCGCCTCTTTCGGGCTGACCAGCTCGTCCTTCAGGCGGCCAATCTGCCCCATGCAGGCCTTGATGGGCAGAAACTTATCGTCCACCATCAGCTGTTTGTAGACTTCCTTCATGGCCCGCTGCTGGTCGTCCGTGTCGTAGATGGTGAAGCTCTTGGGATAACCCAGCCGCTCACCGTCCCGCCGCAGAATCCGCACGCAGGCCGAATGGAAGGTGGAGGCGTTCACGTCGCCGCCTTCTGTGGGGCCGAGCATGGCCGCCAGACGATTCTTCAGCTCATCCGCCGCCTTGTTGGTAAAGGTAATGGCCAACACATTCCAGGGGCGGGCCGGGTCCTTCGCCAGCATGGGGGCCAGACTGGCCGGGGCCGGCGTACCCATCATCTGGGCCGTGCGCAGGGCGATCACGTCCGCTTCCGTCACCTCGCGGGGGGTCCAATCACTGCCGTGCGCCTGCCCGAAACGAATGATGTTTGCAATGCGGTTGACCAGCACAGTGGTTTTGCCGCTGCCTGCACCCGCCAAAATCAGCAGCGGGCCTTCGGTATGGAACACCGCCTGCTTCTGAACCGGGTTCAGCCGCCCAAAGCCGCGCTCAATGTAGCGGTCTCTCAATTTCAGGAACTCCTGAGTAAATTCATTGGCCATTGTGTGAAACCTTTCCTGTCCGATCCTCTTGCTGCGCGGAAAAGGCATGTATATCCGCTGCCCTTCCGCTCCTTCGCCGTCCCTGCCCTAACGTCGGCAGGCCTCGCGAAGGCGGCCCGTCGTTTATCGCTAACCGGCAGGCCGCATAGTCGGTTTATATTATATCATAAATGTCATAAATGCACAATTTTGGCCAACTCGAAAATATCTTAACCAGTCATGACATTTTTTCATACACATGCTCATTTTTCAGTTCTCTCGAATGTGAACGCTTTTGATTACAAACAAGCGCATAAAAAGAAGCGGCTCACCTCCCTATAAGGGAGATGAACCGCTTCTGTTAGTTCTTAAAATTCACGCAATCGCAGCGCATGAAGCACATAGCCTTCTTCGTCTTGCGCCAATCAGCCAAAGATGTTGATGAGGATGCCCGCCGCCACGGCGCTGCCGATCACACCGGCCACGTTGGGACCCATTGCGTGCATCAGCAGGAAGTTCTGCGGGTTCTCCTTCTGGCCGACCTTCTGAGAAACACGGGCTGCCATGGGCACCGCAGACACACCGGCCGAACCAATCAGAGGGTTCACCTGGCCGTGGGTCAGCACGCACATAATCTTGCCGAAGATCACGCCGCCGGCCGTGCCAAAGCTGAAGGCAATCAGGCCCAGCGCAATGATTTCCAGCGTCTGCAGGTTCAGGAAGGTGTTGGCACTGGTGGTGCAGCCAACCGACAGGCCCAGGAAAATGGTGATGATGTTCATCAGCTCATTGCCCGCGGTCTTCTGAATGCGGTCCACAACGCCGCACTCCTTCATCAAGTTGCCCAGCATCAGCATACCGACCAGAATGGCGGAATCCGGCAGGATCAGGCCAATCAGGATGGTGCACATGATGGGGAAGATGATCTTCTCGGTTTTGGAAACGGTGCGCAGCTGCTTCATCACGATCATGCGCTCTTCGTGTGTGGTAAGCGCTTTCATGATGGGCGGCTGAATAACCGGAACCAGTGCCATGTAGCTGTACGCCGCCACGGCAATGGAGCCCAGCAGCTGAGGCGCCAGACGGCTGGTGACGAAGATGGCGGTGGGGCCGTCGGCGCCGCCGATGATGCCGATGGAGGCGGCCTCAGGGCCGGTGAAGCCCAGCAGCTTCGCGCCCAGGTAGGTGGTAAAAATGCCCAGCTGAGCAGCAGCGCCCAGCAGCAGGCTCTTGGGGTTGGAGATCAGGGGGGCAAAATCGGTCATGGTGCCGATGCCCATAAAGATCAGGGGCGGGTAAATGCCAAGCTTCACGCCCATGTACAGCATATCGCCCAGGCCGCCGTGATGCAGAATCTCATTGAACAGCGGGTAAATGGACGGGTCTGCCGCATCGGCGGGGGCAAGGAAATACTCCATGTGGATGATGCCGCTGCCCGGCAGGTTTGCCAGCAGCATACCAAACGCGATGGGCAGCAACAGCAGGGGTTCAAACTCTTTTACAATGGCCAAATACAGCAGGATGCAGGCCACCACGATCATCGCCAGGTAGCCAGGCTCCTGCGCCAGGCCCACGAAGCCGGAGTTCCGGGCGATACTCATCAGTGTATTCAGAATTGCACTCATGTTTCGTACCTCCCCTTAAAAAGGCTCGGTGTTGGCAGCAACACCGGCGCTGGCCCAGGCACTGCGCCCGCCGATTCCGGCGCGGCGAACAGCACGCAGGGTGTACTTCACGCCCTCGGGGGCGCCCATGCAGGCAATGGCGCCTGCAATGGCCGCCACCACCTCGGCGGGAATGCCCGCCTGAACATCCGGCCCGGACTGAGAGGCCGCCACGGCGCCCGCGATGGCCGCCAGCATGGCAGGCTCTACCGGGGCCTGCTCGGGCTGGGCTGTCTGCTGCACCGCCTTTTCAGCCTGAACGGCCTTTTCGGCTGCGGCAGAAGCCTTTGCCGCCGATGCAGCCGCGGCCTGGGCCTCCTTTGCGGCAGCCTGTTTGGCCGCAATACCATCAAAGATTTTACCCTGAATGGTAATAATCACAGTCAGCAAAATCAGAATCAGGAACACCAGCAGAATGCCGGTCAGCACCACCACGGGGATGGACGGTTCCGGGTCCAGCTTCAACAGCACAGGGGTCAGGAAATTTCCCATGAGACAGCCTCCTTACAACATCGTATCTTTCCTAATTATAGCGGATGAAGCTTCAGGTTTCAACACCCTTGTTCACAAACGCTTCAAATTGCCACAAAAATTTTTTCACTTTTGGCTGCTTTTTTCCTGATTTGCCGTACTGCGGCAGCGGCGCAGCAGGGCAAACAACAGGGCCGCCGTCAAGCTGCCCACGGCCAGTGCCAGCAGGCCGCCCAGCGGGTTCTGCGCCAGAGGAAACACAAAGATTCCGCCGTGCGGCGCGGGGATCGAGCAATTCATGCACATACTCAGCGCACCGCCCAGGCCGCCGCCCACAGCGCAGGCAAAAATCAGTTCCAGCGGGCTGGACGCTAGGAACGGCAGCGCCCCTTCCGAGATGAAGCACAGCCCCAGCAGATAGTTCACAAAGCCCCGCTGCCGCTCTTCCGGGCTGAACACCCCCGGAAAGAGCGTGACCGCCAGCGCCGTGGCCAGCGAGGGCACCATGCCGCCGATCATCACCGCCGCCATGATCTCGCCCTGCCCCCAGGTAAGGGCCACCGTACCGAACACATACGCCGCCTTGTTCACCGGCCCGCCAAAATCGATGTTCATCATCGCTCCCAGCGCGCAGCCCAGCAGCAGCTGGCTGGACTCCCCCAGATGGTTCAGGAATTGGTAAATCCCGGTGTTGACGGCCCCAAACAGCGGGTTCATCGCACCAATGCACAATCCGATGAGCAGCAGACCCGCCACCGGATACCAAAGAAGGGTGCGCACACTGTCCAGATACTCCGGCAGACGGCGGGTCAAACGCTGCAACAGCAACACAATGCCACCGGCCAGATAGCCGGCGGCCAGCGCCGCCAGCATTCCCCCGCTGACCACGGGCACCTGATCGTTCCACAGGCTTTCCAGGCTGGTGCCCTGAATGGCCAGCGTGCCGCCCGCAAAGCCCAGCAGCAAGCCCGGCCGGTCGGCAATGGCAAAAGCAATGTACCCAGCCGCCACCGGCCCCATCAAATTAAATGCGCTCTTGCCCACCGTCGTCAAAAATGCAGCCAACGGCGTGTTGCTTCCAAAGGTGGCCGTTCCCAGGCTCACATCGTCCACCAAATAGGCCATTGCCATCAAAATGCCGCCCGCAATGACAAAGGGCAGCATATAGCTGATGCCGTTCATCAGGTATTTGTAAAGACGGCGGCCGATTTCCGTCGAGGCGCGCGCACCGCTTCCCTGACCTTGCAGAATCTGGCCCTTGCCGTTCAGCGCCGCCTCCAGCAGTTCTCTGGGATGGTGAATCCCCTCGGCAACCGGAACGGTCAGCACCCGCTTGCCTGCAAAGCGGGCGATTTCCACCTCTTTGTCCACCGCCAGAATCACCGCATCGGCCTGCCGAATTTCCTCCGGGGTAAACGCACCGTCCACGCCCCGGCTTCCGTCCGTCTCAATGCGCACCGGAAGGTCCATTTCCCGGGCCGCCGTGCGGAAGCTCTGCGCGGCAATGTAGGTGTGCGCAATGCCCGTGGGGCACGCCGTAACCACCAAAATCTTGGCGGGCCGGGCACCGTCTTGCTCGTCTTCCTCGGCCGCACCGCTTTCCCGCGCCAGCAGGTTCTCGGCCTGCTCCGGGCTGGCAGCCTCCAGCAGGCCCTGGTGCACGCCGGGGCGGTCCAGCGCCATGGCCAGCATGGCCATTATGTCCATATGCGCCGTGCCGTCCTCGGGGGATGCGATCATCAGGAGCACATTCACCGGCTGCCCGTCCATCGTACAGCGGCAGTCCATGCTTTTGCGCAGCACCAAAAGCGCCGCCGAAGGCACTGCTACCCCGGCAGACCGGGCATGCGGCAGGTCCAGGCCGCCCTGCACCGCCGTGTTGCTCTGCCTCTCGCGCTTTGCCAGGTCCCGTGCAAACTGTTCCGGGTCGCTGAGGCAGCCATCCGCATCCAGCATGGCGATCAGCCGCCGAATGGCTTCTTGCCGGTCGGCCACCTCGTCCACCAGCCGAATCCGGCTCGCCGGCAGGATCTCTTCCATTCGCATGATGGTCCCCCCATTTCGTTTTGGCCCATTCCGCATGGGCATAACTTCCATTTTACAATTGGTTATAGCATAGCATATCCACTCTTCACGAAGAATGGAGTTTTCGCTCTTTTTGACAAATTTTGCTCACGAAGCGTCTGCTTTTTGCTATTTTCTCTATTTTTTTATAAAACATGCTCCCAACACATTTCCCACAGCATAAAAGAAAGGGCGCAGTCCCGCCCAACAAGGCCATCCTGCGTCCTTTTTCATAAAAGATCGGTTTCAAAACCGGTTCCGGCGGCGTTTGCCGCTGCCGTTCCGGCGTTGTCACTCCTGCGGCTGTGCATCGCCGTCTGCCGCTTCCATGTCATCCAGATGCGCTTTCAGCTTTTCAAAGCTCTCCGCACTGATGACATGCTCCATCCGGCAGGCATCCTGTGCCGCCAGGAAGGGGTCCACCCCCAGCTTGGTAAAGAAAGAGGTCAGCACACGATGCCGCTCATACACCTGCGAAGCCAGATGTTCACCGCTTTCCGTAAGGGTAATCAGGCCGTCCTTATCCATCAGGATGTATCCGCCGGTTTTGAGCAGGCCCATGGCCCGGCTGACGCTGGGCTTTGAGAAATTCATCCGGGCGGCAATGTCAATGCTGCGCACATAGCCTTTTTCATTGTGCAGAATGAGGATGGTCTCCAGATAGTCTTCCCGCGATTCAAAACTTCGCATACTGCGTTTCCTCCTGTATGGCTCAGGTCAATGTCTGCGCTCTTGCCCGTTGCTTACTGTTTCTGGGCGGCGTTCTGCTGCGCCTTTGCCACCTGCATCATGATGGCGCACTCCATGCGCTTGCGGAACAGCTCACAGCCGTATTCATACACGCCCTTGATGCTGCCGGTGGCATGGTACGCGTTGGCCGCACAGCCGCCGCTGCAATACAGGCGGGCCCAGCAATCCTTGCAGTCGGGCCGGGCATAGGCGTTGCACAGCTTGAATTCATCCCGCAGTTCGGTGTTGGTCACGCCGTCCCACACATTGCCCAGCAGGTACTTTTCGTCGCCAACAAACTGGTGGCAGGGGTACAGGTCGCCCCACGGCGTCACCGCCATGTACTCGGTGCCGCTGCCGCAGCCGGAGATGCGCTTGTAGATGCAGGGGCCGCCCTTCAGGTCGATCATGTAATGGTAGAAGGTAAAGCCGCGGCCCTCACTGTCCCGCTTGAGCATCTCCTTGGCCAGCAGTTCATACTGGTCAAACAGCACCGGCAGATCCTCCTTGGTCAGCGCATAGGGGTCATCCGGCGCGCAGACCACCGGCTCCATGGAAAGCTCGGTAAAGCCCAGGTCGGCCATGTGGAAAATGTCGTTGGTGAAATCAACGTTGTTGTGGGTAAAGGTGCCGCGCACATAATAGCCCTTCTGGCCGCGCTTCTTCACAAATTCCTGGAATTTGGGCACGATCACGTCATAACTGCCCTGGCCGCCGGCCGTGCGGCGCAGACGGTCATGCACTTCCTTGCGGCCGTCCAGGCTCAGCACCACGTTGTGCATCTCCTTGTTGGCGAAGTCGATCACCTCGTCGTTCAACAGCATGCCGTTGGTGGTAAGGGTAAAGCGGAACTTCTTGTTGCACTCTGCCTCCCGGCTGCGGCCATAGGCCACCAGCTGCTTCACCACATCCCAGTTCATCAGGGGCTCGCCGCCGAAAAAGTCTACCTCCAGGTTGACCCGGCTGCCGGAATGGGCGATCAGGAAATCCAGCGCCTGCTTGCCCACCTCAAAGCTCATGATGGCCCGCTCGCCGTGGTATTTACCCTGGCTGGCAAAGCAGTACTCGCAGTTCAGGTTGCAGGTGTGGGCCACATGCAGGCACAGTGCCTTGACCACCGTGCTGCGCTTTTTCAGGTCAAATGCCTTGTCGGCGTATACATCCTCGGCAAACAGCTTCCCGGCCGCGGTCAATTCTTCCACGTCGCTCAGGCAGTCCTCAATCTCCTGCCGGTTCACCTCGGGCACATCCTTGTATTTTTCCAGCAACGAGGCAATTAACTCCTCTTTGTCCCGGCCCGCATCACAGCCGGTGATCACGTCATAGGCCAGGTCGTCCACCGTGTGCACCGAACCGCTGTATACGTCCAGCACGATGTTGTAGCCATTCATCTTATAGGCATGGATCATTCCGATTTATTCTCCCTCAGTCTCCGCGGCCCGGCGCATAGGGCTGCGGCAAAAAATCTCAAAGAAAAGCGCCGCACAGCCGCAGTGCGGCCAGGCGACGCCCTTTCGTTAAGCGATCAGCGCTGACGCTCTCAGTGGTTCTCGCTGCACTTCTCGCACTGCTGGTTGGCAACACCGCAGGAAGTCTTGCAGGCAGACTGGCAAGAGGTCTGGCACTCGCCGCAGCCGCCGTTCTTGGCGCTCTGGGCCAGGTCACGGGTATCCAGGGTCTGGATTCTCTTCATAACTACACAACTCCTTTTGAAAAAGCCTTTGGGCACCGCCCCCAAAAGAGCGGCTGCTCATATAGATATATTGTAACCCCTAGCCGGGGGTCTTGTCAATGTCTTTGTAACGTATCCCGGCTGCCGCGGGGGTCATCTTCCGTTTTGCACAAAACCGCCACGCAATTTTCCCTTCCGGTGGTGCTTTTCAGGGCCACGCCGCAGCGGGCCAGCCACTCCAGCTGTTCCACCGCCGCTTCATCCACCCGTTCTCCCGGCGCCAGAATGGGAATGCCCGGCGGGTAGGCCCAGAGATATTCCGCGCTCACCCAGCCCAGTGCCCTGCGCGGCGGCAGCCATTCGTGCGGCTGCCGCAGAGCCTGTGCCGCCGGAAGCACGAACACCGGGGCCGCCAGCACCGGGGGCAGCGCCGGTCGGGGCGGCAGCGGGGCGGCGGCTTCCCGGTCCAGGGTCTCCAGTGCCGCCGCCAGCCGGGCCAGCCCTTCCTCCGTGTCGCAGGGGCTGGTCATGGCAATGGCGTAATCCCCTGCCGCCATTTCCAGCTCCAGCTGAAAGCGCCCCCGAAGCGCGGCCATCAGCTGCGGGCCGGTCAGCCCCGCGCCGCGGGCCGAAATCACCAGCTTGCCCGGGTCAAAGGCATAAAACAGCGGGTGGTTCTCCACCCGGTCGCCCCCTTTGCACAGCACGCGGATGCTCCGCAGGCCCTCAGCCCGCGCAGAAAACTGCTCGAGTAAATCGCCCCAACGGGCCATCCGTGCGGCGCTGTCGGCTTCCAACCAGCGCAGGCAGTGGTCCATGGCCGCCATCAGCGGATACGAGGGGCTGCTGGTTTCAAAAATATCCAGTCCATGCTCCACGGCACGGTCGTTTACCAAATCGCTGTTCCAGTGCAGCAGCGCCGTCTGCGTGGGGCTGGGCAGGGTCTTGTGCAGGCTCTGCACCACCAGATCGGCCCCGGCCGCCACTGCCCCGGGGGCAAAACTGCCCGGCAGCCCAAGATGGGCGCCATGGGCCTCATCCACCAGCAGGGGCACCCCTGCCTCATGGCACAGCCGGGCAATGGCCGCCACATCGCTGCACACCCCTTCGTAGGTGGGTGACGTGAGGATCACCAGCTTCGCGTCCGGATTGGCCCGCAACGCTTCGGCAGCCTGTACCGGCGGCAAACTGCCCGCAATGCCGAAGGCTTCGTCCAGCGGCGGCTGCAAATACACCGGGCGCAGGCCCAGCAGCTCCATGCTGTGGTACACCGCCTTGTGGCAATTGCGGGCCACCAGCACCTTGCTGCCCTGCGGGGCCGCCGCCTGAATGGCCGCAAGCAGGCCGCAGGTGCTGCCGTTCACCAGCAGCCAGGCACGCCGGCTGCCATACAGGCGGGCCGCTCGCTCCATCGCCTCGGCCAGCACACCATCCGCATCGTGCAGGTCATCAAAGCCGTCAATCTCGGTGATGTCCAGCGCTTCCGGAACGGCGCCGCCCAGTGCGCCGGGCCGCCGTTTGTGGCCCGGCATATGGAAGGGATACGCCGCCCCCGCCGCGTAGTCGGCCAGCCGCCGGGTCAGCGTGCAATCCGTTTTCTGCTTCGCCGTTTGCCTTGGCATATTCTCTTGCTTAAATTTCCATTCGCCGCTCATTCGTTTTCCTTTTCCGGAGGGGTTTTCCCCCGAGTCCTTCTCACGGCCAGCCGCCACCCGTTTTGCCCCCCATTTATAGGGCGCTTCCGGGCGGTTTCTTCCCGCTGTACAGCCGCCCTGGTGCGCGGCCCCGCCGCAAGCTGTTCAGGTCGTCCTTGCAGCCTCTTTTGCCGCACTGCCGATTCGCAGCCTGACCACACATCGTTTTGAACCCCAATTATAGCAGAGATTTCCGCCGCTGAAAAGGCCACCCCGCTCCCATCTTTTCCGTTTGGGGCGCCGTTTCTTTTCGCTCTTTCATTTTGCACAATTTTTCCAATGCCATTTTGTAAAAATCGTCATTTCGTCCTCTGGTCATTCCGCGCCGAGAATGCTATGATAGAAGCCGCATGATTCAGGGCCGTTTCGCCGCGTTTTTTTCGTTTTGGCGGTTCGGCCTGACATTTTTTATTCTGATGGATTGTTTGAGGTAGTGTTTATGGCAGCTTCCACTTCTTCCAAGCCGGTTCTTTGGAAGATGACCTGGCCCATTTTCATTGAGCTGTTGCTTCAGATGCTGGTGGGCAACATCGACCAGATTATGCTCTCCCATTTCAACGCCACCGCCGTGGCCGCCGTGGGCAACGCCAATCAGGTCATCACCATTTTACTTCTCACCTTCTCGGTCATCAGTCTGGCTTCCACCATTCTGATCAGCCAGTATCTGGGTGCCGGCCAACAGGAAAAGGTTCAGCAGGTATACGTGCTCTCTGCGGTGGTCAATCTGGCCGTCAGTCTGGTGCTGATGGCGCTGCTTCTGCTGGGGGCCGACCGGCTTATGGCGCTGATGCAGGTTCCCGCAGAGGCACGGGCCGAGGCGGCGGTGTATCTGCGCATTACGGCGGTCAGCCTGCCCTTTCAGGCCCTGATGCTCACCTTCAGCGCCTTCCTGCGCGCCCACGCCCGCATGACGGTGATCATGCTGTCCACCGGCGTGATCAACCTGGTCAACATTCTGGGAAACACTGCCCTGATCTACGGCCTTGGCCCCCTGCCCCAGCTGGGCGCGGCAGGCGCGGCGCTCTCCACCCTCACCTGCCGCATGGTGGGTATGTGTCTGCTGCTGGTCTCCTTCCTGCGCAGCATTCCCGGCGCGACGCTTTCGCCCCGGATGCTGAACCCCTGGCCCTCGATGTTGTTCCGCCGGCTGCTGGGCATCGGCCTGCCCGCAGGCGGTGAAGGCCTCTCCTACAACCTTTCGCAGGCAGCCAGCCTTGTGTTTGTCAACATGATCGGCACCTACGCCGTCACCACCCGGGTGTATGCCGTTATTTTCGCCCAGGTGTGCTATATGCTCATCAGCGCGGTCAGCCAGGCCACCGCGGTTCTGGTCGGCTATGCCATTGGCGCGCGGGATTTTGAGGAGGCCAACCGGCTGAACAACCACGTATTGAAGGTGTTCACCCCCATTACCATCAGCATCACACTGGCACTGGCCTTATTTGCAAAGCCTCTGTACGGGCTGTTCAGCACCGACCCGCAGGTGATTGCTCTGGGCCAGAAGATCATGTGCATCGAGGTCATTCTGGAAATCGGCCGCTGCTTCAACATCGTGCTGGTGCGCAACCTGCAGGCGGTGGGCGACGTGCGCTATCCGGTTACCATCGGCATCATCAGCCAGTGGGTGGTGGCCGTGGGCGTGGCCTGGCTGCTGGGCATGAAGCTGGGCCTCGGCCTGGCCGGCATCTGGATGGCCTTTGCCATGGATGAATGCCTGCGGGCGATCATCTTCTGGGCGCGCTGGAAGAGCGGCCGCTGGAAGGATCTGCAAACGGTGTAAGTCCGCCGCGTCCGGATCATCTTATCGGCTTTGTTGACGGACGTTCCAACTTTTATCCAGCAAACACAGCAAAAAAAAGCGTCTGTGTTCCGGGATTTCTCCGGGACGCAGACGCTTTTTTCTGTTCGCCGTTAATTGCAGTTAGAATTGTGCAGAGCCTTGCAGCGCTTTACGGCGCTACGATTTCATAGGCCGCCTCATCGCTTTGGGCCGGTCGGTTCTCGATGCAGTCATCCGGCTCCATGCTGCATCCACAGTCCTCATCGCCGGTCGTGCCGCCGCTCTTCCCGGCATAACTGCGTGTGTTTCCGCATCCGGCCGAGCGGGCGCTTTCCGGATAAAGCACCGGGGCGTCCCAGTCGTATCCGTAGTCGTCCACGCTGCCGTCGCTCACATTGCCCTCGGTATCGTACAGGCCCGTTGCGCCGGGCCCCGGCACCGCTTCGGTTTCGGCAAGGTTCTGGTATTCCATGGCATCCACCTCCCTGCCCTCAGCCTATGCAAGGGCAGGCGCGGCGGTTACTGGTCAAACTCGCCCTTTACCGACCGAGCAAACAGCTTCTGCAGGGCCTCCATGGGGTCAACCTTCTGATACACAATCTCATACACCGTCCGGCAGATGGGCAGATCGACCCCGTATTTCTTTCCAAGGCCCACCAGCGCTTTCACCGTGGGCACGCCCTCGGCCAGTTTGCCGTAGGGTTCGCCCTTCACATAGCACTCGCCGTAATGCCGGTTGTGGCTGTGGGCCGAAAACAGGGTGGCCTCATAGTCGCCCAGGTGGCACAGCCCATACGCCGAAAGCTCATTGCCGCCCATGGCCCGGATCAACCGGGAGATTTCCCGGGCGCCGCGGGCCATTAGCGCGCCTTTCAGGCTGGAATAGCCCACGCCGTCCAGCATGCCGGCCGCTATCCCCACCACGTTTTTGGCGGCAGCACCCACCTCAGTGCCCACCAGGTCGTGTCCTTTATACAGCCGGATCAAATCCGAATTCAGGTTTTCCACGATCCATTCGGTCACCGCCGGGTCTTCCGAATCCACCACCATGCAGTTGGGAATACCCGCGCAGAAATCCTGCACATGGCCGGGGCCGACCCAAACGGCCAGGTCCACTGGCTGATGCACCGTCTCGCGGAACACCTGGGTCAAGCGCTTGCCGGTGTCCGCTTCAATACCCTTCATGCACAGAATCACGGTCTTGCCGCTCAGATCCAGCCGGTCCAGCTTGCTGCCCAGGTCCCGAAGCTGCTGGGCACTGATGGAAATAACTACCACACGCCCCCAGGCAACGGCTTTTTCAAGGTCCTGCTCCAGCAGCAGATTGTCCGGCAGTGCCTCATACTGGTTCCGGCGTTCCGCCTTCAGCTGTGCAAACCCGCGGGACCCTTCCCGCCCCCACAGCATCACCTCGTGGCGGGCGCTGTGATAGCAGGCCAAAAACGTGCCCCAGCGGCCGCAGCCAAGTACCGTGATCTTCATGCTTGTTCTCCTTCTCTGTTGTACGGACGGAAACCGCCCGTGTCAAGTCTCGTTCGGGCCGTTCGGCATCCGGCCCGCCGGGCATTTCGGCAAAAGCCGGCCTGTTTTTGATGCCGCGGCCATTCAAGCAAAACCGGCCCCTGCGCCCATTCCGATACGGTAGGGCCGCGGGGGCCGGTTTTATGCACTTAACCGCCCTGTCTTTTGGGGCAGGCCCTTATCTGTAAAGCAGAAAATGTACTCCGCTCGGCTGCCGCCGCGCTTAGTTGGCCTGGCCCTCCGTTCCCCCATCGGGGCTCTCGGTTTCCGCCGGTTCCGGCGTGGGTTCCGGCGTGGGTTCCGGCGTGGGTTCCGCCGTGGGTTCCGGCGTGGGCGTCGGCGTAGCGGCCGGGCTTACCACCACCGTGGCCTCGGCCGTTTTGGTGGTACCGTTTGCGGTAATGGTGGCCACAATGGTGTAATTGCCTACCGACAGGCTGCTCAGCGAATAGGTCTCGCCGCTGCCCTGGGCTGCGCCGCTCCACTTCACGTCCGAAGCGCTGGCGCCGTGCACCACGGCCTTCAGGGTCACATTGTCTCCGGCGCTCATGGAAACACTGGCCGGCTCGATGGAAATGCTCAGCTTCTGGCTGAACTGGGCACGAACCGACAGGTTTTTGGTGAAATTGGTATCCGTACGGGTGGCTGTGGTCACGCCATCGCTCCACTTCACAAATTCATAGCCGGAAGCCGGCACCGCCGTAATGGTATAGCTGGCATTGGGGTCCGTCACCTTGAACGAAAGCTTTGTCTGGCCGGAGCTGTTGCCATAGCTCAGGGTGCCGCTGCTGCTGGATTCCACATCATAGCTGACCGTGAACGTCTGCTCCGAAGTGCCGGAAGAGGAAGTGTCCGTCGAAGAAGAGCCCGATGTATTGGCGCGCTTGGGGATGTTGGTGGCATCCTGATCCGCCGCCGGGCGCTTGTCCTCCGTCTCGTAGGCGTGCTCGCGGGCATAGGTGAGAATGGCCTTCAGCGCGTCCGACCGCATATGGATGTCGCCGTCCTGGAAATAGCCGCTCTTGCCGTAGCCGTCGCTGCCCTTCAGCACCTCGCTGCTGTTCAGGAACTTGTAGCCCTCGCTCTGGCACATCTCCACCAGCGCCTGATTGAACTCGTCAATGGTGGTCATGCTCATATTGGGGTAGCTGCTGTGGTCCTTCGGAATAGGCGGAATGGCATTCACAATGATGTCACAATACTGATATGCCTTATGAATCGCCGTGAGCAGGTTCTTGTACTCCTTGATGAAGTCGTCCTTACTCATGCTGCCGTCGGCGTTGTTGGTGCCGAACGTCACGATCACCCGCCGGGGCTTCATCTTGGCGATGGCATCCGGAATGGTGTACTGGGTGCTGTCGTCCTTGAAAGCCACGCACTTGGTGCTGACGGCGGACTGTACGCCCATGCCCTCCTGACCCACAAACTGGTCCAGGGTGATCAGGCCATAGTTGTTCATGCGCACCGTGTTGGAGTCGCCCACAAACACCGTGGCTTCCACATATTTCTTGCCCGCATCCTTGGTTTTTGCCAGAATGGCGCTGGAGTTTTTATCAATCTGGTACTCGCTGCTGTCGTAGCTCTCCGACGAAGAATCGGAATCCGAGCCGGACTCTGCATTGCTCTTCCCGGCTTTGCTGACCATCACCGCCGTAACCGACAGGGTCACGATGATCGCCAGCGCGCAGATAGCCAGCACAATGCCGGCCTGCTTTTGTTTGTGCGATAAATTTTTCAGGTTGATCTTTTTCATTTCGTGTCCTCCATTTTTGGCACGAGAACAAAGTTTCATTCGGCCGGCCGCTGCGCGGGCCGCGCCGGTCCATCGTCAGGTATCCAGAATGTATCGGGTCAGCTGACCGCAGGTTTCTGCCAGCAGAACCGGCTTGCAGGCCGCCAGCTCTTCCCGGCTGCCATAGCCGTACAGCACACCGGCTGCGTCCAGCCCGTTGGCCGCACCGCCGTTCAGGTCATCGGCCCGGTCGCCGACCATCAGCACCCGCCTGCCTGCCAGCGCCGGCTGCCCCAGCGCCCAACGGATGACCGAGGGCTTGTCGTCAATGCTGGCGTCCAGCGTTGCACCGCCCAAAACGTCAAAATAGCGGTACAGCCCCTGCTCTTTTAAAATGGGAAGCGCTACCGGCAGGGCCTTGCAGGTAGCCGTTCCCAGAATCACCCCGCTGCGCTTCAGCGTCTCCAGCATCTCCACAACGCCGGGGTACACACTGCACTTATGCTGGCCGACCCGGTCATAGTATTCCCGGTAGATCTGCACAGCCTGCTCGCTCTTCTCCTCGCTTCCCAGCGTTTCAGAGAATGTCTTGCGCAGGGGCGGCCCCAAAAAGCGGTTCAGATCCAGCGTCTCCGGGTCCACGCCCATTTGCCGGAAGGTGTGCCGCATGGTTTCGAGAATTCCGGGGCTGGAGTGAACAAGCGTGCCGTCCACATCAAACAAAACAGCGTCGTAACGCAAATCAATTGCTCCTTTTTTCGCCGGGCACACCCCGTTCGCCATGCAGCGGAACGGTGAACGCCCAGTCATTTTTCACACAAGACACCGGCTTTCCGGCGACATTTTAGTGCTATTATAGCACGTTCCGCCCGGTTAGACAATCTTCCCCGTTTGAGCACAAAAAAATTTCGCAAAAAACGCGGCCAATGCAGAGGCATTGGCCGCGTTTCGGTTGTTTGGCTGCACAATCCCGCCGGTCACAGCCCCGCATAATAGGCATCCAGCGCTTCCAGCCGAAGCGTCATGTACGCCTGAATCTCCTCCAGCGTGGTATCGCTGTCGCGCACCGGCCAGCGGACATCCTCACGAACCTGCGCCCCACTTCGGATCAATTCATCGCTGCTGTGCTGCAAAAGCGCGCAGACGTTTTCGGTGCTGAGGGGGCCACTGCGCAGCTGCTGCCAGCGGCGCACCTTGTCCTGATTGCCCGCCTGCTCTGCCGCAGCGGCAGGCAGGGCCGTTTCGAACTCGTAGCCGTCGTCGCAGGCTTTGTCCCGCCCGAGGACGGTATAGGCCGTACTGTTCATGGTGCCATCGTTGACGCAGGCATCCCAACCATTCCCGAAGGTCTGGTCCAGGTCCCAGGGCACGTAAATGAAGCGCCATCCGTCCGCAGTTTTCTGCCCATAATAATAGGTGTTGTTGGCCAGATTGTCCCAGGCAAACAGCGCCTGCCGGAACAGTTCTATGTCGATCAGGTTGCTCCGGTCGCACACGGCATCCACCTGTTCCAGCGTGCTGGCCGGGTCGTGCATGGTACGCACCAGCGTCAAAAACGGCTGCCACACCTCGTCCTGAATGCGGTTCGGATACAGTTTGGCGGACAGTTTCACGGTGTGCTTGTCGATTTTCAGATAAACGGCATCGGCGGCATAGGTCACATCGTCCTGCTGCCAGGTGCGCTGCCCGTCCACCAGCTCGCCCACCTCTGCGGCAGACTGCGCCAGCATGTAGTCGATTTCCTCCTCCGTAGGCCAGCGGTGCCCGCCGGATTTGTACAATACATCGCCCTCTTCGGCGTTCAGCTGCTTTTTGTCAATCGGCTCCTGCAGGCCATAAATGCCCTGATACTGACCGTCCGCCACCAATTCCATGTAGCACATCCGGGAGCCGATCCGGTCCGACGGGTTGCTCTGAATGATCTCTTCCCACAGGCGGAAGGCGCTGACCTCCCGCAGGCGCGTATCGTCTGCGGAAAGTGCATCCAGAATCCAGTCATCGTCCTTGCGCATTCCGCACAAGCCCAGCTTGCGCTTTTCGCCCTTGTCGTTCAGCAAGTTCATCTTGAAGGACTTTTTGTCGGCCCAACGGGAGGAATTTCCTCGAATGCGGCTTCGCATCCGGCTGATTTGAACCGTATACTCACCGCTTGGGTCAAACACCGTCACGGTTCCAGTGTATTCGCCTTCGTGCACAAAGGCATCCACAGTCTGCCAGTTCACCGGTTCGTCCAGCCGCCACACCATCATCGGCAGGCCCGTGGCCACCAGCTGCCCTTTGTCCAGCAGCTTGCCCTCTGCATTTACCACCACATAGCGGAAGGCGTGCCCCTCTTCCAGTGCTTCCTGCTTGTGGGACATCTGTGCGTCCTCGATAAAGTACAGGCGGCCGCCGGGTGCGGAAAGCCCGCCCTTCCAGTCCTCGGTCTGAGCGTTCTGGGGCAGATAGGTCACGCCGGAGGCCTCATCGCGGGGCAGTTCCTCCTCCAAAAGGTTCAGCGGCAGCCGTTGAGTACCTTCCTGCGCCCACAATTCCTCGCCCTGCGCCGCCGGCATCACCCGTGCGCCGAGGAAGGTTCGCTCCTGATAGCCCGCAATCACGGTCAGGCACATCAGCAGAACCGCCGCCACCGCTAAAAATATCCGTTTTTTCATTCTCCTTCTGCCGCGCGGCCGTCCCTGGGCCGATTTCCCGTCTCAGGGCAGCAATCCGGCGCACTCCTTTCTGTGCCGTGATCCTGTGAATTTTTTCACGGGTGGAATTATAGCACATTCCCGCCTGCGCCTTCAATGCAGATTCCCGCAATTTTCGACCAAACTCCGCCATTTGTCTCCCCATAATTTTCGGTTTTTGGGTAAAATTGCAGCAAAAAGCGGCCGCACCGTGGGAAGCATCTCCCACGGCACAGCCGCTTCGCTAATTCACTGATTTTGAGGTTCTGCCGCGGCGATGGGCCGCCGCGGTTTAAGAAAGCAGCATCCGGTCGTTGGCCAGCTCGTCGCCGCTCACCTGCTCAAACTTCGCCAGCAGGTCAGAAACGTGCAGGTTTGCCTTTTCTTCGCCCTGCACATCGTAAATCACGTGGCCCTCATACATCATGATCAGGCGATTGCCGTACTTGATGGCATCCTTCATGTTGTGGGTGATCATCAGGGTGGTCAGATGATTCTCACGAACGATCTTGTCCGAAATGGTCAGCACCTTGTGGGCGGTTTTAGGGTCCAGCGCGGCAGTGTGTTCGTCCAGCAAAAGCAGCTGCGGCTTTTGCAGCGTCGCCATCAGCAGCGTCAGCGCCTGGCGCTGGCCGCCGGACAGCAGGCCAACCTTGCTGGTCAGCCGGTCCTCCAGGCCCAGGTCCAACATTTTCAGCTGCTCCCGGTACTGTTCCCGCTCAGCGCGGGTGATGCCGATGCGCAGGCCGCGGCTATGGCCGCGCCGGGCCGCCAGGGCCAGATTTTCCTCAATCTGCATGGTGGCAGCCGTACCGGTCATGGGGTCCTGGAATACGCGTCCGATGTACTTGGCGCGCTGGTGCTCGCTGAGCTTGGTCACGTCCACACCGCCGATGGAAATGGTGCCGCTGTCCACCGGCCACACGCCGGCCACTGCGTTCAGCATCGTGGATTTGCCCGCGCCGTTGCCGCCGATGACCGTGACGAAGTCGCCTTCGTTCAGGTGCAGGCTCAGGTTGTTCAGCGCCGTCTTTTCGTTGACGGTACCGGCATTGAAGGTCTTATATACATTCTTAATGTCAAGCATTGGTGGTATCCTCCTTCTTGGCGGCCCGGGCAACGGGCTTTGCAAAATACTTGCCCTTCCAGTAGGGGATGGCCAGGAACACTGCCACCACCAGCGCGCTGAGCAGCTTCAGCAGGTTGGCATCCAGACCCAGCAGGATAACCACCTGAATAACAATGTAATATACCACCGCGCCCAGCGAAACGCCCAACAGACGCAGGCCGAAGTTGTGGAAGATCTTGCCGAACAGCGCCTCACCGATGATGATGGCAGCCAGACCGATGACGATGGCACCGCGGCCCATGCTCACGTCCGCAAAGCCCTGATACTGCGCCAGCAGCGCACCGGCCAGAGCCACCAGGCCGTTGGAGAGCATCAGGCCCAGCACCGTGTTGAAGCCGGTGTTGATGCCCTGGGCACGGCTCATGTTGGGGTTTGCACCGGTGGCGCGGATGCCGCAACCCAGCTCGGTGCCGAAGAACCAGTACATGATGCCGATCAGAACCACCGTAATGATGCTCACCATCACCAGCGGGTTGCGCAGCGCAAATTCTTTCACCCAGCGCAGAGAGATGAGCACGCCGTTTTTGTCCACGTTGATGGACTGGTTGGCCTTGCCCATGATTTTCAGGTTGATGGAGTAGAGTGAAAGCTGAGTCAAAATACCGGCAAGGATGGCCGGAATGCCCATAAACGTGTGGAACAGGCCGGTCACCAGGCCGGTGAGCAGGCCCGCCACCAGCGCCATAAACAGAGCAAACCACACATTGTGGCCGCTCAGCAGCAGCATGATGCACACGGCGCCGCCGGTGCCCATCGAACCGTCCACCGTCAGGTCCGCCACATCCAGAATGCGGTAAGTGATGTACACGCCAATGGCCATAATGCCCCAGATGATGCCCTGTGCGCAGGCGCCGGGCAGTGCGCCGGGCAGGTTGCCCAGCTTTGCGAGAATCTCGATCATGAAAACAACTCTCCTTTGATTGCGGTTCTGCTTTTTTCGCCTCAGTCCGCAAAAGCATGCAGATGGTTTTAGTATAGCAAAAAAACAAGGAGAATGGAAGCCCCATTCTCCCTGTTTGTAATGTTTCGATTGTCCGAAGGGTCAATCAGCCCTCAATGGCCACATAGCCCTCGGGTGCGGTCAGGCCCAGCGCATCGCAGATTTCTGCGTTGTACTTCTTGGTCACGGTGGTGTATTCAATGGGCATCTCGGAAACATCGGCCTCGCCGGTCAGGATCTTCGCGGCCATCTCACCGGTGGTCTTGCCCAGGTCGTAGTAGCTGATGGACAGGGTGGCAACGCCGCAGCCCTTGGCAATGCCTTCCTCACCGGCGATGACGGGCACGCCAGCGGGGCGGCAGATACCATCAATGATGCCGGTGTTGGCAGCAGCCGTGTTATCGGTGGGAACATAGATCACGTCGCAGTCGGCGGCGGCGCTGCTGCAAACACTGGACAGATCGTTGGAATCGGCGAAGGAGTACTGCACGGCCTCGTAGCCCAGCTTCTCCAGCTCCGCCTGCACAACGTCAACCTGATACTGGCTGTTGGCTTCCGCCGAGCAGTACAGCAGGCCAATCTTCTTCGCATCAGGGAACCACTCCTGAATCATGGCCGCCTGCTGGTCCAGAGGAGGCAGGTCGGAAGTGCCGGAAATGTTTCCGCCCACAGTGCCATTGAAATCATCCAGGCCCAAAGCCACACCATATTCGGTAACAGAAGTGCCCAGCACAGGGATCTCGGTGGTGGCGGCAGCCGCAGCCTGCAGCGCGGGCGTTGCGTTGGCCAGAATCAGATCCACACCGTTGGAAACGAAGGTGTTGTTGATGGTGGCGCAGGTAGCGGTATCGTTCTGTGCATTCTGGAAATCAAACTCAACGTTCTCTTCGCCCAGCTGCTCCTTCAGGGCATCCTCGAAGCCCTTGGTTGCAGCATCCAGAGCGTCATGCTCCACCAGCTGGCAGATGCCAACCTTATACTTGGTGCCCGCCGCGGCGGCCGAACCTGCCTCGCTGGAAGCAGCGGCGCTGGAAGAGGCGGAGCCGCCGCAGCCGGTCAGAGCCGCTGCGCACAGGCTGACAGCCAGAATCATCGAAAGTGCTTTTTTCATGTTTGTTTCCTCCCTTATGCCGATTCCCTCAAGGCCGCCGCCGATTCGGTTGGACCGATCCACCGCGCTGGCCTTACCGGCACGTTCTCTCTTCACAATTTAGTCTCGTGAAGTTTAACGAGGTAAAGTATATCACAATTGCCCCCGGAATTCAAGCCTTTATTGCGTAAAAGTGAGCGTTACCACTCTTTTTTGTCTCTATTGCCGAAAAGCCATATTTTGCTTTGTCACTTTTCACGGTTTTCAGGTTCATTGCGCCCTCGCGCCCTATTTCTATTTTCTTTTTCCCGCGCCATTCGGCCCTTTTTACAACAAAAAAGGCAGCACCCATTCGATCAAAACGATCAAATGGATGCTGCTCTGCCTGCAAGTTCCGATCCAGCCTTGCATCGCTTTCGCCGATCTGCGGCGCTCCGCCGGAGTCACTTCCCCTTGGGGCCAATCTCTTCGGTGCGCAGCACGGCGTTCAGCCTCGGCCGCCCGTTCTCCAGGGTCAGGGCAGCGGCCGCACCGGCCTGCTTACAGCTGTGCCCCACAGTGATTGCAAAACAGGGCATTCTCCTCTACCTCCGCGCCGCACTGGGGGCACACATGGGCAGCCGGAGCTTCCTCGGTTTCAGGCTTTGCCTCTTCCGCGTCCACCTCGACGATTGGGGCCTCTTTCTCCTCTTCGGGGGCAGTAATCCCGGCAGCCTTCAGCGCTTCAATGTTGGCTTCAATGTCAGAAATTGCCTGGATGTACTTTTCCACCAGGGGCTGGTTCTCCTCGCCGTTCTTGGCCAGGCTGTACACCAATGCGCCCAGCTGGCGCTGCGCCTTGGCCAGTTTGGCCTGCTCGCTCACCAGGTCTACCTGCTTTTTGCCTTTTTCGGCCAGATCCACCGCCGTGCTCTTAACTGCATCGGCCATCTCGGTCCCCTTCTGGATCAGCTTATCAAAATCGAACGCCATACCAATCACCTCATTCTAGTCGGCGGGCCGCCTGCCGCTTACGCTGCCGCAGCCCGCTTTGTCAGCCACGCTGCATCCGGGCAGCGCGGCGCGTACCAATTAAAATGTCATTCCCCCAAGAATTCCCGCAGCATGCTGTTTTTCGGCACCAGTTCCAGCGGAATGGGGTCAAACAGGGCAAAATGCCCGGCCAGCTCGTTCATCTTCTCCGCGTAGGGGTCCTTTTCCGGCAGCGAACCGGCCAGCGGCTCGATCATTCCCGCCAGCACGCACAGCTCGTAGCTGAACGAGGTATCCACCAACAGATCCGCCTCCGGCTTGAACACCTTGATGTAGCGATCCTCGCCGTCGCACACGCGGCCCCACATACCGATGGTTTTTTCCGGCGAATGGCCGCGGAATTTGTGGTCTCGCACCATGCGCCGCGCCAGGCGGATGTCTCGGGTAGGCAGCACCCGCTGCCCCTTGCTGCAATATTCTTCCCGCAGGCCGGCGTAGATTTTATATACGCTGTTCCGGGGCAGAACCTCCGTCAGAATCGGATTCAGCGCGTGGATGCCCTCGACGATGCACACACCGCCCTCCAGCTCCAGGTGCTCCCGCTCCGGCAGGCGGCTCTCCGTGGGGAAGTCGAAGATGGGCAGGTCCGTGCTTCCCTTGCTCACCAGTTCGCCCAGGCAGCGGTGGATCTCATCCAAATCCAGCGCGGTCACATTTTCATAGTCCTTGGTGCCGTCGGGCAGGCGCGGATACTCATCCAGATTCTTATAGAAATTGTCCAGGCTGACCACCTTGCTGGGGCAGCCGCGCACGGTGAGCGCATCGGCAATTTTGTGGGCCGTGGTGGTTTTGCCGGAGGCCGAAGGCCCCGTCAGCATCACAATGCGGCAGCCGGACTCCAAAATTTCACCGGCAGCAGCAAAAATTCTGCTTTCATACTCAATTTCGCAATGGGAAACAAAGCGCTGGGCGCTGGCGGCAGCCGTATTGACCAGGCTGACCTCAACCAGACGTTTGGGAATCCAGATAGCGGCCATAGAACTCACCAATTCCTCTCTTACGCTCCAGAATCACATCAAATCCATTGATGTATTCATTCGCATATTTATAGTTGAAAATACGCTCAATGTGCTCGCCGCAGCCGGGCTGACGCAGCTTGGTGGAGCCGCCCGCCCCCGCGGAGAGGATCGAATGTACTTCCTCCATAATATAAATGTTGTAGTACCCCTCGTACCCCGGTTTGCACCAGCCGATGTTCTCCAGATTCTGGAGCGTGTTCTTCTGGCGGTAGAGGTAATAGGGCACATACCCTGCCTTGTTCAGGGCATCGCAGTGCTCCAGCATGGCGGCAACATCGGCGTAATCCTCCTGGCTGTGGTCGATCACCAGGCTGGAGGCCCGCTTCAACGTCAGCGTATGCACGGTGATGTTTTCCGGCTCCAGCGCGATGGCCTGCTCCAGGCTTCGGGCAAAGCCCTCTTCCGTGTCGCCGGGCAGCCCGGCAATCAGGTCCATGTTGATGTTCCTGTGCCCTGCCTGCCGTGCGTCATAGAAGCAGCGGCGGATGTCCTCGGCCGTATGACGGCGGCCGATGTGGGCCAGCACCTCGTCCTCAAAGGTCTGCGGATTGATGGAGATGCGGGTGGCCCCGTACTCCTTCAGCACCTGCAGCTTTTCCAGGTCGGTGCAGTCCGGCCGGCCGGCTTCTACGGTGTACTCTTCCAGGCGGCTCAGGTCAAAGCATTGGGCCACCTTGCCCATCAGCTGCCGCAGCTGATCGGCGCTCAGGCTGGTGGGGGTGCCGCCGCCGATGTACACGGTGCGCAGGTTCAGGCCGATCTGCTCCATCTGGTTCTGAATCGCCTCAAGTTCCATGCACAGATGATCCACATAGGGCTGAATGAGCTTTTTATCCCGCTCCACCGTACGGGAAACAAAGCTGCAATAGCTGCACCGGGATGGGCAGAACGGAATGCCGATGTACAGGCTGCAGTCCCGCAGGCCGCTGCGCTCCAAAATCGGCCGCTGCCGGTCGGCGATCCCGCGGGCCAGCTCAAACCGGCCGGGGGTACAGTCGTACTTTTCCAAAAACAGCTTTGCAATGTCCTCTTCGCTGTGGCCGGCGGCCCTTTGGTCGTGAATGATGCGCACCGGGCGCACCCCAGTCATTTTGCCCCAGGGCGGCCGGATGCCGGTCACTTCGCGCAGCAGGTCATACACCAGGCTGGCCAGTGCAAACGCGGGCTTTTCATTCTCGGGCCGCGCCGCACGCCGCCAATGGCAAATGCCATTTTCCCGCACGCCCGCCAGCAGATGGTTCCGGCCCGCCCGGGCCAGAACCAGATCGCCGCCCCGGTGATACCCGGGCACCAGCTTTGCCATGGGATAAAACAACCGAATCACATGCTCCACATCATAGCCGGAAGCCAGGCCCAATACGGTCAGTTCCATGCGTACCCCCTCATGTAAGGGTTGTAGCGCTTTTCCTCACCCATGGTGGAAGCATCCATGTGGCCAGGAAGAACCTGAACGTCGTCTGCCAGGGGCAGCGCCTTCAGCTTTTCCAGGCTGGCTTTCATCTTCTCCGGGTCGCTCTCGGCAAAGTCCGTGCGGCCAATGCTGCCGTGGAACAGGGTATCGCCGGTGAAGAACAGGTTGCCGCACAGCAGGCACCAGCTGCCCAGAGTATGCCCGGGGGTGTGCCAGGTGCGGAAAGTCAGTTCATCCACCTTCAGCTCGCCGCCGTCCGTATATTCCCCGTCCACTTTGGAGATGGGCAGCCGCTGGGTGCCCTGCGCATCCGCCTTGTCCAGATACAGTGCCGCACCCCACTGCCTGCGTAGCTCTTCCGCGCCGGGCACATGGTCAAAATGGCCATGGGTCAGCAGAATGTGGGTGAGCTTTGCTCCATGCTCGCCCAGAATGCGGTTGTATTCCACCGGCTCACAGGAGGGGTCAATGATCACGGCATTGCCCGCCTTGGTAATCAGCAAAAAGCTGTTGGTGTAGTACGGCGGGAAGCCCGCCAGATGAAACATCTGCATAGTGCACTCACCTTCCCTGCGGTTGGTACCCTTATTGTACCCCGCAGATATGAATAAATTGTTGAACAGGACCCACAAACTGGGCAAAAATGTCAAATATTTTGTAAACTTTTATCCAATCAGCCCATTTTGGGGGGCTTTTGCCACTCGTCTGTATCCAGCACCAGCGTAATCGGGCCGTCGTTGACCAGTTCCACCTGCATATCGGCCCCGAACTCGCCGTGCTGAATGCCGGCCAGCCCCTGCCGCGCCAGCTCCTTCAGAAACAGCTCGTACCCGTCCACTGAGAGCGGCTGTTTGGCGGCATGGATAAAGCTGGGCCGTTTACCCCGGCTGGAATCCCCGTACAGGGTAAAATTACTCACAACCAAAGCCTCATATCCAAGCTCCACCGCGCTGCGGTTCAACTTGCCCGTCTCATCCGGAAAAATGCGCAGATGCGCGCACTTTTCGGCCAGCTTCGGCACAACTTCCAGGGTGTCCGTATCCCGCACACCCAGCAAAATGACCAGCCCCGGCCCAATTTTCCGGGGCTCGCCCCCATTCACAATCACACTGGCGCGGCTGACCCGCTGCAGTACTGCACGCATTCGACACTCTCCTTTGGATCAGCGGGTCACCGAAATGACCCCGCGGATCTTGCGCAGCTTTGCCACCACATTGTTCAGGTGTTCGGTGTTGGCAATACCCACGGTCACATTCATAAACGCTTTGTCGTTCTCCCCCTGGCGCGCATTCACCGCATAGATGGGCACCCGCAGGTCGGACAGCGCCATGGCCAATTCGCCGAAAATACCGTCCCGATCTTCGGCATAGATCTCCAGCGCCGCCTTGAACGGCTCCTGGGCGGAGGCGCTGTCCTCCCAATAGGCCTTCACCCAGCGGGCGGCATTCTCCGGCTGCTTCATGCTCTGCTGGGCATTGGCGCAATCCTGCTTGTGGATGGATACGCCATAGCCGCGGGTGATGAAGCCCACGATCTTGTCGCCGGGCAGCGGATTGCAGCACTTGGCGAACTTCACCAGGCAATTGTCAATGCCTTCCACCACCACGCCATCGCTGGTGTGGGTGCGGTGAATGGACACATCTTCCACCGTGAAGTTCTTGGCGGCCTCGGCTTCTGCCTCTGCCTCCCGCATTTTGGTGTACTCGTCCTTGATCTTGCCCATAATGCGGCTGATCTGCAGGCCGCCGTAGCCGATGGCAGCGTACATCTCATCCGGGTTGTTCATGCGCTGGCGACGGGCGATCTCGCCCATAAACTCGTCCCACTTTTCGGGCGGAACGTTCACCAAAGAGCGGCGCATCTCCCGCTCCAGGGCGGCACGGCCTTCCTGAATGTTCTCTTCCCGCCGCTCCTTCTTGAACCAGTTGCGGATCTTGTTCTTGGCCTCACTGGTGGCCACGATCTTCAGCCAGTCGCGGCTGGGGCCCTTGTCCGCCGGGCCGGTGACGATCTCAATGATCTCGCCAGTGGCCACCTTGTGGTCAATGGGAACCATCTTGCTGTTTACTTTGGCGCCGATCATCCGGTTGCCCACCGCCGAGTGAATGGCGTAGGCGAAGTCGATGACCGTTGCGCCGGTGGGCAGGGCGATCACATCGCCCCGGGGCGTAAAGGCAAACACCTCTTCCGGCAGCAGGTCGCCCTTCAGATCGCGCAGAATGTCGCCCACATCGTTGGAATCCCGCTGGCTTTCCAGCAGCTGACGCACCCAGGCCAGGCGGTCATCCAGTTTGTCCTTGCCCTGCACGCCCGCCTTGTACTTCCAGTGGGCGGCCACGCCGTATTCCGCCACCTGATCCATCTCCCAGGTGCGGATCTGCACCTCAAAGGGCAGCCCCTCGTGGCCGATGACCGTGGTGTGCAGCGA
The DNA here is from genome assembly GCA_004555865.1 of Oscillospiraceae bacterium. Classification (GTDB taxonomy): domain Bacteria; phylum Bacillota; class Clostridia; order Oscillospirales; family Ruminococcaceae; genus SFJ001. Next base: position 58,594 of record SFJO01000003.1, read on the forward strand.
CTGATACATATTGGGCTTCGGGGTGGAAATATAGTCCTTGAAGCGGTTGGGCAGCGGGTGGTACATATCGTGGATCACGCCCAGCGCATTGTAGCATTCGGCCACCGAATCCAGAATGATGCGCACGGCATACACGTCGTAGATCTCATCAAATTCCTTTTTCTGCATGATGGTCTTGCGGTAAATGCCGTAAATGCTCTTGACCCGGCGCTTCATATAGGCATTCTCCATGCCGTTTTCTTTCAGGCGCTCCTGAATGGCATGGCTCACATGCTCCAAAAATTCATTGCCGCGGTGCTTGGCCAGCTGCTCCTTGATCTCGTTGTAGCCAACGGGGTCCAGATACTGCAGGCTGCGGTCCTCCAGCTCTTCCTTGATGCTGCTGATGCCCAGGCGGTGGGCAATGGGGGCGTACACCTCCATGGTCTCCTTGGCCTTGTCCCGGCGCTTCTGCTCCGGCCAGGCATCGCCGGTGCGCATATTGTGCAGCCGGTCGCACAGCTTGATGATCATCACCCGCACGTCCTGGCTCATGGCCAGCAGCATTTTGCGCAGGTTTTCGGCCTGCTGCTCCTCCACGGAGGAAAACTTCAATTTGGTCAGCTTGGTCACGCCGTCCACCAGCAGGGCCACATCCGGGCCGAACTGGCTGCTGATCTCGTTGACAGTAACCGCGGTATCCTCCACCACATCGTGCAGAAGGCCGCCCGCCACACTCTCCGAATCCATTCCCAGATCCACCAGCAGGCAGGCCACGTGCAGCGGATGACAAATGTACGGCTCGCCGCTGCGGCGGAACTGCCCCTCATGGGCCTTTTCTGCCAGCTGGTAAGCCTTGTGGATCATTTCAATATTGTAAGGTCGGCCCGAATTTTCAAGGGCATGGGCCAGATCGTCGTACACAATATACTCAGCCATGCATCATTCCTCCATCATCGCCCGCAGCACCGGGGCGCTGGTCAGGTCCTTTTTCTCTTTGGTGGGCACCAGAACGTACCGGCGTGTGCCCTCGGTCTCTTCCACCGCAATCAGGTTCAGCTCGGTCAGCGCTTCCAGGCTCACAAGCGTTTTGCCCGTCTGCTGCGGGCCCATGCAGGCAAACAGCGGCTGCAGGTCGTTTGCATCCACCCGGCCGCTGCGCAGCTGGCGGTACAGGGCCACGGTGTCGTCCCGCTCGGGCTTCAGCAGGGTGCGCTGCTGCCCATCCAGATGGGCACCGCTGCGCCATGCCTCATACAGGGCCGCCTGACGTGCCGGCTCATTTCCCAGCCCCGCCGGGCGAAGTTCCCGGGCGCGGCCGGAGACCATCGGCCCGTTGCGGCCCTCATAAACCGAAAAGCTCACCGCCGCGTCCACCCGGTCGCCAGGCTGATAAGGGATGTTGGCTGGAGCCACGCCGAAGCAGGCCAGATACAGCCCCGCGGTGCCCTGCCGCAACCGCACCCGGCTGTGGCGGCCATCGCCCATGGGATACACCCCGTCCACAATGGCGTTTTCCACCAGGAACAGCGGGGCCGGGTTGCCGTGACCGCAGGGGGCCAGATAGTCCAGTCCCTGCACCTCTTCCACCGTCACCTCATCCAGCCGCACCGGCACATCCAGCCGCAGGGGCGGCTGCTGGGGCAGCGGGTAGGTTTTGGCGGCCCAGGCGTTGATCTGCTGCCGGAAGGCCTCCAGATTCTCTCTCCGGATGGAAAGCCCGGCCGCCAGGGCATGGCCGCCGAAACGCACCAGCAACTCCTGACAGGCCGAGATGGCCTGGTGCAGGTGGAAGCCCTCAATGCTGCGGCCGCTGCCCTTGCCCTCGTCTCCCTGCATGGAAATGACGATGGCCGGGCGGCCGTAGCGCTCCACCAGACGGCTGGCCACAATTCCGGTCACGCCTGGATGGAAGGCATCGCCCCACACCACCAGCACCCGGTCGTTCTTCCGGGCGGGGTCGGCATCCAACTGCTCATTCACCCGGGCCAGGATCTCCTGCTCCGCGTTCTGCCGGTCCTGATTGCACTGGTTCAGCCGGGCGGCCAGATCGGCTGCCCGCTCGGCATCCTCGCACAGCAACAGCTGCAGCGCCAGGGCGGCGCTGTCCATCCGGCCGGCCGCGTTCAGGCGCGGGGCCAGCGTGTAGCTGACGGTATCCGCCGTCACCGTTCGCCCGCCCATACCGCTGACTTCCAGCAGGGCCTCAATGCCCGGCCGCCCGGAATTCTGCAACGCTTCCAGCCCGCGGCGCACCAACGTGCGGTTTTCCCCGGTCAGGTCCATCACGTCCGCCACCGTTCCGATGGCCGCCAGATCGCCGCAGAAATCCAGCAGCTCCTCCGGCGGGCAGCCGTCCAGCGCGCAGCACAGCTTGAAGGCCACGCCTGCGCCTGAAAAGCCCTTATACGGGCTTTCATCGTCGGTGCGCATGGGGTCCACCACTGCGACGGCCTTGGGCAGCTGCCGGGGCGGCAGGTGGTGGTCCGTCACCACCAGGTCAACGCCCAGCTGGGCGGCCAGCTCGGCCTCGGCCCCGGCGGAAATTCCGTTGTCCACTGTGATGATGAGCCGGTAGCCCTTATCGGCCAGGCTGCGGATGACCTTTTCGGAAAGCCCGTAGCCCTCCCCTTCCCGGCTGGGCAGCATACAGCGCACATCTGCCCCCATGTTGCGCAGGTGGGAGTAGAGCAGCGCCGTGGCGGTCACGCCGTCCACGTCGTAGTCGCCGAACACCACCATCTTCTCTTCTTCGTCAATGGCGCGCAGAATGCGCTCCACGGCTTTGTCCATGTCCTTCATGCGCATGGGGTCGGTGAGAGGCACATCCTGCCCCAGCAGCCCCATGGCCTTTTCCGGCGTATCCAAGCCGCGGGCGGTCAGCACCCGCGCCAGCAATTTTGGCGCACCGATCTGAGCCGCCAGCTTTGCTGCAGCCTGCTCATCGGGGCGGTTCACTTGCCAGGCACGGTATGTCATCGGATCTGTTCCTCCTGTTGATGCTCACTGAATTTAATAATTCACTAAATTTCTTTTCTGATATTTCATCTTTTAGAGCTTCCGGCCTCACCCAAACGCAGCGGCCAACCGCACTACGCAGGGCTCAATCTCCGGCCTTGTACCGGCCCAGAATAGCCCGGGCCACGCGCAGGCCATCCACCGCCGCGCTCATAATGCCGCCGGCGTAGCCTGCACCTTCTCCGCACGGATACAGCCCCGGCAGATCCAGCGCCTGAAAATCCTCCCCGCGGGGCAGGCGCACCGGGCTGGAAGTTCGCGTCTCCAGACCGGTCAAAATGGCGTCCGGCGCCGTATACCCAGCGATTTTCCGCTCAAAGGCAGAAAGGCCGGTGCGCATGGTTGCAGCCAGTTCTTCCGGCAGCAGGCTGCCCAGATCATAGGGGGTCACGCCCCGGTCATAGGTGGGCTGCACCCGGCCGATGGTCAGCCGCCCCTGCCCGGCCAAAAAGCTGGGCACATTCTCCGCCGGGGCCGCATATCCGCCGCCGCCCGCCCGGTAGGCCGCCTGTTCCAGCCGACGCTGGAAGGCAATGGCCCGGGCCGGGTCCTGATCAAAATCGCGGCCGTCCACACTGACCACCACCGCCGCGTTGGCATTTTTGCCGTCGCGGGCATGGTAGCTCATTCCGTTGGTGACCACACCGCCCTCTTCGTTGGCCGAAGCCACCACCTGACCGCCCGGGCACATACAGAAGGTGTACACGCATCGCCCGCCCACCTGCTGGCTGAGCTGATACTCGCCGTGGGGCAGGGCCGGGTGCCCCGCCGCCTCGTGGTACAGGCTTTCTTCAATGGCGGTCTGCAGGTGCTCGGCCCGGAAGCCCACCGAGAAGGGCTTGCAGGTAAGGTTCAGGCCGCTTTTTTGCAGCATGGCGAAGGTATCCCGGGCCGAATGCCCCACCGCCAGCACCAGCACCTCGCAGGGCAGTGTGCCCTCCGTGGTCTCAATGCCCGCAAGGCGCCCGTTTTTCACCGTCAGGCCGGTGAGGGCCGTGTCGAATCGTACCTCGCCGCCCAGCTGCTCGATCTCCCGCCGGATGGAGGCAATGACCTGCCGCAGCAGATCGGTGCCCACATGGGGCTTCTGCCGGATGGCGATTTCCGCTGGGGCGCCGTGCTGCAGAAAGGTCTCGGTGACAAAGCCGCACAGCTCATCCCCAATGCGGGTGGTGAGCTTTCCGTCCGAGAAGGTACCGGCGCCGCCTTCGCCGAACTGGATGTTGGCGTTGGGGTTCAGCTCGCCGGTGGCGGAAAAGTGCTTCACCGCCTTCACCCGCTCTTCCAGCGCCGGGCCGCGTTCCAGCACCAGAGGCCGCAGCCCCTGCCGGGCCAGCAGCAGGGCGCAGAACAAGCCCGCCGGCCCAAGGCCGCACACCACCGGACGGGTTTTCAGCGTCTTTTCGCCCTTTGGCAGGATCAGACGCACCGGTTTGGATACAGCAACGCAGGGCGCAGCCCCAGCGTAAGCCGGTTCCGCACCCTCGTCGTTGAGTGTGATGGCTACGGTGTACACCAGCACCGGTTTGCGGTGCCGGGCATCCACCGAAATTTTTGCAATGCCGCTCTCCCGCACGGCGGCGGCGGGCAGATGCAGAATGCGCAGCGCCTCCTGCACCGCCTGCCGCTCCGTACAGGAGAGGGGCAGCCGAATGTTGCGTACCAAAAGCATACTGGGTCTCGTTTCTTTTTATCGTTTCGTGCGCGCCTTTATCGGCCAAAGCTGCCGCTCAGCGCGAGGTGATGTTGCATTCCACCGTGTAGCTGCCCACCGCGAACACCCCGGAGGCCGCCGGCACATAGATCTGCACCGTCAAATTCTGTTTGCCCACCGATACCTGAATGTCCTGCGCGTCGATCTGGGCCACCACATTGGAAGCGGACAGCCCCGCAATCTCGTCTTTAGGGCCGATGAGGGTCACATTGTTGATGCGGGTATTTTCCGGCTCCAGCTGGTAATTGGCGGGCAGATTGATGACCCGGATGTTATCCCGGCTCACGTTCAGCACCTTCCGAGCCAGATTGGAGGAATCAAAGCTAAGGGTAACGGCCGTCACGTTTTCCTGACTGACGATGTTCTCCGGCAGCTCAATGCTCATGGGCCAATCCTTATCCAGCTTAAAGGTGCTCAGGTCAAAATAGCCCACCGAAAGGCTCGTCATGGTGGAAATCTGCCGGGACGGTCCGGCCACGGTCAGCGTCTGCTGCGACAGGGTGTAAGGCAGCTTGCTCACGTCAAAGCCCGGAGGCGCATTCAGAAAGTCCACCGTCAAGGGCAGATTGGCCAGCTGATACACCGAGAAGCTCACGCTGGCCCGGTCGGCCGAGGATTCGGCGTATTCCAGCTGAATGGGGTTGCCTTCCTGGTCGGTGTATTCCAGATCCACCTGCACCACGGCACTGTCGGAAAGTTCACTGTCCATGGTGACCGGGGCGGTGACCTTGCTGATCTGGTTCAGTTCGGTTTCCGGCCCCTGAATGGTGACCTCCGAGGGCGAGCAACTCACCGAATTCAGCACATAGCCGCTGGCCGGTTTCAAATCGCTCACATCGGTGGTCACAGTAAACGTCCGCTCCACCACCTTGTCCAGAATCACATCCACGGTGCTGGACTGGCCGTCGGTCAGTTCCACCTTCACCTGGTTTTCCAGGCTGCCGTCCGCCATGCGGACCTTCAGCGGCAGCGTCACCTCGCCGCTTCCGGTCACCACCGAGTAATCCGGATACACAATAAAGTCCGCGGCGTCCAGCCCACCCAGCACCGAGCCGTTCCCAGTGCAGGTCACCCGCACTTTATAATCCGGCTTCTTCACAATGTCCAGCCCCTGGCTGGTGTAATCGCTGGTTCCATAGCTGTAATCCACCGGAACGCCGCTGTACGTCTGGGTGGTGCCCGGGTTGATGACCGTGGTTACCAGCGTCCAGGTGAACACCGCAATCAGCAGCGCCAGCGCCGCCCGCCCGCGGGGGTCGTCCAAAAAGGCGCTGAGGCTGAATTTATTCTTCTTCATTGGCTTTCCTCCGGTTCCAGAAGGGGCGCTTCTGCTCCTGGGGCTGCTCCGGGGGAACCACGTCCTCCTGAAGCAGGTTGAACAGGCTCTGCCGGTCCAGCCGGCGGATCATCACGCCGTTTTTGGCCAGCGAGACGATGCCGGTCTCCTCGCTGACCACCACGATCACCGCGTCGGAGTTTTCGCTCATCCCCAGGGCCGCCCGGTGGCGGGTGCCCATGTCCTTGCCGATTTCCAGATTGTTGGACAGCGGCAGCACACAGCCTGCCGCCTTCAGCATACCGTCCCGCACCACCACGGCGCCGTCGTGCAGAGGGGTGCCCTCGTAAAAGATGGTGCCCAGCATTTCCCGGTTCACATCCCCGTTCAGAGGGGTGCCGGTGCGGATGATCTCCGACAGGTTCGAGTTGCGCTCCAGCACGATCAGCGCACCGGTGCGGGTATCCGACAGCTGCTCGGCCGCATCACAGATGGCCACCGTGGCCGTCTGCCAGCGGGCGCGCACCGTGGAGTCATCCCGGTGCGTGCGGAACAGGCTGGCCATCCACACATCCGTGCGGCCCAGCTGCTCCAGCGCCCGGCGAAGCTCCGGCTGGAACACCACCACCAGGGCCAGAAAGCCCACCTGCAGCACGTTGTTCAAAATCCAGGTCAGGGTACGCAGGTTAAAGTAAAACGCCAGTGCGTACACCGCCAGAATCAGGGTCGCACCCCGAGCCAGCTGCCCCGCCCGGGTGCGCCGCACCAAGCCGATCAGGGCGTACACCGCCACCGCTACGATGAGGATGTCCACCCAGTCGTTCCATCCGCTGGAGCGGAAGTTATTCAGGATCTTATCCAGTCCGTTCTGTAATGCAGACAATCATCCCACTCCTGTTCCCGGTTCTGCGCCGCTGTGTCCGCCTGCGCAGAACTTTGTTCAGCATCGTTTTAGTATAGCATACTTTTCTAGTCTTGAAAACCGCCCGTTCAGCGGTCGATCAGGGCCACCGCATGGGCCGCAATGCCCAGCCCCTGGCCGGTAAAGCCCAGGTGCTCTTCGGTGGTGGCCTTCACGCTCACTGCGCTCACATCCAGGCCCAGCGCCGCCGCCAGGTTGGTGCGCATGGCCGGAATGTGCCCGGCCAGCTTCGGGGCCTGGCACAGGATGGTGGCATCCACATTTTCCACCCGCCAGCCCTGCTGTGCCAGCAGACGGGCCACTTCCTTCATCAGGGCCAGGCTGTCCGCCCCGGCATAGGCAGGGTCATTGTCCGGGAAATGCTGGCCGATGTCCCCCATGGCCGCCGCGCCCAGCAGGGCATCCATCACCGCATGGGCCAACACGTCGGCGTCGGAATGGCCCAACAGCCCCTTTTCGTAGGGAACGTCCACCCCGCCAAGGATCAGGCGGCGGCCTTCCACCAGCTTATGTACGTCGTATCCATGCCCAATGCGCATTGCTCCGGCTCCTTTCAGATCCTCAATCGTGGTGATTTTGTAATTTTCGTAGGAGCCTTCCGTCAGCTTCACCGGCTGCCCGGTCAGCTCCATCAATTGGCAGTCATCGGTCACATCCTGCTGCCCCAGCGTCTGGGCGGCCGTCAGATACGCCGCACGGTCAAAGCACTGGGGCGTCTGCACCGCATACAGCGTACTGCGCTTGGGCGTGGCCTGCACCAGCCCGTCCGGCCCCGCCACCTTAACGGTGTCCTTCACCGGCACGGCCGGGGCTGCTGCACCGCACTGCCACGCCGCGTGCAGTGCCCGGGTGATGACCTCTTCGCTCACAAAGGGCCGCGCGGCGTCGTGAATGGCCACAAACTCGCCCGTGGCCGCCTGCACACCGCTGCGCACGCTCTCGGCACGGGTGGCGCCGCCCCGCACCACCCGCGCCGGTTTGCGGCAGGCCGCCGTCAGGGCACGAGCCGCCTCTTCGTTGCGGCTGCCTGCCACCAGCACCAGCTCGTCAATGTCCGGGTGGGCGTCAAAGGCTTCCACGCTGCGCTGCAGAACCGTTTTGCCCTCAATGCAGGCCGCCAGTTTGTCAAACCCCATGCGGGTGGAATTTCCCGCCGCCACCAGCACCGCCGTTGTGGTATGTTTCATGGTTTTTCTCTCCCCCTGCCCGGCAGCCGAAGCGCCGCTGCGTTCGTTCCAAAGGCCGGGCATTTGCTTATAACACTCATTATGGAACATTATACAGGCTCCCTTCAAAAAAATCCACCGCAATGTCCCCGGAAGCCGCCCTCTTTTTCCGCCGGGCAGGTCGCGCGCCAAAAAGCCTCCTGAACCGCCTGCACACCCGGTGCAGGTTCTTCAGGAGGCTTGAATGTTCGTCTGGCTTGTGCGCGGCCGGTGCGGCTGCCGGTTCACGCATTCCGGCGCTGCTTTTTGTCCAGCCGCATCCGGTCGGCAATCATGGCGATGAATTCGGAGTTGGTGGGCTTTCCCCGCAGGTTGTGGATGGTGTAGCCGAAATAGCTGTTCAGGGTATCCACATCGCCCCGGTCCCAGGCCACCTCGATGGCGTGGCGAATGGCCCGCTCCACCCGTGACGCCGTTGTAACATTCTGTTTTGCGATCTGCGGATAGAGCCGCTTGGTCACCGCATTGATGTACTCCGGGTCGGTCATCGTCAGCAGAATGGCATCCCGTAGGAACTGGTAGCCCTTGATGTGGGCCGGGACCCCGATCTGATGCAGGATCTCCGTCACGGTGATCTCATCGCTGCAAATGGTCCGCGGCTGCTCCGCCGCCCCGGCCGCCCGGAGGACCCGATCGGCCAGAACCGTTTCCTCAAACGGCTTCACGAAATAAAAGGCAAACCCGTTGTCCAGCAGTTCCTCTTCCACACCGTCGTTCTGGAAGGTGCCGGTCACAAAAAACACCGTGCCCCTGCCGCCGTTTTCCTGGTAGCGCTGCTTTACGGCCAGGGCATCCAGCCCCGGCATAAAGGCGTCCAGCAGGGCCACCTGCGGGCGGTTCTCCAGCAGGCACTGCAGAGCCTGAGCGCCATCTTTGGGGCAAACCGCCACATCCACGCCGCGTTTTTCCAGCGTTTCACGGCAAAGTTCCGTGACGCTTCTGCCGGTATCCGTCATCAAAAATTTGATCTTCTCCATGCGATTTTCCTCCGTTTCTCAAGTTTCCCTCAACATTGGATATTTTACCATATTTTTCCATGGCTCGCAAGGGTTTTACCGAGATTTTTTCCATTTTATGGTAAGTTTTTCTCGACAAACTGCTTCGTTTTTCGACATTATTTTCCCCTTTTCCTTGGCAAAGTCTCATTTTTTACAGTTTTTCCGCCCGCTGCCGGTTTTTATCCGGTTTCCAGCGCTCGATCCGCGGAGTCCAGCATGGTTTTGGCAAAAATCCCATAGCCCTTCGCCGGATCGTTCACCAGAACGTGCGTCACCGCGCCCACCAGCCGGCCATTCTGCACAATCGGGCTGCCGCTCATCCCCTGCAGAATCCCGCCCGTTTTTTCAAGCAGCTTCGCATCGGTCACCCGCAGAAGCAGGTCCCGGTTGGCATCCCGGCTGTTCAGGTTGACACGCTCGATCGTAACATCGTACCATTCCGGGGTCCGGCCCGCCGCCGTGGCCAGAATCTTCGCCGGGCCGGCCTGTACCTCCTGGGGCATGGCCACCTCCATGGGCTGCCCCTGTGGGATATCGGTCATCAGGCGGCCGTACACACCGGTTTCGTCGTTGGCCAGAATGCTTCCCATGGCGCCGCTCTGGCCAAACACTCCCTTTAATTCGCCCGGCTCGCCCCGCGTTCCCCGGGTAAGGCCAACAATCTCCACCGGCACCACTTCTCCGGCCCGCAGGGCAACGCTCTTTCCGGTGTCACGGTCGCTGATGGCGTGGCCCAACCCGCCGTAGCTTCGGTTTTCCGGGTCCGCAAAGGTCAGCGTTCCCACGCCGGCCGCGGAATCCCGCAGCCACATTCCCGCGCGGTACTGCCCGGCCTCCTCATCCCAGGTCGGGGTCAGCTCCGCTTCGTGTTCCTGCCCGCCCCGGCGGTACACCAGCCGCAGCGCGCTGCCGCCGCTTTCCTGTATCGCTTCGGCGGCACGGTCGTTGTTCAGCTCCTTCTGCCCGTTCAGGCTTACCAGCAGGTCGCCCAGTTTCAGGCCCGCCTCCTTGGCGGGGCTGCGCAGCCCCTGCGGCGTCTCCACGTCCGTAAAGCCGACCACCATGGCTCCGTCCGAAAACATCTTCATGCCAAAGGGTGTGCCCAAAACTTCCACCGTCCGGCGCTCGGTCTCCACCACCCGCACTGTTTTCAGCGGCAGAACCTCCAGAAGGGTCAGCGTTTCATTGCGGCTCCCGTCCGCCCCCGCCGCAACCGCCGGATATATCAGCGCCGGGGCGGGCTTCAGCCAGGGGTACGCCGCCAGCTGCAGGCCCTCTCCCTTCGCCACATAGACAGTACCCGGCAGCATAGCCGCCGCCCGAGCCACCACCCCGGCCGCGACAAGCGCACCGGCCGCAAAGGCGCATACCGCCCGGCGTTTCGCCTTGCCCATTTCCATTCCCCCTCGCGCAGAATCCCCTCTGGTTGTAGTATGTGCCGGGGGAGGCGGGAATATTGCTTTGGACTGCGCGCAGATTTTTTAAGTTTCGTGCGACCTTTTCGTTTGTCCCGCGATGTATCAGGCACACAGGGGCAGCGCAAACCGCACCGAGAATCGGTTCCGCAGCACTTGCAGGCGAGGGGTTGACAATTTCACCCCAGCGGGATAGAATAATATATCTAGAATCAAAATGCAGAGAGGAGCGTAATGCAATGGCAGACAAAGCCGGTACCAAACAGATTGCGGTCAACCGCCAAGCCCGCCATGAGTATTTCGTGATCGAAGCACTTGAAACCGGCATTGAGTTGGTTGGCACCGAGGTAAAAAGCCTTCGTGCCGGCACCGTAAACCTGAAGGATTCCTGGGTAGACGTGGACAACGGCCAGCTGATTCTTCGCGGAATGCACATCAGCCCCTACGATAAGGGCAATGTGTTTAACCGCGACCCCTTGCGGGAGCGGCGGCTTCTCGCCCATAAGTCGGAAATTCGCCGTCTGGGCCAGGAGATCAAGCTTCAGGGATACACACTCGTTCCCCTCTCGCTTTATTTTAAGCGCGGGCGGGTGAAGGTAGAGCTTGGCGTCTGCAAGGGCAAAAAGCTTTATGACAAACGCGCTTCGGCCGCCGCAAAGGACGCCCAGCGCACCATCGACCGGGCCATGAAGACCCAGCGATATTGAGTTACTGCTTTCAAGGGGCACTGCCCCTTCTTCGTGGGGATGTAAAGGTTTCGACGGGGAGAGGAAAGCGCGAGCAGCGGGTAGTGGTGAGGGACACACTATAATCTCCTTCAAAAAAATTAACTGACAACAACACTCAGTTAGCCGCAGCCTGAATTCAGGCTGCCGTTCTGCCCACGTTAGCGCGGCGTGGGGCCAGAATGTCATTTTAGCGCTGAACGTGAGCAGCCCTAAGCTTTGCGGGCAGCCATGAACTCATGAAGCTACCAAAGCGTCGGCCTGTTTGTCGGCCTGGCGCGGCGGGAATTTTGTAGACAAACTGCACCCGGAGATACTTTCGTAGACTTCTTTTCGGACACGGGTTCGACTCCCGTCATCTCCACCACAAAAAATCCCTTTCCGGTTGGTTCCGGAAAGGGATTTTTCATTGATAGAAACGGATAAACGGCCGCGCTGCATCCGGCCTTCTTTTATTGCTTATGCGCTGCCATTTTTTCGTTCTTGCGTGCCGCAATACGATTGGTCTCTTCCCGGCTCAGCCCTTCAGCAGGCTGATGGCCCCCCGCAGGTAATTTACGCCCACCAGCTCCAGGCCTTCAAACCGCTCCGCGTCCAGATGGCGCAGCCCCACCTTCGGCACAACGGCACGGGTGAAGCCGATGCGCTGGGCTTCCCGCAGGCGCTGTTCCAGATTGGTCACGTTGCGCACCTCGCCGCCCAAGCCCACCTCGCCGATGGCCACGGTCTTATCGCCCAGGGGCCGGTCCAGCAGAGAGGACACCAGCGCCAGACACACCGACAGATCGCAGGCGGTTTCGTCCAGCTGCAAGCCGCCCACGATGTTCACGTAGACGTCCAGGCCGCCAAAGAAAAAGCCGGCCCGCTTTTCCAGCACCGCCAGAAGCAGATTCATCCGGTTGTAGTCAAACCCGCTGGCCGCCCGCCGGGCGGTGCCCAGGCTGCTTTTGGTCGCCAGCGCCTGCACTTCGCTGAGGATGGGGCGGGTGCCCTCCATGGTACAGGCCACGCAGTTACCGCTGATTCCCATCGGGCGGCCTTCCAGCAGCAATTTGGAGGGATTGACGATCTCGGTCAGGCCCTCCCCCGTCATATCAAACATGCCGATTTCGTTGGTGGAACCATAGCGGTTCTTTGCTGCGCGCAAAATCCGATAGGGCAGCGTCTTGTCCCCTTCAAAATACAGCACCGTGTCCACAATGTGTTCCATTACCTTCGGGCCGGCAATCGCGCCGTCTTTATTCACGTGGCCCACAATGAAGGTGGGGATCTCCAGACTTTTTGCCACATTCAGCAGGCGGGCGGCACACTCCTTCACCTGCGAGACGCTGCCGGTCGAAGCGGTCAGATCCGTGGTGTGCATGGTCTGGATGGAGTCGATCACCACCAGATCGGGCTTGTCCCGCTCGATCAGGCCGCAGATTTGGTCAATATCATTTTCGGCGGCCAGCAGAATGCTCTCCTGCGCAATGCCCAGCCGGTCGGCGCGCAGCTTTACCTGCCGCACCGATTCCTCACCCGTAATATACAGCACCTGAAACCGGCTGGAGATCGCCCCGCACAGCTGCAGCAGCAGGGTGGATTTGCCCGCGCCCGGTTCGCCGCCCAGCAGCACCACGCTTCCCACCACCACGCCGCCGCCCAGCACCCGGTCCAGCTCGCTGATGCCGGTGACGATCCTGCTTTCCGCCTCTGTTGTGCTGATGCTGGCCAGCGTCTGCGGGCGAATGCTGCTGATCCCGGTCGGGCGGCCGGCGGCTGCCGCCCGGGACGTGGCCGCCTTCGGTTCCGGCGCCACAACATCCTCCACCATGGTATTCCACGCCCCGCAGGACGGGCATTTTCCCATCCAGCGTGGGCTGGTATCGCCGCATTGCGTGCAAACATACACCGTTTTTAACTTTGCCATAAATTTCTCCTGAATTTAGACTGTCATTCGAGAATCGCCGCTTATGCCGCGGCCCGTAAGAATCCGTGCATCGGAAGGCATTGACAACGAGCAATCCGTGTGATATACTAATCAACAGTCGATGTCTTAAAATCCAATACGCTGGAATAGCTCAGTTGGTAGAGCAGCTGATTCGTAATCAGCAGGTCGCGTGTTCAAGTCACGTTTCCAGCTCCAGAATTTCTCTCTGTGTTTGCAGGGAGATTTTTTGTTTTGCATCCGTCTGCCCAACAGGCCGCAACGCATCCAAAAGCGTACTTCCGGGCGGGCAATGATCTCAATGTAGTACACTTCCTTATAATTGTCAACAACGGAAGGGGAAGGAGCAGAACAGAACCGGCATTCCCGTGCAATGTTGAATGCAGACCTGACGAAAGCGGGATTGCCGCGAGTGTCAAGTGTCCGCTGAAGGTGAACGTACCTGGCTGAAACGGCAGGACGTATGGGAAAGAAAGCCTGTCAAATTCCGGAAGCTCCCTCCCGAAGAAGTTGCCGCGCTGAAAAAAATAAGGCCGCCTTGAATCGGCTCGGATCGCCACGATGCCTACGCACCGTGGTTTTTTCATGCCTATTTTGCCCGCATCCGTCCGAACTCGTCACCCGCTCGCCAAAGCAGCCGCGGCACAACGGCCGCACGACCGATTCTCTCGGAGGCAACATCGTAAAGCCCCAAAAAAGAAAAGCGCCAGAACATACGTCCTGGCGCTGACTGTGGAGCGGGTTACGAGGCTCGAACTCGCCACCTTCTGCTTGGGAAGCAGACGCTCTACCGGATGAGCTAAACCCGCAGGCAAGCAGTGAACTGCTTACCTGAATATTATACCCTGCTCTTCGGCTTGTGTCAAGGGATTTTTGTGCACATTCTGCACGCATTTTGTCAAGCTGCTCCGGCGTTCACCGGTATCATGCCTCTTCGTCCTGCTCCTGTTCCTCCATCAGCTTCTCCCATTCTTCATACAGTTCATTCTGGTGGAAGCGGGTGTCGTCCAAATCATCGCATTTTTCCTGAAGCAGCACATGATCCTTCAGTACTTCCGGGTCGTTGATCTCATTCTCCAGTTCCACAATGTGGGCACCCAGCTGCTCGATTTCATCCTCGACGGCTTTCAGGCGGGCGCGCAGTTCCGCTCGGCGGCGGCGCTGCTCTTTGCCATAGGCGGGGCGGGGTGCGGCCGTCTGCGGCTTTTCGGCGGGCGCGGGCACCTCTTTGTCCTTGGCCATTAGCTGCTCATAGCTTTCATACATGGTCGCCTTTCCGTCCTCCAGATAGAGAATCGGGCAGGCCAGGCTGTTCATTAAGTAACGGTCGTGCGTCACCAGAAGCAGTGTACCTTCGTAGGCCATCAGCGCCTGGGTCAGGCTTTCGCGGGTATAAATGTCCAAATGGTTGGTGGGCTCATCCAGAAACATCAGGTTCGGCCGCTCCAGCAGGATCTCCGCAAAGCGCAGGCGGGCCATTTCACCGCCGGACAGCTGGCTGCACTCTTTGAACACGTCCTCGCCCCGGAAGTTGAACCGCGCCAGGTGGCTGCGCACCTCCAGCTCGGTAAACTTCGGGTACTTATCCCAGATGGCGTCGATCACCCGGCCGGCGCGGCGGGCCTGCTGCTGTTCAAAAATGCTGGTACGGGCCCCGGCGCCCAGCCGCACCATGCCGCCGGAGGGGCGGCGGCGGCCGTCCAGCACCTGCAGCAGGGTGGATTTGCCCGCGCCGTTCGGCCCGGCAATGACCAGCCGCTGGCCCCGCAGCACCTGCATGGAGAAGGGCTCCAGCAACGTCCGGGTACCGATTTTGATGCACAGGTTTTTCACCGTGACCAACTCGTTGTAGGGTGCAATGTCAAATTCAAAGCGGAACTTCAGTTCCCGCACACCAGCCTTGGGGGCCTCGGTGATCTCCATTTTTTCCAGCTGCCTGCGGCGGCTCTGCGCCATTTTTGTGGTGGAAGCCCGCACCAGATTCCGGGCCACATAGTCCTCCAGCTTCTGGGCCTTGGCCACATCCGCGTCGTGCTGCTTCTGCTGCTGAGCAATCGCCATTTCTTTAATCGGCAGATAGGCCGAGAAATTGCCCTTGTAGGTGGTCAGGCCCTGATTTTCCACCTCCCAGATGCGGTTGCAGACCGCGTCCAGAAAATAGCGGTCATGGCTGACCACCAGCACCGCGCCGGAATAGCTTTTCAGGAAGTTTTCCAGCCATTCCATCGTGGAAAAGTCCAGATGGTTGGTGGGCTCGTCCAGAATCAGCACATCCGGGTGCTGAAGCAGCAGCTTTGCTAGGCGCAGGCGGGTCTGCTCGCCGCCGGAAAGGACGGTCACCCGCTTGTCATACGTTTCCGGGCCAAAAGCCATGCCGTTGAGCACCTTTTTAATCTGGATGTCCATGTTGTAGCCATCGGCGGCATCCACGACGGCGGACAGGTGGGCGTGCTCCTCCAGAAGCTCCTCGCGGCCATCCGCCTCCGGGTGCAGAGCCAGCTGCTTTTCCACCACCTGCATCCGGGCCATGGCATCCAGCACCGGCTGGAATGCCTTGCGCATTTCGCCGTACACATCCAGAGTGGGGTCCAGCTTGCTGTTCTGTTCCAGATAGCCCAACGTTACGCCGTGCACAATGGTTAATTCTCCGGCGTCCGGCTGGTATTCCCCGCACAGCATCCTCAGAAGCGTGGTTTTGCCCGCGCCGTTTTCGCCCACAATGCCAATGCGGTCGCCCTCTTCCACATTGGCGGTAATTCCTTTGAGGATCACGGCCTCGCCGAAATCCTTTTCCAAATTCTGCAGCCCGATCAACATCGCTTTTTACTCTCCCCTCCCACGGTTCTCCGCGCCGGACTCCGGCACAGCCGCAGGATGCACTTCCTCTGGTTTATCCGAACGGCCGGCATTTTTCGCCGTCCGACTGTTTTCGATTGGTTTCAGGCCATACGATCCAACGCCCGGTCGCACCAGGCCAGAACATCCGCATACACCTGTTCCCGGTTAATCTCATTCAGCATCTCATGGCGTCCGCCGGGGTACAGGGTCAGCGTCAGGTCGGTAAGGCCTGCCTTCTGCAGCATGGCGTACACCTGCCGCACCCCGTTTCCATAGTCGCCCACCGGGTCGGCATCGCCCGCCAGCAGCAGCACCGGCATGGCCTTGCGCAGCCGGTCGGCCCAATCCTGCCCGCTCACCTGGCGCAGGGTGCGGGTCAGCTCCCCCATGGCGCTGTTGGTAAACGTGAAGGTACACTTTGGGTCGGCGGCATAACGGCGCACCACGTCCCGGTCCCGGCTGATCCAGTCATGGGGCGTTTGGGGGTTCTCCACCCGCGCCAGATAATTGCCGAAGGCCAGCTTCTGCAGCAGCGGCGAATGACCGTGCGCCCCCTGCAGCAGGCACATCAGGTCGGCTGCCAAGCTGCCCGCGCCGGCCGCCGGGTTCGGCCCCGCCGTTCCGCTGATTACCAGCGCGTCCAGCGCATCCGGATACTCCGCCGCAAACCACCGGGCAA
The DNA here is from genome assembly GCA_004555865.1 of Oscillospiraceae bacterium. Classification (GTDB taxonomy): domain Bacteria; phylum Bacillota; class Clostridia; order Oscillospirales; family Ruminococcaceae; genus SFJ001. Next base: position 75,311 of record SFJO01000003.1, read on the forward strand.
AGAAGCTGCCCATGCTGTGCCCCAGCAGAATAACCGGCTGCCCGGGCCAGCGCTCGCGGCCCAGCTCGTTCATGGTTTTCAGGTCCTTCAACACAAAGTACCGGCCGTTTTTCTCGGCGAAAAAGCCGTCCTCTCCGCCCAGGTTGCTGGTTCTTCCGTGGCCCAGGTGGTCGTTTCCGAACACCCCATAGCCGTGGCGCACCAGAAACGCCGCAAAGTCCTCGTAGCGGCCCAGGTGCTCGCACATGCCATGGCACAGCTGCACCAGCGCCTTCGGCCGCTCCAGCTGCGGTGAAACGAAGAAATACCCCGCCGTTTTCTGCCCGGGGCAGGCGGAATCAAAGCTGATGTTTTCGGTTTTTACTTCCCACATTTGCAAGCTCCTCCGCTTCCATCACGATGGGATACAGCTCCTCCAGGCGGGTCACCGTATAGGTGGGCTGGGCGTCCCCCGGCTCCTGGCCGTTCGGGTTGTACCAGCAGGTGTGCAGCCCCAGCTTGCCGCCGCCCAGCACATCGGTGCGCAGGCTGTCTCCCACAACCAGCACCCGGTCCCGGTGCTCAATGCCCAGCGTGTTCAGCGCCGTGTCAAAAATCTTTTTGCTGGGCTTTGTGGCCCCCACCTTCTCCGAGACAAACACGCCGTCCAGATAGCGATCCAGCCCGGAGAGCGCCAGCCGGTTCATCTGAACCTTTTCAAACCCGTTGGTCACCACCGCCAGCGTGGCCACCTCGCTCAACTCCTTCAGGGCTTCCAGCGCGCCGGGTACGGTGTCACCGTGCTGGGCCAGCTGCTCCAGATAGGCGCGGCTCATCTGCTGAGCGTCCAAGGGGCGGTTCAATTCTTTTCCTAGGCGGCTGAACCGTTCCACGGCCAGCTTTTCGGCCTTCATCTCTCCGCGGTCCAGCGCCGCCCACAGGCCCTTATTGATCCGATCGTACAGGGCCACGGTTTCCGCGTCCACCGGAAGTTCAAATTGCGTAAACGTTTCGTTCAGGGCTTTCCGCTCCGCCTCGTCAAAATCCAGCAGCGTATTGTCTGCATCCAGCAGCAGGCAATAATAGTATGCCATAGGTCTTTCCCCCTTTTTCCTGCCATTTTATGGTGTTTCAAGCCGCCTGTTTTTTCGGCACGCGGCCCAATGCACTTCTGCATCTGCCTTATCCGGCAGCGGGCCGCTGTCCCACTGCACGGAAAATAAGACCAATGGGTTTATTATCCTCTATTTTTATGCTTTCGTCAATGAAAACGCCCGCAAAAGCAGTTTGCTCCCTGCAACAGTAAAAAGCCAGCCGCATCCCCAGGGAATGCAGGCTGGCTTTTCTGGTGACCCGTACCGGAATCGAACCGATGTTAACGGCGTGAGAGGCCGCTGTCTTAACCGCTTGACCAACGGGCCATAATTCATTTTTATTATACACCTGTTTTCGTATTTGTCAAGTGATTTGTTGTTCTTTTGGGTGGCTTTTCCATCGCAGATGGCCGTACCCGGCCGATTTTCTTCCCACAGCTGTGATTCTCAGCCCCGCGCGGGCCGCATTTTCCCGCTTTTTGAACTTTGTTTCGTTCTTGTTGACAGTTCCCCCCTGCTTCCTTTATACTTTTTTGTATCTTATGGATTTTTCTGCAGTTTTTTACCCCCGCCCCCTTCTGTGCGCACATCCGCCCCTTCCCCCTACCATCCGAAAGGAGGAACCGCCATGCCGCATTCTGTTCAGGAATGCACAAAAACGCCCCTTGATGCCAAAAAGGCCGGCGTCGAAATCCTCTGGTTTCTGGCCGGCACCCTGATGTACGCCCTGGCGCTGAACCTGTTTCTCATTGGCAACAACATCGCCGCCGGTGGTTTTGCAGGCATTGCAACCGTGCTCTGCAACTTCATCCCCATGAAAGTGGGCACCCTGATGTTCTTGATGAATTTTCCGCTCTTGCTGGCATCGCTTTTCGTCAAAGGCGCAAAGTTCACCGTCAACACTCTGGTGTGCAGTTTTTTATACAGCGCCATCCTGAATCTGACGGACTTTCTGCCCACCCTGACCACCGACCCGCTGGTGGCCAGCCTGTTCGGCGGGGTGCTCTACGGCATCGGCATGGTGTGCCTCATCCGCTCCAACAGTTCGGTGGGCGGAACCGACCTGCTCAACCGCCTGCTGGTGGTGGCCTTTCCGCAGGTGAGCGTGGGCAAAATGTGCATGATCATTGACGGGGCCGCCGTAGTGTTTGCCATGATCGCCTTCCGGGATGTGCAATTGGGCCTGTACGCCATCATCACGCTGTATGTGTGCAGCGTGTTTGCCGACCACATTATGGGCGGTTTTGACCGGGGGAACCTGTGCTTTGTGATCACCGACGGCGACCCCACGCAGATTGCGCAGGACCTGATGCACCGGCTGAACCGGGCCGTTACCAAGCTGGACGGCACCGGCATGTACAGCGGCACTCAGCGCAGTGTGCTGATGATGGCTGTGCGCCCCAGTGAGACCTTCATCGTCAAGCGGGAGATCTACAAGCTGGACCCCCATGCCTTTGTGGTGGTGGCCCAGGCCAACGAGGTTCTGGGCGGCGGGTTCAAGCCTCTGGTGGAAAAGCCCTAACGGCGGCCAGATCATAATACCAACACAAAATGCGCCCCGTGCGGCATTCGCCGTGCGGGGCGCATGTTTTACGGTTTCTTCATGTCAGGCACAGAAGCGTGCTTACTTGGCCTTGCGCTTGCCGGTGGGCTTGCGGGCGGGGCGCTTGGAAGCCAGCTTGGGCTTCTCCACAGTCTTGGGAGTCTCGACCTTCGCCTCGGCGGGCTTCTCCGCCACCTTGGGAGCCTCGACCTTCGCCTCGGCGGGCTTCTCCGCCGCCTTGGGAGCCTCGACCTTCGCCTCGGCGGGCTTCTCCACAGCCTTGGGAGCCTCAGCCTTCGCAGCAGCAGTCTTGCGGGCAGGCTTCTTGGCAGGGGCCTTGGCCTCCTGCTTCACGGCATCGGCCGCGGGGGCCTTCGGGGCGTCCTTTTTTGCGGCAGGCTTATGGGTGGTCTTTTTGGCCGGGGCCTTCTTCTCGGCGGCTTCGGCGGCAGGCTCAGCAGCCTTTTGGGCAGCGGGCTTGCGGGCCGCACGCTTCTTCACAGGCTTTGCCTCAGTGATGGTCCAATACTGGTTCTCACCGTCCACGTCCTGCCAGATCTGGGCACGGGTGCCGTTCTCGGCGCTCATGCCAACCAGATCCACGCACTTGCCGGACACGCTGGACTTCACCTTAAAGCGGCCGTCGTTGGTCGCCTCCAGCACCCACAGCTGGCTGGAGCCGTTGGCCCCTTCCCACTGGTGCAGCCAGGTGCCGTCGGTGGTACCGCAGGCGACCAGATCCAGCATCTTGCCGGTGAACCGGTTGCAGATGCGGTACACACCCTGGCCGGCCCGCACGAAGGACCACTGCTGCCACTCCTCACCGGTGTAGTCCCACAGCTGAACGGCGGCACCGTTGTCGGGATTGTAATCCTTCACTTCCAGCACTTTGCCATTTCCATTGGCAATGGTATAAAACTTCTCCGGCTCGATCAAGGTCTGCTCCATCTTTTTCATAATGCTTTCCCCCTCATTGTGCAGGCGGATGTGCCGCACTGCGATTGGTTTCGGCAGCGCCGCCCGCACCTTTGCGGTACCCACGCGTGTGTTGCCTTTGTTCTTATAACCTGGTAAAATTATACTCGTCTTCTCCAGTTCCGTCAAGCGAACTCATTCAAACACCGTTGTTTTATCCAATTGTTTCATTTTGTCCACCGGCTTTTTCATGGAAAGCATTCAGGAAAGGAACTCTGATGCAGTATTCTTCCGTTACCGCGGCCCGCTTTCTCAGCCGCCCCAACCGGTTTGTCGCCCTGGTGGAGCAGGGCGGCCGGGTTCTGACTGTACATGTAAAAAACACTGGCCGCTGTGCGGAATTGCTCCAACCCGGCACAACGGTGTATCTGACACCCGGGCAGAACCCCGCCCGGAAAACGTCCTTCGACCTGATTGCGGTGGAAAAGCCCACCTCCGCCGGGCTGCGGCTCATCAACATGGATTCCGCCGCCCCCAACGCTGCCGCCCGGGAATGGCTGGCCGCCGGCGGGCTGGGTGCCCTTACCGTATTAAAGCCCGAATACCGCCTGGGAGATTCCCGCTTTGATTTTTACGGCGAAGGGGCCTTTGGCCGGCTTCTGGTGGAGGTAAAGGGCTGCACGTTGGAAGAGGACGGGCTTGCCCGTTTTCCGGATGCCCCCACCCTACGCGGGCTGAAGCACGTGCAGGAGCTGACCGCTCTGGCCGCCCAGGGCGAGCACTGCGCCGTGCTGATTGTCATTCAGATGAAAGGCGTTCACACCTTTGCGCCCAACTGGAGCACCCAGCCTGCCTTTGGCCGGGCACTGGCCGCGGCCGAGGCCGCCGGGGTCCGCCTGATTGCCATGGACTGCCGCGTTGCACCCGACCACATGATTCTGGATCGGCCCGTTCCCATCGACCTGGCCCCGCCGCCGGGGCTTTCGCTTTAAGAGTGCGAATCAGCCCGCTGCCTGAATTTTCCGCTTTTTCTTGTAAAACGCGCCAGCCTCTGGCAATATAGAGGGAGAAGGCTGTGCAGTGCGGAACTCATCCGACTTTTTGCGAACCGCTTCGAGAATTGTTCCGTACTCACAATGCACCTTCATCCCAAACCATTCTGCAGCCTTTTTGCTGAATCTATAAAAGGAGCTGATCTTTATGGCTGATATCCGCAACGACGACCTGGAAGACATCCTGGCCGGTATGCTGGACGAACAGGACCGCAGCAACGGACGGCAGTCTCCCGCCGCCAAGCCGCCGGAGCTGCCCCGCCGGGGCGCGGCGGCGGCCCCCGCTGCTTCGGTTCCGGAGGGCGAAGACACCGAGCTGGCCGAGGCTCTCGCCGCTCTGTGGGGCGAGACGGAGGAACCCGGTTCCCAGCCGGAGCCTGCCGCACCCCGGCATACGCCCGCCGCGGGTGCCCCGAGTTTTGCCGTCCGGGCCCATGAACCTCAGCAGCCCGCACGCAGTGCCGCCTCCGCACAGGCCCACACGCCCCAGGCCAGCACCCTGATGGCCCTGACCGACAAGGTGCGCGCCATGCAGGAAACCCTTCTGGCCAAGGTTGCCGGGCAGGATCACGCCGTGTACGCCTTTGTGTCCGGTTACTTCCAGGCGCAGGCAATGGCCATGGCCGACCAGGGGCGTACCAAGCCTCTGGCCACGTTCCTGTTCACCGGCTCGCCCGGCGTAGGCAAGACCTACCTTGCCGAGCAGGCCGCCCAGCTGCTGGACCTGCCCTACCGCCGCTTTGACATGAGCGAATACTCCGACAAGGATGCCGGGCAGCTCTTTGCCGGTTCCAACAAGGTGTTCAAGGATTCCGCCCCCGGTCTCGTCACCGAGTTTGTGAGCAAGAACCCGCACTGTGTTCTTCTGTTCGATGAAATTGAAAAGGCCCACCTGAATGTGATCCACCTGTTTCTGCAGATTCTGGACCGCGGTTTTCTGCGGGACAACCATACCAACCAGGAGGTTCCTTTCCGGGATGCGGTAATCATTCTCACCACCAACGCAGGCCGCCAGCTGTACAGTGACCCCACCCACCGCAATCTGGCGGACGTCTCCCGCAAGACCATCCTGAAGGCGCTGGCCGACGATGTGAGTGACGTCACCGGCGAGCCGGCGTTCCCGGCCGCCATTTGCTCCCGCTTTGCCAGCGGCAACGTGATTCTGTTCAACCACCTGGAGGCCCAGCACCTGTACAGCATTGTGCGCGACCGGATCGAAACCGCCCGCCACCAGCTGGAGGCCGCCTATCACCTCTCCATCGAGGTGGACAGCGCCGTAATGGCCACCGTGCTCTTCGCCGAGGGCGGCCTGGCGGATGCCCGCACTGTTTCGGCCCGGGCCGAGCATTTTCTCCTGGGCGAGCTGTTTGAGCTGATGCGTCTGATGGCGGAGCACGGGCAGGAGTCTGACCGTCTGCGCACGGTCCGCTTCTCCGTGGATATGGGCGACGACCCCGCCATCCGCTCTCTGTACGGCAGCGGGCGCGAGGCGGAAATGCTGCTGTTCACCCAGTTGCTGCCGGAGGGCAACCACCGCTTCCCCCATGTGCTGGCCCATGTGTTCCACCGCCCCGAACCCGCCCTGGCCCTGCTGAAAGAGCGGGACATTTTGGCCGTGTTTGTGGAGCCGACCCATGGCGACGAGCCTTACCTAAATCTGGAGGACATGGACTCGCCCGCACTCACCTTCTTCAATCAGGTGCATGAGCGCTTCCCTCAGGTGCCGCTGTACCTGCTGCAAACGCCGGATGCCCGCATCAGCAAGGAGGAACGCCTTTCCTTTGCCCGCCGGGGCTGCCGTAAGGTGTTCTCCACCGCCGGGGCAGGCCTGCCCGCCATTCTGCACACGGCGTACCTCAACACTCAGCGCCAGCTCAGCATGAACGAGCTGGCCCGCAGCAATCAGGTCATCACCTTTGAAACCGCCCAGACGCTGGAAGCAGATGGCCAGACCGCCCACATCCAGCTGTTCCGGCTGCGGCGCAAGCGCGCGGTGCAGGCGCAGGACACCCAGAAGCTGCTCAGCGATGTTTCCCGCCCGGATGTGCGCTTTGCGGACGTGATCGGTGCGGCTGACGCCAAAGAGGAGCTTCGGTTCTTCGCCGATTACCTGACCAGCCCCCGCAAATACAGCGCCGCCGGCCTGCGCGCCCCCAAGGGCCTGCTGCTGTACGGCCCGCCGGGCACCGGCAAAACCATGCTGGCCAAGGCCATGGCCGGCGAAACTGGCATGGCCTTCCTCGCGGCGGAAGGCGGTCAGTTCCTTCAGAAGTACGTGGGCGAAGGCCCGCAGGCCGTGCACGAGCTGTTCCAGACCGCCCGCCGCTATGCCCCGTCGATTCTGTTCATTGACGAGATCGACGCCATTGCCCGCCCCCGCACCGGCGACGACACGCAGCACACCGGCAAGGATGTTCTGAACGCGCTGCTCACCGAGATGGACGGCTTCCGCAGCGATAACTCCCAGCTGGTGTTCGTCATCGCCGCCACCAACTTCGGCGTAGACGGCGGCCCCGACTCGCTGGACACCGCCCTGGTGCGCCGCTTTGACCGGGCGGTTTTGGTGGAACTTCCCTCCCAGAGTGAGCGGCTGCAGTTTCTGGAGCGCGCGCGGGGCAAGAACCCCGCCCTGGCGCTGAGCGACAGCGCCCTGCGCAGCATGGCCTCCCGCACCCCGGGCATGAGCCTTGCCAACCTGGATTCGGTAATCGCGCTGGCCCTGCGCACCGCGCTGCGCCAGAACCGGGCCGCTGTGGACGATGCCCTGTTTGCCGAAGCGCTGGACACGTTCCAGGCCGGCAAAGAAAAGCAGTGGAGCCCGGATGAATTGCTGCGCACGGCCCGCCACGAGGCCGGCCACGCCTACGTGTGCTGGCAGGGCGGCGGCGAGCCGAATTACCTGACCATCGTGGCCCGCAGCGGTTACGGCGGCTACATGCAGCAGGCCAGCCAGGAAGAAAAAGGCTCTTATTCCCGCGAGGAACTGCGGGCCCGCATCCGCACCTGCCTGGCAGGCCGCGCGGCCGAAATCGCCTATTACGGCGAGGAGGCCGGCCTGACCACCGGCGCCAGCGGCGATTTGAAGAACGCCACCCGCCTGGCCCGCAATATGCTGACCACCTACGGAATGGACGATCAGTTCGGCCTTGCCAGCCTGTCCGGCAAAGAGCTGGGCGGCCCGCTCGGCGAAAAGCTGTACAATCAGGTGAACGCCATGCTCACCCAGGAGCTGGCCAACACGGTGGAGATCATCCGCAAAGGGATGCCCACCATGGACCGCCTGGTGAACGCCCTGATGCAGGAAAGCCACATGGATGGCCCCCGCATGAAGGAGATCTTCGAAGGGCGCAGCTGATTTCCTTGGCGTTTTGAAATGCAGCGCCCACCCGGTGCAGCCCGGGGCAAGGCAGCTGCACGAGCGCAAACAGAAAAAGAGTGTCTCACATGCTGGGTTCGGCGGTGAGACACTCTTTTTTGTTGTGATTTTGTTATGGCATCGTTCGGTCAGTGCCGCGGGGCCAGTGCCCGGTGCAGCCCCTCGCTGACCGAGGCACTCAGCCGATCCAGCCCGGCCTCGTTCATGTGGCGGGCATGGCAGGCCACAGCAAAGCCGATGAGGGCGCTCTGCAGAATGTCGCAGCACACTTCTTTCGAGAGTGCGGGGTCCACCTGATTTTCCAAGCGGCCCTGTTCGGCAATCCGCTGAAAATATTCTTGCATTTGTTTCTTTGCCTGAATGACCCATTGGTGCTGTTCCGGGGCGTTCATCTGGTAGTATCGGCCCAGGGCGCAGTAGGCCTCCATGCGGCAGGTCATCACCTCCCGCAGATAGCCCAGGCTTGCGGAAAGCATTTCGTCGTAGCCGTCCGCCTTCGCCATCAGGGCACCGATCTGCTCCAGTTCCCGGTTCATGCACCAGCGGCCCGCTTCGTTCAAAATGTCCTCTTTGGACTTGAAGTGTTCATAAAGCGAGCCCTTGCCCATTCCGGCCGCGTCCGCAATTTCCTGCACGCGAACCGTGTTCAGGTCTCGGCCCTGGCGCGCCAGAGCATACACCCCTTCAAAAATGGCAAGCTGCTGGGGCGAATAGTCTCTCTGCATCTCCATGACTTACACCTCATCGGCGGCCGAGCCGGGCAGCTGGCGGCGCTTCATCTCCTCCATGTATTCGGCGGCATCGTCGGGCACATCGTCCAGATCGTCGCTGCCGGTATCCACCACCTTGGGCGCACGGCGGAAGATGACGTCGTACATCACGGGCACAATAAACAGGGTCATCAGCGTGGCATAGGTCAGGCCGCCGATGATCACCAGCGCCATATCCTTGCCCAGGGCGCTGCCTGCATCGTTGCTAAACAGCATGGTACACATGGCCAGAATGGTGGTGAGGGCCGTCATCAGAATGGGCCGCATACGGGTACGGCCGGTGGCCACCAGCGCGGTGGTTTTATCCAGGCCGCCCTGCCACAGCTGGTTGGCGTAGTCCACAAACACAATGCCGTTGTTTACCACCACGCCGGACAGCACCAGGAAGCCCATCATGCTGACCATACTCAGCGCCGTACCGGTGAGGGACAGCGCCAGCAGGCCGCCGGTAAAAGCCAGCGGAATGGTAAAGATCACGATAAACGGTCCAATCAGGTTCTGGAACTGCGCCACCATGACCAGATACACGAACAGCAGGGCCAGCGCGATCATCTGCACCATCTGGGTCATCATATCCGCTACGTTGGTGCTCTCGCCGCCGATGGACACGGTCACGCCGTCGGGGGCCTGGTAATCGGCCAGCAGGGTTTCCACCTGACGGCTGAGCAGCGTGGTGTTGTAGCCCTCCGCCGTGGTGGCCGTCACGCTCATTTTGCGGGTCTGGTTTTCACGGCTGATGGAGGCCACGCTGGTGCCGTCCTGCCGGGTGGCAAACTCGCTGAGCTTGTGATGCTCGGTGTAGGTGGAGCCGTCGTCCTCGTCGGTCTTGCTCACCTTGAAGTCATAATCCATCAGGTTGGCCAGCGTCAGCGGGTCGTCCTCATCCACCAGCACCACATCCATATCAGTGCCGTTGATGCTCACGCTGGTGGATGTGGTCTCGGTGGTCAGGGCTGCGCTCAGCTCCTGATAGATCTGCGCCACGGTCAGGCCCTGGCGCATGGCAGCATCCCGATCGATGACCAGATGAATCAGCGCATCGCCATCCTCCTGGCCGTTGCTGATCTCTTCAAAGCCCTCCACCTGGCCCAGCAGGGCCATCACGTCCTCGCTGGCGCTCAGCAGATCGTCCAGATCCTTGCCGTACAGGTCCACTTCCATGCCGCTGCTCATCATGGAGCTCATGTCCATAGCGCCGGACGTGGAGACCTCCACCTCGCAGCCCATATCCCGGGTGTTGTCGGTGATGGCCTGGCTGATTTCGTCAATGCGGGAGCTTTCTTCGTCGCTCAGCATAATATAGTAGCTGTAATCGGTGTAGTCGTCCGAGACGGCCGCACCCATGCTGCCCAGCATACCGCCGGCCGACGAGGCGGACATGGCACCCACGGTGTCCACGCCGTCCACGGCCAGAATGCGGTCCATCACTTCATCGGCCTTGGCATAGGCGGTGTCCTTGTCCACGCCCTCGTCCATGGTAACGGTCACCGAGATCTGGTTGCCGCTCACGTCGGGCATCATCACCATGCCCATGCGGGTGGCGGACCAGGCCGCCGCACCCAGCAGCGCCACCGCCAGAACCAGCGGCACCACCTTGTGCTTCAGGCACTGGCGCAGAATTTTTTCGTAGCCATCCAGCATTTTGTCGAACCAGGGGTGTTTCTTCTGCTCCGACTTTTTCAGCACGGTCACGCTCATGCAGGGCACAACCGTCAGGGCTACAATCAGGCTGGCCAGCAGGCTGTATGCAATGGTCAGGGCCATGTCCGTGAGCAGTTCTCGGGTCAGGCCGCTGGTAAACACCATGGGCAGGAACACACAGATGGTGGTGATGGTGGAAGCCGTGACCGCGCTGGTCACCTGCTTTGCGCCCTGCACCGCCGCCCGGGCCGCCGGTACCCCGCGGCCCCGCAGACGGTAGATGTTCTCGATGACGACCACCGAGTTATCCACCAGCATACCCACGCCAAGCGCCAGGCCGGACAGCGAGATCATATTCAGCGTCACGCCGCTGAAGTACATCAGCACAATGGCCGCCATCACGCTGAAGGGAATGCTGAAGGCCACTACGATGGTGGGCTTTACGTCCTTCAGGAAGAAGGCCAGCACGACCACCGCCAGCAATGCACCCCAGATCAGGTTGCTCAGAACGCTGTTCACGATCAGCTTGATGTAATCGCCCTGATCCATCAGCGGCGTGATGTGCAGACCGGGGTATTTTTCCTCCAGCTGTGCAATGGCTTTGTTGCAGGTCTTGGAAACCTCGCTGGTACCCGCGGTGGAGCCCTTGAAGATGGACAGCACCACTGCGTCGTTGCCGTTTACCTTGGCGTAGGCATCGCCCGCATTGTCGATCACGGTCAGCGTGGCCACATCGCCCAGGCGCACATCGCCGATGCCGTCAATACTGCACAGCAGAATGCCCTCCAGCTCATCCACGCTCTTAAAATCTTCGCCCACGCGCAGCAGCCACTGGTTGTCGCTGCCGTCTCCGGCCTTGATGTAACCGGCCGGCATATCAAAGTTCTGCGCCGTGATCATGCCGGACAGGGTGCTCATGTTCAGCAGGCTGTCCAGATTGGCATTTTCCAGCGCCTCTTTGCGGGATTTTTCGTAGTTGTCGTAGGCATCGTTCAGCTGATCGAAGCCATCGTCGATCTGGTCCTGCGCACTGTCCAGCTGATCCTTGGCGGAATCCAGCTGGCTCTGGGCGTAGCTGAGCTGCGCGTCGCCGCTGCCGAAGCCCGCGGCTGCCTGCAGCTTGCCCGCCTCAATCTGCTTATACAGCTCAGGAATCTGCTCCGCGCTCATGCCGGTGGCAGCCTCCACCTGCTGGAAGGTCAGGTTCAGCACGGCCAGCCGCTGCTCGATCTCCTGCGCGCGGGCGGTCATGGCCGCATCGTCGCCGCCGTAGGCATTGGCGGCCGCAGCGGCCGTGCGGTACAGGTTGGCCAGGTCGGCACCGGTGGCAAGGGTGCCGCCCATCGCGCCGTTCAGCTGCTGGAACACGCTGTTGCCCGCGCAGTCCTCGGCGCTCATGGCGGAAACCACCGCCAGCGCCTCGTCAAAGCTCATCTGCAGGTTGATGGAGGGATCTGCCGCCAGCGCTGCCCCATAGGCAGCAGCCGCCTGCTCATAGCCGGTATCTCCCTCGTGCAGCTGCCCGGTGCAGAAGGCGGCCGCCAGTTTGCCCGCCGTTTCTGCATCCATGCCCTGGGCCACCAGCTGAGCCGCCGTGGCCTGAATGGCCGCGGGGGTACGCTGCGCCATGGCAATTCCGGAGATCGCCTGCTTCAGGGTATTCGCCTGCTGGCCGGCCTTCAGCAGCTGCTGCTCGGTCTGCAGGCTCTGACGCTCATTCAGCTGCTCCACCAGGGCACTCAGCTGATAGCCGCTGTCCACCAGCGTCTGGTAGGTCTTTTTGGCGCTGTCCGTCAGCTCATTCTTGCCGTCGTCCAGCTCCTGCTGACCGTCCAGCAGGTCATTCTTGCCATCGGTCAGGTCCTGCTGGCTGTCCACCAGCTTCTGATAGGCATCGTCCAGTTCCTGCTTGGCGTCGGCCAGCTTGCTGCTCACCTTCACCAGCATCTTGTCGTTCACCTGGTCGATCTTGGTCTGGTTCAGGCGCACTTCCACCTGCCGCTCCACCATGCCCACGGTGGAAACGCTGGCCACGCCGCTCTGGCGCTCCAGATAAGGCAGCAGTTCCTCCTCGGCAAAGCTGCTCAGGTCGTAGATGTCTTTGCCGTCGTAGGAAGCGCTCACATACATGGTGGCCATCATGTCGGGGGTGATCTCCATAATGGAGGGAGTCCCCGCCAGGTCCGGCAATTGGCCCGCCACCTGGTCCACCGCACTGGAAACCTTGACCATGGCGCTGTCCATGTTGGTATCCTCATCGAATTCCAGCATGACCATGCTGTAGTTTTCGGCGCTGGTGCTGGTCACGTTCTCCACACCCGTCACGGTGCCGAGGGCGCTCTCCAGCGGCGCGGTCACGCTGCTTTCCACCTTTTCCGGAGAAGCACCGGGGTAGGTGGTCACCACCATCAGGTACGGCAGGTTGATGCTGGGCAGCAGGTCCGTGGTCATCTTGGTAAAGCTCACGAAACCCAGCACCAGAACCAGCACCACGGCAACCAGTACCGTGTATGGCTTCTTTACGCTGTATTTTGACATAATTTTCTCCTTTGCCCGAATGTGTACCGCCGGGCCGCACTGTAACGCACCGGACCTTTCCCTCCTCCGGAACGGTTCCGACCGACCAGTCGGTCGGAAGGCGTGTTTCAGTATAGCACGCTACCTTCATCAATGCAATCAAAAAAGCGTAAACAAATTGTGAAGGCCCGTTCCGCACTTGCCAAAGCCCGGTGTTTCGCGGTAATATCAATAAGTATAGAAGATGTATGAAGAAGGAACGGCATCGGTCAATTTCGCAAGCCCGGAACGCCTGTTTTCTCCTTCGCCGTGTGCCGTTTCCGGCCGGCGCACCACGGCCCGATTCTCCATGCCGAAAAACCAGGAGTGTATTGTATGTTTCGACCCATTCGCAGAAAGAAAAACGAGATCAGCCTTCCAGCCGCCCAGCAGCTTTTGCGGGAAGCCCGCCGGGGCGTTCTGGCCGTAAACGGCGACGACGGCTACCCCTATGCCATTCCCATCAACTACCTTTATGACGAAGCCGCGCAGAAGCTCTATTTTCACGGGGCGAAAGTCGGGCACAAGGTCGATGCGCTCAAGGCCTGTGACAAGGTGTGCTTCACCGTTTACGGGAACGAAACCATCAAGGATGAACCCTGGGCGCCTTATTGGCAGAGCGTTGTGGTGTTCGGCCGCTGCCATTTGAAAGCGCTTGACGCGCAGGCCCTGGAAACGCTTCGGCGGTTTGCCCTGAAGTATTACCCCAGCGAGGCTTTGGTGGAGGAAGAGATCGCGCAGTCCGGCCGGGCCGTGCAATGGTACGAGATCACGATCGAACACCTCAGCGGGAAAGAGATTCAGGAACGGTAATGCGCCCGCCTCTTGCCCTCGGCAAAGCCGTTTATTAAAATGAGGAGCTTCTCTCATGGAACAGACCATTGTTTCTCTTCAGCTGCCGGTGCAGGAGGCACTGGAGATCCGAAAAAACCGCATTGCGCCGCCCGCCGGGCAGGATCGGGGCAAGCGCATCTGCATTGTGACCGGCGTGCATGGAGATGAATTGGAAGGCCAATACGTCATCTGGGAATTGACCCGCCGCCTGAACGCTCATCCGGAGTGCCTGCACGGCACAGTGGACCTCTACCCCGCCGTGAACCCGCTGGGCATCAACAGCATCACCCGCGGCGTGCCCCTGTTCGATCTGGACATGAACCGCATTTTTCCCGGCACCGATCAGGGCCATATGGCCGAATACGCCGCCATGAAGGTCATGGAGGACATTCAGGGGGCCGATGCCGCGCTGGACATCCACGCCAGCAACATCTTTCTGCGGGAGCTGCCCCAGGTGCGGGTGAACGAGGCCAGCGCCGGGGAGCTGGTTCCCCTGGCCAAGCTGCTGAACGTGGATTTTGTCTGGATTCACGCCGCCTCCACCGTGTTGGAAAGCACCCTGGCCCACAGCCTGAATGCAGCGGGCACCCGCTGCCTGGTGGTGGAGATGGGCGTTGGAATGCGCATCACTCAAAACTACGGCAACCAGCTCATCGACGGCATTTTTGCCCTGATGAAACACCTTGGCCTTTGGGACGGCCCCACCGTGCCGACCCGCACCCCCATCGTCAGCCGAGACGAAGTGGCGTTCATCAATGCCTCCGAAGCCGGTATTTTTCTGCCGGCGGTGCAGCACAACGGCATGGTGCAGGCCGGGCAGACCCTGGGCGTGATTGCCGACCCGCTCACCGGCGGCACCCGCGAGATGGTAACCGCCCCGGCCGCCGGGCTGCTGTTCACCCTGCGGGAATACCCGGTGGTGTACCCCGGCAGCCTGCTGGCCCGCATTCTGAAAGGAGGGCTGAGCGAATGAAACAGGAAACGCTGTTCACGCTGGATACCCCCTACCGGCAGAAGCTGGATGTGGAGGGGTTCCGCTTCGGAAAAGGTGAAAAAAGCCTGTGCGTCGTGGGGGCTCTGCGGGGCAACGAAGTGCAGCAGATGTACGTGTGCAGCCAGCTGGTGCAGCAGCTGAAGTGGATGGAAGCCCACAACGACCTGTACGCCGGCCACGAGATTCTGATCATTCCCTGCGTGAACCATTTTTCCATGAACGTGGGGTCCCGCTTCTGGGCGATGGACCACACCGACATCAACCGTATGTTTCCCGGCTACGCGGACGGCGAAACCACCCAGCGCATTGCCGCCGCCCTGTTTGACACCGTAAAAGAATACCAATACGGCATTCAGTTCGCCAGCTTTTATATGCCCGGCGACTTTGTGCCCCATGTGCGCATGATGGAAACCGGCTGCCACACCGCCAGCCTGGCCAATCTGTTCGGGCTGCCCTTTGTCATGCTGCACAAGCCCGGCCCTTACGACACCGCCACCCTGAACTACAACTGGCAATTGTGGGACACCAATGCCTTTTCCATTTATACCAAGGAGACCGACCGCATCGACGATGCCAGCGCCGCCCAGGCCGTCACCGCCGTGCTGCGCTTTCTCTCCCGGCTGGGCGTGGTGAAATACACCTGCCACAGCGGCTGCCTGCCCAGCGTGCTGCACGAAGAGGATCTTACCTCGGTCATCACCCCCTGCGGCGGGGTATTCCGCCGCCTGCTGGGGCCGGGGGAATATGCCGAATACGGCCAGGTGCTGGGCCAGCTGCTGGACCCCTTCACCGGCGAGGTTCGGGCCGAGCTGCGCAGCCCCACCAGCGGCACCGTCTTTTTTGCCATTCATCATCCCCTGTGCACCGAGCATACGGTGGCCTTCCGCATCATCCGGCGTATGCGGCTGTAAACGCGCACCGGGGCCTTTTCCCATCCTTTGCTCAAACTTGATACTTGCCGGAACCAGGAATATTAAAAGGAAGGGTGTCTATGTCCGCACAAAACGATTCTCGGGCGCAAAGCCAGGCCCAATATGAAAAAATGACCGGCACCCCCATTCCCAGGCTGGTGCTCACGCTGGCGGCCCCCACCGTGGTCAGTATGCTGGTCAGCTCCATTTACAACATGGCCGATACATTTTTTGTAAGCCAGCTTGGCACCAGTGCCTCCGGCGCCGTGGGCGTGGTGTTCAGCCTGATGGCCATCATTCAGGCCGTGGGCTTCACTCTGGGCATGGGCTCCGGCAGCATCATCTCCCGCCTGCTGGGCCGCCAGCAGACGCAGGACGCCACCCGCTATGCCTCCACCGCCTTTTTCACCTGCTTCGGCATCGGCTGCCTGCTTACGGTGGGCGGGCTGCTATTTCTGCCCCCCATAATGCGCCTACTGGGCGCCACCCAGACCATTCTGCCCTACGCCCGCGATTACGGCCGCTACATTCTGCTGGCCGCCCCTTTTATGGCCAGCAGCTTCACCATGAACAACATTCTCCGGTTTGAGGGCAAGGCCTCGCTGGCTATGATTGGCCTGACCACCGGTGGCATTCTGAATATGGTGCTGGACCCGCTGCTCATCTTCGGGCTTCATCTGGGCATTGCCGGGGCCGCCATCGCCACTGGCCTGAGCCAGCTGATCAGCTGGAGCATCCTGCTCTCCATTTTTCTTTTGCGCAAAACCCAGTGCCGCCTTTCGCTGCGTTATTACACCCGGAATGTGCGGGAGCTGCTGGAAATTCTCAAGCAGGGGCTGCCCAGCCTGTCCCGTCAGGGTCTGGCAAGCCTGGCCAGTATGCTGCTGAACCAGAATGCCGCCGTCTATGGCGACGCAGCGGTGGCCGCCATGAGCATCGTCTCCCGCATCTGTATGTTCGTGCTCAGCGTGATGCTGGGCATTGGGCAGGGCTTCCAGCCGGTGGCCGGCTTCAACTACGGTGCGGGCAAATATTCCCGGGTCAAGCAGGCATTCCGTTTCACCTTCCTTCTGGGCGAGATTTCCATGAGCGTTCTGGCCCTGCTGGGCTTTGCGTTTGCACCTCAGCTGGTGCAGCTTTTCCGGGATGACCCCCAGGTGGTGCTCATCGGCGGGTTTGCCCTGCGCTGCCAGTGCGTGGCGCTGGCCCTGCAGCCCCTGAACGTCTGCAGCAATATGCTGTTTCAGAGCATCGGCAAAAGCAAGCCGGCCACCTTCCTCTCCTGTACCCGCCAGGGCCTGTTTTTCATCCCGGCCATTCTGGTACTGCCGCGGGTCATCGGGCTGACCGGCGTACAGATCACCCAGCCCCTGGCGGACATTCTCTCGTTTGTGGTCTCGGTTCCTCTGCTGCTGCGCTTTTTCCGCCAGCTGCCCCGGGATGAAGCCGAGCCTTTCGAGAAATTGTAATATTTGTAGATTTTTTACGGAAAAAGCGCAGCCTTTTTTCTCTTTCGCCCGTTGACGTGCCAAAGAGCGCGCGATATAATAAAAAGCAATTACACAAAACTCAAATGCAGTGAAGGGAACAAGTACCCTTCCGTGTGGCCTTGAGAGAACTGCCGGATGGTGAAAGGTAGCAGGTGCAGCGGAAGCAGGAAGTCATCCCGGAGCAGCCGACCCAAAGGCGGGCCTTGAGAAAAGCAATTGCGCTTTTCAAGCAGGATATGCCCGCTCAGTAGGCTCGGACGGGCGCACCCGTTACTGTGCATGGCTTTCAACCGGAAGCCGTTGAGCGGCCATAGCACATGCTATGGCAAAGAAGAGTGGTACCGCAGAGAACGTTCTGAGCGTCTTTGTCTCTTTAACAGGAGGCAGAGGCGCTTTTTGTTTTCTTAGTCCAGCAAAGTTTCACACGTTCCAGGAGGAGTTCCCCATGATGCTGACAGGCGCACAGATTTTTGTAAGAGTTTTGATCGAACAGGGTGTAGACACCATGTTCGGCTATCCCGGCGGTTCGGTCCTGAATCTGTACGATGAACTGTACAAGGCACAGGATCAGATCACCCACATTATGACCGCCCACGAGCAGGGCGCCGCCCACGCGGCGGACGGCTACGCCCGCGCCACCGGCCGCACCGGCGTGGTGCTGGCCACCAGCGGCCCGGGTGCCACCAACCTGGTCACCGGCATCGCCACCGCGTATATGGACAGCGTCCCTATGGTTGCCTTCACCGGCAACGTGGGCACCAATTTGATCGGCAAAGACAGCTTCCAGGAAGTGTACATCACCGGCATCACCATGCCCATCACCAAGCACAACTTTGTGGTGCGCCACGTGGAAGAGCTGGCCGACACCATGCGGGAAGCCTTCCGCATTGCCCAGACCGGCCGCAAGGGCCCCGTTCTGGTGGACATTCCCAAGGACGTGACCAGCGCCCGCGCTGAATACACCCCCGCCCCGGCTTTCCGGCCCGCGCCTCCCAGCACCGAGTACGACCCCATCGCCGTGCGCCAGGCCGCTGAGATCATCAACCGGGCCAAACGTCCCATCATCTACTTCGGCGGCGGCACCCACACCAACGGCGGCCGCACCTACCTGCAGGAGCTGATCCACAAGGCAGATATTCCCGCTACCCATACTCTGATGGCTGCCGGCGTGCTGAGCTATGGCGACCCCATGAACCTGGGCATTCTGGGCATGCACGGCAACTTTACCAGCAACAAGGCGGTGGACGAAGCCGACGTGGTGGTAGCCATCGGCACCCGCTTCTCGGACCGTGTTGCCCTGAACACCAAGAGCTTTGCCCACAATGCCACCATCGTGCAGATCGACATCGACCCCGCCGAGGTGAGCAAGAACGTTCCCGTTGGGCACAGCGTGGTGGGGGACGCGGCGGTGATCCTCTCCGCCATGCTCCCCTACATTCAGCCCGCCCGTCACGAAGAATGGTGGGCACAGATTCACGAGTGGCAGGCCAACGATTTCCATCCGCAGGATCACGATGACCGGATGATGCCCCACCAGATCATCGGCACCTGCTGCGAGCTGGCCGGGCCGGACGCGGTTTACGTCACCGACGTGGGCCAGCACCAGATGTGGGCCGCCCAGTACATCAAGCACGTGAAGGAGCGCGGTTTTCTCACCAGCGGCGGCCTGGGCACCATGGGCTTCGGCTACGGTGCCGCGCTGGGTGCGCAGGCGGCCCTGGGCCGTGAGACGCCCGTGGTCATGATGACCGGCGACGGCTCCTTCCACATGAACATGAACGAGGCCTGCACGGCGGTCAGCTACAACCTGCCGGTGGTCACGGTCATCTTCAACAACCAGGTGCTGGGCATGGTCCGCCAGTGGCAGACCGCCTTCTATGGCAAGCGCTACTCCAGCACCGACCCCCATCGCCAGACCAACTATGTGAAGGTCGCCGAGGGCTTTGGCCTGAAGGGCTATCACTGCGAAAATCTGGAGCAGTTCAAGGCAGCCTTTGCCGAAGCGTTGGCCAGCCACAAGCCCGCCTGGATCGAGTGCGTCATCAACAAGGACGAGAAGGTTCTGCCCATGATCCCCGCCGGCGGCACCATTGAAGATATGATGATGAGCTGACGGCTTTTGCCCAAAGCGTTTCCCAGTTTTTAAGGAGGCAACCACCCATGAATCGCCATGTGATCAGCCTGCTGGTGGACAACCACGCAGGCGTTCTGACACGGGTTTCCAGCCTGTTTGGCCGCCGCGGCTACAACATCGACAGCCTGACCGTGTCCGCCACCAACAATCCCGCCATCAGCCGCATTACCATTGTGGTGCATGTGGACGATGAGACCGAATTGCAGCAGATCATTCTGCAGAGCGCCAACCTGCAGGAGACCCAGCAGGTGTTCGCGTTGGACATCAGCCACAGCTTGCTGCGTGAGCTGCTGCTGATCAAGGTGCAGGCCGATGTGACCAACCGGACCGAGCTGAAGGAGATCTGCTCCATCTACAAGGCCAAGATCATCGACCTCTCCCCCGACAGCATGGTGTTTGAGCTGACCGGCGAGCCGGAGAAGATCGACGCGTTCCTGAAGATGCTGGCCGGATACAAGATCCTGGAGATGTGCCGCACCGGCATCACCGCCCTGGAGCGGGGCGGCGCTCACGGCCACGTGCAGCAGCAGTAAGCCTTTGCTTTTCACCTGCATCCGGAGCCCTCTTTCCGGCATGGCAGGAGAAAATAAATTCGAGAGGGCGCATCGCAGCGCTTTCCCATCTTCGTAAATACGCCACCACTTAACTTGACAAAGAAAACAAGGAGTGTAAGAACCATGATCAAGAAGTATTACGACACCGATTGCAACCTGGGCGTGCTGGACGGAAAGACCGTCGCCGTCATCGGCTTCGGCAGCCAGGGCCATGCTCATTCCATGAACCTGGCCGAGAGCGGTGTGAAGGTCGTTGTCGGCCTGCGCAAGGGCAGCGCCCACTGGGAGAAGGCTGAGAAGTTCGCCGAGACCAACGAGAACTTCTCCGTTGCCACCATCGAAGAGGCCGCTCAGGCTGGTGATGTGGTCATGATGCTGGTGCCTGATGAGCTGGCTGCCGACATCTACAACAAGCAGGTGGCTCCCTACATGAAGGAAGGCGACACCCTGTGCTTCGCCCACGGCTTCAACATCCACTTCCAGTTCATCAAGCCTCAGCCCAACATCGACGTCATCATGATCGCCCCCAAGGGCCCCGGCCACACCGTTCGCAGCCAGTACCTGGAGGGCAAGGGCGTGCCCAGCCTGATCGCCGTGCAGCAGGATTACACCGGTAAGGCCAAGGAGACCGCTCTGGCCTACGCTTCCGGCATCGGCGCCGGCCGTGCAGGCATCCTGGAGACCAGCTTCCGTGAGGAGACCGAGACCGACCTGTTCGGTGAGCAGGCCGTTCTGTGCGGCGGCGTGTGCGAGCTGATGCACGCCGGTTTCGACACCCTGGTTGCCGCCGGCTACGAGCCCGAGATGGCTTACTTCGAGTGCATCCATGAGATGAAGCTGATCGTTGACCTGATCAACCAGGGCGGCTTCGGCAAGATGCGTTACTCCATCTCCAACACCGCTGAGTACGGCGACTACCGCACCGGCAAGCGCCTGATCACCGAGGAGACCCGCAAGGAGATGCGCAAGGTTCTGACCGAGATCCAGGACGGCACCTTCGCCAGCGAGTTCATGACCGAGATGAGCAGCGGCCGCAAGGCTCACTTCCTGGCTCAACGCCGCATCCAGACCGAGCATCCCGTGGAGAAAGTCGGTGCCGAGCTGCGTGAGATGATGAGCTGGCTGAAGAAGTAAGCTCTGCGCTCCCCTTTTTTCAGAAGCGAAAAGCAGCGGGCCGGGCATGGCCTGGCGGCATGGGTTTTTTCCCGTAGCTGCTTGTCAGCCCGGCCCGTTTTCGCTTTTATTTCGACCGTATTTCGTTTTTTTGCAAAGTTAGGAGACAACGATGCGCAGCGATAATGTTACCAAGGGCCCTGAGCGCGCCCCCAACCGGAGCCTGTTCTACGCTCTGGGCTACACCGATGAAGAACTGGAGCGCCCCCTGATCGGCGTGGTCAGCGCCTTCAGCGAGATTGTGCCCGGCCATATGAATCTGGATAAGCTGGCCGAGGCCGTCAAGGCCGGCATCCGCATGGCGGGCGGCACCCCCATCCTGATTCCCGCCATCGGCGTGTGCGACGGCATTGCCATGGGCCACATCGGCATGAAGTATTCTCTGGCCAGCCGTGAGCTGATCTGCGACAGCGTGGAGACCATGTTCATGGCCCATCAGCTGGACGGCCTGGTTCTGGTGCCCAACTGCGACAAGATCGTGCCCGGCATGGTCATGGCGGCCTGCCGCATGAACGTGCCCGCCGTGGTTTGCAGCGGCGGCCCCATGCTGGCCGGCAGCTACGACGGCCAGGAGGTCAGCCTGTCCAAGATGTTTGAGGCTGTCGGCGCTTACAAGGCCGGCCTGATCGACGATGCCAAGCTGGATGAGTGCACCCATGGCTGCTGCCCCAGCTGCGGCAGTTGCAGCGGCATGTACACCGCCAACAGCATGAACTGCCTGTGCGAGGCCATCGGCATCGCCCTGCCCGGCAACGGCACCATCCCCGCCGTGCATTCCCGCCGCCTGCAGCTGGGCAAGCACGCCGGCATGGCTGTGATGGAGATGGTAAAGAAGGGCATCACCGCCCGCGACATCATCAACGAGAAGAGCATCCGCAATGCTCTGACCTGCGACATGGCCCTGGGCTGCAGCACCAATACCGTGCTGCACCTGCTGGCCATTGCCCATGAGGCCGGTGTGGATCTGGATCTGAAGGTCTTTAATGAGATCAGCGCCAAGACCCCCAACCTGTGCCACCTGGCCCCCGCGGGCCCCACCCATATGCCCGAGCTGGACGCTGCCGGCGGCATTCCCGCCGTGCAGGCCGAGCTGGCCAAGAAGGGCCTGCTGGATCTGAGCCTGCCCACCGTGACCGGTAAGACCGTGGGTGAGAACATCGCCGGTGCGGTCAACCTGAACCACAACGCCATCCGGCCCATCGACAATCCCTTCAGCCAGACCGGCGGCCTGCAGATCCTGTGGGGCAACATTGCGCCCGACGGCTGCGTGGTCAAGCGCAGTGCTGTGGCACCCGAAATGCAGGTTCACAGCGGCCCCGCCCGCGTGTTCAACAGCGAGGATGAAGCCATCGACGCCATTTATAACGGCCGCATTCATCCCGGCGACGTGGTGGTCATTCGCTACGAAGGCCCCAAGGGCGGCCCCGGTATGCGGGAGATGCTGAATCCCACCAGCGCTCTGGCCGGCATGAAGCTGGACACCACCGTGGCCCTCATCACGGACGGCCGCTTCTCCGGCGCTTCCCGCGGTGCAGCCATCGGCCATGTCAGCCCTGAGGCTGCTTCCGGCGGCCCCATCGGCCTGATTGAAGAGGGCGACACCATCCAGATCGACATCCCCAACGCCAGCATCCATCTGGATGTGAGCGAGGAAGTTCTGGCCGCCCGCAAGGCTGCCTATGTGCAGCCTGAGCCCAACATCAAGACCGGCTGGCTGGCTCGCTACGCCCGCATGGTCACCAGCGCCAACCTGGGTGCTGTGGTGCAGTAAGCGGTTTGTCTTTGGCGCCCCGCTCTTGGGCGGTGCCTGAAGCGGCTGCGGCCATGCTGTAACAATTGAGCAAACTCCCTGTGCTGCCTTTTTGGGCAGTGCAGGGAGTTTTTGTTTTCATCCGCTCGCTTTTTCCTCACGAACGCACGGAAGCGGCGGACGGCGTATCACGGTTCTTGGCAGGCTTCTTGTGCTTCGCAGGGCCGCATTTTTTGCGTTCGGTTCGGCTTGCCTTTTTCACTGTAAGGCAGAGCAATTCCGGCAAAATGACAAAATGAGAGCCTTTGGATTTTGTCCTCTGGCTCTTTCGTTATTGATACGCATTCGTATGCCTAACCGCATTCAGCTTTGTTTTCACTTGCCTGCATCGTCAATGCACCGGTGAGTTTTGTCAATCTCCTTGCACGGCATATGCAGCAATTCTTAAGAAATCTGTATTATCTTCCATTTTCCGACGATTTTCGATTGTTTTCACAATTTACGCCAGAATTTGAAACTTTTTTGTCATTTTCATCTTTTCCGTACCTGCTTTTTATGCTACAATATTTTTCGTAAGGCGGCGCAGATTTTCCTGCACGCATCAATCGCTCCAAAACCACATTTTGAAAGAAGGTATTTTCTTGCGGCGTGTAGTTTCTTTGCTGCTGGTGCTGGCCCTGGCAACGGGCTTGTTCACTGCCTGCGGCTCTTCCGCCTCCTCGAAAGCAGCCCCCACCGCCACTCCGGAACCGACGGCGACTCCGGAGCCGACCCCGGTTCCCCTGAACCCCAACCCGCTCACCGGCCTGGAAAAGGCGGCCGACTATTCCAACGGCAAGCGCCCGGTTGCGGTAATGGTGAACAACATCAAGTCCAGTTCCGGCAACGATGCCTTCCCTCAGTGGGGCATTGGCGACGCCGACCTGCTGTATGAGATCGTCACCGAGGGCGGCATTACCCGCTTGATGGCGGTGTTTTCCGATTACACCAAGATGCCCACGGTTGGCCCCGTGCGCTCCGCCCGTGACCAGCACGTGCAGCTGATGATGCCCTATCAGGCCCTGTATGTGCATGAGGGTGCCAGCATTTTTGCCGCCCGCCTGATGCGGGAGCCTGTGGCCAAATACGGCCTGTACAGCTATAACCCCAACGATTACAGCACCTACGACTACACCGCCACCGACCTGTACAACGCAGGTCCCTTCGGCACGGTTGTGAAGTGGGATCAGCAGCGCATGGCCAGCCGCAGCCAGGAGATGTGCGCGTACACCAGCGGCGAGCTGGTGGCCAATGCGGTGGCCAAGGGCGCAGACGACAACTTCGAGCCTTCCCCCATCTTCAACTTTGTGCGGTACGATGAACCCGCCCGGGAGCTGACCGGGAACACCGCCAACGAGATGCACTTCCAGTATTCCAGCAGCTATTATTCCGGCTTCAGCTACGATGCCGCCAGCGGCACCTATCTGAAAACCAACACCAAGGGCGGCCCCCACATCGACGGAAATACCGGTAAGCAGCTGGGCTTTACCAACGTTCTGCTGCTGTTTGCAGACATCAAGCCGTACAGCCAGCTGGGCTACGATGCCGGTATGCTCACCCATGTGGAATACAGCTGGGGCGGCGTTGGCTACTACTTCTGCGGCGGCAAAATGGAACCCATCCGCTGGCTGAAGGGCCTGCCCACCGATCCCCTGCGCATTGTGGACAATCAGGGCAACGAGATCGACGTGGAGATCAACTGCGGTAAAACCTACATCGGCTTCTCCGATTACGGAATGTACGATTACTGCACCGTGGACGGACGCAGTATGAACGCCGAAATTGAAGAGGCCCCCACTGTGGACGAAAACCTGAGCAACGACAATCAGGAAGCGGCCGATTGATTTCCGTGCTGCATCGCAGCGAACGGCCGGGCTTGCTTTCCGGCCATTCCATGCATTTCTAAAAAAACAAACAACGCACAAACAGGGTGTTGGAATCCAATTCCGGCACCCTGTTTTCGTTTGGTCTGATTCTGTTCTGGGGATTGTTACAAATAGCTTTCCAGCTCCGGCTGCCCGGCCAGGCCCTGCCGCATGGCCTCCAGAAATTCATCCATCAGGGGCTTTTGGGGTTGCCCAAGCAATGCGTAAATAATCCGGTCCGGCGGGCCCTGCTCCAGCTTGCAGCGCTGAATGCCCTGCCCCTGCGGCAGGCGGCGCGCCACGGAGGCCGGAACCACTGCCCAGGCCCCTTTGTCCAGCAGCAGATCCTCCATCCAGGCCATCTGATCCAGCAGCACCGTGGCCTGCACATCCGGCCCAAACCAGTAGTCATGCCATTGGTCGCACTCCGGATACCAGGGCATCCGCACCTCCCGCACCGGGTCCAGCGCCGACGGCAGCATGGCACCCGCCGGGGCGGGGCCGTTCATCACCAGCACCATCGGCTCCCGGAATACCGGCAGGCTTTTTACCCGTGGATGGTACATCCGGTCCGAGATGATGGCCAGATCCACCAGACCCAGCCCCACATCGTCGTATCCAATGCGGGAGGTGCAGGTGTGATACCGCACCCGTGCATCCGGCCGAAGCTGCAAAAAGCGCCGCAGCACCGGGCCAAGCAGGTAGGTGCTCACGCTGACAATGGACTCCAGCCGCAGTGTAACGGTGCCATTGAGTTTTTTCAGGTCTTTGGCCTCCTGCCAGATGGTCAGCCACTTTTCCGCCACCGAAACAAAGGCCCGTCCCTGTGCGGTCAGCTCCACGCTGCGGCGGCCCCGGCCGCGCTGCAATAGCGGATACCCCAATTCCTCTTCCAGCACGCCCAGCCGCCGGCTGAGGGCCGGCTGCGTGATGTACAGCTGCTGGGCCGCGCCGGACACGGTGCCGCAGCGCACCACCGCCAAAAAGGCTTCCAGCTCCGCCTGTGTCATTTCCTGACTCTCCTTTCATTTTTTCGATTCAACGTCAAAGCCCGGCGTCTGCACGGCATTGTCCGGCTTTGCGCTCATTAAATTATAAGTTTTACTTATATAATATCAAGAAAACTCGCATTTTACAAATATATCCTTCTATGGTACCCTTGGTTCGTGGCCATTCCGCACCAAACTTTTTCCATGGGTGGCATGGCAAATTTCCACAGAAGAGGACGTCGAACCCCATGACTCAAACGCAAAATCTCACATCCGGCCCCATCGCGCGGCAGCTGGTCACGCTGGCCCTTCCGCTGTTGATTGGCAACATTCTTCAGCAGTTTTACAACACCATCGACAGCTTCATCGTCGGCCGGTACGTGGGCCTGGACTCCTTCGCCGCCATTGGTATTGCGGGCACGGTGATGAACCTGTTCGTGTTTGTGCTCAGCGGCTTCTGTGCCGGTATCTCCATCATTCTGGCCCGGTTCTTCGGCCGGGATGACTTTGCCGGCTTCCGTCAGGAAGTCTGGCTGGCCACGGCCCTGGGGGTGGGCAGCACCGCCGTCATCAGCCTGATCGGCTTTGCAGCCATGTCGCCGTTGCTTCGCCTGATCCAGACCCCGGCCGACCTGCACACGCTGGTTGCCGGCTACCTGCGCATCATCTTTCTGGGGCTTGTGACCACCTATCTTTACAACCTGTGCGCCGCTGCTCTGCGCTCGGCCGGCAATTCCGCCGCTGCGCTGGCGGCTCTGGCCGTGGCCATGGCGGCCAACCTGGTGCTGGATCTGCTGTTTGTGGTCCGCTTCGGCATGGGCGTTGCAGGGGCCGCTCTAGCCACCGTGCTGGCCCAGCTTCTCTCGGTCATTCTCTGCGTGATCTATTGGAAAGCCCGCTTTCCCCATCTGATGTGCGGCCCGGCCGACCTGAAATACGACCACCAGCTGGCGGCCCAATCGGCCAACTACGGGCTGGTGTCAGCCCTGCATCAATCCAGCCTGTACATCGGCAAGCTGTTGGTTCAGGGCGCGGTGAACAGCATGGGCACCCAGGTTATTGCGGCCTACACCGCCACCACCCGCATTGAGGGCTTCGCCAATTCCTTCGGCGACAGCGGCTCTGCGGCGCTCTCCATTTTTGTTGCTCAGAACGAAGGCGCCGGCAAACGGGAGCGTACTCAGAAGGGCTTTCGCACCGGTTTCTGCCTGATGATGGGGCTGGTGGTTACCATCTCCGTTATCATGGCGCTGCTGGCCGCCCCCTGCAGCACCCTGCTCATCGGCTCCGGGCAGGAAGCTTCCGTGGCCAGCGCCATCGGCTACCTGCGGCTCATTTCAGTGTTCTACTTTTTGTGCTTTGTCGGCAATGTTTTCGTGGGCTATTATCGCGGCCGCGGCATGGTTCAGGTTCCGGTCATCGGCACCTGCCTGCACATCACGGTTCGGGTCATTCTCTCGTACCTGCTGGCCGGCCGCATGGGCCTGCGCGCCGTTGCGCTGGCCACCGGCATTGGCTGGATGTTCGTTGTAGCCTACCACTCGTTGGTATACCGCCGCCTGCGCAAACGGGATGCCGCGGCACAGTAACCTCCCTAGGATCTTCTCATTCTCACACAATCCTGCATAGCCAAAAGGAGCGGCCTGCGCAAAGCGGACCGCCCCTTTTGTATTCTCTATGCCAACTCGTTCCGGTTTGCCCGGCAAGCGGCGCATTCCATGTTTGCTCACGGATGCGGCTTTTCCACACAGGCACCAATGGCCATGCCCGCCAGCATTCCCAACGAAAGGCCAAGCCCCAGGTGTTCCGTCCCATCCAACGCGGTGGCCAGCGCCACTCCCAGCCCCACTCCAAGGCACATGCCCTCCCCGCTGTAATCCTGCCGGGATTTCTCCTGTTTCTGCTGCCCGCCGCGGCGATCACAACACCGCCACTGCCACACCCAGAATCGCCCAGGGAAGCGCTGCGTGTACAAATTCCAGGATCGTGTTCATTTCAATCCGTCTCCTTTCGTTCGTCCGGTTCCTCTGCAAGATCCACGGTGTTGGCCCGGACCCATGCATCCAGAAACTGCATCTGCGCTTTTGTGTGGAACCAATGCTCGCCGCCCTCCATTACGGTTAGGGCCGCGCCGGTGCGCCGGGCAAAGGCTTCCACCGTTTCGCGGGGCATGAGGGCGTCGCCGCTGCCGTACAAAATCGCGGTGGGCACCCGCCACCGGATCGGGTGCTGCCGTACATCCTGCAGATACCGCCAGGACAGAGTCTCGCCAAATTCCGTCTTGATCTCGCCCCGCTGCCGCAGCTCCGGTTCGGTGATGCCTTCCCCGGCCATCATCGTTTCGATCAGCCGCTCCATATCCACCACCGGAGAAACGAACAGTGCCCGGTCCACCCGGGTTTCATCCAACGCCTGCATGGCGAAAAACGCCCCGATGCTGTTGGCAATCACCAGCACCTTTGTTCCATCCCGCCGGGCGGCTTTGAAATAGGCCAGAAATTCCTCCCGGGCCTCCCAGGGGGTCTGCGCCCGGTAATCAAGCCCCGTCACGCGCCAACCCGGAAGCAAGGCCCGGTAATGCTCTGCCTCCCGGGCGTTTCCGCCTTTGCCGTGCAGATAAACCGCCTGCCACTGTGCCGTTTGCATGGTTCATTCACCTCGCCATTCTATTCTACAAAATTTCTTTCTGTATAAGCGTTATAGCACCAACTTGCATCCAAATTGCAAAAAGCGGCGGCGTTTCTCCACAAAGCGAGAAACACCGCCGCTTTATCATCGTTTTTCGGGGCCGATCACATCTGCACGCCGGCCTTGCACAACTCCACAAACTGCTTTGCAACGCGGGGGCTGCGGCCGCCGCTGCGGATGGCGAACGCCTCAGCCTTCATCATCAGCCGGTCCGCCGGCATCTGCAGGCCGTACTGGGCCGCCAGATCCATCACGATCTGCTCGAAGCGCTCCTTGTCCGGCCGGCTGTACGTGACCGTCAGGCCAAACCGGGCCGACAGGCTCATCAGCTCCTGCATGGTGTCGCCGTGGTGAATATCGTCCCCTTCCCGGTCGCTCATGGTCTCTTTGATGAGATGGCGGCGGTTGGAGGTGGCGTACACCACCAGGTTCTGGCTGCGGCCGCCCACGCTGCCCTCCAGAATGGCCTTCAATGCCGCAAAATTGTCGTCATTTGCGGTAAAGGACAGGTCATCAATGAACAGAATGAACTTCAGGGGGTTCGCCGCCAGGCTGTCCATCAGCTCGGGCAGCTGATACAGCTGGTTCTTCTTGATCTCCACCAAACGCAGGCCCTCGGCCGCAAATTCATTGGCAATGGCCTTGATGGAGCTGGATTTGCCGGTGCCCGCGTCACCGTACAGCAGCACATTGTTCGCAGGCTGCCCGGCCAGCAGGGCCTTGGTGTTGGCGATGACCTTTTCCCGCTCCCGTTCGTAGCCGGGCAGCTGGTCCAGCCGCTGCGGGTCGGGGTATTTCACGGGGGTCAGGTGGCCGTCCTCCAGCGTAAACACATGGTACCGTGCAAAAATGCCGTAGCCCTTATGGCTCACGTCGTTCATGCGCTGGCGATAGGCCGCCGCAAAATCCAGATTTGCGGTCTCCCACTGGGGCAGGCACTGAACTGCGCCGGGCAGCCCGGCCAGCATCTCTTCGCTGGTCACCTGGGCCGCCTGCGCCAGAAACTCCAGCTCCAGCTCCAAACTGCGCTTGAGCTGCGGGCCTACGCCAGCGGCCGTGCAGCTTTTTACCACATACAGGTTTTCATCCTCCAGAACGGCTTCCAGCAGATAGTCGCTCCAGTTTTCCGTGTGGGCAAACAGGGCCGTGCAGAACGCCCCGTAGCGGCTCACCCGCTCGGTGCGGCGCTCGTCGCTGCCGCGCAGCATCTCCATAAAGGCCGCGACCACCGGGTCCTTCAGCAGGCCGCGAAATACCACAAGCCCCTCCATGCGAAGGGCGATTTCATGTTGTTCCATTGTGTCTCCGTCCAATCTTATCAGGTTCGCCGCTGCCCCATACCGCCTGCCGCGGCGGAGCATCCGGCGAAAAAGAGGATATTTCGTTTAGTATACTCTCCTTTTGCGGCCACTTCAAGCCAAATCGGCCGCGCTTTGGGGCTGCCGCATTTTTCCTAAAAACATTTCCGCGCACTTCAAAGCTGTGCTTGACAAAAGCGGATTTTTTCTGCTACAATATTTTCGATTCAAATGCGTTAGAAACGGGGCCCGGCTGCGGCCCCGCCCGGATGCAGAGAGCCGTCGTCTGGTGCAAGGCGGTTCCGGGTGCCGCAGCAAATCTCCCCGCAAGCAGCGTCCCCAACCGCTTTTGCTTAGTAAGGATTGCCGGCCCGGCTGCCGTTACCCTGCCAGCGGATGTTTCTGTCCGCACTGAGTGGCTGCCTTGTTCAGCAGCAATCAAGAGTGGTACCGCGGAGTGACCGAATTACAAATGTTCAAGGCTCTCCGTCTCTTGCATGGTAAGAGACGGGGGCCTTTTTTGTATGCCCCCGCACAAACAGGTCATTGAAACGAGGAAAAGGAGAACTGCTCACCATGGTCACTTTGGACAAAATCTATCACGCCGCCTTTGTTCTGAAAGACGTCGCCCGCAAAACCGACCTGATCGCCGCCCCCAACCTGTCTGCCGACAGCAACATCTACCTGAAAACCGAAAACCTTCAGGTGACTGGCAGCTTCAAAGTGCGCGGCGCTTACTACAAGATCAGCCAGCTGACCGAAGAGGAAAAGTCCCGCGGCATCATCGCCTGCAGCGCCGGCAACCATGCACAGGGCGTGGCCCTGTCTGCCACCCAGAACGGCATTAAGAGCGTAGTCTGTATGCCGGACGGCGCCCCCATCAGCAAGGTAGAGGCCACCAAGCGCCTGGGCGCGGAGGTGTGCCTGGTGCCCGGCGCTTACGACGACGCCTACGCCAAGGCCTGTGAACTGCAGCAGGAAACCGGCGCCACCTTCATTCATCCCTTTGACGACGACATGGTGATTGCCGGCCAGGGCACCATCGGCCTGGAAATCCTGGATCAGCTGGAAAACGTGGATGCCGTGATCGTGCCCATCGGCGGCGGCGGCCTCATCAGCGGCGTGGCCTTTGCCATCAAGAGCCTGCGCCCGGACGTGAAGGTGTACGGCGTTCAGGCGGCCGGTGCCCCCAGTATGTTCAACAGCGTGCACGACCATGTGCAGGAGACCCTGCCCGCTGTTTCCACCTTTGCCGACGGCATTGCGGTCAAGCGCCCCGGCGACACCACCTTTGCCATGGTGGAGCAGTATGTGGACGAGATCGTCACTGTGAGCGAGGACGAGATCGCCGCCGCCATTTTGGCCCTGATCGAGAAGCAGAAGCTCATCGCCGAGGGTGCCGGTGCCGTAAGCGTGGCCGCCGCCATGTTCGACAAACTGCCCATCCAGGGTAAAAACGCGGTGTGCCTGGTTTCCGGCGGCAACATCGACGTGAACATCCTGAACCGCGTCATCACCCGCGGCCTGGTGATGAGCGGCCGCAACACCAACCTGATGATCGCCCTGGAGGACAAGCCCGGCCAGCTGCAGGGTGTCTCCGAGATTATCTCTCGCTGCGGCGCCAACGTGGTCAGCGTCCATCATGACCGGGCTGACACCTCCATGACCATCACCAGCTGCTTCCTGAAGCTGGGTTTGGAAACCCGTGACCATACCCAGATCGAAGAGATCCGCAAGGCGCTCACCGAGGCCGGGTTCCATCTGGTCAGCGAGCGCGCCTGACCGCCGCCCGGCTGAAACTTGTGAAAACAACATCCGCCCTGTGCCCGAAGAAGTTCTTCGCCGCACAGAGCGGATGTTTTCGTTTCAGGAAATCTCGGCGCAGTCCTCATACAGCACCGTCAGGCGGTAGCCTTCCTTGGCAATGTCCGCGTGCATATGGCCGCAGTACCACTGCTTCATCCCCTTGACCCGCCGGTACACCTCATCCAGATAGCCGCTGACCGGGTCGTTCTCCCGGAAGCTGTACCGCCCAAAATAGATGGGGATCAAAACGCGGGGCAGCGTGTGGGTGAGAATGTAATCCACCTGATTGCCGTGGTTCTCCAGCGTTTGCAGCCCATGCTCCATCTCCTGGGGCGACAAAAGCTCCTGCGGCCACCAGGAATACCCCTCGATCCGGTATTCCCGGTCGATGGAACTGGCCCCGCCCATGGCCCAGAAGGTCTTTCCCGCAATGGTGTAGTATTCGCCCCGCCGCAGATGAATCACGTTTGGAGCGTCCGGCAGGCGGTTGATCATGCCCCCGTTCCACACCTCCACCGGCTGTGCATTCCAGAAGGCGTGGTTGTCATGGTTGCCGTCCACAAACAGGATCTGATAGGGCCTCTGCGCCAGCCAATCGACCCATTTCGCATAGGCGCGGCGGTTTTGCACGGCCTGGCGGCGCGCAAAGGACAGGTCAAAGGGAATCTTCTCCTCGTCCAGCACATCCGTCGGCAAAAACGGAAAACCAAAATCGCCGCAGACCACCACATAGTCCTCTTCCGTGAGCGTTGGCTCAGCCGGAAATTTCCGGGGCGTGAGCTTCCCGATCTCAGTCGGGCCGTGAATGTCCCCGAACACATAAAGTGCCATGTCTCTCTCCTTTCAGGTCGAATGGCTTCGTTTCTCTTCGCCCTGCTTCCCTGTTTCTACAACATTTTCGCTTCGCGCGCGTTAATGTCGGCCCAACCCAAACGGGGCCGTTCTTGACGGCTCGCTTCCGGTCGGGGTATGCTATTATTATATTATAAACCGCTTTTTACCCCAACCAAACTGAGGAGACTTTTATGGATACCGCCCTGCTCTCTCAAAGTGCCCTGTTCCGCGGGGCAAACTCGGATGAAATCGAGGCTATGCTGGGCTGCCTGGTCGCTAAGACGCGCTGCTACGGCAAAGGCGCGCTGATTTACGGGGCGGGCCAGACCGTCACTGCCCTGGGCCTGGTGCTGCACGGCAGCGTCCTGATTCAAAGCGAGGATGCCTGGGGCCGAGCCACGGTGATGGACAGCCTTGGCCCCGGGCAGATTTTTGCCGAAACCTACGCCTGCACCCCCGGCGAACCGCTGATGGTAAACGTGTTGGCCGCCGAACCCTGTGAAGTTCTGTTTTTGCGGGTCTCCCGCATTTTTGAATTTGAGGAGAGCGGCTGCCCGCACCGGCGCCGCCTGTTGCGAAACCTTCTGGCCTTGTTTGCCCAGAAGAACCTGACGCTCTCCCGGAAGATCTTCCACACCAGCGCAAAAACCATCCGGGAGCGGCTGCTTTCCTACCTCTCCGATCAGGCCATCCGCGCCCAAAGCCGCAGCTTCTCCATCCCCTTTGGCCGCCAGCAGCTGGCGGACTACCTGAATGTGGACCGAAGCGCGCTTTCCAACGAACTGAGCAAAATGCAGCGGGAGGGGCTGATTCAGGTGCGCCGCAATCACTTTGTGCTGTGCGCGGAGAGCCTGCCGGATTGACCGGTTTCGCCCCGGGCAAAAATTTTCAGGCGCGGCTCTT
Organism: Oscillospiraceae bacterium; assembly: GCA_004555865.1. GTDB lineage: Bacteria > Bacillota > Clostridia > Oscillospirales > Ruminococcaceae > SFJ001. Next base: position 108,499 of record SFJO01000003.1, read on the forward strand.
GACCTGAAGTCGGCTTTATGGTTTACAATGGCAGCAAGGAACGTGTTTCTACGGACCTGCACTGCCTGCGCGGCCCATAGCGGCACCAAAGCGTTTGAAGCGTTTATGATACAGCAAGGAAGCGCTTTCTTATGAGTGAATCGGTCAAAAAGCCCGGTATGGGCGGCAAGTGGTTCACCGAAATGTCCATGGGCAAAAACATCACAAACTACGACTCGATGCTGGTGCTCACCCACTTCAAGGGGCACACCATGGGCGGCTTCGGCGGCTCCAACAAAAACATCGGCATTCTGGCCTCCACCGACATTCTGGTCATTGACCAGGCCTCGGTGGACCTGATTTACGCCCTCTCGCCGGACGACCGCAAGGCCCTGGTGGAGCGCATGGAAACCCGGCACGGCCTGCGCCAGCTGAGCTATATGAAGGAGCTGGGCATGGGCAACGACCGCTACCAACTTTTGAATCTGGACAATGACAACGCCGTCATTCAGCCCGCAGACGCGGTTAAGGGCGTCAAGCCCTTCCCCAAGGTGCAGCTGTAACCTTCGTTTTGTTTTGCCTGCCGGGCGGCCCAGCGCTGCCCCGGCGGGCTTTTTCAATTCTGCAAACCGCCGATTCAAACGCGGCGCCCGAAACGGCACGGCTTCCTCTCTTGAAATCCGTGCTTCTCTTTGCTTTACTTGATATAAATTATTGAAATGTGTTGTTGTTTTTTATTGTAAAGGAAGCTGATGGTGTAGCATCTGCGTCTGTGGGGGGCCTTACCTTTCTCCGAAAGATGGCGAAAATAGTGTGTATAAGGCCAATGAAAGGAGAGAATCTTGTGGGAAATTTTAAGAAAACCTTGGCAGGAATGATGGCGTTCTGCCTGCTGATGTCTACTTTGACCCCGGCGCACCCCTTGGCTTCCCCTCGCGGGGAAGGCTTTGCGCCCGCCGCCATCAACTCTCCCCTTTTTTGCCTTTTTTTACTCAAATCTTCCCTTCTCCGCTTTAAAGCGCTCAAAATTATTCACAATTTCTCATTTTTAACCAGGCCGTGCAGGATGTTTGTATAAAACGCTCATATTTTTTCGCAGGTTCTTGGTGATATAATAAATTTGTCTTGAAAAAATTGCGGATTTGAATCAGAAAAGAGGACCCCATGCAAACATCCCACTCCCTCCATCTGCCCCATGTGGGCTTGCGCATCGTAAAAACGTTGGTTTCCTGCCTGGCTGTGGCTTTGGTTTACCAGTATCTGCTGGGCGGCCGCAACCCGTGCTTCGCCTGCATCGGCGCGGTGTATGGCATGGGCAATCAGTTTCAGGAGGGGTTCCGCAACGGATTCAACCGCTTTGTGGGCACGCTGCTGGGCGGCCTGATGGTCATTCCCTTCTATTGGCTGTATTATTACCAGCCGCTGGGCATTCCCCAGAGCGTCTACCTCATCGTTGGGCTGTTCTGCGTGATTTACATCAATCTGGTGTTCGGCGCAAACAACGCCATTCAGCCGGGCACCGTGGTGTATTTCGTGGTCATGTTCACCCAGCCCACCGCCAACTATGTGTCCTACACGCTGGCCCGCATCATTGACACCGGCGTGGGCGTGGTGTTCAGCCTGGTGATCTCGATGCTGCACCCCTCCGAGTTGGACAAGCGCCTGGGCATGGACCTGGAGCACACCCTGCCCCTGTGGCAGCGCAGCAACCAGCGCCAATCGCCTCAGGACAAGGCCGACTGACAATTTGCATAAACATAAAAAGGCAGACAAACGGCACACGCATTTGCGCATCGTTTGTCTGCCTTTTTTCATGGCTTTATTGCACCGCTGCGGTGGAGGCAGCCGGCTGCCGGGCCGCCGCGCCCCGGGGCAGCAGGATTCGCCCGGCCAGCGGCAGCACCCGGGCATTCAGCTCCTGCCGCGGAGCGCATTCGCCGTCCACCGTGGCCACAATGGGCTGCCCATCCAGACAATTCAGCCGCACCTGGCGGGCCTGCCGGTACAGGATCACGTCCGCCAGCTCCGGCACGACCTGGCCGTTTTTCAGGTGCGCCCCCGTTTTATACCGGCTTATCACCTTGGCAATGCGCAGGCGGCTCACCTTGCGCACCACGATCACATCCAGCAGGCCGTCCTGCAGGCTGGCCTGCGGCGCAGCGCAGAAGCCGCCCCCATAGCAGCTGCCGTTGCAGATGGCCACCATCAGGCAATCCTCTTCCAGCTGCTCGTCGTCCATCTGAATGGCCAGCCGGTGCCCCAGCGGGCCGCAGACGTTCTGCACAATGGACAGTTTATAGGCCATGCTGCCCCCGCAAAACGGCAGCCGCCGGAATTTTGGTATGCCATAGGCCACCTGGGCATCCAGCCCCGCCGCGCAGATGGAGGCGCACAGCCCGGCGCTGGTTTCCATCAGGTCAATGGCCTGTTCGCTGCCATTCAGCTGGGCATCCAGATTCAAAAACTGTTCTGCTGTGCCGTAATTGCGGATGAAGTCGTTGCCGCTGCCGCAGGGCACACAGCCCACCGCCGCATTGGCCCAGCCCATTGCACCGCGCAGCACCTCGTTGAAGGTTCCATCGCCGCCGCAGGCATACAGGCGCACCGGCTCACCGGTTTCGGCCCACTGGCGGGCCAGCCTGGCCCCGTGGCCCGGGTATTCGGTGAGGGCGATCTCATAGTCCACCCCGGCCGCCGCACAGGCTTCCACAATGCGCGGCACCAGCGTCAGGCTGGCATCGGCCTTACCGGAAACCGGATTCACAAGAAACACATGGCGCATAGGCGTCTCCCTTTTCTTTGCTGCTGTCATTCCGGGCGGAACGGCAGCTGATTCTTTTTTGCGTAGGCCGCGGCTGCACTGCCGCCGGCCCCATGCAGCACAGCGCCGCCGGGCCGCTCAAACGCCCCTGGCGCAATGTCGGTCACGGTTTCCGGAATCCAGACGTGCAGCAGCGCATCGCTCTCCGCGCTGGCAAAGGCCTCCGCGCCGATGCGCTCCACCCCGGCGTGCAGCACCACCTTCTCCAGATCCGTACAGTTCCGGAATGCACGCTCCGGCAGAACGCGCAGGCTGCCGGGGATCGCAACCTCTTCCAGCGCCCTGCACCCATGGAAGCAGCTCGCGCCCATTCGCCGCAGACGAGGCGGCAGGTGAAGTTCTTCCAGCGCTTCGCAGCCGCTGAACACAGCCTCGCCCAGTTCCTCCAATTCCAGCGGCAGGCGCAGATGCTTCAGCTCGGTGCAGCCCGCAGCCGCCGAGGCACCAATGCGCTTCACTCCGCCGGGCACGCTCAGCTTCTGAAGCGAGGAGCAGTCCATCAGCACCCGCTCCGGCAGCTCTTCCAAGTAGACGGGCAGGTCCACCTCCCGCAATTTGCGGCACCGCTCAAACTGCCCGGAATGCAGCCGGTAAAGCCGGTTGCTCAGCACAATGCAGCGAACCTCCTGGTTGCCCGCAAACACCGAGCCGAACAGCGGCGTGTCAATGGCGGTGTATTCATTTCCCATCCGCACAATGCTCTGCCGGGCAAGAATGCGGGCGCAGTCTTTTTTCGTGAAAGTCCGGCCCGGCTGCTCCTCTTTTTTATGCGGCCGCGCCTGCGTGTACCAATCTTCGTCCACCGTTTCCTGCGGCGGGGTGCAGGGCTCTGCTTTGTCCGGCTCGTTTTTGGGTGCCTCCTGCTTCTGGGCCAGCAGCATCTCCATCAGCTCCCGCTGTGCGGTCTCTTCCGGGCGCACCGAAGCAGCCGGTTCCGCCGGTGTCTCTTCCGGCTCCCGCCGGGCGGCGACCTTTTCTTCGCCCGGTTTCACTTCGCCCAGCTGGGCCATCATTGCCGCCAGCAGATCATTCTGCGGCGGTTCTTCCGCAAGCGGCGGCTCTTCTTCCCGCACTGCCGGTTCCTCCGGCTCAGCGGCCGGTTCCTCCGGCTTCTGTTCCGGCTCTTCCGGCTGCTCCGGCGGCAATTCTTCCAATGCTTCCTGCGTCTCCTGCGGCCGGGCCTCCCAAAGGCTCATCAGGCTTTGCAGCAGTTCTTCGCGCCCCTGTGCCGGGTCTGCCGAAGCGGTTTCTTCCGGCCGCGCTGCCGGGGTCGCCGTCTCTCCCTCCTGCTGGCGCTCCTTGGCCGTGGCCTGGGCCTGCGGCTGGGGCGTTTCGTTGGGATGGCTCTCTTCCTGCTGCGGGCATACCGGCATTTTGGGTTCATATCCGGGGCAGAACCCCACCCGCGTTTTATCCGGGAAGGCCGCAACGATCTCCTCGTAGTAGTCCAGCTTCCGGTCCAGTTCGTTCTTGGGGTGAATGCGCACCTTCTCGTTGTTGCTGTTGAAGAACTGGGTCATAAAGCCGTCCAGCGCCATGGCTTGGGCTTGGCGGGTGCTCTTGTCCTGCCCGCTCTCCTGAATGTCCTCAAACACCCGCTCGGAAAACTTGCGGATGTCCCCGATCTGCTCCACTTCCACTGCGATAAACTTGACCGGGCCGCGGTGCAGGGCCACGGCCGTGGGCTGCATGGTACGGCTCATCTCCTGATAGCAGTTTTCGCTGCGCAGCGACGATGCGCTCACATAAAATACCACCATGCGGCAGTCAATGTCCTGCACCGCTTCCAGGGCGTCGTTTTTCCAGGAGCTCTTGGTTTTGTCCAGATTCTTTTCGTCCAGCCAGATGTTGAACCCGCGCTTCTGGAATTCCAGCACGTCCCGCCAGACCAGATCGCTGTCCGCGCTGCTGTAACTGATAAAAATATAAGGCCGTTCAATATCGCAGGGTGTGATCTGCCGCAGCACACCGTTTGCACTCAGTTCTTCCACGCCAACTTCCCCCTCTGCCATCTCCCGCGGAGTTTTCTCATTCCAACGCATTCTTTATCTTAAAAAGCAATTCTTGTTTCTCTTACCAATTTATTATACGAAACCTACTGTGCTTTTACAAGAAGTACTCCGTATCAGCTGGCCTATTCTCGGCCATACTAAGCAGGAATCTTTTTTTGCTGCACCGGGCGGCGGCTGCGTAACCGCTGCTTTGACCCCTTTTGTAAGGAGGCCCCTCTATGCCCGATATTTTCAAGGTGATCGGCACCAGCCTGCTCTCGCTTGCGGTGCTGTTTCTTCTCTGCCGGCTGAACGGCCAGCGGCAGATCAGCCAGATGAGTCTGTTTGATTACATCAACAGCATCACCATCGGCTCCATCGCAGCCGAGCTGGCCACCGACCTGGAAAACTGGCAGCGCACGCTGACCGCCATGGCGGTGTATGGCGCAGCCATTGCACTCATCGGTTATCTCACCTGCAAATCGCTGGGGCTGCGCAAGCTCTTAAACGGCACGCCGCTTCTTCTGTTTGAGAACGGGAACCTTTACAAGGCCAACCTTCTGCGTGCCAAGCTGGACGTAAACGAATTTTTGACCCAGTGCCGGGTGGTCGGTTACCACGACCTGAGCCAACTGGCCGCCGTTGTGCTGGAGACCAACGGCCAGTTGAGTTTTCTTCCCAAAGCCGAGCAGCGTCCTGCCACCCCGCAGGATCTGGGCCTGACCCCGCCGCCCGCCAGCCTTTGGGCGGATCTGATTCTGGACGGGAAGATTCTCACAAAAAATCTGGCCGCGGCCGGGCGGGAAGAACGCTGGCTGCGCCAGCAGCTGAGCCGGTGCGGCATCGGGCAGATCAGCGAGGTATTCCTGGCCATGTGTGACCGGGCCGGGAACTTTCAAGCCTACCGCAAGCAGGAAGAACCCGTCAAAAAGGACCTGTTTGAATAAACCCGCGCCGCGGGGCGCACGGTTTCACACACGGGCGCTCTTGTGAAAAAAGTATCGTTTCCAACATTTTAAGTTCTTTTTCTTCTTGCATTGTGTAGTTTTATAAAGTTTTTCTTTCTTTTTTCGTGTAAAACATTGCCAATCTCCAAGAACGCTCCTATAATGTGAGTGGTTGACAACGTTCGAGGCAATGAGGAATTCATATGAACCTGAAAGAACTGGAATATATTGTAAAAATCGCGGATGAACACAGCCTGACCCGTGCAGCCGAGCGGCTGGGCATTACCTCTTCCGCACTGAATCAGCAGCTTCTTCGGCTGGAGCGAGAGCTGGGTCTGCCCCTGTTTTTTCGTGCCCGCAGCGGCTGGCAGCCCACCCTGGCCGGGGAAGTTTATCTGGACACCGCCCGTGAGATGCTTCAGATGAAACAGATCGCCTACCACCGCCTGCAGGACATCGCAGACCCCGACCGGGGCAGCCTGTCCGTTGGCCTTGACCCGGAGCGGGGCGGTGCGCTGCTGGCGGCCGTTGGGCCGGCCTTCCGGCGCGAATCTCCCCAGATCACTCTCCGCATTCAGGAACTGGATACCCGCAGCCAACAGCAGGCCATTGCCCAGGGCACGCTGGACCTGGGCTTTGTCACCCTGGACCCGAGCCAGCGCACCGATGACCACTATCTGCCCATCCGACAGGAAGAACTGCTGTTGGCGTTGCCCGCCGGGCACCCCGCCTGTGCCTTTGCCCGCCCCGAGGAAGGGCGCTTCCCAATTCTGGACCTCAGCCTTCTCAGGCGGGCCGTTTTTGCCCTGCCTCAGCCCGGCAGCTGCCTGCGTGAATATGTGGATCGTCTGTTCCAACAGGCCGGATACACCCCGCAGATTCTGCTGGAGAGCGCCGGAGCCGCCTCTGCCCTGGCCCTGACCGCCGCCGGGCTGTGCGTTTCGCTGGTTCCCGGCGACCTGTGCAGCCCGCAGCCGGAGGGCATTCAGCTGTTCTGTATGCCCGGGCACCCGCAATGGGCCCTGGAGGCCGTCACCCGCAAGGATGCCTACCTGAGCAAAGCCGCCCGCCGCTTTTTGCAGATGGTCAAGGAGCACTTTGCCTGAACATTTCCCTATAAAAACCTGTGGCCGGCTGCGAATTGCAGCCGGCCACAAACGTTTTTATCCGTACAGCTCTGCGATGATCGCCACGCACCGTTCAATTCCCACCACGCCGCTGTCCAGCGTCAGGTGATAGTTCTGGGCGTGGCCCCACTTCATGCTGGTGTAGAAGCGGTGGTAGGCGGCGCGGCGCTTGTCCTTATCCCGCAAACGCTCCTCCGGGGACTGCTCCCGCTCACCGTAGACCTCCACGATGCGCTTTGCACGGAACGCCATGTCCGCATGGATAAAGACCTTCAGGCAGTCCGCCTTGTCCTGCAAAATGTAGTCCGCACAGCGGCCCACGATGACGCAGGGACCTTTTGCAGCAAGGTCCGCGATGACCTTGTACTGGTGCTCCCAGAGAATGTCCTCGTTGGTGGGGCCGAACATCCGGTTGGAAAAGGCCGAGGACAGGAAGCTGCCGGGAGCGTACTCTCCCGCCTCCTTCACATAGTCCGGTGCGAAGCCGGTCTCCTTCGCCATTTCCTGAATGATCTCCGCGTCATAGCAGGGGATGCCCAGCTTTTCCGCTACCTTTTTGCCGATGGTGCGTCCGCCGCTGCCAAACTCGCGGCTGATGGTAATGACTCTGTTTTTCATGCTTCCTGCACTCCTTCTGTATTCAATTCCCGATAGGTTTTTACGATGATGATGGCCGAGATAATAAAGGTCAGAATATCCGACACCGGCATGGAATACAGCACGCCGTCCAAGCCGAAGAACACTGGCAGCAGCAGAGCAAAGCCCACGCCAAACACCACCTCACGGAACATAGACAGCAGCGTGGAGGCCAGCGCCTTGCCCACAGCCTGCAGGAAGATGAAGCACGCCTTGTTGACACAGGCGAGGATCATCATGCAGAGATAGGTGCGAAAGGCTTTGATGGCGAACTCGGTGTAGTAGCTGCTCTCGTTGGCCGCGCCGAAAATGGCGATGAGCTGACGGGGAAAGCCCTCTGCCAGCACAAGCGCCACCGCGCCCACCAGCGCCTCGGCCACCAGCAGCTTGGTGAACAGCTCCCGCACGCGGAGCTTTTTCTCTGCGCCCATGTTGTAGCCCACGATGGGGATGCAGCCCGCCGCCATGCCCACTACGATGGAAATGACGATCTGGAAGAACTTCATCACGATGCCCACCACCGCCATGGGGATCTGCGCGTACTGCTCCTGCCCGAATACAGCGTCCAGCGCGCCGTATTTGCGGAGCATGTTGTTGATGGCCGCCATCGCCGCCACCAAGCTGATCTGGGAGAGGAAGCTGGTGATGCCCAGCATCAGCGTCCGCCCGCAGACATTTCCCTGCAAAATGAAGTCTCCCTTACCGGGCTTGATGATCTTCATATGTAGCAGGTACCACACCGCGAGGATGGCCGTCGCAATCTGGCCGATGACCGTTGCAACCGCCGCGCCCATCATGCCCCACTTGAACGCAAAAATAAAGATGGGGTCCAGAATGATGTTGAGCACCGCGCCCGCCAATGTGGAGATCATGGCGAACTTGGGATTGCCGTCGGCACGGATGATGGGGTTCATGGCCTGCCCGAACATATAAAACGGGATGCCCAGCGTGATATAGAAAAAGTACTCCTGCGAGTGGTGGAAGGTCTCCTCATTCACCGTGCCGCCGAACATGGCGATGATGCCGTCGGCAAAGATGAGATAAACCGCCGTCAATACAAGGCTGCCCGCAACGATCAGCACGACCGCGTTGCCCACGCTGCGTTTCGCCTTGTCCACCTCGTTTCTGCCCAGCGCCATGCTGACGAAGGCACAGCAGCCGTCCCCCACCATAACGGCGATGGCCAGTGCCACCACCGTCAGTGGGAACACCACTGTATTGGCGGCGTTGCCGTAAGAGCCGAGGTAGCTTGCGTTGGCGATGAAGATCTGGTCAACGATGTTGTAAAGTGCGCCCACCAGCAATGAGATAATGCAGGGAACGGCATACTTCCGCATGAGCGTTCCGATGCGCTCCGTCCCCAAAAACTGATTTCCGGTATTCATTCCATTCACCTTTCTTAAAAAAGCAAAAATGCGCAAGCCGCCAAACCCGGACTTACGCATTTCTGCCACACGATTTGCATATGAAATTTTCGCTCATGGTTCTGCTCTCTCACCCGCTTTCACAAAAAAGCGTGCGGCGTTTCTGCAACCGGATTTACGCAGAAACGCCACACGCTGTATGTTTATTGTAGCAGATTCGGATGGAGATTTCAAATGATTTTTGAATGACTTTCGTCTCACTCGATCATACTTCTTACAATCACCATGCTGCCGGATAACATAAAATCGGCACCTGCTTTTTGAGGCAGGTGCCGATTTTTATTACCCTATAATGCGCTCGAATTTGGGGCGTAAGTGGCGTAAAACCACTTTTCCACCCTTAAAAAATCAAGCGGTCACGCGGCTTTGGGGGATTGCTTAGTACATGCCGCCCATGTCTCCGCCCATACCGCCGGCAGCGGGAGCTGCGGCCGGTTCGGGCTCATCGGCAACCAGGCTTTCGGTGGTCAAAACCATCGCGGCCACGCTGGAAGCATTCTCCAGAGCGGAACGGGTAACCTTGGTGGGATCCACGATGCCGGCCTCGATCATGTTCTCCACATACTCCTCATTCTGAGCGTCGAAGCCGAAGTTGGGCTTGTTGGCCGCCAGAATCTTGTCAATGATAACGCTGCCTTCCAGGCCGGCGTTCTTGGCGATCTGGCGCAGAGGAGCTTCCAGAGCCTTCAGCACAATGCGGGCGCCGGTGCGCTCGTCACCCTCCAGGGTGTCGCACAGAGCCTTCACGGCGGGGATGGCGTTGATGGGGGCAGTGCCGCCGCCAGCCACAATGCCTTCCTCAACGGCGGCCTTGGTGGCGTTCAGAGCATCCTCGATGCGCAGCTTCTTATCCTTCATCTCAACCTCGGTGGCAGCACCGACCTTGATGACGGCCACACCGCCGGCCAGCTTGGCCAGGCGCTCCTGCAGCTTCTCACGGTCAAAATCACTGGTCGCAGTCTCGATCTGAGCGCGGATCTGAGCCACGCGGTCTGCAATGGCCTTCTTGTCGCCGGCACCGCCCACGATGGTGGTGGTCTCCTTGGTGACCTTCACCTGACGAGCCTTGCCCAGCATAGCCAAGGTGGCGTCCTTCAGCTCATAGCCCAGGTCGCTGCTGATGACCTGACCGCCGGTCAGAATGGCGATGTCCTGCAGCATCTCCTTGCGGCGATCGCCGAAGCCGGGGGCCTTGACGGCCACGCAGGTAAAGGTGCCGCGCAGACGGTTCACAATCAGGGTGGACAGGGCCTCGCCCTCCACGTCTTCCGCCACGATGACCAGCTTCTTGCCGGCCTGCACGATCTGCTCCAGCAGAGGCAGCAGATCCTGGATGACGCTGATCTTCTTATCGGTGATCAAAACCAGAGCGTCGTCGATGACGGCCTCCATCTTCTCGGTATCGGTGGCCATATAGGGGGTGATATAGCCGCGGTCGAACTGCATACCTTCCACGATCTCGGAGTAGGTCTCAGCGGTGGTCTTGTTCTCCTCGATGGTGATCACGCCGTCCTTGCTGACCTTCTCCATGGCCTCGGCAATCAGCTTGCCGATCTCGGGGTCACCGGCAGAAACCGTACCGACCCGGGCAATGTCCTTGGAGCCGTTCACAGCCTGGCTGTGGGCCTTGATGGCCTCAACCGCGGTCTTCACAGCCTTCTGCATGCCGCGCTTCACGTCCATGGGGTTGGCACCGGCGGCCACGTTCTTCATGCCCTCGGTCACCAGAGCCTGGGCCAGAACGGTTGCGGTGGTGGTGCCGTCACCGGCAGCATCGTTGGTCTTGGTGGCAACCTCGCGCACCAGCTGAGCGCCCATGTTCTCGAAAGCGTCCTTGATCTCAATTTCCTTGGCGATGGTCACACCATCGTTGGTGATCACGGGGCTGCCGAACTTCTTGCCCAGCACCACATTTCGGCCCTTGGGGCCCAGGGTGATCTTGACGGTATCCGCCAGGGTATCAATGCCATTGCACAAAGCCTTGCGGGCTTCTTCACCATGCAGAATCTGCTTTGCCATAATAATCTCTCCTTATTCAATCCAGCGGCCCGCTGCGGGGCGCTGCGTTCTTGTCATTTGCTTTGAATGCGACTCTTACTCCACGATGGCCAGGATGTCGCTCTGACGAACGATGGTGCACTCCTCGCCGTCCACCTTCACTTCCGTGCCGGAATACTTGCTGGTGAGGACCTTATCGCCAACCTTGACGATCATCTGCACCTCTTTGCCGTCCACCAGGCCGCCGGGGCCCACAGCCAGCACTTCAGCCACCTGGGGCTTCTCCTTGGCGCTGCCCGCCAGGATGATGCCGCTCTTCGTGGTCTCTTCCGCTTCCACCGTCTTGATTACAACGCGATCGGCCAAAGGTCTGATTTTCATGGTTGATAGCCTCCTATTTGAATCTTAATTGTAAACTTCTCGTTGTTTTAGCACTCCGTATCTTTAAGTGCTAAGTTTATTTTAACCACTTGCACCGCAAAAATCAAGTATCTAAATTAAAAACTTTTTGTGAACGATGCATGAAGTGCCCTGCGGCGGTTCCTCATTCAAATTTAAATCGTACTCACGTCTATTTATGCGTTCTGTTTTTTGCTGTGATTTTTTGAAACCGGCCGATTTTTTCCTGTTTTCCAGCCCGTCGGCCTGTTTTTTTCACGCAGTCCCGACCGGGCGGTGCGCATTTCTTTGCGTTTGTGCCAAAAAAATTCCCGGCAGAAATTACTCTGCCGGGGATTTGAAACAGCGTCCACGCCCGTTGTTCACAGGCCGGAAGAGCGTTGCCGATGCTTACTTAAAATTCTCGCGGGCATACTTCAGCAGCTCTTCCCGGAAATCCGGGTGTGCGATGGACGCCATGGCTTCTGCACGCTCCCTCAGAGTCTTGCCGGAGAGCGAGGCAATGCCGTATTCCGTCGCCACATACTGAATCATCGTGCGGGGGGCCGAAATGGTGCTGCCGCCGGGAATCGTTGCCAGAATATTAGACTTGCGCTGCCCGTCCTTCGTCACGCGGGAGGAGTTGATGCAGATAAAGCCCTTGCCGCCCTTGGAGCGGAACGCGCCCTCCAAGAAGTCCATCTGGCCGCCGATGCCGGAAAGCTGGCGGGTGCCGACGCTCTCGGCGTTTTCCTGACCCATCAGATCCAGCTGCACGCCGCCGTTGATGCTGATGACGTTGCTCAGCTTGGAAATGCGCTCCACCGAGTGGATGTAGTCCAGGTCGCCGGGGTGGAACAGCTGCGGCTCTGCATCCAGCCAATCGTACAGCTCCTGCGAGCCCATGGCCAGGTTCCAGGCGGAAAGGCCGTTGTCCAGCTCCTTGCGGGCGTTGGTCAGCTTGCCGGCCTTGTACATCTCCAGGAACGCATCGCTGATGGTGCCGGTGTGACAGCCCAGATCCTTCCGGTCCGACTCCGCCAGCATCTTGGCCACCGTGTAGGGAACGCCGCCCACACCCAGCGACAGTACTGCGCCGTCCGGAATTTGCTCCACCACCAGCTTGGCAATGGCAATGTCGGTCTCACTGGGGGCGCGGTAGGTGCGGATGGGCAGCGGCTCGTGCTCTCCTTCCACCACATAGTCCGCCTCGGACAGATGCACTCGGTGGGAGCCTTCTACGCCCTGCAGACGGGGATAGCGCTCGTTGATCTCGAAGATCACGGTGCGGGCGCTCTCAAAAATGGTGCGCCAGGCATAGTTCGAAATGCCCAGGCCGCAGTAGCCGTTCTCATCCGGCCGGGAAACGGGCACAAACGCCACATCGCAGCGAATGTGGCCATCCCGGTATAGATAGGGCAGGGAGCGCAGAATGGTGGGCATGAACTTCACCAGGCCGCGCGTCTGGAGCTTGCGCTCGTAATCGCCGATATGCCAGCTGTAATAGGAAAAGCTCTCCTGCTCGGGGTCACTCTCCACCACCTCAATGCGGGGGCGGATCACCAGGCCGCCGCGCACCTTTACGTCCTTCACGTCACCCTTGCGGGCGGCCAGAGCCTTGTCCAGCAGCTCAGGGAAGCCCGCACCGAAGCCGTAATCCACCCAATCACCGGACTGCACGGCGCGCACGGCCACTTCCGGTGTTACATAATTGATTCGCTGACGCATTGCTTTCAATTTCCTTTCTGATTTATGGCACAGATCTGCAACGAATAACATTACGATTAACTATACCAGATAACGTGCCGCTTGTAAATTCAGCCCTTCGCGGCCTGACACAGAAAAAGCCCCAGATGCACGGCGTGTGCATCTGGGGCTTTACGCGTGGAGCTGTCAATGCGATTCGAACGCACGACCTCATCCTTACCAAGGATGTGCTCTACCGACTGAGCTATGACAGCATATGGCGACCCGGATCGGGCTCCACATGCGGTGTTGCATCGCTGCAACGGTATTGATTATATACTCTCAAGGGCATTCTGTCAAGCATATTTTGCAAAAAACTTTTGGAAAAGTTTTTGCGGCTTTTGCTTGACATTATCGCCCTAATTTGCTATTATATACAAGCAGTCACGTGATTGCAACATTCAAATAGGGGTATAGCTCAGCTGGTAGAGCAGCGGTCTCCAAAACCGCGGGCCGAGGGTTCGAATCCTTCTGCCCCTGCCAAAACGCACATCTTTCCTTGTGAGAGATGTGCGTTTCTTTTTGCATCCATATTTTATGAGCGGCGGGCAGTCAATCTCATTGGGTTTCCCGGCTGCACGCAAAAAGCCCGCTCCTGTACAAACAGGAGTGGGCTTTGCTTTTTATCGCTTTATCATATGCCGGATGTTCTCGGCTCAGGCTGCCTCTCAGCGCAGCCCGGTTGCCGTGTCGTCCAACAGGTTGGTCATGCTGCGCAGGCTGATGCCCAGCGTGGACAAGTTGTGCAGCATGGCCGACTGAGCCGGAAGCAGGATTCCGGCTGCGCCCAGCACGATCAGGCTGCCGTTGAAGCCAATTACGAACCGATAGTTCGAGTGAATGCAGTTCATCAGGCTGCTGGACAGCTGCCGCAGCGTCACCAGTTCAAACAGGTGTTTTCGGCCGCAATGGTCACGTCCGCAATTTCCCGGGCAATGGCCGCACCGTCACTGATGGCGATGCCCACGTTGGCTGCCGACAGGGCCGGAGAATCGTTGATGCCGTCGCCCAGCATAATGACGGTGTGCCCGGCCGCACGTTCTTCTTCTACAAAGTGAGCTTTATCCTCCGGCAGCACCTCGGCGTGGTACTCGTCCACACCCACCTGGGCCGCAATGGCGGCCGCGGTGCGCTCGCTGTCGCCGGTCAGCATCACGGTTTTGCGCACGCCCAGTTCACGCAGGCGCTTGGATCACCTCATGGGCCTCACTGCGCAGCGGGTCCGAAATGCAGATGACCGCCGTCAGCTCGCCGCCCACGGCCAGATACAGATGGGAATACTCCGGCGGCAGCGCGTCAAACTTCGCCTGCTCCCCGGCGGGAACCGTGGACTGCTCGTCCTCGAACACAAAATGGTAGCTGCCGATGATGACCTTCTCGCCCTTTACCGTGCTGGCGATGCCATGGGCCACCAGATACTGCACCTGCGAGTGCATCTCTTCGTGCGTCAGGCCGCGCTGCTGGGCTGCGCGCACCACGGCATTCGCCATGGAGTGCGGGAAGTGCTCCTCCAGGCAGGCAGCCAGGCGCAGCATTTCGCTCTCCTCCCGGCCGCCGAAGGTAACCACCTGGGCCACCACCGGGCAGGCATAGGTCAGAGTGCCGGTCTTATCGAATACGATGGTATCGGCCTTGGCGATGGCCTCCAGGAACTTTCCGCCCTTGACCGTTGCATGATGGATGCTGGCCTCCCGCATGGCGGAAAGAACCGCCAGCGGCATCGAAAGCTTCAGCGCACAGGAGAAGTCCACCATCAGCACCGAGAGGGCACGGGTCACGTTGCGGGTGAGCAGATAGGCAATGGCGCTGCCTGCCAGGGTATAAGGCACCAGCTTATCCGCCAGATGAGAGGCCTGGTCCTCCGCCGAGGACTTGAGTTTCTCCGACTGCTCGATCATGGAAACGATCTTGTCGTACCGGCTTCCGCCGCACTGTTTCTCCACACGGAGAACGCACTCGCCCTCTTCCACCACCGTGCCTGCATACACAGTGGAACCGGGCCGGCGGGCCACCGGGATGGATTCGCCGGTGAGGGACGCCTGGTTGACCATGACCTCGCCCTCGTCGATCACGCTGTCCAGCGGGATCATGCCGCCCATATGCACGGCAATGCGGTCGCCGGTGCGCACCTTGCTCAGGGGCAGCTGCACTTCGCCGTCGTCCGTCTTGACCCAGACCCGGTCAATGTTCAGGGACATACTGCGGGCCAGATCTTCCACCGACTTTTTATGGGTCCACTCTTCCAGCAGTTCGCCCAGCCCCAGCAGGAACATCACCGAACCGGCGGTGCCGAAATCGCCCCGTGCCATGGAAATGCCCACGGACAGGCCATCCAGCAGCTCCACATGCAGCTGCCGCCGCCACAGGCAGCGCACCGCCCGGCCCAGATAGGGCAGCGAGCGGCACAGCGTCCACACCATGCGCAGTGGCGCCGGGAAGAACATATCCCGCACTGCCTTGCCGCAGACCATGCCCACCAGTTTTTCCTGATACTCCAGGTTGGTGGCACGGCTGGTGTGGGGCACCACCAGCTTTGCGGCCTCCTCACTTTGATACGAGAAGCCGTGCAGTGCCTTCAGCACGGCGGCGCGGCCGCCCTCTTTATAATAGATGATCGCGCAGCAGGTGCGCTCATGCACCGCGGCCTGGTCCACTGCATCCAGCCCCTGCAGCCAGGTTCCCACCAAGTCGGCCTGATCCAGCGTCATACGGCGCTGGGCCAGCTGCACCCGGATGCGGCCTCGGCTTTCATGTTTGATTGAAAATTTCATAGGCCCTCCAAAAAAGAAGGGCCGCTTGTGCGGTCCCTCCCCTGCTTTTTGTTACACCTGCTCCTGAGTTTCTTCCCCGGCAGCAGTTTTCTCTTCGCCGCAGGCAGCCGCTTCTTCCTTGGCCGCGCGCTGCTCGTTGATGTCTTTGGCAGAGGCCAGAATATCGGCAGCGTTCTCCTGAACCGTGGAAACGGTGTCCATCACGCACTCCTTCATGCGCAGCACAGCCGCAGTGGTGTGGGTGTAAACGTTCTTGGCGTCCTTGCTGCTCAGCAGCTTGATACCGGCAGAACCAAACAGCGCACCGCCTGCAAACAGCGCCAGTTTCGAATAGACGTTCATAAAAAAGCCTCCCTCTAAATATTACGGAGACTCAGGCAAAAGCCCATCGGCTCAACGTTCTTTGTAACCGGTCAGAATTGTCATAACCATGCAAAACAGCGTAGCCCACGCCCAGAAGCGATGGTGTTTCATAAGCCTTCCTCCTGTACTTTGTGCCCAAAGGCGGCGGAGCATCCTGTGCTCTGCCGCCCTGCCTGTTTTGTCTAATTATTATAGGAATAGGCTTTTTCCAAATCAAGCCGTTTTCGCACCAAAAATGTCCTAAACGGACATTTTGTGTCAGCCATTGATCCGGCGGTACTGAGCCGGTGAACCCCCATACTGCCGCCGGAACGCCTGCCCGAACTGGCTGACGCTGCCATAGCCCACGTCCGCCGCCACCTGAAGCACCGGCAGCCCGGTGGTCTCCAGCAACTGGGCGGCTTTCCGCAGCCGCTGTTCCCGAAGAAAGGCGTGAATGGACCGGCCGTATACCTGCCGGAAGCAGGTTTTCAGCAGCGTTTGGGAGAGGTGATGCCGGTCGACCAGCTGGGCAATCGTGATGGGCTCATTCAGCCGCGCCAGCATATCGTCGTGGGCCTGGCGCACTGCCTCCCGCTGGTGGCTGTCATAATAGGCACAGGCTGCCGGGGCACACAGGCGCAGGGCCTCCCGCCCCAGCAGGTAAAGCATCTCAGCGGTCTTCAGCTTCAGGTAGTCCGCCTGTTCCTCCGCCGGAAGGACCTCCAGCGATGCAAACACCGACACCTTCCACGGGCAGGCCTGAAGCAGCGCGCAGCCGCCGCTGGCCTCCAGACGGCGGGCCGAGTTCTCATTCAGCGCAAAGCCGCCAAACTTTCTGCCAAAGGCCGAAAGCCCTGCCCGCTCCAGCGTGAGCACGGCCCCGCGGAATTCAGCATTAGCGCAGACGCTCCAGCTGCCTGGAACCGCGCTGAACAGCAGAACCGTTCCTTTTTTGGCCTGCGCCCGGCGGCCGGGCGCTTCCACCTCCAGGCTGCCCTCCTGGCAGAACAGCACCTCCAGCGGTGCCCCTGCCGTACCGGCGGCCGTTTTGTTGTGGGGCTTTCCATCGCCCAGGCGGCTGAAGGCCACGGCCCCCTGAGCCTGTTCCCCAGACGGTGCAGATTCGTTCAGCAGTTGTGTCAGCATAGCCCTCACCTCCTTCGGTTGTTTGTTTCATGCTCTTTCATCCGGTCCGCGTGCGCTTTTGACGGATAAAACGCTCTGTGCATTCCACCGCATTTTCGGCACGCCGGAGGCATTCTTTTTCAATGTATCGTTTATTTCTTTTGGTTAGTATATGCTAACTAAAAAGGAGAATAACACACTCTCTTTTAAAAAGCAAGCCTTCCCCTCTTTTTTCTCTTTGGGCTAAAATCGTTTCAAAAGGGCAGCCGGATTTGTGTAGTTTGCTGTGGCAAACTTCAAAACTGGCCGCCCGGCAAAGCAAAAGCCGCCGAGCAGAGCGTGCCGATGGACACTCTGCTCGGCGGCAGTTTTTTCGGTGGCGCAGGGCCACTGCTTTATTGCTTGATTTCGTCCGTTTCGATGATAAACTTCACGCTTCCGGTCTGCCCCTCGGCCAGGCCGCCGAAGTTGGCGTAGGCTTCGTCCGCCTGCTTCACCGCTTTCACCCGGCGGATCACCTCCCGCAGGTCCTCACCGACCAGCTTGGTTAGCTCCTGAATTCCGTCCTCGTCAAA
>SFJO01000019.1 GCA_004555865.1 Oscillospiraceae bacterium
ATGACTCTGCCCATTTCCTATTTTCGATTCTATTTTCCCGAATATGTGCTGAAAACCCGGTTGCCGCCTAATTGCACAACCGGGTTTCTCGACAGCCTGCTATACTATATAAATAAGGAGATCCCCTTATGTATCGGAACATCGCATTTGATTTGGGCGGCGTTGTGGTGGACTTCGCCCCCCATGATTTTCTTTTGGAAAATTTCTGTTCCGCTCCCATTGAGCAGAAAGTTTATGACATCACCTTCGGCAGCAAAGAATGGCAGCAGCTGGACGCCGGGCTGATTACCCGTGCTCAGGGCGACGCCATCATGCTGGAAAAGGG
Organism: Oscillospiraceae bacterium; assembly: GCA_004555865.1. Taxonomy (GTDB): domain Bacteria; phylum Bacillota; class Clostridia; order Oscillospirales; family Ruminococcaceae; genus SFJ001. The sequence continues at coordinate 326 of SFJO01000019.1, forward strand.
CCGCCAGCAGGGCTGCGCGTTTGAGGTGCAGGCGGTGCTGGATTCCTGGATGCGCAGCCTGCGCCCCCGCCACCGCACGCTGGATCTGATTCGCCGCCTGAAAAAGATGGGCTATCACGTGTATTTCCTTTCCAACATCCCTGAGGACGCGCTGGATTTCCTCCGTCACAAGGAATTCTGGACGCTGTTTGAGGGAGGCATTGCCTCCTGCGATGTGAAAATCAACAAGCCCGATTCCCGCATTTATCAGGCGCTTCTGACGGACTATCACCTCAAGCCCAGCGAGACGATTTTTATTGATGACCACACCGAAAACGTACAGGCCGCGTACAATCTCGGCATCACCGCCATTCACTACAAGGGTGCCGGGCGGCTGTACAAATCCCTGAACACCTGTGGCATTCCCATTCGGGAGCGCCTGCTCTGGTAAGTTTTTTCCGGCCGTTTTTGCCCCGCCGAGCGGTTGCTTTGGCAGGGCACTTTTTACAAACCGGTGAAATCCGCCCCGCTTTTCAGCCGTTTTGCGGTCTGATTGCACAAAAATCAGGCAAATTTCTCGTTTTCTTTGCAATGGCAAAAAACGGTGCTATAATAGAGCCGTAAGTGTGTCGCACCAGGCGCTTGTGCCCGGTGCAAAAGATGTGGAGGTATTTGTTTATGTCCATTTTTGAGAATTTCGAGAAAAAGCTCCAGGCTGAGCCCAAGTCCATTGTGTTCACCGAGGGCACCGACGCCCGCATCCTGTCCGCTGCCAGCCGCCTGCTGGCCGGCAAGGTGCTGAAGGTCATTCTGCTGGGCAACCCTGAGGCCGTGAAGGAAGCCGCCGCCAAGGGCAGCTTTGACATCACCGGTGCCGAGATCATCGACCCCGCCAACTACACCGGTTTTGACGAGATGGTCGCCAAGATGGTGGAACTGCGCAAGGGCAAGATGACCGCTGAGGACTGCGCCAAGGCTCTGAGCAAGTCCAACTACTTCGGCACCATGCTGGTGAAGATGGGCAAGGCCGACTGCCTGCTGGGCGGCGCCACCTACTCCACTGCTGACACCGTTCGTCCCGCTCTGCAGCTGATCAAGTGCAAGCCCGGCATCCAGTCCGTGAGCTCCTGCTTCATCCTGACCCGCGGTGAAGAGAGCATCGCCATGGGCGACTGCGCCATCAACATCAATCCCAGCGAGGATGAGGTTGTGGAGTGCACCGTCGAGACCGCTCACACCGCTGAGATCTTCGGCATCGACCCCCGCGTGGCTCTGCTGTCCTACTCCACCAAGGGCTCCGGCAAGGGCGACACCGTGGACAAGATGCGCAACGCCACTGCCCGTGTGCAGGAGGCTCATCCCGAGCTGAAGGTTGACGGCGAGCTGCAGTTTGACGCTGCCGTTGCTCCCGAGGTTGGCCAGTTGAAGGCTCCCGGCTCCAAGGTGGCCGGCTACGCCAACACCTTCATCTTCCCCGACATCAACGCCGGCAACATCGGCTATAAGATTGCTCAGCGTCTGGGCGGCTTTGAGGCTTACGGCCCCATCCTGCAGGGCCTGAACGCCCCCATCAACGACCTGTCCCGCGGCTGCAACGCCGAGGAGGTCTACAAGATGAGCCTGATCACCGCTGCTCTGATCTGAGTTTGCGGGGAGTAATCCTCTGAATCGTTCGCCCCTCGCGGTGCCGCCCGGCACTGCGGGGGGCTTTTTAGGCTGCATTGCGCGCCGTTCCATGGCATTGCGGGTTCTTCTGTGCTATAATTTCTTTTGTGTTATAATAAGCGAACAAAAACGTTTGAGGTGACCATCATGCAATTTGACGAGCTGCGTGCCCAGTGCGAGAGCTGTACCCGCTGCGGGCTGTGCCAGGGCCGCACCAATGTGGTGTTCGGCATGGGCAACCCGGCCTCTCCGGTCATGTTTGTGGGCGAGGGGCCCGGCCAGCACGAGGACGAACAGGGGCTGCCCTTCGTGGGCCGCAGCGGCCAGCTGCTGGATTTGTACCTGGACGTGATCGACCTGGACCGGAGCAAGGTCTACATTGCCAATGTGGTGAAGTGCCGCCCGCCTCAAAACCGCGACCCGCTTCCGGAGGAATCCGAGACCTGCCTGTACTGGCTGCGCCAGCAGTACAAGCTCATCCACCCGAAAATCCTGGTGTGTCTGGGCCGCATTGCTGCCCAGCGTCTGATCGAGCCGAAGTTTTCCGTCACCCGCCAGCACGGTGAATTCATTCAGAAGGGCAGCACCTGGTTCATGGGCACCTATCACCCCGCTGCGCTGCTGCGCAACATGAGCCAGAAGCCCACCGCATTGGCCGATTTCATTGCCCTTCGCGGCAAAATTGAGGAGCTGTGTCCGGAGGTGTATCAGGGCACCGGCAAGTAAGCGCCAAATGTCCGCCGGGTTCCGCACACCGCACACGCCATAAACCTGCAAAAACGTCGGATCAAGGGCGCGGCTTCACAGTTGTTTCGCCCTTGATCCGACGTTTTTCTATACAGTGATTTTTTTGATTTGCGGCCATGTTTTTTTCCAGCGCACACAGCATCCTGCTTGATGCAGCCGTTTCACCGGCCTGACACCGGGCGCAGAACCGCGTTTCAGGTGTTTGCTTCCCGCCGGGGAACCGGATGCTCGGCCAGATACTGTTCCAGCAGGTCAGCCGCCAGGCCCACCATCTCCACGCAGGGGCGCTTTTTGTAGTAAGTCTCGGTACGGGGCGAGGCCACCGGGCTGCCCTCGGGCTTATCCAGCCCCAGCAGTTCCCGGCAGATCAGGCTGCCGGTTTCCGCCTTGAACTTCGCCGCCAGCTCCTGCACCATGGCATACACAGCGGTTTTGTGGACGGGGTCGTCACTGCCATACAGTGCCCCAAGCGCCATCACAGCACCGCTGAATGCGCCGCACACCTCACGCATACGGCCTATGCCGCCGCCAAACCCGCTGGCCAGCTGCAATGCCGTCTGGCGCGGCAGCCCCACCTCTTCACTGAACGCAGCAAACACCGCCTGCGAGCAGTTGTAGCCCTCCTTAAAATTGGCCTCGGCCATTTCACGATGCGTCAATTGTATCGACTTCCTTTCTTTTCGCGCACCCGCACTGCAAACCGCGGTGCGCTCTTGTATTGTTTATTATACCATACAGAACATCCTTGCGCCATCCAGACGTTCCGGCGGTCGCGACCTCTTTGCGCGCCGGGCTTGCAGCAGGCGTTTTTTCGCAATTCAGCCGCGCGGTCGGCGTGACTGCCCTGTAAGCGCTCTTTTTCAAAACGGATTCTTAAACTTTTTGTGAATTCCCTTGCACTTTTTGCAAAAAAGAGTTATAGTAGACTAGCACTCAGAAGTTATGAGTGCTAAATTGATTTACAATTGCAGTCCGGAGAATTTCGAACCAAAAATAAACGCGAAAAGGAGTTTTTCATATGGCAGTCAAACAATTCAAGGCCGAGAGCAAAAAGCTGCTTGACCTGATGATCAATTCCATTTACACCAACAAGGAGATTTTCCTGCGTGAGCTGATCAGCAACGCCAGCGATGCCATCGACAAGCTGTATTTTCGCAGCCTGACCGACCAGACCGTGGGCATGAACAAGGACGATTTCTGCATCCGGCTGGACGTGGATAAGGAAAACCGCATTCTGACCATCAGCGACAACGGCATCGGTATGACCAAGGAAGAGCTGGAGAAGAACCTGGGCACCATTGCCCGCAGCGGCAGCCTGGATTTCAAGACCGAGAACAAGTCTGCGCAGGACATTGACATCATCGGCCAGTTCGGCGTGGGATTCTACTCCGCCTTCATGGTGTCCAGCGATGTAACCGTGGTCAGCCGCGCCTTCGGCAGTGACGAAGCCTGGCAGTGGGAGAGCAAGGGCGCCGAGGGCTACACCATCAGCCCCGCCGAGAAGGACACCGTCGGCACCGAAATCACCTTGGTCATCAAGGAAAACACCGACACCGAAAACTACGATGAGTTCCTGGACGAGTATCGCCTTGTGGACATCGTGAAGAAATACTCCGACTATGTGCGCTACCCCATCAAGATGGAGCGTGAAAAGACCCGGCAGAAGCCCCGCCCGGAGGATGCCGGCGAAGACTACAAGCCCGAGTACGAGACCTACCGGGAAGTGGAGACGCTGAACAGCATGATCCCTCTGTGGAAGCGCTCCAAGAGCGAGGTCAAGCCTGAGGAATACAACGAGTTCTATAAGAAGAAGTTCTTCGACTACACCGACCCCGCCCGCACCATTGTGAGCCGCACCGAGGGCACTGCCACCTACAACGCCCTGCTGTTCATTCCCGGCCATGCCCCCTACGACTATTACACCCGCGAGTACGAAAAGGGTCTGCAGCTGTATGCTTCCGGCGTGCTCATCATGGAAAAATGCCCCGATCTGCTGTCTGACTACTTCAGCTTCGTGAAAGGCATTGTGGACAGTCAGGATCTGAGTCTGAACATCAGCCGTGAAATGCTCCAGAAGGACAGCCAGCTGAAGCTGATCCACAATGCGCTGGAGAAGAAGATCAAGAGCGAACTGACCGCCATGAAGAACAACGAGCGGGATAAGTACGAGGAGTTCTTCAAGAATTTCGGCCGTCAGCTGAAGTACGGCTGCTACTCCGATTACGGCACCCACAGCGACCTGCTGAAGGATCTGCTGCTGTTCTACTCCGCTAAAGAGAAGAAGCTGGTCAGCCTGGAAGAGTATGTGAAGGCCATGCCGGAAGGCCAGAAGTACATCTACTTCGCCGCCGGTGAGGACGCCGACCGTCTGGCCAAGCTGCCCGCTGCCGAGTTGGTTCTGGATAAGGGCTACGACCTGTTGCTGCTCACCGAGGATGTGGACGAATTCTGCCTGCAGATGATGCGCAGCTATGAGGAGAAGGAGTTCAAGAACATCAACTCCGGCGATCTGGGGCTGGAAACCGAGGAAGAAAAGAAGCAGGCTGAGGAAGCCGCCGAGGAGAACAAGCCCCTGTTCGAGGCCATCAAGGCTGCTCTGGGCGACAAGGTTACCAAGGTCACTCTGTCCACCCGCCTGAAGAGCCATCCCGTCTGCCTGTCCAGCGAAGGCCCCATCTCCATCGAGATGGAGCGCGTGCTGAAGGGTATGCCCGGCGGTGAAGCGCCCAAGAGCGAGAAGGTGCTGGAACTGAATCCCAACCACCCCGTGTTTGAAACGATGAAGAGCCTGCAGGCTTCCGGCGACACCGAGAAGCTGAACGCTTACGCTGACATTCTGTACAACCAGGCCCGCCTGATCGAGGGTCTGCCCGTTGAGGATGCCGTCGCCTATACGGAGGCGGTCTGCAAGCTGATGAAGTAATCGCTTCGTTCCTGCATCCGACGCACCCGGCCGATCTTAAATCAACTTAAAGCAAAAGCAGCTGCCTACCGGTTTTTCCGGCGGGCGGCTGCTTTTTTACGCCTTTGTACGTTTCATCTTTGATTTTAACTTTGGGTTTTCTCCTTACATTTCTCCCCGGATGCGCTCCAGCGCCCCCTTTTCCAGGCGGCTCACCTGCGCCTGGCTGATGCCGATCTCCTTAGCGACTTCCACCTGGGTCATTCCGGAAAGGTAGCGAAGCGACATGATCTTCTTTTCCCGCCCGGTCAGGCTGCCCACGGTATCCCGGAACATAATGCCGCTGATCCAACTGTCCTCCCCATCGGTTTCTCCCACCTGATCCATCACATAGATAGGGTCTCCGCCGTCGTTGTACACCGGCTCATACAAGCTCACCGGTTCCACCACGGATTCCAGCGCCATGGTCACCGTCTCTTTGGGCAGGTTCACCACCGCTGCAATCTCGTTTATGTGCGGTTCCCGTCCCAGCTTTTTCTGCAGCTGCTCCCGGCATTGCATCGCCCGATATGCCACATCCCGCACCGAGCGGCTTACCCTCAGGGCATTGTTGTCCCGCAGAAAGCGGCGGATCTCCCCAATGATCATGGGCACTCCATAGGTGGAAAACCGAAGGTTCATGTCCGGGTCAAAGTTGTCGATGGCCTTGATCAGGCCAATGCACCCCACCTGAAACAGGTCATCCAGATTCTCGCCCCGGCCGGAGAACCGCTGCACCACGCTTAGCACCAGCCGCAGGTTGCCCTGAATCATCTCCTGCCGGGCCTGTCGGTCTCCCTGCTTCACCCGGCGCAGCAGCTGGGCCTTTTCCCGCTCCGTCAGCACCGGCAGCTGGGCCGTATTGATGCCGCAAAGCTCCACCTTGTTGTGGTACATGCCAAAGCTCCCCTTCCGCGGCGCATCCGCCTTTGGAGAGTATGGGCCGGCCCCCTGCACCGCCAAACAATAGGCCGGCTGGCAATCCCTGCACAGGCTGCGAAAGTTTGGCATACGCTGACGGCAACAGCTGCAATTTACAAGGAGGGCTGCGTTATGACGGAACTGCTGCCGTTTCTTCCGCTTGTTCTGGGAATGGCCCTGTTGGCCGCCATTCTTCTGGCCTGGCATTGCCTGAACCGTGCCCACGCCGAGGATTGGGTGCTTCATCCCCGCCCCAGCTTTCCCGCCGCCGGATTTGCCGTGACCGATCTTCCGGCCTACGAGTTTCTCGCACGGGAGCGCTGCTGGCTCATTCGACGAACCATCGCCCAGTTGGATTTTGTTGCCGACCCCGGCTGGACGTTCTGGCTTCGGGTCGGGCGCCGCGGCCAGCCGCTGACCCTGCCGGATGAGCCGCCGATTCCCCACGACCAGCGGCAGATTCGCCGGGTAGATGGCCTTCGGGTGGAGATGCTGTATTCTCCCGGTGGCGCCGGGCTGGTTCGCTGGAGCCGGAACGGCTTCGATTACGCCCTCACCTTCCCCGCCGGTGAGATGGGCCTACCCAGTGGACTGACCGCCGCCTTCGTCCGTGAAGCAAACGCTGAACCGCTGTAAATCGTTTCACACCATCTGCTCCAGCTGTTGACGCAGGCGGCGGATGATGCGCTTTTCAAGCCGTGAAATGTAGCTTTGGGAAATGCCGATGGCATCCGCCACTTCCTTTTGCGTGTGCTCCACCCCATCCTTTAATCCAAAGCGCATTTCCATAATGCGGCGCTCCCGCTCGTCCAACAGGGCAACCGCCTGGTGCAGCATGGTGCACTCATCGTCCTGCTCCAGCTTGGCCCCCACCTGGGCCTGGTCGCTGCTGAGCACATCCGAGAGAAGCAGCTCGTTGCCCTCGCCGTCAGTGTTCAGCGGTTCATCAATGCTGGCGTCCTGCCGCCGGTTGGAGCTTTTTCGCAGGTACATCAAAATCTCATTTTCAATGCACCGGCTGGCATAGGTGGCCAGCTTGATCTTTTTGGAGGGCACGAAGGTGTTGACCGCCTTGATCAGGCCAATGGTGCCAATGGAGATGATGTCCTCAATCGCCACACCGCTGTTCTCAAATTTGCGTGCAATGTACACCACCAGCCGCAGATTGTGAGTGATTAGCAGATCCCGGCAGCTGGGCCGCCCCTCTTCCAGCCCGGCAAACACCCGGGCTTCCTCCTCCGGAGTGAGCGGCGGCGGCAGGATCTCCGGTCCGTTGATGTAATGAACACGGCTGGGTGCTGTCAACCGTAAGGCCCACTGTTTCAGGCCGTCTAAAAGTTGCTTCAGCATGAAATTCGTCCCTCCTGTGCCGGTTCGGATGATTTTGGCGGCGGGCCCCCGGCGCGGCCTGCACAACTCTGTTTCCGCGTTTTTCCCCGCCCGTATCGTCTGGCCTGGCCGGCCAACCCCGGCCCGAACAGGGCCAGATACCGCCCATCCGACAGATTTTTTCCTGCAAAAGCCACCGTCACCTGGCCGCACAGCAGCGCCCGGTTCCCAAGGCAGATGCGCAGCCGCTGCGCCTGCACCGCCGGCAGCAGATCACCGCCCGTGGCGGTATTACAGGAGAGCAGCCGCACCCCGTGCGGCGGCAGGGCCGCACGATCGCCTCCGAACCATCGCTGCAAAAACTGCCGCAGCGGCTCTTCCAGCTGGGCCTGCGCCGCCGGAGCGCTGACCAGTACCACCGGGCAGCCGGAAAACGGGTCATACCAGGAAAAGCCCGTATCCCACAGTGCCTCGCCCCGCAGGGTTCCGCCGGGCAGCTTGGCTTCCAGCTGCCAGAGCTGTTCCGGTTCGGCCGGGCCAAACAGCATTACCGCCAGGCGGGCCAGCAGATACACTCCCAGAGCACAGAAAAGCAGCAACAGCGGCGGAACGTTCCAATACACTGCCAGGTTGTTTGTCTGCACATTCTGCGCGCTGAACCGCAGAATGGCGGCCAGCACCAGCCCCGCCAGGGCCAGATTCATTCCAAAGTACCAGGCCGCCCGGCGCAGAAGCAGGCGCGCCCCCTGCCATCCAAAGGCCGCCGCCGTAATGGCCAGCGCGCTGCCGCCCTGATACAGAAACTGTGCCCAGACCGGAAGCGGCGGTGCCAAAAGAACCAGCGTGCTGACGGCTGCCATGGCTGCCCCCAGGCCCCCTCTCGGCCAATGGGGCGGCGCCCCGCACACACAGCCGGCGGCCCGCAGAAGGAAATAGCCGATCACAAAGTTGATCAGCAGAAGAGAATCCAGATAAATTACCGTTTTCATGCATTTGCTCCTTGTCCCGCGGGCCAGCTCTCTTCTGAACAGTATATGCAGCCCAATCGGAAAAGCATGTCACAACCCGCCCCAGACAAAAAAGCCCCGGAAGGGCAGCCATGCTGCACCTTCCGGGGCCTTTTGCGTTTTTAATTAAGTTCCGAAACGGACGTTTAGCCCAGGTTCAGAGCTTCCTTCACCTTCGCGATGATGTGAGCGCCGATGTCGCGGGAAGCGTCAACGGTCTGAGCGCCCAGATGGGGAGAAACGATGAAGTTGTCGCACTCGAACAGGGGGCTGTTGAAGTCAGCGCCCTCGCTCAGCTCGTCCACCATAACGTCGGTGGCGTAGCCGCCGATCTTGCCGGCCTTCAGAGCTTCGTACATATCCTGCTCGTTCACGATGCCGCCGCGGGCCATGTTCAGCACGATGCAGTCAGGCTTCATGGTGGCGATGCTCTCGGCATTGATCAGGTTCTTGGTGGTGGGCAGCAGAGGCATATGGATGGTAACGTAGTCAGCAACCTTCAGCAGCTCTTCGATGGTCTCCATCTTGGTGGCGTTGTTCTCGCCGAACTTCTCGTCGGGCAGGAAGGGATCGTAAGCCACAATGTTCATCTTGAAGGCATGAGCCAGACCGGCAACCAGCTGGCCGATGCGGCCGAAGCCCAGAATGCCCAGGGTGCGGCCGCGCAGCTCACGGCCCACGAACTTGTACTTATCCCACTGATGGTTCACCTTCACGTCCACGTTGGCGGGCATGGTGTGACGGGACATATCCAGCATCTTGGACAGGGTCAGCTCAGCCACAGCGTTGGCGTTCAGGCCGGGAGCGTTGAACACCTGAATGCCCTTGGCCTTGGCGCAATCCATGTTGATGTGGTTCAGGCCCACGCTGCACACGCCGATCACCTTCAGGTTCTTGGCGGCATCCAGCACCTCTTCGGTGATGGCGGGGTCAACACGCATGATCAGCACATCGTAATCGCCGATCACGTTCTTCAGCTGCTCGCTGGTCAGAGGAGCGTTGGCAGCCTTGCCTTCCATCTCAGCAGTGTACAGGTTGTCCACCTGCATGTACTTGCCCAGTTCCTCGGTGATGGACTCATGGACAGCATCGATAATCAGACATTTCATGGTTAAGATCCTCCTGATATTCTTCATGATTTCGGCAAGTGTGTCTTTCTGCTGCCCGCGCAGACCGGCAGGCATAGAACGCAGCAGGGCACACTTAAATTCCTACTTCTCACATGATACTAGTATAGCCCATTCTCAGGTTTTCGTCAATATGAACGTTCCCGCACAAAAAGTAAAGAAAAATACTGTGCACATACGCTCAAAACAGCCGCATCACCTGTGAAAATGAAGCCTTCTTCTGTACCTGATTAAAAGTGTAAGCACTCCCCTTTCTTTTCTGTCAGAATTCTTCAGAAACGCCCCGAAATTTTTGCAAAAGTCCGATCTTTTCGGCACTTTGATGAATTCGGGCCGCATTTTTTGCACAAAAAAGCAGCCCCGGGCTTTAAGCCCAGAGCTGCCGAACTGCTCATGCTCAGTTGTTGCTGCTGTTCTTCAGCACCACATCGTGGCTGCCGCCCTCCACAATGCTGGTGGAGGAAACCACCGTCAGGCGGGCCTTCTCCTGCAGCTCGGGAATGCTCAGCGCGCCGCAGTTGCACATGGTGCTCTTCACCTTGTACAGGGTCACGTTCACACCGTCGGCCAGGCTGCCGGCGTAGGGCACGTAGCTGTCCACGCCTTCCTCAAAGCGCAGGGTGGCCGCGCCGCCCAGGTCATACCTCTGCCAGTTGCGGGCGCGGTTGGAGCCTTCGCCCCAGTACTCCTTCATGTAAGCGCCGTTCACGCGGACCTTGTTGGTGGGGCTTTCGTCAAAGCGGGCGAAGTAGCGGCCCAGCATCAGGAAGTCCGCGCCCATGGCCAAGGCCAGCGTCATGTGGTAATCATGCACAATGCCGCCGTCAGAGCAGATAGGCACATACACGCCGGTCTCTTTGTAATACTCATCGCGGGCCTTGGCCACTTCGATCACGGCGGTGGCCTGACCACGGCCGATGCCCTTGGTCTCGCGGGTGATGCAGATGGAACCGCCGCCGATGCCGACCTTCACGAAGTCTGCGCCGGCCTCAGCCAGGAAGCGGAAGCCCTCGCGGTCCACCACGTTGCCGGCACCCACCTTCACGCTGTCGCCGTAATGCTCGCGGATCCAGCCGATGGTGCGGCTCTGCCATTCCGAGAAGCCCTCGGAGGAATCGATGCACAGCACGTCCACGCCGGCGTTCACCAGAGCGGGCACGCGCTCGGCATAGTCGCGGGTGTTGATGCCGGCACCCACCACGTAGCTCTTGTTCTTATCCAGCAGCTCGTTCACGTTTTCCTTGTGGCTGTCGTAGTCCTTGCGGAACACGATGTACTTCAACCGGCCCTCGGCATCCAGCAGGGGCAGCGAGTTGATCTTGTTGTCCCAGATAATGTCGTTGGCTTCCTTCAAGGTGGTAGTATCGGCAGGCGCGGTAACCAGCTTCTCCAGCGGGGTCATGAACTCCTTCACCTTCACGTCGGTGCTCATCCGGCTGACGCGGTAATCGCGGCTGGCCACAATGCCCACCAGCTTGCCGTTGGCGGTGCCGTCCTCGGTGATGGCCACGGTGGAATGGCCGGTGCGCTGCTTCAGAGCCAGCACATCCGCCAGGGTGTTCTCCGGAGACAGGTTGGAGTCGCTGGTAACAAAGCCCTTCTTGTAGCTCTTCACGCGGGCCACCATGGCGGCCTCACTCTCGATGCTCTGGGAGCCGTAGATGAACGAAACACCACCCTGCTTGGCCAGTGCGATGGCCAGCTTCTCGCCGGAAACCGCCTGCATAATGGCGCTGATCATGGGGATGTTCATGGTCAAGGGGCACTCTTCCTCGCCCTTGCGGTATTTCACCAGCGGGGTTTTCAGGCTCACTGCATCCGGGATGCACTGGGCAGAGGAGTAACCGGGCACCAGCAGGTACTCGCCAAAGGTGCGGGAAGGTTCTTCATAATAATAAGCCATGCTTCTGCTCCTTTTCCACTTAAAATTGGTACAGTCATTTTGTGATAATGGCCGCCGATCGACGGCGCGAAACGCGCAGCCGCCGGCGAAGTCAGTTCCATTGGGATTAGGGTATAGTGTACCACATTTCCGGTTCAATTACAAAATACGCCTGTCACAAACTTTCTCCGTGTGCGCCCGTCAAAAACATGCATTCTGCCTAAGTAGGGCGAATAAGTACGACTCTTGCCGCACTGAGGTGGTTTTTGCATAGGCAGATACAGCAAAGCCCCCGCCGGAGGGACGGCAGGGGCTTTGCTGTAGGGATGATGAAGTGTCTTGCACGCACCGGCGCAGACCGCAGGAGATTGCGGAAGGAGGAGACACACCGGCAACAACTTCACAACACATGAAAAGGCTTGTAACTCTCTTGCAACTAAATTGTAACTCTTTTGACACCACCTGTCAACTGGTTTCGCCGCGAAATTTGTAAACAATTTGTTTCTTTTTGATGCAGGGCTTAAGGAAGTAGAGGAAGGTCCGCGAACGACAATTTCTACTCTTCCGACCGAACTCCTAAACGGATCGGAGGCGTTTCTGCTCTGTACCCGTTTTTCAAAGCGCCGGTCGGCCTGCCCTCATGCGCCTGTTTCATTTTCATCGCACCGCGCACGTCAAGTATTAAAATTCATTTTTTATGCAAAGTAGAATTCAAGTTCCACAGAAGGGCCCTCATTCCCACATTTCAACGCCTCGGCTTCCCCGATTGGCCTCAAGGCGAAACCTTTTAGCCTGTTTTCTCGGGCCCCCGGAAGATGGGAACGCCCCCAAAACAGCCGCTCAGAAATTTGCTTTTTCAAAAATCCAGTTCCGCCTCAATGCAGCAGCGGCCGTCCCGCTGGCCGTTCAGATACCAGCCGCGCTCAACCCGGCCCCGGCTGAGGGTGAATTCATGCCCCATGGGCACCTCCCAATGGTAGTTGATGGCCGCACGGCACAGCGGGGCCGCCTGAATTTGTTCAAGGGGCAGCGCATCGCACAGGACATCCAGCCAGGAGGCGTTGTTCAGGTGGCCATTCTGGTCGCACAGACTGTACCGAGCAACCTGTTCCACCGGCGCTTCCATCTCCGCCGCCTTGGCAATGGTCAGGGACAGTTCTTCGTCGATCGGCTCCGGCCATGCGCAGAGGTTCATCTCCTTGGGCATATGCCGCAGAATGCGCCGGGTTTCCACATCCACCAGAACCCAGCGGCTGTCCACTTCGGCCACCGGCAGGCCCGCTTCATCCTCAATCCGGTGCAGACGCTTGTAAATGGCCCGCCGGGGTGTTTCCGGCCGGGTCATATACGTCAGAGTCTCCCCTAGGGTCGGGGTGCGGTAAATTTCCAGCACCTGCTTGGCCAGCAAAAAGGCCATATGATGTTCTTTATAAAAAGCAGGCGTCATTCCGATGGCATTGCAATGATCCGTGCCCACCTGCTGCACCGCGTGCAGCAGCGCCGCCGGGCGCATACGATCGGCAAAATCGCAGTGCTCCTGAAGAACCGTGCGCTGGCAGGTAAACTCCGGCTTGAATTTGTCCATTTTGGCTCTCTTCTCCTCCATAATAAAATCGCGCAGACTGCCAAATTCGGCACACCGCGCGATGGTGGTTTTGCGTAATACGAAGCTGCCCGCTTTTAGAGCTGCTTTGAAGGGGCCTCCTTCGGCCATGCAGGGGCTGCTTCTTAATACAGGTCGCTGCGCTGGCGGCGGTGCAGCTTGCGCCAGACGTTGAACACGATCAGAGCCAGCGCCAGCAGCAGCATCACCGGAACCATCCAGCCACTTCCCGCCTCGTCGTAGCTCTTCATGTCGCTCCAGGCCATGTCCATGGCGCTGTTGATCTCATCCGGCAGGCTGATGAATACCTCGGTGTTGGCCAGCACTTCCTCGCTGGGGTAGGCAATGGGGCTATACTTCAGGTCGTCGTCCAGGGTCTCCCACACGTTGGTGATGGGGGTGGAATAGCCAATGAAGTCGCAGTTGGCCGCGCCCACCTCCGTCTCGCACATATAGTTGATGAACATCTCGGCGGCTTCTTTGTTTTTGGCGCCTTTGGGGATGCACATGGCGTCCACAAAATAGTTGGTGCCCTCCTCCGGAATCACAAAGTCCAGGTCCGGGTTGTCCTCCATCATAACAATGGCATCGCCCGCATAATAGGGGGCCATGGCCGCCTCGCCGCCGGTCATCTTATCAAAGATTTCGTCCATGACATAGGCCTGCACCACGCTCTTCTGGGCCTTCAGCTCTTCGGCTATGGCCTGCACCTGCTCGGTGCTGGTGGGGTTCAGGCTCATCCCCAGTTTTTTGGCCGCGATGGCAAAGGCATCCCGGCTGTTGTTGAACATGAGCACATTTCCCGCGTACTCAATGTCCCACAGGGCATCCCAGCTGGTGGGCGGCTCCTGCACCATGGTTTTGTTGTACACAATGCCCACCACGCCCCAGGTATAGGGTACGCTGTATGCATTGTCCAGGTCATATTCCAGGTTTTTGTAGGCCGCACCGATTTTTTCGATGTTGGGAATGTTGGAGAAATCCAGCGGCTCCAGCATATCCTCGCCGATCATCTTACCGATCATATAATCCGAGGGAACGATCACATCGTAGTTGGCCGCGCCGCTCTTCATTTTGGCGTACAGGCTCTCGTTGGTATCAAAGGTGGTGTAGTTCACCTTGATGCCGGTCAAATCCTCAAAGCCTTTCACCACGTCAATGCTGTCGTCCGAACCATCTGAGATGTACAGGCCCCAGTTGTAGACATACAGTGTCACATTCTGGCCGCGGAATCGGTTCCAGTCATAATCAGCCGATACCTGAAGATCCGGCCCGGCCGGAACCGTATCTCCGGCCACCGCAAAAGCGGGCAGTGCGGCCAGCACGGCGCACAGCAGCACAGCCGCCAGAGAAACCAAACGTTTTTTCATCCCTTCGCTCCTTTCTCAGCCGCGCTGCTGGTCGCGCCGATACTTCCGGCTGTCCATGTGATTCGTGAACAGAATGATGGCCAGAATCACCAGGAAAATAATCGTGGACAGCGCGTTGATCTCCGGGCTGACCTTCTTGCGGGTCATGCTGTAAATGGCGATGGGAAGCGTCTGCAGGTTGCCGCAGGTAAAATAGGAAATGATGAAATCGTCAATGGAATAGGTGATGCAGATCAAAAAGGCCGACAGAATGGCCGGCATCAGCTCCGGCATGACCACCTTGAAGAAGGCCTGCGTGGGGTTGCATCCCAGGTCCAGCGCCGCCTCGTACATCCGCACATCCAGCTGGCGCAGCTTCGGGCTGACGTTAAAAATCACGTAGGGCACACTGAACGAAATGTGCGCGATCAGCAGGGTGGGCAGGCCGAAGATGTTCTGGGGCACCAGATCGGCCCCCATATGGGCGTTGGCCCAGGCAGCAAAGCCCCGGTACGCCACAAACAGCAGCATCAGCGAAACGCCGGTGATGATTTCCGGGTTCACAATGGGCAAATAGCTCAGGTTGTTGATGAGCAGGCGGGGCTTGCGCCCCATGCCGCTGATGCCCACCGCCGCCATGGTGCCCACCACCGTGGAGATGAGGGCCGAGATCAGGGCAATGGCAACGCTCAGGGCCAGTGCGTCCAGAATCATGCTGTTGGTGAACAGGCTTTTGTACCAGTTCAGCGTAAAGCCAGTGAACACCGAGCGGCTCTTGCTCTCGTTGAAGCTGAACACCGCCATCACCGCAATGGGCACATACAAAAAGGAAAAGATCAACACCATGTAGGCCTGCTGTAAGGCGCGCCAATGTTTTTGTTTCATCACACAACGCCCTCCATATCCTCTTCGTCAAAGCTGCTGGTGAAGCTCATGCACAGCAGCACGATCACCATCAGAACCAGGCTCATGGCGCTGCCCAGGTTGTAGTTGTAACTGTTGCCCAGGAACTGCAGCTCGATCAAGTCACCGATGAGCAGATTGGAGCCGCCGCCCAGCATTCGGCTGATGATAAAGGTGGATACCGCCGGCACAAACACCATGGTGATGCCCGTGGCAATGCCCGGCACCGACAGCGGGATGAGCACCCGGGTCAGGATCTTGCCCATGCCGGCACCCAGATCCTGGGCTGCTTCCACTACGCTCTGGTCAATTTTGGTCATGGCCGTATACAGCGGCAGGATCATATAGGGCAGATAGTTGTATACCATGCCCAGCACCACCGCACCGGAGGTGTTGATCATCTCAAAGGGGCCAAGCCCCACCAGGCCCAGAATGCGGTTGATGATGCCGTTTTTCTCCAGAAGGCTCATCCAGGCGTAGGTACGCAGAAGGAAGTTCATCCACATGGGCAGCATCACCAGCATCTGCATGATGTGCTGTTTGGACGTGCGCAGGCGGGAGAGGAAGTATCCCACCGGGAACGCCAGCACCAGGCAGATGGCCGTGGCCACCGCCGCCAGAATCAGGCTGCGGGCAAACACCGTGCTGTAACGGCCGATGGTCATCAGGTTGTCCAGCGTAAAATTGCCCGCACTGTCCGTGAGGGCAAAGTAAACCACAATGATCAGGGGCGCAATGATAAAGGCCGCCATCCACACCAGATACGGAGCGGCCAGAGACTTTTTCTGTACCATGGCTCACTCCTCCGTGCGGGCCATGATGTGGATCTCATCCGGCCCGATGCACATGCCGATGACCTCGCCCGGCTGGCTGGCCTGGGTGGAGTGGATGATCCACTCGTGGCCGCCCTGCTCCACGTGCATCTCGAAGTGAACGCCCTTGAAGATCACCTCATTGACCATGCCGGTGAGCTGGCCCTGAATGGCGGGCACCACCTTGATGTCCTCCGGGCGCACCACCACCTGCACCGGCTGGTTGCGGGCAAAGCCCTTATCCACACAGGTAAACTCGTTGCCCGCAAACTCCACCCGGAAGTCCCGCAGCATCAGGCCGTCCAGAATGTTGCTCTCGCCGATGAAGTCCGCCACAAAGGCGTTCTGAGGCTCGTTGTAAATGTCCTCCGGGCTGCCGATCTGCTGAATAAGTCCGTCCTTCATGACCACCACCGTGTCGGACATGGTCAGCGCCTCCTCTTGGTCGTGGGTCACGTACAGGAAGGTGATGTCCATCTCGCGCTGCAGGCGCTTCAGCTCCAGCTGCATCTCCTTGCGCAGCTTAAGGTCCAGCGCGCCCAGGGGTTCGTCCAGCAGCAGCACCCGGGGCTGATTGACCAGGCCGCGCGCAATGGCCACGCGCTGCTGCTGGCCGCCGGATAGGGTGGCGATGTTGCGCCGTTCGAAGCCCTTCAGACCCACGACCTCCAGCATCTCCAGAACCTTGCTGCGGATGACCCGCTCGTCCTCTTTTTTCAGGCGCAGGCCAAACGCCACGTTTTCAAACACGTTCAAGTGCGGAAATAGGGCGTATTTCTGAAACACGGTGTTCACCTGCCGCTTGTAGGGCGGCAGGCCGGTGATGTCCTTTCCATCAAAAAAAACACTGCCGGATTTCGGCTCCACAAACCCGCCGATGACCCGGAGCGTGGTCGTTTTTCCGCAGCCCGAAGGCCCCAGAAACGTGACGAACTCCTTATCGTGCAGGTCCAGCGACAGACCATTCAAAATGTTCTGCCCGTCGAAATCCACAACAATGTTTTGCAAGGATACGATGACGTTGTTGTCCATTTTTGATAGATCCCCCTTTGCGGTGGGCCGCCGCGGCGGGACGTTCCCGCCGGCCATGGCCCTCATTCCGCCGCTTCTCACGACGGAGCAGCGCCGATTGATGCCACCCCCGCAAAGGTTTGTTACACCGAAACAGCCAACGGCCACGGCTTCAGCAGCATACGCAAGCGCCAATGCGCGGCCCGACAAAAAATGCGGGCCGCACATATGTTCCATTATAGCAGAGGGGGAACCTCTGTCAATACATTCCGGGAAGAATGGGAGAAAATGCCGTCGAATTCTGGAAGATTCCGGTGTTTTCCTGTTCCCGCATGGCTTTTCATTTTGTTTCTTTCAAATCTCTCCGGTTTCTTTAAGGATTCTCCTGGATGCTTTCGTTTTCATGGCGCCGGTTCTTGGCTTTTCCGCATTTGCAGACCACTGCGTCAAACCGCTTCTCCCCCTGCCCTGCCGGGATTCCGCAAAGGTTCTCTGCCGCTGCGCCCTCAGGGCTGAGCATCCCCTTCCTCCACCGCTTCAAATACGAGCCAAGCGTCCTCCTCTTCCAGATAGACCTCCACCGTGCCTTCCGCGCCATATTGGTACCCCATGCCAACCGTTCCAAAATTGGCCTGGTTGTCCGCAGTCGGCGTCTCGCCGCTGGCCGTCACCGCCGTGATCGTGCCGTCCATCACTCCGCAGCGCAGTGCGTCAGACTGCCGCCCGGCGTAACGATACAACTCACCGTTGATGCGCAGCGTGGCCGTCTGGGGCAAGGCTATGGCCTCGGCGCCGCTCGCCGCAGACGGATTTGCTACCTCCGTCTTTTGTTCCGCGCCGGGTGCATCGGCGGCACCGTCCGCCGCAGCCGCTTCCGGATTCTCGGCGGCCGCGGTCTCCGTTCCGCTTTCCGGTGCCGCGGCTTCCATCATCGCTTCGTCCATCTGCGTGCTGTACTCGGCCGCCTCCGAGCTTCTGGACGCATCTGCCGCCGAAAAGCCGCCTTTGCCCGACAGCATTTCGCCGCGCCACACCGCCACACACAGCATCAGGCAGGCGGCGGCCGCCACAACAGACGTCCCCGCACGTTTTGCCAGGCGCAGCTTGGGCGGTTTCGCCGCAGGCGGCGTTTCACGCTGCAGCGCAGCCAGCCGGGCCTTCAGTTCCGGCGAGGCGTGCAGTTGATCCAATTCATTCCGGTATTGTTCAGCACTCATATCCGCCGTCTCCTTCCATATGTCCGCGCAGCGCTTCCCGCCCCCGCCGCAACCAGGTAAGCACTGTGTTGGGCCGGGTGTGCAGAATCTGCGCAATTTCTTTTGCCGTGTATCCCTCATAATAATGTAAGTAGATGGCATCCCGGTAGTTGGGCGGCAGCTGCCGCACCAGCGTCAACATCTCCCATTGGCCGCCCTCTTCGCGGGCCGGCAGCCACTCCTGAAGCTCCACATCGCTGTTCCGGCTTGCGCGGGCCAGGGTGTGGCAGTGGTTGATGGTCACCCGGATCAGCCAGGCCCTCAAGTGCTCTTCGTTTTCAAAGCCCTTTTCAAACCGCACCAGCTTTTCAAACACATCCTGCACCACGTCCTCCACATCGCTCAGGTTGGGCGCATAATGTGCCGCCAGGCGCAGCACCATATCGGTATAATGCTCGATCGCATACACCAGGGGGTCCTGCAAAAAGGCAGTCCCTGTCATGCTCTGTTGCCTCCTCCCAAATTCGATTCCGGGCACCCCCCTGCGGAACCGCATTACTTTGCGCCCGCTGCTTTCGGCGTTCTCGTGGCGTTTGACACCCGCAGAAGTTCCCTTCTCATTTTTAACACACATCTCGTTGTCGATAAATTGCAGCAATCCTGCTATTTTTTGCCTTCTCATTCCATGCCGCCCGCCGGGCCAAGGCTGTTTTGCCAAAGCATCCTTTCCCGGCAACAACCATTTCAGTATATACAAAAATCGGGCGGCTGACCAGATGGCCCGCCGCTCGATTCTTTAAACCTTATTTTCAGGACGCAGCCCGTCACAGCTGAATGCCGGACATACCCAGATACAGCACGCCGCACCGGGTCACCGTCCAAACGCGCGGTGCCCCGGCCACTGCCACCTTATACTGCCGCCGGCTGTTGTTGCGCAGCACTCCGCCGGACAGCTCCGTCAGTTCCATCGTAATGGCGGACACCGGATGACCGGACAGTGCCATCGCCAGGCGCAGGGCGCCCACCGGTGTGAACATCAGGTAGCCCGCCAGCAGCAGCGCAGCCGCACCTGTTAAAACTCTCGGAAGGATTCTGGTCTCACGCATGGCCAAGCCCACCTTTCTGCTCGACACACCGGAAGGTGTGTGGTTTTCCTCTTTGCTTATAAGACGAGCCAGACGGCGGGAATATTTCACGGTTTTGGAAAAAATTGAGGTTGCGTATTTTTTAACAGACTCTGTGCGAGAGGAGGAACACCACCTGGCTCTATTCGGCACCTCGATGGATTTTTTGCATCCGCTGCTTCTGAGTGACTGCTTTGACATTGGAGAGAGGCTTCGTTTCTGTGTTTGCACATCTCTGTACACTCTGCCATAAGAAAGTGCACATTTCGTGACCTACTATTTCTGCGATGTCTGCCACTACTGCCTTGAGGCAGAGTCGCTACCAGACTGTTGCCCAGACTGCGACAAGACCGAATACATCGATCATCCCGCCGTCCGCCTTGCTGCCGGAAAAGGAATCTTGGACTTGCTCCGAGCGAGGAACGAGGATTGGGAGTAAACATCCGCCTTCTGTGATTCACACAGAAGGTATTTTTATTCCCGTCACAAACTATACTTCCGTGCCCTTATCACTTCGTCGTCTTCTCCTTAACCTTTTCCGGCACGTCGATCAAACCAAAGCGGTAGAACATCCCATAAATATAAGACACACCCCGGATATCTCCCAGAGCCTTATTCCTATCGCAGCATAAAGCAATAAGCGGCAACATTATTACTCTGCACCTTAGCCACAATCACTTGTGTTGCCTGCCGCCCACCACGTATTGGAGGGATGCTGCGTTTTCACTTTACACGCATCCACGGTTTGGTTTCCCATTTTTTGAAGTTTCTCCCCTCTTTTTCTATATTTCGTCAATCTTTTTCATAAAACAATGTAATAATTGTTTCACGCAAGCTTGCTTCATCCAAATAATAAGCCCAGTAGCCGTCCACCACTTTGCTTTCACCCTCAATGGTGAGCAGCGGCTGTTCCTGGTATTGGTTCAGTTTTGCGGCGATCTGCTGTGCCGTGCCGCTGCCGATATTGGTGACGGTGTAGTCCGCCAGGGCGCTGTAAACTTCCGCCGCAAAGGCGGTGTCGCGCCCGGTCAGCTCATCACGCAGGGCCGTCAGATACTGCCGCTGCCGCACCATGTGGGAAAGATTGGTTTCATCCTCCACGCCCTTTCGGCTGCGCACAAAATCCAGCGCATTCTCGTCGGTCAGGGTCACAACGGCCCCCTCGGTCCAGGCTGGGTTGCAGGCGGTCAGGTCGCTGTTCAGGGTGACGGTTATACCGCCGGCGAGGTCGGTCAGAATGTTGACCGCGTCCATGTTCACGGCAAAGTAACCGTCAATGGGCTGGTCCTCCAGCAGGCGGCTCACCGTCGTCACGTTGTTTTCGCAGCTCTCTTCCCGGCCGTTGCCATACGAATGTGCCAGCGCCAGCTGGGCGGTGTCGGTGCCGATGACGCTGCCGTTTACGCCCAGCACCGGCATCTCCACCATGCTGTCCCGGTTCAGTTACAGCGCCTGCCAGGTCTGGTTGGCGTTGTCCAACACCAGCAGCATCTGCACATCGCTTTGGCCGCCGCCAATGTAGCTCTCGGTGCCCACCGCTTCGCCCATCTCGCCCACGCCGATGAGCAAGTAGCTCTCCAGGTCCGGGCGGGCCGTGTAGGTTTCACCCTGCCACTCCAGCTGCCGGGGGGGCAGCTTCCGGCGTTGGGCTGGCCGTTGGGGCTGCGGCGGGTGCTTCATACCGGCCGGTTTCCCAGCGGTTCATGGCAAAGCCCACCGCCAGCACAGCCGCCAGAATCAGGGCCCCGGCCAGCACGGCTCGCCCAATGCGCCGACGCCCCCTCATGGCTGTTCGAAGCCAAGGCCGCACACCAAGGCCGCATTTTCATCCATCCGGCGTAAAAACGCTTCTCCTAGTTTTCGTTCGACCATGCTTCTTCCCTCCTTCAGATTGGGTACTCGGGTCGTCAGGTTGTGGCAGTCGCTGCCCAGCAGGGGCAGGCGGCTCATTTTCAGCAGCTCCAGCCCGGTGCGGCGGGTGCGCCAGTGCAGCAGCGCCCCCGCGTTCACCTGAAAGCCGACCGGCAGTTCCGCCAGCCGTTTCAGCGCCTCCCGGTTGCCCCGGCTGAAGCAAAACCGCTCCGGATGCACCAGCACCACCTGAAAGCCCCGATCCAGTGCCAGCACCCGCACCTCTTCCAGCTGGAAATCCGTCCAGACGGAAAAGGACATTTCCAGCATCAGCGTCCGGGTGTTTTCAATGCACAGCATTTCCAGCGCCTTCTCGCGGCCGATGCCCGCAAAAAAGGCAGTCTCAGAGGCCGCGAGAATCCGCGGTGCATCCGGCGGCATGGCGCTGCGCAGGTGGGCCAGCGCCGCCGCCCGCCGCTTGCAGAAAGCCTCCGGCGGTTCCTCATGGGCGTAAAAGTGCGAGGTGGCGCACACCACGTTCACGCCCTGCTCCGCCTGCCGCCGAAGCATCTCCAGCGACATGGCCGTATCCTTGCTGCCGTCATCCATATTCGGAAGAAGGTGGGTGTGCAGGTCAACGATTCCGGTCATTTTGCCGCTCATCCGCTTTCCTCTTCCCGATAGCGCCGCAAGAATGTGTCAAAGGTCATTTCTTCGCCTAATTTTCGTGCTTTTTTTGCATCTTCCAAGTTTTCAAAGCTGCCCAGATAGTAGGTTTTCCCCCGGAAGCCGATCCGGGCGACCCAGCGCTGGGTGCGCTGGTTCAGGTACACGCCCCGCACGCCGCTGGTGTTGTTTTTCAGCATGGTGCGGGCCTGAATGGCTTCCACAAAGGTTCCGTCCACAAAATGGCAGTAGCGGCTCGGGTCCACCTTGCAGCCGCAGCTGGTGGTGTAGCCGTTTTTCAGGCAGATTTCACGCACCACCACCTCGTTGCCGCAATCGCACCGGCAGCGCCACATATTCCGGTGGTCATTCTTACCCTCAAAGGCAACCACAGTCAGGTTGCCGAAGCGCCGCCCGATCCACTTTTGGGTCAGGTTCAGCTTACAGCCGCAGTCTTTCACGCTGCCGCGCAGCAGCTTGCGGCTGGAAGCCTCAAACTCCTTGCCGCAGCCGCATCGGCACTTCCAGATCACATCACCGTCCTCGGTGCGGCGGGCGGTCGGCTCCAGCGCCGTCACCTGACCAAACACCCGGCCGGTCAGGTCGCGGCGCATCTGGCACTTATTACCGCAGCCGCAGTCCTTAATGGAACCGCGCCGCAACCGGCGTGACTCCACCACGATCTCGCGGCCGCAGGCACACCGGCAGCGCCACAAGGCATACCCGCTGGGGGTTGCCCCCTCGCGCCCTATCACCAGCAATTTGCCGAAACGCTGGCCGGTCAAATCGCACAGCCTCATGGTACACCTCACTTTCCAACTTCCTTCCACCGCAAAAAGGCCTTCCATTTTTGAAATGGAGGGTCAATCACTTAAAACGCAGGAGAAATGCGGGGCCTGCGTCCTGCTTGACCCTTTACTTGACCCCTTTGGGGCAAAACAGACGGAAAAGACCCGTTTCATCTCCAGCTGCTTTTGATTCAGGCTGGTGTGAACGTACCGCTGCAAAGTGACAGCCGCACTGGAATGCCCCAGCAGCTCGCTGAGCGTCTTGATGTCACAGCCCGCCTGCAAGCACAGCGTGGCGAAGGTGTGCCGCAAGGCGTGCGGATGCACCGGCGGCACCTGCGCGCGGAGAAGATACCCGCGGATGCTTCGGCGGAAATTGCGCGGCTCAGCCGGTTTACAGTTGCTGCCGGTCAGCACCCAGGCGGTATCTGGCAGTGCTTTGCGAACCGTTCGAAGCAGGCTGCACAGCCGGGTGGGCAGCGGAAGCTGGCGAAAAGAGTTCTGCGTTTTCGGGGATTGGACGACCAACCTGGTGCCGCCGCCCGGCAGAACAATGCGCTGCACGGAGCGATGAATCGTTAAAATTTTTCGCTCCAAGTCAAAATCGCCCCATTGCAGCCCACACACTTCCCCAATGCGCAGCCCCAGCTGCAGGCAGAGCAGCAGACCTGCTTTTCGGGCTGTTGGGGCCTGCCGTACATAGCGGTCGACCGCCTGCGCCTGGGCTGCGCTCAGCGGCTGCACGGGCGGCCGGGCACTGCGCGGCAAGTTCACCTGAATGTCCATCGGCCGCATCAGCCGCAGATGGCTGCCGTATTTGCAAATACGGCGAACGAGTGCCAGACACTCCTTGGCAAGGGAGGTGCCCAGGGGGCGGTGACTGCCGTTTTCGCTGGAAAATATCCGAAGCAGCGCGGCTTCCAGAATGTGTTCCTCCAGAGAATGCAGCCGGAGTTCCTGCAATTGCGGCAGAAGATACCGCCGCAGCGTATACCCATAGTGGGCGGCGGTGCTTTTCTTTACGCTGCTGCCCAAAGAGTTCAGCCAATCCTGCGCCAACTGGCCAAAGGTCGGGTTTTCGGCCGAAAGGATGAGCTCTCCGCATTGTGCCCGGTACTGAACGAGCCTCTGCCGCACCTGCCCATAGGTCTTTCCGTATACATAGCCCAGTTTGGCTTTTCCGTCCGGGGTGCGTCCCTTTATGTAGCGCCCTTCCCAGCGGCCGTCTTTGCGCTTACGAATGTTTTCACCGTGTCTTGCCATTGCTGTATGCTCCTTTTCTTCGTTATGCTGCTGTGCTTGACCATTTTTTTGACCACTTAACAACCCAGCGGATTCACCCGCCACAGCCTTTGCAGGGAATGTGAATTTTTGAACAGACAGAACTTGCCCGATTCAGCAGCAAAAAATCGGAGCACGTGCCGGAAAAGCCCAAAAAACGTAAGAGAATTGGTCGAAAATTATCATTTTATGTTGCCATTTCTGGAAGGAAACGGTATACTGTATCGTATATAGTGATCGAACTCTGGGGAAATTGACCCTCCATTTCAAAAATGGAAGGTGCTTTTCCGGTGGTCCCTTCCATCGCAAGTATTCTTACGCAAAATCCCCGGGCGCTTCCGTCTGCTTTTGCCGTGCTGTGTGCAAAGCCGCAAGGAGCGATTTTTGCGGTGAATGAGGGCTTTGGGGTAGGTGAGGGTATTTTTACATTTTTTTGCAATCGGGGTTCAATTGTTAAATTGCATCCCTCTTTCCGACTTTTTTCGACACACTTCGATATTCTATAAAAAAGCCAGGTCTTGTGTTTACTTCCGCCCGGTTTTTCCGCAATCCGCATCAATTTTATCGCTGCATCAAAGAAGAACGCACCGTCCCGAGGCGAAATCCTCTGGGCAGTGCGTTCTTCCTTTTTGTTATTCAAGTTTTTCTATCTAAGCAATCAAGCCGCCCAAACGGTCAAAACGGCGGTGCACTCGGGAGCACCGCCGCACGCAGCACCGTTCCCATCCAGAGCGCCGATGGCACCATCTATGTGCAGGGCACCAGCGACGTGACGGTCACCGTGAGCAGCTGCACCACGCAGATCGACACCACCGGTGCTTCCACCGTGGACAGCTGGAACAGCTACGCCGCCGCCTGATCACGGCCTCGTTTCGCAGCCGCGTATCCGCCGCCGCGAAACGCATTCAGCGCTTTATTTAAGGCCGCAATTCAAAGCGGCCTCGATCTGAAACCTTTTACAAAAAAGCACCTGCGCCGCCTACCCGGCAGCACAGGTGCTTTTTTCGCTTTTCGAATTTACAAATCGCATTCGGCGGCTGGTCTCTCATCAACGCCGCTCACGGCTCTTCAGGCTTTTTTCTCGTTGGGTTCGGCCTGTTCCAGCCGTTCGATCACCGTCTGGTAACCGCCCTCACCGTACTGAATGCACCGGTTGATGCGGCTGATGGTGGCGGTGCTGATCTCCACCTCTTTCACGATCTGGTCGTAGGTGCTGCCCTGAAGCAGCAGCCGGGCCGCCTGAAAGCGCTGGCTCATGTCGCTCAGCTCCTTCATGGTGCACAGGTCCTCAAAAAAGGCATAGCACTCCTCCACCGACTGCAGAGACAAAACCGCCCGGAACAGTGCATCCGTTGCTTCACTTTTTCTGGATTTTTGGGCCATGACAGCAATTTCCTCACATTTTGTGCCGAAACTTCCGGTTGCCGGGGTTTCAGCACTGTAACACTTTACCACTCTACAAGATAATTATAGCAGTTTCCGGCAGATTTGTCTGCCCTTTTTGGCTTTTGAGCAAGAATTTTTCACTGTACCGCCCATCGGTCCCAAAGCAGAAGCACCAGCACCAACACGCTGCCGCCGTAGATCATCACCAGCCACAGCAGGTGTTTTGCCACCTGGGCGGGTTCCATCCGGCGGAACTGCCGCCAGGTATCTGGCAGCGGAATGCGCGGGCTGTGGGCCGGGCTGGTCAGCCACAGGTCCGTCACCGCCCATTGGCTTCCGTAGGCGTCCCGGCACACCGTCACCATTGGGCTGGCCAGCATCCTGTGCAGCGGCTCCAGGTAAGGTTCACTCTCAATCACCGTCTGGTTTTCCAGCCGGATCACCAGAATGTACTCGTACCCTTCCCGCCAGACATCCAGCACCTGCCGGGCCGAAACGCCGCTGTTCGGGTTGTGCCGCGAGCCGCCAAAGCGAATGTTCTCGCCTTCCTCCAGCTCCCGCGTGTAATGGGGCCGCTGGCGCACATCCACCACCCGCCCCGAAAACGCCTGCCCATTCTGAAGGATCTCCCGGTAGGCATCCCGCTGCCGTTTGCATTCCAGCAGCTCGTTTATCGGGCGAATGCACAGCAGCCCCGTCATTACAAGGGCAAACAAGGTGCCCGCGATCGCCCCTTGACGCAGCATAAGAAGCAGGAACAGATACAGCATCAGCAGCATACTGACGGTTACATTGCTCACATGATAATGCAGCCGCAGCGGCCAGGCGGCTGGGTCATTTCGGCGCTTCATCGGGGCAGCTCCTTCCCGTCCAGAACGGCCCGAATCAGATGGTCGCCCTCATACACCAGTTTCAACGAAAAGAAGGGATGCGCCTCTTCCAGCAGCCGCAGAAAGATCCGGTCTCCCTCCCAGAGGGGCAGGGCGGGCACCTTCTCTTTTTTCACCCAGGCCAGGTCACCCTCCGGGCAGTTTTCCGCAAGGGTTCCCTCCCAGCCGTCGGCGGTGTACAGGTGCATATACTCCGTGGGCCAACGGTCCGAAACGAAGGTCACGATTCCCCGGCAGGCCCAGCGGGTCAGCCGCAGGCCGGTTTCTTCCCGTACCTCCCGGCACAGGCATTCATCCGGGCTTTCCCCTTCCTCAAATTTTCCGCCCACGCCGATCCATTTCCCGGCGTTTTCATCCTGCTGTTTTTTCACCCGGTGCAGCATCAGCCAACCGCCGTCCTGTTCCAGATAGCAAAGGGTGGTGTTTTTCATGGTCGTTTTTGCCTCGATGCGTTTTCTCAATCCCGGAAATAGAGATCCCGGGTGTACACCTTGTCCATCACGTCGGCCAGGTCGCTGCTGTAACGGTTGGCTACGATCACCTGGCTCTGCGCCTTGAAGGCCGTCAGGTCGTTCACCACCCGGCAGCCCGCAAAACTCTCGGCGGTCAGGGTCGGCTCATACACCAGCAGCGTCGCGCCGCCGGCCCGCAGCCGCTCCATCACGCCCTGAATGCTGGACTGGCGGAAGTTGTCACTGCCGGCCTTCATGGTCAGCCGGTACACGCCCACCACGCTGCCGGCCCCGCCCGCCTTTTCCAGAATGCGCCGGGCAATGAAATCCTTGCGGGTGTCGTTGGCGTTCACGATGGCCTGCATCAGATTCTGCGGCACATCCTGATAATTGGCCAGCAGCTGCTTGGTATCCTTGGGCAGGCAGTAGCCGCCGTAGCCGAAGCTGGGGTTGTTGTAGTAATTGCCGATGCGGGGGTCCAGCCCCACGCCCTCAATGATCTGCCGGGTGTTCAGGCCGCGCATTTCCGCATAGGTATCCAGCTCGTTGAAATAGCTCACCCGCAGCGCAAGATAGGTGTTGGCAAACAGCTTCACCGCCTCGGCCTCCGTTAGGTCGGTGAACAGGGTGGGAACGTCCTTCTTCAAAGCCCCCTGCTGAAGCAGGCCGGCAAAGGTGTGTGCTTTTTCGCACAGGTCCGCATCCTCCTGCGGGGCGCCCACAATGATGCGGCTGGGGTACAGATTGTCATACAGGGCCTTGCCCTCCCGCAGAAACTCCGGGCTGAACAGCAGCCTGCGGCAATTCAGGCGCTGAGCGGCCGCGCGGGTGTATCCCACCGGCACGGTGGATTTGATCACAATGGCCGCCTCGGGCGCGCACTCCATCGCCAGGCGGATCACCGTCTCCACACTGGAGGTATCAAAGTAATTCTTTTCCGGGTCATAGTTCGTCGGGGTGGCCACAATGATAAAATCCGCTCCGCTGTAAGCGGCCTTTGCATCCAGCGTCGCCGTCAGATTCAGCTTGTGGTTGGCCAGGTAGTCCTCGATCTCCGGGTCCGCAATGGGGCTTTGGCGGCGGTTGATCATCTCCACCTTCTCCGGCAGAATGTCCACTGCCCACACCTCATGATTCTGGGCCAGAAGGATGCTGTTGGCCATGCCCACATATCCGGTGCCCGCTACGGCAATTTTCATGCGCAAGTTCCTCGCTTTCTTCATGCATTCATGATAGCCCGCCGGGGCCAAAAGGTCAAGGCCGCCGGGCGTTTCTGCCGATTTTTGACGGGCCGGCCCGGTTGTGATTTATACAGAAATCTGTTACAATGTAATTTAGTAGGTTGAACGTTTCCGGGTTTTTGCCCCGGCCGCGTTTTTGCCTGCCGTTTCAGCGTTTTTTGAAAGGACGTGAACACCATCGCAACCAAAGCAAAAGCCCTCATCGCCATGAGCGGCGGCGTGGACAGTTCGGTAGCCGCCTGCCTGATGCAGCGTCGGGGGTACGACTGCATGGGGGCCACCATGCGCCTGTACCGCAATGAGGACATCGGCCTGGGGCAGTTTCACACCTGCTGCTCCCAGAAGGACATCGACGATGCGGCCGCTGTGGCCTTTGAGCTGGATATTCCCTATGAGGTTCTGGATTTCACCATGGACTTCCGGGAAGCCATCATCCAAAAATTCGTGCACACCTACGAGGCGGGCGGCACCCCCAACCCCTGCATTGACTGCAACCGGGTCATGAAGTTTGACAAGCTGTTGAACTACGCCCTGGAGCACGGCTATGAATGGGTAGTTACCGGCCACTACGCCCGCATTGAACCGGGTGAAAATGGCCGCTGGCTTTTGAAAAAAGCCCTGGACCCGGCCAAGGACCAAAGTTATGTGCTCTACAACCTGACGCAGCACCAGCTGGCGCACGTGCTGTTTCCGCTGGGCGGTATGTCCAAGCCGGACGTGCGCAAGCTGGCCGAGAGTATGCACTTCGTCAACGCCCGCAAGCACGACAGCCAGGACATCTGCTTTGTGCCGGACGGCGATTATGTGAAGTTTATGGAGCAGTACACCGGCAAACACTACCCCGCCGGGGATTTTCTGGACGAAACCGGCCGCGTGGTGGGGCAGCACCGGGGTGCTGTGCGCTATACGCTGGGCCAGCGCAAGGGGCTGGGCCTGGCCATGGGGCAGCCGGTGTATGTGTGCGGGAAGGACATGGCCCGCAATACCGTCACCGTAGGGCCGGAAAGCGCCCTGTATACCCGCTGCCTGATGGCGGACGAGATGAACTGGATCGCCTTTCCCGAGCTGACCGCGCCCCTTCGCGCCAAGGCCAAGACCCGCTACCGCCAGGTGGAGCAGCCCTGCACCGTATACCCCGCGCCGAACGGCCGGGTGCGGGTGGAATTCGACGAGCCGCAGCGCGCCGTGACCCCCGGCCAGTCGCTGGTGATCTACGACGGCGATGTGGTGGTGGGCGGCGGCATCATTCTGGGGGCCGTGCCCGATTCTTCCACTTGACCGTTCTTCCGCCGCTGAACCTGCAGCGGCGGTTTTGTTTGCCTTCTGCATCACACGAGGAAGTTTACATGATCTATCTCGATTATTCCGCCAACACCCCGGCGGACCCCGCGGTACTGGAACGCTTTGTGAACACGGAGCAGACCTTTCACGGGAACCCCAATTCCAATCATCCCGCCGGGCTGGCGGCCCGGGAGGAGCTGGCCCAGGTCACCGACCGCATCGCCGCCCGGCTGGGGGTGGCTCCGGCGGAGCTGATCTATACTTCCGGCGCCAGCGAGGCCAACAACACCGCCATCAAGGGCATTGCCCGGGCCAGCCGCCATGTGGGCAAGCACATCATTTCCACTCCGCTGGAGCACGCCTCGGTGAGCGGCTGCCTCACCGCCCTGCAGGAACAGGGCTACGAGATCGACCTGCTGGACGTAAAGCGGGACGGAACCATTGACCTGGAGCAGCTGCGCGAACTGCTGCGCAAGGACACCGTTCTGGTGGCCCTCACTGCCGTGGACAGCGAGCTTGGCACCGTGCAGCCGGTAGCCCAAGCGGCCGAACTGCTGGCCGATTGGCCCGACTGCCGCCTCCACGTGGACGCCACCCAGGCGCTGGGCAAAACAGCCCTGCACTTTGACGGGGTGGACACCATGAGCCTTGCCCTGCACAAAATCTACGGCTTAAACGGCAGCGGCATTCTCTTCAAGCGGCGCAGCACCCCCATGGAGCCGCTCATTCACGGCGGCGTGAGCAATTCCATCTACCGCAGCGGCACCCCCACGCTGGGCCTTGCCGCCGCAGCGGAGGCCGCCATTGCCCCGGCGCTGAACCAGCAGCCGGAGCGGACGGAAATCATTGCCCGGCACAACGCCCGCCTTCGCCAGGCGCTGGCCGTCTACCCGAAGGTGCGCATCAACAGCCCGGAAAACGCCGTGCCGCACATTCTGAACCTGAGCGTACAGGGGGTGCGCGGCGAGACCTTCCAGCAGGCACTGGCCGCCGAAGGGGTCTGTGTATCGGTCAAGTCCGCCTGTTCGGCCGCCGGTATGCCTTCCCGGGCGGTGCTGGCCGTGAGCGGTGACCGGCGCAACGCCCTTTCCTCCTGGCGCATCAGCCTGAGCCACCTGACTACCGACGAGGAGCTGAGTGCATTTCTCGCCATTTTTGACCGCTGTTATCACCAGCTGACCGAGGGAAAAGCATGAGCAAAGAACGTATTTTTGAACCGTACCAGAAAGCCGAGCGCAGCATCATTAAAAAGTACCGCAAACAGCTGTGGAGCCCATTCATTTATGCCATCAAGCACTACGACCTGATTCAGGAGGGCGACCGCATCGCCGTGTGCATCTCCGGCAGCAAGGACTCCATGCTCATGGCCAAACTCATGCAGGAGCTGCAGCGGCACAGCGACTTTCCCTTTGAACTGAAATTTTTGGTGATGGACCCCGGCTACAACGAGATCAACCGCCAGAAGATCGAGAGCAACGCCCGGCTGCTGCACATTCCCATCACCATTTTTGAGACGAACGTGTTTGAGGTCGCCAACGGCAGCGAAAAGAACCCCTGTTATCTGTGCGCCCGGATGCGGCGCGGCCATTTGTACAGCAAGGCAAAGGCCCTGGGCTGCAACAAAATCGCGCTGGGACACCACTTCAACGACGTGATCGAAACCACGGTGATGAGCATGTTCTTCGGCAGCCAGCTTCAGGCCATGCCGCCGAAGCTGCACAGCACCAACTTTGAGGGCATGGAACTGATCCGCCCCATGTACTGCATCCACGAAGAGGACATTCTGGCCTGGAAACGCTACAACGACCTGGAATTCATCCAGTGTGCCTGCCGCTTTACCGAAAACTGCACCATGTGCGACAATGGCGGCGGCGGTTCGAAGCGCCAGGAGGTCAAGACCCTGCTCCGCCGCCTGAAGCGGGACAACCCGGACATTGAGAAGAGTATCTTCAACAGCATCCATTCGGTCTGTCTCGACACGTTCGCCGGCTACAAAACCGGCGGCACGGCCCACTCGTTCCTGGAAAACTACGACCGCCGCGGCCAGACCCCCGCCGGGCTGGAATAACCGTTCCGGTCCACGCCCCGGCACTCAATCCCCCATCCTGCCCCATACAGAACAAAAGCACGGCACCGCGCCCCTTCAAGGGGACACGATGCCGTGCTTTTGTCTTTTCCGCGACTGTTTTATATGCTTACAGATTGACATTTTCAGCCGCCGCGGCTGCTTTCTTCTTTTTACGGTGCTTCCGCCCGCCGAGAATCAGCGCCAGAACCAGCAGCAAAGCCGCCGCGCCGATGCCCGCAGGAATGCGCCAATCCAGCGTCTGCACTGCGCAGAACACCGTCTCGCTGGTGCTCATCTCAAACACCACGTAGCTGCCGTCCACGCGGGTGTCCGCTTTTCTCCAGGCCCCGTTGTCGTCCTTCACATAGATGGCCGTGCGATTGGGGCTGACGGTGGGCAGGTACCGCATGGAATGCCGGTCCTGTCCGTCCGTGCCGTTCAGGGTCAGCTGCCAGCTTTCCAGCAGGGTGCCGGGCGCGGCCTCGCTGCTCTCGGAAACGGTCAGGCTGGCGGTATCCGGGAAGTTGCCCTCCACCATCAGAATGGCCTTGCCGCCCTCCCGGGTGCGGTCGGATTCCAGCAGCTGGTCGTAGGCGGTGTACACCGCGTCCACCGCTTCATCAAAGGTGATCACGCCACCCTCAAAGTCGCCCCAGGTGCCGTAATAGCCATCCTTGGCGGGCACTTCGGGCAGGCTTGCCTTCGGCAGCTCATCCCCGTAATTCAGCGAGAAGGTGCGCACAGTCTTTCCGTCCGCGCGGAAGATCACCGTCATGCTGCGGAAAACGTCCGGCAGGTTTTCCAGCTGCACAAAGTCGCTGAAATTCATGGGTTCGGCCTGGCCTGCATAGCTCACGCCGTCCACACCGGCCAGGCTGTCGCTCACAAAATAGTTGCGCTCCAGGGTGCTGTCGTCCGCAACGGTGCCGGCGATTGCACCCCGAGCCTCGTCACAGGCATCCACGACCACCAGGCTGCGGCAGTCGATGATTTCCTTGCCGGTGCCCGCAATGCCGCCCACCTGGCTCTTGCCCGTCAGGCGGCACTTGGCGCTGCTCTGGCGGATGGGGGCACTGCTCTTACCGGCCACGCCGCCCACATTGGCGGCATCCTCAGCATCCAGCGTGCCCAGGTTCAGTACGCCCAGCACCGTACCCATTTCCATGTTGCCCACAATGCCGCCGGCGTTCTGCTTTTTCGCGCTTACCGTGCCATAATTCACACACTGGCGCAGAACCACGCGGGTTTTATAGGTGAAGTTCAGCGAATCGCTGCCCACCACCTGAATGTCATCCTCCGGGTCCAGATCATTTTCCCGTGCCATGGCGCCGGTAATGCCGCCGGCGTTCAGGTCAGCCTGCACATCGCCGTAGTTCACGCAGTTGAGGACCTTGCCCTCGGTATCCTTAACGGTATCGTCATCGGAGATGTCCTGATAAATGTCATCGGTGGTCTTTTCGTCCATGGCCCCGGCAATGGTGCGGCCGATCTGCTCCATCTGATCGGCCACGGCCCGCAGGTCATCAATCAGATTCTGCGCGTTGCTGCCGGTGCTGTTGGTCAGGCTTCTCACCCGGTCCGAAATGTCGTTCAGGCTGCTGCTCAGGTCGTTGCGGGCCGCCGTCACCTGATTGCTGGCATCCAGCTTAATGTCCGGCACGGTCACCGTGAGCTCGCCGTTCAGGTCGGCCGAGCCTTCGCCGCTGACGCTGCCGGCCACACCGGCACCTGCCCCGGCCCCAACGCCGCCGGCCACGATGGTAGCGCTGCCCGGCTGAGCAGTCGTCTCAGGCTGAGCCGCTGTTTCCGGCTGCACCGCCGCATCGGCCGCGGGCTGTGCCGCGTCCGGCGTTTCTGTCAGGGCCGCAGTTTTCATGCTGCCCTGACCGGCCGTGCCCAAGAATGCAATCTGCGCGCCGCCGGTGCCTGCCGCCTGTGGCTGCGCCTCGGGGGCGGCCTGTGCATCCGGCTGGGCCTCCGGGGTGCTCTGCGTGTCAGGCTGGGCCGGTTCCGGCGTCACTTCCGGCTCCGGTACCGCTGCGGGTTCCGGCGTTGCCCCGGGGGCGGCCGTTGGTTCCGGGGGCGCCGCATCGCCGGGGGTGGTAATGCTGCCGGCGCCGCCCGCAGCCGCACCCGCACCCGCACCGGCCCCAATGTTGCCGGAGATACTGCCGCTGATGCCGGTAATATCCCGGATTACAATGTCGCCGCTCTTGATGCTCAGGCCGCTGCCCAGCTCATCCAGCAGCTTCTGGATGTTCTCACGGGTCTTGTCCACCTTGTTAATGAGGGTATCCACATCGTTGGTCAGGTCGCTGGCGGTGGCCGAGGCATCGTTGTAGGTTTTGTTCAGCAGGCCCTGCATCACATCCAGTTCCTTGTCCAGCTTCTGGAGGGTGTCCTCCGTATACTGCACCACGCTGTTTGGCTCCATCTGGCCCACAATGCCGCCGGCTTCCTTGCGGCCGAACACCAGCCCATAGTTGGTACAGCCTTCCACAAAGCCGGTCTGTCTGCCCACAATGCCGCCCACGTTGTAGCCGATGTGCTGATAGCCCACTATGCCGTTGTTCACGCAGTTGCGAATCACACCCGAGGAATCGCCGGCCACGCCGCCTACGTCTGTAATGTTGGTGCCAGACTCCGTAGTGGTGAAGTCCTGCAGGGTCAGATCCGACAGATCCACGTCGTTCTGCTCCACGGTGGTGTTCACGTTGCTGCCATTGAGGGTTCCGGTCACCGCACCGTGGTTGTCGCCCACAATGCCGCCCACAAAGTGCTGGCCGTAAGCAACGCCGGTGCTGGTGCAGCCGACGATCATGCCGGTGGATTCGTTCACACCGGCAATGCTGCCCACTTTGGACGCGCCGGACACCACACCGGTGAACCAGCAGCCCTGAATGGTGCCCTCGTTCTTACCGGAAATGCCGCCCACCGTGCTACGGCTTCCGCCGGGAACCACATTGCCGGAGACGGTCAGCTCATTGATGAGCGCGCCCTCCTGCACATAGCGGAAGAAACCCACGGCCGATCCGTCCTGCGTCAGCGAAACGCCGGTAATGCGGTGGCTGCCGCCCTGGAATTCGCCCCCGAAGGTGGGAATGCCCTCAAAATCCACGCCGGTCAGGTCAATGTCCTTGTCCAGGATCACCAGCTTGTCCTTGCTCCAGCTGTCCAGTCGGCAGTTCTCCGCCAGGCTCACCAGGTCCTGTGCCGAAGCAATGTGGATGGTCTGCTTCTGCGGCTGATCTTCCGCCAGAGCTGCCCCCGGCAGCACGGCCAGCAGCATGCACAGGCTGAGCAGCGCCGCCAGAACCCGCTGCGTTCCGTTTTTCAGTTTGCTCATTGCTGCTCGCCTCCTTTGTTGTTCTCATCCGATGCATCCGGATTGTCCTTTGTCGGCGGGTCATCCGCACTGGTCACATCGTCCAGATAATAATCCGCATTCGCCTGGGTCGGCTTCACGGTGGTTCCGGTGGAGATGGAGGCATTCATCTGGCCGTGCAGCACGCCTGAGAAGTCCGCATCCACCACGCCGGAAATGTAGCCGCGCACGTGGCCGTCCACGCGCATGGTGCCGCTGGCCGTCCGGGTGGGCAGCTTCAGCGTCTTCATCTCGAAGCTGGTGCGCTCCATCAGGGTGTCGCCCAGCAGCAGGATCTGCGGCAGCACGCCCAGAACCAGCACAATGGAAATGATGGTACCGCGGCCCAGACAGCTGCCAATGGAGGAAATAACCGGATTGGTGGTCATCACGCCGATCAGGCTGCCTGCCACCGCAAGAATAGTACCGGAGGTAAAGATGGTGGGGAACGCCTCGTTCAGCGCCCCGACAATGGCATCATGGGGTTTCATGTATTTTTTCAGGTCCAGATAATGGCTGGAGATCACGATGGCGTAGTCGATGTTGGCGCCCATCTGAATGGAGTTGACCACCAGATAGCCCAAAAAGTACAGCGGGCTGTCCTGCAGATAAGGGAACGAGAAGTTCATCCAAATACTGCCCTGAATCACCACAATCAACAGCACCGGCAGCGCCGCCGAGGTAAAGGTGAACAGCAGCACCAGAATCACGAACAGGGCCGACAGTATACTGATCAGCATATTGTCCTCGCCGAAGGTGGAGGACAGGTCCTTCGCGCTGGTGGAGTTGCCCACCACGTAGCAATCGCTGCTGTAATACTTTGCAATGATTGCGTGAGCCTCGTCCAGAAATTCAAACGTCTCATCGCCTTCTTCCGGCAGGTCCAGATAGGCCACCAGACGGCTGTACCGGTCGCTCTGCAGCTGAATCCGGGCCTTGTCCAGCTGGTCGAACAGATCATCCAGCTTCTCCTGTGTGTCGCCGCTGAAGGTCACATTGCCCTTGCGCATCTCGTCCTTCACAAACATGAACATATCGTACAGGGGCACCTTGTAGTTGCTCAGGCCGTTTACAAATTCGCCGTACTGGCTGTCGTTCACCGCATAGGCAGAATACAGCAGCGAGGCCACCTCATAGTCCATGTCGGCCAACTCGGAGAACTGGCGGGGCGTAAGCGCATCGGTCAGCATATAGCCGTCCATGGCTTCCTGGTTGGCCAGGCCCACAGCCTTGGTCACATTCGGCAGCTCTTCCAGTTCGCTCAGGATTTTTCCCTCGGCATCGTAATTGCCAGAGGGCACCACAATGGCCACCATGGTGCTGGAGCCAAACGTCCCCTTGATTTTCTGATGGGCAATCTGACTGGTGCTCTGCTTGGGCGTGGTCAAATCCGTATATGTATAGCAGTAGGGGCATTTGTTGGCAAACACAGCGGCCACCGCAGCCACCGCCACAAATACCGGCGGAATGATGTAGCGGGTTTTGACCGCCATCTTGCCCACCACCGTAATTTTCGGCATCAGATTCTTATGCTTGGTCTTGTCAATCCAACGGCTGAACAGCATCAGCAGGCCGGGCATCAGGGTAAACACCGACAGCAGGCTGAAAATAATGGCCTTGATCAGAACCATGGCCATGTCAATACCAATGCCGAAATGCATGAAGCCCAGCGCCGCCAGGCCCGAAATGGTGGTCAGCGAACTGGAGGAAATTTCCGGAATGGCCTTGCTCAGGGCCGCCACGCAGGCATCCCGCACATTCTTGGTCTCGTGCTCATCCGAAAAGCGATGGCACAGAATGATGGCGTAGTCAATGGCCAACGCCAGCTGCAGAATCACCGTCACCGAATTGGAAATAAACGAAATTGTGTCGAAAACGAAGTTGGTGCCCTTGTTCAGCAGGGCCGCCGCGCCGAAGGTGAGCACCAGCACCGGCACCTCCGCGTAGGAGCGGGAGGTCAGGATCAGCACCAGCACGATGATGATGGCGGCGATGGCCAGAATCGACCCCATCTCCGCGGCCAGATCGGCGGAAGAATCCACGCCCACCGAAGTATCCACATACAAATCGTAGTCGGAAAGCATATCCTCGATTTGATGCAATGCGTGGATGCTGATGTCATCCATCTCTTCGCCGTCAAAGGTCACGGTGTACAGAGCCGATGCATCCTTATAGTGATCGGTGGTGCCGTCAAACTCCACCGAATTCACGCCATCCACCGCCTCAATCTGATCCACCAATGCTTCGGCCTTGGCGTAGGTGATGTTTGAAATCATGATCCGGGCCGTGCCGAAGGTGGTGAAGTTGTCGTTCATCACCGTCAGGCCCTGCCGGGTCTCGGTGTCCTCCCCCAGGTAGGTGGTGATGTCGTTCTCCACGTTCACCCAGTCCATGGCTACGATGGAGAAGATCAGCGCAAACACATACAGCAGGAAAATCAGGTTTCGCTTATCCACAATGAACGCGGCCAGCTTTTCCATTCCATTTTCTTTGGGCTTTTTCTCGTCCAACTCCGTCACTCCTTCTTCTCGCCTTGGAAGTTTCCGCACTGTCCAAACAGGCCGGCAGTGCGCCTCAAATCGTCAGCGCTGCAGGTTGTTTCGCGACGGCGGGCCGTTTGCTTTCACTTCCGTAGCATATGCTCCCGGCTTTTATTTCCATTGATGAATATCCTACGACTTATTTATTATATTGACTCATCGTCCAATGTCCATGAAAAAATTTTGAACTTTACTCACGATTCTGACACATTTCAAAAAATGGTAAAATCCTGTTTTTTTCGTCGTTTTTATGCGGTTTACCTGCACAGTTTTCTCTTTGCTTTCTTGCCTTTTTTGTACCTCCGCTCTTCGTGCCCTTGCGAGCAAAAAAGCACATCCCGCCCGGGCTTGCATTCCGGTCGAGATGTGCGTATCGAGGATTCCATTGCTGCCGTGGCGTCTGCGTTCCTCGGCTTGGGGGAAGCCGTGAAACCTCACTTCGGTTCATTTTACATTGTATGCACTCTACCGTTCGTATGTGCCCGGCTGCGCCTGCACATTCCGTTTAATCTGCGGCTCTCACTCCAGCACCGTGTGAACCATGGCCGCCAGCTCAATCTCCACCAGCTGGGTGGGGCGGTTCAGGCTCTTGATGGCCATTCCCGTACACAGCGGCTTTACGTTGTGGAAGGTCTCGCTGTATGCCCTGCCCACCTCGGCGGCGTTGGCCATGTCCGTAACGAAGTAATCTACACGGTATACGTCCCGCGCGCCTGCGCCCGCCTGGGCCAGCAGAACCAGCATCTTATCGAAGATATACCGGGCCTGCTCATAGGCGGTTTCGCCATAAACGCTGCCGTCCGGCTGCACCGAGGTGGTTCCGCCGATGAACACCTGATCGTCAATTTTCACCATACGAGAATAGCCGACCTTCTCTTCCAGCGGCGCGCCGGAGGAATAATTGATGCGCTTGTGTTCCATAGCCGTCTCCATCCTTTCCGTTCGCGGCGGTGTTTTCCGCCGTTCGTGCTGCGTTACGCCTTCGCCTTAAAGCGGTCGTACCGCAGGCCGGGCACATCCACGCAGGGCGTTTCGTCCAACACCAGCTGGCTGAGCAGCAGGCCTGTGCCGGGGCCGATGCCGAAGCCGTGGCCGGTAAAGCCGCAGGCAATCACCAGGCCAGGCACCTCATTCACCTTGTCGATGATGGGCACATGGTCGGCGCAGTCATCCATGAAGCCGGACCAGTGCCGGACGATCTTGGCGTCTGCCAGGTCGGGGAAGTACTTCATGATGCCCCGGCAGACCGAAGGGGCCGTGATGGAGGTGGCCTCGCCTGCATCGTTGTCGTTCTTCACGTAAGCATCCAGGCCGCTGCTGCCGCCGAACACGAACGAGCCGTGATTGGTCTGGTGGCCGTAGAAGTCCGCCTCGGCGGTGCCCAGCATCTGCCAGAACATAGGGGGCTGCACTTCGGTCACCAGGCATTCCAGATTGTGCTTCATCAGGGGCACGTCAATGCCCACCGTGTTCAGGATGGCCCGGCTTGCATAGCCCGCCGCCACAATGATGTGGCCGCCCTCGTAGCAGTTGCCCGCTTTGGTGATCACCTTGCGCGCCATGCCGTGGTGCTTCTGAAGCTCCACCACCTCTTCGCCGGAGATGAAGTGAACGCCCATGGCCCGTGCCCGGCGGTAGAAGGCCAACGTGGTCACCATCGGGTTTGCGTGGCCGTCGGTGGGGCACCAGGAAGCGCCGATCACCTCGTGAGACATATAGGGGCAGATCTGCCGTGCCTCGTCGCCGTCGATCATGCGCACATCCAGGCCGGCGCTCACGCTCTTGTCCACCAGCTTCTTCAAGATCTCCAGATGCTCGGGGGTTTTGCCCAGGCGCAGGTTGCCTTCCTTGTGGTACTCAATGTCACAGCCCAACTCCTCGCTCAGGTTGGGCCACAGGTGCTCAATGGCGTACATGGCAATGGGCAGCTCCCGCACGTCACGGGCCGACTGACGAACACCGCCGCCGTTTCGGCTGGACCCGCCATGGCCGATCATCTCGGACTCCAGCACGATCACCGATACGCCCTTTTTCGCCAGGTAATAGGCGGCTGCGCAGCCTGTAATGCCTGCGCCAATGATGACAACATCCGCGGTTTTATTCATCGTCGCTCACCTCGTTCGCAAAGACGCGCATCTCAATGGGTCGGGCCGGGCTGCGGCTGGTGCATTCCTCCAGTTCCGCGGGTTTTACGCCCAGCTCTTTGGCAATGATGCCCTTTACCAGCTTGCCGCAGGTGCCGCCCTGGCACAGGCCCATGCCCACGCGCAAAAAGCGCCGTACCTCCGTCATGGTGCGCATTCCCTCATGCACTGCCCGGCGAATTTCGCCCTTCGTGACCTCTTCGCAGCGGCAGATGATCAGATCATCGTCCGGTTCCGGGTGGAAGCCGCCCAGATCGTCGTCTCTATCCAAATACATGGCCATTGTTCACACCCCCACAGCCTTAAAGAATCTTGCAGTCATGGACATTTCCTTGGGCACCTTGATGGTCAGCAGCGCCGTGTGGTCCATCGACGGGCTCAGCCGGCAGGAAACCACCTCCGCCTCGCAGACCGCCTTGCCGTCCCGGCCAAGAGCCATGCCTTTGGTGCCCGGCTCCGGATAGGGCAGGAACTCATAGGGCAGCGTCACCGAAGCCTCGGTCTCGCTGAAGTCGTCGTTCACCAGGAAGATGGCCTGGCCGGAGCAGGAGGCCACGCACATACCGCAGCCGGTGCACTTGTTGGCCGGGTTCACAATGGGCAGCCGGGTGATGTCCGCGCCCACCGCAATGCAGCCGAACTTGCAGGCATCCTGACAGGGGTTGCAGGGAATGTTCTGGGTACACTCGATCACCGGATGAATGCCGTGGACCTTCTTCACTTCGTCCGCCGCACCGGGGAAGCGCATGATCTCGCCCAGATCCAGATAGCCCTTTTTCAGCAGGTTCTGGGAGAGCAGCACACCCTCGTCCGTCACGGTCAGGTCGGTGCGGCCCTTGTTGGCAGGGCTGAACATTCCCTCATGCAGCTGCGCCAGCGAAGCCTTGTAGCAGGTCTCGCCCTCGCGGAACTCCTTTTCTTCGGCAAAGCCCAGCTCATAGGCGGCCGCCAGCGCAGTAATTTTTCCGGTGATCATGGCGCTGCTGGCCTCTTCAATGCCGCCCACATCGCCTGCCGCAAAAATGCCCTTGATGCTGGTTTCCCGGTACTCGTTCACAATGGGAACGATGCCTCCCTTATCCTGCATTTTGCAGCCCGCCATGGAAAGCAGCTGGGACATGGGCGACAGGCCCACGGCCATGCAGATGGTGTCCACATCCAGATGCATCTCGGTGCCGGGGATGGGCTTGAAGTGACTGTCCACCTCGGCCACCACCGCGCCGGTAACGCGGTCGTCGCCCTCCGCCTTGATGACGGTGTGGGACAGGTAGAAGGGCACACCGCAGCGGGCCACCTTGGCGGCGTGTACGCCATAGCCGCCCACCCGAGGGGCTGCGTCCACAATGGCCGCTACCTCAATGCCGGCCTGCAGCAGCTGGAAGGAAACCACCAGGCCCACGTTGCCGGAGCCGACCATCAGCACCCGGCTGCCGGGCTGCACGCCGTGCAGGTTCATCATGGTCTGGGCTGCGCCTGCGCCGATCACGCCGGGTTTGGTCCAGCCCTCAAAGGGGATCATGTTCTCCCGGGCACCGGTGGCCAGGATGATGGCGTCGGCCTTGTAATGGTGCATGGCCTCGTTCTCAATCACCGTGATCTCCTTGCAGTCGAACAGGCCGCTCACCGTGGCGTTCAGGTGAACCTCCACGCCTGCCTTTTCGGCATCGTCCAGCAGCTGCTCGCCGATTTTGAAGCCGCGGATCTTGGCCTTGTGCTCCTTCGAGCCGAAGAATTTATGCACCTGCTTGAACAACTGCCCGCCGGGGCGGGCGTTTTCGTCAAACACAACGGTTTTCAGACCGTACTTTGCGGCTTCGATGGCGGCGGAAAGGCCGGCAGGACCGGCGCCCACCACGATCAGATCATATCGTTTCATCGCGTCTCACTCCTTTGCCTTGATGCCATACTGGGTCTGAACCTTCATGCCCGCCTTCAGCGGGGTAATGCAGGTGCGGATGTTGGGCTTTCCGTCCACGATCATCACACAGTCGGTACAGCGGCCGATGGCGCAGAACACGCCGCGGGGCTCATCCCGCTTCAGGGTGTGGCGGTGGGTCATCACGCCTGCCGCCCGCAGGGCCGCCGCAATGGGTTCGCCCTCGTAGCCCTGCATCTCCTTGCCGTCCAGCGTAAAGGTAACCATCTGGCCGCCCTCATGAAACGTCCCAAGAATGGGGTGATTTTCGATACGCAAGCTGATCTCTCCTATCTGTTCCAAATTTGCTCTTCCTCGCAGCGAATGATTTCGCACCGCGCATGGCGCATCTCGTTGCTTTTATTTCAGGCTCAAACCGCTGCCGCAGCTTCTTTTGCTGCCGGAACCGCCTCTTCTGCATCTTCCTCGTCGTCATAGCCGCCGCGGCCCGCCAGAGGCAGCTTGGGATAGAACGCACCGGTCACCACGTTGATGATCACAGAAACCACGCAGACCAGCGAAGCAACCGCCACAACCGTCCAGCCCTGGCCGGCCATCAGCATGGTGGGCACCAGACTCCAGACGAACAGCTCCACGAAGGAAAGGAACGGCGCCATGGCGGTATCTTCCAGCGTCTTGGACTTGTTCTCCGGGTCCACAATGCGAAGCAGCACAAACCCGATGGCGAACACGCCGGTGCCATATCCGTAACAGAAGATGCCGCGTTCAAACCAGCTCTTCTTGTTGAACAGCGGGGCCAGAACCAGCAGCGGGAACAGCACGCAGAACATACCAACCGCCGCCATCACCAGAATGGGCACCGCATATTCCACAACCACAGAGATCTTGATGCTGGCAATACCGAAGAACACCACATAGTCCGTGCAGGTGCCGGAGATGTGTGAATTGATGCGCTTGTCCACATGCTCATACACCTTGGTGTTGCGGAACACGAGGAACATCAGAATGGCAACCAGGAAGGCTACCGTGTAGGAAGGAACACCGGGCAGCCAGCGGGCCACCAGCTTGGTGTTGATGAGATAGCCGAAACCGGACGCCACCAGAACCAGGCTCAGGTGATAGCCCAGGGTATCCAGCGAAACGTTGGAAATGGTGTCGTTGCCCATGCTCTTGAAGTGCTCGGGTGCGATCAGTCCGGTTTTCATATCGTCGGAGATGTAGGCAAAATCCTTGATGTAGGCGGTATAGCCCTTGCGAGTGGCCATTTTGATCAGCAGCACGCCGCCGAACACGCCCGCCAGAATGCCGATGGTGGCAAAGGTCATGCCGATGTCGGTGCCTTCCGCCCAGCCCAGGGTATCCAGCGTGCTGCCCACGGCCGCCGCCGTGCCGTGGCCGCCGATGAAGCCGGAGGCAAGCAGCACGCCGAAGCCGTCACTGATCGAGGGCATCAGCGCCTTCACCACCGTCAGCGCCACCGCAATGGGCAGGCAGAACTGAATAAAAAACACGATCACGCGGAAGAAGAAGTTGCCGGAAACACGGCGCAGCTCCTCTTTGCTGCCTTCCTTGCCGCCGCCCTTGCTGAACCCGTTCAGGCCGATGATGGCGAACACCGGAATGACCAGCAGACCCGCATACGAGCTCATGGCATCGGAAAAGTGAATGACGTTCAGGAACTGGCTGCCCAGCAGCAGCCCCAGAAAACCGGCCAGCATACTGGCGGGGATAAAGAACTTCTGGAAAAACGTGACCTTGGATCGCAAGAATTGTCCCACTAGGATCAACGCTGAGGCATACGCGAAGTCTGCCAGAATGTCGTACACAGACATGAATGAACCCCCCTCTGCTTTGCTTTCACTAACCCTTTCGTTGTTTCTGGGCCCGCGCCGGCTGCCGGCCCAGAAAATCGTCAAAGGGGCATTGTCCACCATTGGACAATGCCCCTTTGCACTCGGTTCAAAAGGAAAAGGCATACGAATTTCTTCGTACGCCTTTGTACCTTTTGCTGGTTTTATG
>SFJO01000029.1 GCA_004555865.1 Oscillospiraceae bacterium
TCCTGTCTGCTCTCTCGAAGCAGCTTATTTATTATATCAGGCAAGCGTAAGTTTGTCAAGCACTTTTTCGATTTTTCTTTAAGCCGCTCGGTTGAGCCGGTCTCGGGAACGTCCTGCGTTCCTTTTGACTTGATCTATTTTATCATGCAATTCCTATTTCGTCAACGCATTTTTACAACTTTTTCAAGTTTAGTATGACTTTTCTTTGCTTTTCGCACTGATTCATCCGTTTTCCAAAAAGATCTGTTCAGTAAACGCCCCATTCGGCGGTACGGCTTTGATTCCAGCGCTCTTTTCCGGCCTCGTATTGCTCAGCAATCCACGCGCCCCCCTGCTGAAGCCCCTCTTCCGTGTAAGGAAAAACCTCCCGGGTCTGCTCTTCCAGTGGGGTTCGATCTCTTGCCCAAGGCTCCGGCCATACAATTGCCTCAAAGCAATCCTCTTCCCCCTCCTTGGTTTTCCCCAAGTAATAGCGCATTCCCAGGTGTTCACCGCAGTAGTTGTTTCCGCATGAGAAAAAATGAAAATTAGGCAGTGCGTTCAGCATATTATTGTCCTCCCTTGTTCGATCAATGCATCCCCTGGGCCGAACGTTCCGGCTCTTGCTTCTCACCCCAGCGCAATCCGGTCCGGTTTCTCTTTTAATGTATTATATAGAAAGCAGGCAGCCGCCCGCCGGGCTTTTCTTCCCCTGTTCGATATGGTATAATTGCTTCATTCTGTTTGATTATAGCAAATTTCTCACATGGAAGGAAGTGTCCCTAATGAACGAGCACTTGGAGCGAACGGCCCTTGTTTTGGAGGGCGGCGGTATGCGCGGCCTGTTTACAGCCGGCGTGCTGGACTTTTTTCTGGAGCAGAAGCTGCATTTTGACGACTGCCTGGCCGTCTCAGCCGGTGCCTGTCACGCGTGCAGCTTTTTGTCTGGCCAAAAGGGGCGCGCATTTCACTGCGGCACGGCCTATCTGAACGACAAACGTTATTGCAGCGTATATAGCCTGGCCACAACCGGGGATCTCTTCGGTTCTGATTTTGTGTACAACCGCATCCCAAACGAGCTGGACCCCTACGATTACGAGGCCTTCGACCGGTGCGGCACCCGCTTTTATCCCGTGGTAACCAACTGCGAAACCGGCAGGGCGGTTTAC
Organism: Oscillospiraceae bacterium; assembly: GCA_004555865.1. Classification (GTDB taxonomy): domain Bacteria; phylum Bacillota; class Clostridia; order Oscillospirales; family Ruminococcaceae; genus SFJ001. Next base: position 1,149 of record SFJO01000029.1, read on the forward strand.
CCGCACGTCACGGATATGCACCCCGGCATTCGCTATGTGCAGGCCTCCAGCTCTCTGCCGCTTCTCGCCCGAATGGTCAACGTGGAGGGCAGCCCGTATCTGGATGGTGGCATTGCGGATTCCATCCCCATCGCCAAGGCCCGTCAGCTGGGCTGCACCAAAAGCATCGTGATTCTCACCCGTCCGGAGGAATACCGCAAAGGCCCCAACGAACTAATGCCCCTGATCCGCGCCCGTTACTGGCGTTATCCCCGCCTGGTGGAAGCCATGGCCACGCGGCATCTCCGCTACAACGCCACGCTGGATGAGCTGGCCAAGCTAGAGCAGGCCGGCAGCGTGTTCGTCATTCGCCCGGCCAAAGATCTGGGGCTGGGCCGCACCGAAAAGAATCTGGAAAAGCTCACAAGCGCCTATCGGGCCGGTTATGCGCAGGCCCAGCGGCTTTATCCTGCGCTGAAGGCGTTTCTCGCGCAGAACTAATTCTACGGTCGATGCCTCGGCAACAGGTTCATCCACCGCACTTTGCACCATCAAGCCCTGTGTTGTTTGTACAAAACGCCTATTTCCTTTGCAATTTATCATTTATTTGACCTTTGTTCAAAGTTTGACCATAAAGGGATGCGATAATAATACTACGGTTTTCCAGGCGGCCAGTGTGGGGCCGCTCTGCCGTAATTTGCAAAGGATAAAATTTTAGGGGATGAACGGATTGAGAGAACGCTTTCAACGCTTTATGGTGGGCCGGTACGGCCACGACAGTTTGAACCAGGCTATGGCCGTCGCCGCCCTGGTGCTGATGATTCTGGGCATGTTTGGGCCGCGGCTGTTCAGCTGGCTGGCCATGGCTCTGCTGGTGGCGGTGTATTTCCGGATGTTCAGCCGGAATATTCCCGCCCGCAGCCAGGAGAACGCCAAGTATTACTACCTGCGCACGCAGGTGCAGAAGCGTCTGGCCCAGTATAAGACCCGCTGGGCGCAGCGCAAGTACTACCGCTATTACCGCTGCCCCCATTGTCATCAGCAGCTGCGGGTGCCCCGGGGCCGCGGCAAAATTGAGATCACCTGCCCCAAGTGCCACACGGAATTTGTAAAGAAGAGCTGAGGCTTTTATGTTTGGATATGTTACCATCAACCGCAATGAGCTGAGCGATGAGGATTTCGCCCGCTACCGCAGCTATTATTGCGGGCTGTGCCGTGCGCTTCAGAAACGGCATGGCTTTTCGGGGCAGTTGATCCTCAGCTACGATATGGTGTTTCTTGAGGTGCTGCTCACCTCGCTGTATGAATACGACAGCCAGAGCGGCACCGGCCGCTGTGTGCCCCATCCGACCAAAACGCACACCTGGCTGTACAACGCGGCTTCCGACTACTGTGCCGACATGAGCGTTGCGCTCTCCTATTACAACCTGATGGACAATTGGGAGGACGACCATAGCGCCGCCAGCCTGATTATGGCCAAGCGGCTGCGCAAACGGTATGAGGCTGTGTCGGAGCGGTACCCCCGCCAGTGCGCGGCCATTCACTACTGCCTGACGCAGCTTGGCAAATGCGAACGCAGCAACTGCCAGGACATTGATCAGGTTTCCGGCCACTTCGGCCAGCTGATGGCGGAAGTGCTGGACGTGCGGCGGGATATGTGGAGCGCCGACCTGCAGGAGATGGGCATGGCCCTGGGCAAGTTCATCTATTTGATGGACGCCTATGAGGACCTGCGCAAGGATCGGCGCCGCCACCGGTACAATCCTTTGGCCGCCCTTGCCCAGCAGCCCGACTATGAGCAGCAGGTACACGACATTCTGGTGATGCTGATGGCCCAGTGCGCCAGTGCCTTTGAGCGGCTGCCCATCCTGCAGGATGCCTCCATCCTGCGCAACATCATTTATTCCGGCGTGTGGACCCGTTACACCGACCTGCGCCAACTTCAGCAAAAAGCAAAAGGAAAGGCAGGTTCCTGATGGACCCTTATCAGATTCTCGGCGTATCCTCCACCGCCAGCGACTACGACGTTAAAAAAGCCTATCGCCAGCAGTGCAAGCGCTACCACCCGGATCTTCATCCGGACGACCCTTCCGCAGAGGAAAAGTTCAAACAGGTACAGGCTGCCTATGAACAGGTGATGAAAATGCGCCAGGGCGGCGGTTCCTCGCCCGGTTACGGCGGCAGCTATGGCGGGTATCAGCAGCGCAATCCCTATTCCAACGGGTACGGCTACGGCAGCCGCCAGCAGCAGGACGATCCCTTCGGATTCGGCGGCTTCAACGGCTTTTTCTACGGGCCCTTCGGGTTTGGCTACACCACCGGCGGAAACCGGGGCGGCAGCTACGGCTACGGCGGGGCCTACGGGCCGTCCTCCGCGCAGGACACCACCGTGGAACTTCAGGCCGCCCGCAACTACATCAACGCCCGCCGTTACCGGGAGGCCCTGAACGCGCTTTCTGGCGTGGCGGAAAGCGCCCGCACGGCGCGCTGGTATTATTACAGTGCCCTGGCCAACTGGGGGCTGGGCAATTCCATTACCGCCTTGCAGCACGCGCAGCGCGCCTGCCAGATGGAGCCGGGCAACAGCGAATATCAGCAGCTGCTGAGCCGCCTGCAAAGCGGCGGGCAGACCTACCAGAGCGCCAGCCGCAGCTACTCCACCCCCGGGCTGAGCGTAGGGCGTTTGTGTCTGAGCTTCTGGCTGCTGAACCTGCTGTTCCGCTGCTTCTGCGGATTCTGGTAAGCCGTCTGCAGCCCGCCCGGCTTTTCGTTGCAACGCCAAAACGATTTCAAGCCAAAGCATAATGCAAAACGAGCAGAGAGCCCCTTGCGAATGGGGAACTCTGCTCGTTTTTATTTCTGGTTTTTATCGGCAGGATGCGTTTGGCTGCGAACCTGCCGCTCAGGTATCCTGCAGCTCGCCGCGGCTGGCCGCCTTCAGGTAGGCGTTGATGAAGCCATCCAGATCGCCGTCCATCACGGCCTGCACGTTGCCGCTCTCATAGCCGGTGCGATGGTCCTTCACCAGCGTGTAGGGCATGAATACATAGCTGCGGATCTGGTGCCCCCAGGCGATCTCGTTCTGCACGCCCTTGATGTCGCTGATCTTATCCATGTGCTGCTGCTGGGCAATCTGGAACAGCTTCGCTTCCAGCATTTTCATGGCCGTGTCGCGGTTCTGGAACTGGCTGCGCTCGGTCTGGCAGGAAACCACCACGCCGGTAGGCTTGTGGATCAGACGCACAGCCGAAGAGGTCTTGTTGATGTGCTGGCCGCCGGCACCGGAGGAGCGGTACACCTGCATCTCAATGTCCTCGGGGCGGATGTCCACATGGATGCTGTCGTCCAGCTCGGGCATAACCTCCAGGCTGGCAAAGCTGGTCTGGCGGCGGCTGTTTGCATCAAAGGGGCTGATGCGCACCAGGCGGTGCACGCCGTTTTCGCTCTTCAGCAGGCCGTAGGCGTTGGGGCCTTCCACCATAATGCTGCCGCTCTTCATGCCGGCCTCATCGCCGTCCTGATAGTCCAGCGTGGAGACCTTGAAGCCGTGGGCAGCCGCCCAGCGGTTGTACATACGGAACAGCATATCCGCCCAGTCCTGCGCCTCGGTTCCGCCGGTGCCGGCATGAAAGGTGAGGATGGCGTTGTTCTTGTCATACTCACCGCTCAACAGGGTGATCATCTGCAGCTCGTCAATGGCCTCGGCCACCTTGTGCACGCTCTCCTCGGCCTCGGGGATCATCTCGGGGTCGTTCTCTTCCTCGCACAGCAGCAGCATGGTGTCGGCATCGTCGTACAGGCGGGTCAGCTTGCCGTAGCGCTCCAGCTTGCCCTTCAGGTCGCTGACCTCCGCAAACACCTTCTGGCTGGCTTCGGCATCGTCATAAAAGCCCGGCTGGCTCATTTTGTGTTCCAGCTCGGCCACACGCTTTTCGCTGGCCGTGATGGCCAGGGCCTCGCCCAGGTCCTTCACAGCAGTCTCGTATTCGCCCAACTGCGTTTTCAGTTCGTCAATGGTAATCATATAAGCGCACCTTTCTGATCGGCGTTAAAACAGTATTGGTTTTAGTATACAGAATTCCTACGGCAAAGTAAAGCCCTCCCACGCCGTTTTTTCTTATTTTGTGCAGCCTGCGCCCGTTTTTCAGGGAGGCATTGCCCGCTTCCGTTTCAAAACCGCCCCATCTGCGCCGCGTAGGTTCGGCAGGCTTCCCCGTTGGCACAGGGCACGGTCCCGCCGGGGCGCTTTATGTCTGAATTCACCGTAAACGCCCTTCGTACCCCACGATTTTGCAGCTTAGCCGCCCCGACCTTCCGCTGCCGGAAAAGCGCATGGATTTTAGCGTCCATACGGCCGCCGAACTGCTTCTATTTATAAGGTAATATATAAAGCGTTCGCTGCTGGATTTTTCCGCCCTGAAGTTGATTCCGTGCCCCTGAAACTCTCCGCCTTTTTTCGTTTCTGTGTGTCATTGTTCAAGGTTTGTTCAGGAAATTTACTTTCCTTTTTTAAGAGAATGGTCTATAATAGCCATAATCTCTGTACCGGAACCCCGGTGCAGCAATCATTCGGAGGATCATTCATGTTCAATTTTAAAGGCTGCAACTGTGTTGCCTGCCGTCAGCCGCTGAAACCTGAGGACGACATCGTCGTCTGCCCGGATTGCGGTGCCCCGTACCATCGCGCATGTTATGAAAAGCTGGGCCGCTGTCAGTTTGAAGCACAGCACGGCCCGGATTTTGAATGGCAGCCCTCTCCGGAGGAGCGCCCCGCACCGGAGCCGGAACCCCAGGGCACACCCCACGATCAGGCCCCCGGTGCCGAAACCGACACCTATTGCCGGGTCTGCGGCCAGAAAAACGCCCCCGGTGCCGCCATCTGCGAAAACTGCGGCGCCCCGCTGGGCCGCGGCCGCCAAAGCTTCACCGGCCCCTATCTGGACCCCAACGACAAGCTGGACGGCATCTCTCTGGCGGACTGGGCGGCCTATATGGGCCCCTCGGCCCCTGTTTATCTGCTGCGCTTCAAGCAGATGGCCCTCACCGGCCGCAAAGTTTCCTTCTCCCTGAGCGCACTGCTGTTCGGCCCGCTCTACTTCTTCTACCGCAAGATGTGGAAACCCGCCATCGCGTCCGGCCTGCTGTTTCTGCTGTGCAATCTGCCGTCCGTTCTGATTCTGCTGGCGGTTTCGGAGAATCCCCTTTTCGCCGGGCTGAGCGTGGGCACGCTCACCACCCTGACCTATGTGGCCTCGTTTGTGGACGCCGTTGCCCGCATTGGCTTTGCCATGGCGGCCAACCACCTGTATCGGCGGGACGCCGGGCCGAAGATCGCCCGCGTTGCCGCCCAGTACGCCGGTGCACAGGATCGCCAGCTGGCGCTGAACGCTCAGGGCGGGGTCAGCCCCATTGCCGTGGCCTTTGCCATTGCCGCCTTCTCCGGCCTGTGCTGGCTGCTCACCTCCATGCTGGGCCCCAACGTGACGGCGCTGACCCAGTTCCTCGGAATGTCCTGACCCTTTGGGCAGGCGCCATTCCGGCAGTTTCTTTGGTTTCTCGCGGGCGTTTTTTCTGCCCGCCCGCGCAGAGTTTCTATTTGTCGCTTCATTTTTTATGAAAGGATGTCATTTTTATGCAGATTCGTAAGGCAATTATCCCCGCCGCCGGCCTGGGCACCCGTGTGCTGCCCGCCACCAAGGCCATGCCCAAGGAGATGCTGCCCATTGTGGACAAACCCGCCATCCAGTACATTGTGGAGGAGGCTGTCCGTTCCGGCATCACGGATATTCTGATTATCATCGGCCGCAACAAGGACATCATTGAGGATCACTTTGACCGTGCCCCCGAGCTGGAGGCCGCCCTGGCGAAGCCCGGCAAGGAGGCTGCGCTGGAGACCTGCCTGGGCATTGCCGGGCTGGCCAACATCTTCTTTGTGCGCCAGAAGCAGACCCTCGGCCTGGGCCACGCCGTTCTGATGGCCAAGTCCTTCACCGGCGATGATCCCTTCGTGGTCATGTACGGCGATGACGTGATTATGGGCGAAGATCCTGCGGCTGCCCAGCTGATCCGTGCATTTGAGGAGTTCGGCCGCCCCGCCGTGGCCGTAAACCATGTGCCCATGGCCGATCTGTCGAAGTACTGCTCCCTGAAGGCCGAGCCCATCCGGGACAACTACTATTACGTAGACGATATGATCGAGAAGCCCAAGCCCGGCCAGGAATTCTCCAATCTGTCCATTCTGGGCCGCGTGCTGCTCACCCCGGAGATCTACTCCATTCTGGAGCACACCAAGCCCGGCGCAGGCGGCGAGATTCAGCTGACCGATGCCATGGCCGAGTATGCCCGCGCCAAGGGCGTGACCGCGGTGGACTTCACCGGCAAGCGCTACGACATGGGCAACAAGCTGGGCGTCATGCAGGCTCAGGTGGAAACCGCCTTGAAGCATCCCGAGATCGGTGAGGCGTTCCGCGCTTACCTGAAGGAGCTGGCCGCCACTCTGTAACGGCCTTCTGCCTGCGGCTACGCGCCGCGCAGCACACGCAACATTTGTTCATAACACAGGCAGTGCCTCATCCCGGGCCGCTTCTGCGGCTGCGGTGGGCGCTGCCTTTTGTTTTGCGTCCATTCCTCATGGGTGAAAAGAGCAAAAAGTGGGAGAAATCCCCATGGAAAACCGCGCCTTTTTCGTTTATATTGAAAACAGTGAGTGTATGGCCCGGCCCCGCTGCCGGGGGTATGTTTTTCAAGACTGCTTTGGAAGGAGTGGCACAACATTATGAACGCCGCCTATGAAATTGAACGTCTGCTGCAATTCGGCCAGAAGCACAAGCTCATCAAAGGGCTGGATGTGCTGGTCGCGCGCAACCAGCTGCTGGATCTGTTCCATCTGGATGCCCCCTATGAGGGCGAGGTGCCTCAGGAAGAATTCGAGTACCCCACCAAGCTGCTGGAAAACCTGCTGGACCTGGCGGCCGAGCAGGGCCTGTTCGACAATGAGGTGAACAACTACCGGGTAAATTTTGAGGCCCGCATCATGGGCTGCATGATGCCCGGTGCCCAGCAGGTGGCCAAGCGCTTCAAAAAGCTGTACGAAAAGAAGGGCCCCAAGGCTGCCACCAACTATTTCTACAAGCTGTGCATCGACTCCAACTACATCCGCACCGCGCAGATTGCCAAGAACATCAAGTGGGTCACCCCCACCCAGTACGGCGATCTGGAGATCACCATCAACCTGACCAAGCCGGAAAAGGACCCCAAGACCATCGCGCTGGAAAAGCTGCAGCCCCAGGCCGGCTATCCCAAGTGCATGCTGTGCAAGGAGAACATCGGCTACGCCGGCCGGGTGAACTTCCCTGCCCGGCAGACCCACCGCATCATTCCGGTAAGCCTGTGCGGCGAGCCCTGGTACTTCCAGTACAGCCCCTACGTCTATTTCAACGAGCACTGCATCATTCTGTGCGATGAGCACCGCCCCATGGCCATGGACCGGCCCACGCTGGAAAAGATCTTTGATTTCGTGCGCCAGTTTCCCCATTACACCTGCGGCAGCAACGCCGACCTTCCCATTGTGGGCGGCAGCATCCTGAGCCACAGCCATTTTCAGGGCGGCAGCTACGTGTTCCCCATGCAGAAGGCCCGGCTGGCCCTGCCCCTGCGCAGCGCCCAGTACCACCATGTGCGGGGCGGCATTCTGAACTGGCCCGTGTCCACCATCCGTCTGGCCAGCGAGAACCCCGCCCACCTGCTGGATGCCGCCACTGAAATTCTGGATACTTGGCGGAATTACAGCGATGAAAGCGTGGGCATTCTGGCCCACACCGGCGATACTCCCCACAACACCATCACCCCCATCCTGCACTACGATCCCTCCGAGGGCTACATCCTGGACATTGCCCTGCGCAACAACCGCACCAGTGAGGAGTACCCCGACGGCATCTTCCATCCCCACAAGGAATACCACAACATCAAAAAAGAGAACATCGGCCTCATCGAGGTCATGGGCCTGGCCATCCTGCCCAGCCGCCTGAAGAACCAGAGCGCCGCCATCTGCCGCATTCTCACCGGCGAAGAGCCGGACACCAGCCGCGAGGCCGGCAGCCCCCTGGCCGTTCATGCAGACTGGATCGGCCAGCTGGTCAAAACCTACGGCACCGCCATGGCCCCCGAGGCCGCCGAAGAGGCCGTGCGCAAAGAGATCGGCCTTGTGTTCAGCCACGTGCTGGAAAATGCCGGCGTGTTCAAGGGCGACGAAGCCGGTCAGGCCGCCTTCCTGAAGTTTGCCAAGGCCGCCGGGCTGGAAGAGATTTGAGCCGGCTTTGGCCGGATGCGCAAATTTTCCGGCGTTAAAAGCAATTTTTTCAAAAAGATACCTTGACATTTTCCTTGAAGTGTTGGTATAATGAATTGCTGCTCTGCGAAGGGCCGTATATCCTTGCCACTTTTTCATAAGTGGCCTGAAGTCCAAAAGGAGGTGTACAGAGAATGGCAAAGTATGAGACCATGCTGATTACCAGCGCCGCTCTGGATGAGGAGGCTTCCGCCAACCTGGTTGGCAAGTTCAAGTCCCTGATCGAGGCGAACGGTACCATCGATTCTGTTGACGAGTGGGGCAAGCGCCGTCTGGCCTACCCTATCAACGACGAGAACGAGGGCGTTTACACTGTGATTAAGTTCCAGTCCGCTCCCGAGTTCCCCGCCGAGCTGGATCGTATCTACAAGATCACTGACGGCGTTCTGCGCTCCATGATCATTGCTGAGGCTGAATAAGTCTCCACGATTTCCAGCAGCGCCGGTTTTGGCCGGTGCTACCTTTGAGCCAAGGGAGGTTTTGCTCTTATGCTGAACGTATGCGCGTTTGTGGGCCGCCTGGTGGCGGAACCGGAAGTACGCCAGATGCAGAACGGTGAAGTTCTTTGCCGCTTCCGCATTGCGGTTGACCGTGACTTTGTTCGTCAGGGCGAGCAGCGCCAGGCTGATTTCTTCAGTTGCGTAGCATTCCGCCGCACTGGTGAGTTTGTCTCCAAGTATTTCCACAAGGGTTCCTGGATCGCCGTAAACGGCCGGATGCGTCAGGATTCTTACACCGATAAGACCGGCGCTCAGCGCACCAGCTACGAGCTGAACTGCGACAACGTGAGTTTTGTTGGCAACAAGAGCGACAACCAGTCCGCCGGTGGCTATGCCCCGGCCCCCGCAGCTCCTTCCAACATGGGCAGCCAGCGCCCGGTCTCTGACCCGGTGCCCAGTTATTCCGCCGGCAGCAACGACGATTTTGCTGTCATCGACGACAACGAGGATCTGCCCTTCTAACAGAATCTAACAGGAGGTAACCGTCATGGCTTTTGAGAGAACTGAAGGCGGCCGTCCGGCCCGCCCCATGCGCCGTGGCCGCAAGAAGGTCTGCAGCTTCTGTGTGGACCGCATCGACCACATCGACTACAAGGATGTGCCCCGTCTGCGTAAGTACGTGAGCGAGCGTGCGAAGATCATTCCCCGCCGCGTCACCGGCACCTGCGCCTTCCATCAGCGCGAGCTGACCGTCGCCATCAAGCGCGCCCGTCACGTCGCCCTGATGCCCTACGTGAGCGACTAATCCTCGCTTCGCACGGTATTGCGTTTTAACCCGGGCCTGTTCCGAAAGGGACAGGCCCGGGTTTTTTGT
>SFJO01000030.1 GCA_004555865.1 Oscillospiraceae bacterium
TTTATTCGGCCGGCCGAAGCGGCCGGTTCACGCCATCGCCTCATTTGGTTTGCGTTTCATCCATTGGCATTGGCATCACAAGCGGCCCGTTTTGATTTCTCGCCGCTTAAAAATTTTCTAGGCCGCGCCACAAATCCCCAAAACTGCCGCATTTTCCGCTTTTTCATCGTCTTTTCCGGATCAACGCGCCTCACCCGCCCGTTTTTGTGCGCATTCTCGCCGGATTTTCAGGCGGCGTGAGTCAAATTCAATTTCTTCGCTTTCTGTACCTTTTCAAAGTTTATCCGAAGAGCGATTTTTCCGAACCTTCCGTCAGAAATTGCGTTCGATTGTGAAAAAGGCAGTGATTTTCCAGGTTGAATCCAATGTTTTTGTATGCTATACTGAAATTGATTCCACAATAAGGAAGTCATTCCATTGATTGCCCTGCGGAATGATGTTTGCATGGTTTTCTTATTTTACCAAAAAAGGAGCGCTCTTTCTTTATGATTCAAAGCATCTCCCGTGCGCTGGACCTGCTGGAGCTACTCAAGCGGCCGCAGCGTACCTTTTCCATTGCACAGCTCTCGTCGGACATCGGCCTGCCGCCCAGCACCGTACACCGGCTTTTGCAGACCCTGTGTGAGAAAGGCTTTGTCTATCGGGACGAACAAACCCATCTGTACCAGCTTGGCCCTGCGTTGATCAGCCTGGGCACCGCTGCCGCCCAGGGGCAGGATCTGCGCCAGCTGGCCACCCCTGTATTGCAGCGGTTGGCGCAGCAGGCCCTGGAAGATGCCTTTCTCATCATTCCTTCCGGCTATCGCGGGTTGGTTCTCTGCCAGGTGGACGGCCCCAACAATCTGCGCGTGACCGAGAAGTTCGGTTATGAAATCGACCTTCACTGCGGCGCCATCCGCAAGGCGCTGCTGGCCGGGCAGCCCCAGTCTTACTGGGCCGAGTACATCGCCCACCAGGCGGTGAGCACCACCTGCCCTCATCCGCTGGAAAACCCCAGCCAGCTGCTGGAGGAACTGAAGGAGATCCGCCGGGAGGGGGTCGCCGTCACCGTGGGTGATTACACCGATGGGGCCGTCGGCATCGGCGCACCGGTGTTCGGGCCGGACGGGCCGGCTGTGGCCTCGCTGGGCATTGTGTGCCCGGCCGCCCGTGTGGAAAGCCCCGAGCGGCTGAAAGATCTGGTGCGCCGGGCCGCCGCCGAACTGAGCACCAGCCTGGGCGGCAGTCCCCGTTGGCTGTAACGCCCGTCAATTATCACAATAATCCACAATGAAATTTTATATCCGAGCTAAAAGTGCAAATTTAAGGCTTGTAAGACAAAATACCCCACCCCCTGCCTGCATTATAATGAAAGCAGACAGGGGGCTTTTTGTGTGTCCGTCGGCCCGCGTTCTGCGTGCCGCATTGAGCGCCCCCGCATTTTCGCCATGGAAAGGACGACAAATCATGAAATTTCTGAATGTGGAAATCCCGGTCAAAAATCTTCCGGTGCTGGATCCCGGCTTTGTGCCTCTGGGGCTGTTTTTCCAGGCTTACGAAAAGGGCGCCACCCAGCCGCTGTGCATTGCAGTGGAGCGCGGCGGCGGCCAAATCGGCACCTGGGAGTGCAAGGTGTACGGCACGCCCGAGATGAAGTCCGCGGATGAGTATTATGTGGACCGTCTGGTGAAGTTTTTGCTGTGGAGCTGGGGCGGCTTCAAGGTGTCCATCTGCGGCAGCGATGCATTGGCCGCCTATGTGGCCGACGCCTATCGTCAGGGCGGCAGCCGCGCTTTTGACTGCGACTTCATGGCCAACGTCTATGAGCGCCCCTTTGAAGTGGAGGCTCTGCCTTACAGCCAGAAGCCCACGGCCTTCCAGAAATCCGAGAGCGTGGGCCGCCATCTGGACGGCGCCCGCATCGGCTTTGACGCCGGCGGCTCGGACCGGAAGGTAAGCGCCGTGATTGACGGCGAGACCATTTACAGCGAAGAGGTGGTGTGGTACCCCAAAACCATCTCGGACCCCAACTACCACTACCAGGGCATTCTGGCCGCGCTGCACACCGCCGCCGCCAAAATTCTGGAAAAGGGCCGCAAAGTGGACGGCATCGGCGTTTCCTCGGCCGGTGACTTCATCGACAACCGCTGCATGGTGGCCAGCCTGTTCCTGAAGGTGAGCAAAGAGGACTTTGACGCCCAGGTGAAAAACATCTACACCCGCGCTGCGGAAGAACTGGGCCGCACCCTGGGCTATGAGATTCCCGTGGTGGTGGCCAACGACGGCGATGTGAGTGCCCTGGCCGGAGCCATGGGCCTGAAAGAGAACGGCATTATGGGCATTGCTATGGGCACCAGCGAGGCCGTCGGCTTTGTGGACCGCAGCGGCAACATCTGCGGCTGGCTGAATGAGCTGGCCTTCGCCCCCGTAGACGGCCAGCCCGATGCCATGCGGGACGAGTGGAGCGGCGACATCGGCTGCGGCGTGAAGTACTTCAGCCAGGACGCCGTTATCAAACTGGCCCCCCGCGCCGGAATTGAACTGAAGGGCAGCGCCCCCGCCGAAAAGCTGAAGGAAGTACAGGCTCTGATGGCCGAAGGCGACGAGCGTGCCCGCCAGGTGTACGAGAGCATCGGCGTGTATTTGGGCCATGCCCTGGGCCAGTACGCCATGTTCTATGACATCAACCGCACCCAGATGATGGGCCGGGTGATGAGCGGCCGCGGCGGCGACATCATTCTGGAGGTGGCCACCAAGGTGATGGACGAGGAGTACCCCAACGTCCGCTTCCGGCCGGAAGCCCCCGATGAGATGACCCGCCGTGTGGGCCAGTCGGCCGCTGCCGCCAGCCTGCCCAAGCGCCTGTAAGCTTCTGCCTTTTTGCAGAGCGCACCGTTTTTGGCGATGCGTCTTTGCGTTTTCCTCCTATTCTTTGCAAAACGCCGTCCCGGTGCGGCACCGCAGTTTGCGGTGTGCCTGCGCCGGGGCGGCGTTTTGTTTTGTCTCAGTCTTTTCTGCGCGGCATATCTTTATGCCTGAGAAGATTTCGAAGCCGAGGTCGGCTCAAAACCCAGATAGCGGGTGCCCTGCACCATCAAAATGCCCTCTTCGCCCTCGTTCAGCCGGCCGTACTGCTGCTCGGTCAGCTCCAGCTCCAGCGGGTCGCCGTTTTCCACTTCAAAGGTGGCGTAGTACCAGCAGGCATAGCCCGGGGCGATGACCTGGCCCTCATCGCGGCCGCCCACCGACGTGCGCTTTTCCGCCACGCGGGCCTTCAGCTCCTGCTGGGGAGCCGTGTTGTTTTTATGCCAGCGGCGCAGATTGACAACCACGGTTCCGGCAATCAGGCCCACAATCACCACGATGGGCACCACCATCATCAGAATCTGCACCGGCCCCATTCCCGCAGTTGTAAAAAAGGTATCCATTTTATCGGTTCTCCTCCCAATTCCATGCATAGGTGCGGCAGGGCTGCATCTGCACCTGCATTCCCTGCAAAACCAGCTTTGCCTGAAGCGGCGTCTGCACACGCAGTCCGGCCGGGCACCACTGCCAGGGCTGGCCATGGGGGCCAAGGCCCTGCTTCGTTTCTCCTTTTCGGGTGACAAACATCGCGGTAGGCCCATCGGCCCCGCCAATCACCCCAATCATGGCAGCATTCTTCGTCATTGGCCGGAACGGCTCGGCGTTTTCAGCATTCCCGGCGCTCTCTTGGGCGGCCCGCTCCTCGCGCCTCTGCATCCACAAGTCCGCCTCTGCCTGAGACAGGCCGGCGTCAAAGTTCAGCCTGCTGCCCTGAGGCAGAGGCGGCACCACTTCGCCCCAAAAGCCGGGCGCCCAAAGCGTCGGCTCCCCTGCAATTTTGTCTGTATGGCCGGGCTGTAAATACAGCGTATGGCGGCAGCCCGTGGCCGGGTCGGCAAAGGTAAGGCTCGGTGGCGTGCGGCCGTCCAGCGGCAGGTTCCAGCTTTTGTTCATGGGCAGGTTCTCGCACTCCGGCCCCAGGCGCATGGTCATGCTTCGGGTAACAGGGGCAAAGCTGCCATCGCACCGGGCGGTGCAGCGCACTACGCCAAAATGCCGCGCCAGCAGCAGCTGGCGGGGATACAGTTTTCGCCAGGCGGCCGCATCCGGCTCGTCCGGGCAGCCGCAGTAGTTCCACCCATCGCTGCTCAGGCAAGCCCGGCGGCCGTCCACGGTCAGCGCCGAAATGTTCACGCTGCCCAGGGGGCGGCGGCGAAGCAGGGCAGCCAGCTCCCGGGCAGGCAGGGCATCCTCGTCCAGATCCCGCACCTGATGATAAAACGCCTGGGCCTTGGGCTGGTCCGGCAGAATCAGCAGGTCAAATACGACCCACCCGGCCTGATGCCACAGCGTGGGCACCACCAGCCGCGCCCCGCCGTAGTTCATCGTCCAGTTGATGGTCTGCGGGCGGCCGGCCGGGGCCTTAATCTCCTCCCGCTGCGCGGCCGCGATATTTTTCTTCTGCGTGCCGCGCCGGGCCAGTGCCCCCAATCCGGCAACGCCGGCCAGCGCCACACAGCATCCAAACAATGTTCGTTTCATGCTCTCCCCCCTCTCCGCACCGCGGCAGGCTGCCGGGTGCGCTTCGTGGTTGCTGCTGCTTTTTATTCACCGCCGCCTTTTTTAAGCGGTATGGGCCTATCATACCACAGCGCCGCTGCCCCCGCAAGCCGGAAACAGCGGCGTCGTTTCGTTTCGTTTCTTATTTCAGTTCCTGGCAGGGCAGGCAGGTACGCACCATGAACCAGCCGTTTTCCTCCCGGGCTTCAAAGCTGCCGCCGTGCAGGGCAAGAATGCGCTCGCAGGTTTTCAGGCCCAGCCCCGTGCTCTGCACCTTGGGCGCGGGGTGCACCCGGTTGCTCAGTTCCAGCTCAAACCGACCGTCCCGCTGCCGCCAGCGCAGCTTCAGCGGGGCCGACGGGTCGGCATACTTGCGCAGGTTTGAAACCATGTTGTCCAGCGCGCGGCGCAGCAGGCCCACGTCCACCCGCAGCAGGCACTTTGGGTCCGGGGTGTCCCGCTCCACCGAAAAGCCCTGATCTTCCAGGAGAAACAGCCCTTCTTCCAGCGTCTGCATCAAAAACGCAGCGCAGTCCACCGTTTCCAGCTTGAGGGCATCCTCCCGGCCATACACCAAAAAGAATTCAAACAGCTTATCGCTCAGGTCTTTCAGCTCATAGGCCTTTTTGCGGCTGTTTTCCAAGCAGGCGCGGGCCTGCTCCTGGTTTTGGTAGCGCCGGGTGGTCAAAATGTCCAGGTAACCGATCAGTGAGGTCAGCGGGGTGCGCAGGTCGTGGCTCATCGCGGTGATCAGCTCCTGGTTGGCCTGCCGGGCCGCTTCTTCCCCCGCCTGGCGCTGGATGATGCTTTTGCGCATGGCGTCAATGCTGGCGGCCAGCTCACCCAGCTCGTCCCTGCCTTTTATCGTGATCGGGTGCTCCAGGTCACCGCCCTCCAGCAGGGCCAGCTCTTCTTTCAGCTGGTAGATGTACCGGGTCTTGCTGCGGATGGCCAGCAAAAACAGCACTAGAACTATACCGCCTGCAAGCGCCAGTGCCCCTCGGTACGCGGCCGTGTAATACTCCTGGGCTCCAAAATCATACATCCAGACCATAGCCGCCCCATCCGCCAATTGCAGGACATAACTGGGCTGCCAGGTCTCGGTGGCGGCGCTGCCCTCGACCCGGTTTCCGTACTCATCGTAGACCTCCGGTATTTCTCCGGGCTGATACAAACCGCTGGAATCATACAGCACGGTATCCTCCCGGAACACCGTAAACATCCGGGCCTTCTGCCGGCCGCTCCATTGTTCAAATGCATCCGCATCGCTGCCGCTCACGCCATTCTCGGTTACATACTGCTGCAATTCGTTTTTGGCCTGAGTATTGCGCACTCCCTGGGCACCTGCATCATAGATCACCCGGTCGATCTCCGCATAGGCCACAGACAGTGTACACCGGTACACCACCACGGCCACAGCCAGCGCCGCTGCCAATGCGGCCAGCAATTCCGCACTCAGTGAGCGAAGGAAGCGCACCCGTTTCAACTTACTCAACCCGGTATCCCTTTCCCCACACGTTGCGGATGATCTGCGGGTTTTGCGGGTCATCCTCCAGCTTCCGGCGCAGATTTCGGATGTGTACCATAATGGTATTTCCCGAGGAATACAAGTACGGCTCTCCCCACACCTGCTCGTAGATGTCCTGTGCGGAGAAAATGCGCTGCCGTTCACTGGCCAGCAGCAGGAGAATGCGGTATTCCAAATCAGTCAAGGCCACCGGGCGACCGTGTTTCTCCACGGTACTGTGCTCGGTGTCAATGCGCAGCGGCCCCACGGTAAGAATTGCGTTGCCTTTGGCAGAGGGCTTGCCGCCGTACACACAGTAGCGACGCAGCAAAGCGTGCACCCGGCCCAGAAGCTCTCTGTATGAGAAGGGCTTTGCCAGATAATCATCGCCGCCCGCCTGCAGGCCGGCCAGCTTATCCGCCTCCGTCCCCTTGGCCGTCAGGAACAGAATCGGGGCCGCACTGCGTTCCCGAATGCGGGCGCAGGCCGTCAGCCCATCACAGCCAGGCATCATCACATCCAGCAGGATCAAATCGGCCTGTCCGGCCTGGGCAACCGCCTCTTCCCCGTCCGCCGCTTCCAGCACACGGTATCTTTCGCCCTCCAAAAAGATGCGCAGCACCTGACGGATCTCCGGCTCATCGTCCGCGATCAGAACGGTATGGTTCTTTCCATCCATGCTTTTTTCTCCTTTGTACAGCCCGGCCGCCAGCCTGCCTGTTTTGGCCCGGAATGGGCCGTACGTTCTTTTTTCTATCATAGCATACTTCCGGCCGTTTCCGCAGCGCCGCGTGCGGAAATTAAGAGTTCTTCACAGCCGTAAAGAGCGAAGCGCCATCGCCTGCCTGCGGCCGCGATGCTGAGTCGGGGTGTTTTCGCTGAAGACGCCGGGGCGAATAAACAAAAAAGCCGCAGAACTTACGTTCTGCAGCTTTTGGTGCGGATGAAGGGACTTGAACCCATATGACATTGCTGTCACTAGAACCTGAATCTAGCGCGTCTGCCAATTCCGCCACATCCGCCTGCCTTTGTCAACTCTTTTTCAAAGTTTTTGCAAAATTCTTTCTCTGCAAATTTTTTGTATTTTTTTGCAGCGAATCTGTTGACATGGCAGCTTCTTCGCGCTATAATTATATGCGTTGACCGGAGTGGTCAGCAACCAAACATTGGGGATTTGCATAGTGGCAGTGCGGTAGACTCTGACTCTACTTGTGGTGGTTCGATTCCATCATCCCCAACCAAAAGCCATTCTCAAACGGGAATGGTTTTTTTGTTTTCCGGCCGCATTTTTCGGCAGCAAAAAGCAGCGGGCACTTTGGAAACAAGCGTTTTCAAAGTGCCCGCTGCTTAGCTTTTCTGGCCCAATCGCGGCCGCAAAGCGACACGCATAGAATGTCTCTGCCCGGAATCCTCACAGATACCGGCCCGTAATGCTGCACGGTTTTTCCCGAATCTCCTGCGGTGTTCCGCTGGCAACGACCCGGCCGCCCGCTTCGCCGCCGCCCGGCCCCATGTCGATCACATAGTCGGCGTTGCGGATCACATCCAGGTCGTGCTCGATGACCACCACGGTGGCTCCGTGGTCCAAAAGCGCCTGAAACACCCCAAGCAGCACCTGCACATCCAGCGGGTGCAGGCCGATGGAGGGTTCGTCAAACACGAACACCGAATCCTCCTGGGTTTTCCCGATCTCGCTGGCCAACTTCAGGCGCTGGGCCTCGCCGCCGGAGAGGCTCGGCGTTTCCTCCCCCAGAGTGAGGTATCCAAGGCCCAGCTGCTTCAAAATGCCCAATCTCTGGCGGACAGTTTTCATATCCCGGCAAAACTCCATGGCAGAATTCACGTCCATGTCCATCAATTCGGGCAGCGACGCGCTCTCCCCTGCCTTGTTGGTAAGCTTCACCTCATAGGCCGCCCTTGCGTAGCGGGAGCCGCGGCAATCCGGGCATGGAATGGTGACGTCCGGCAGGAACTGAACATCCAAATTTACAACGCCGGTTCCGTCACAGCCGGGGCAGCGCAGCGTGCCGGTGTTGTAGGAAAAATTGCTCGCCTTGTTGCTGTGTTCCTTCGCGGCCGGGGCCTTTGCATAGAGCTTCCGCAGCTCATCGTGGACCCCGGCATAGGTTGCGACTGTGGAGCGCACGTTGATCCCGATGGGGGTTGCGTCAATGAGCTTGACGTGCGCAATGCCTTCCGCCGCAACTGCACGGATGTGCGCCGGCAGTACCCCGCCGCCAATGTGTGCTTCCAGCGCCGGAACCAGGCTCTCCAGCACCATGGTGGTTTTGCCGGAGCCGGACACCCCGGTGACCACCGTAAGCCGCCCCTTGGGCAGGTCAATTTCCAGCGGCTTTACGGTGTGGATCTGCGCCGTTGATAGGTGAATGCACCCCTTTGCAAACAGTTCCGTTTTGGCGGTGCGGGGGCGCAGCATGGTTTCGGCCTTGCCGGAGAGGAACGGCCCGATCTGGGAGACTGGATTCGCTTCAACCGAGGAAACCGTTCCCTGTGCAATCACATGTCCGCCCTTTGCACCGGCTTCCGGCCCCATCTCCACGATCCAGTCCGCTTCCTTCAGAATCTGCGTGTCGTGGTCCACCAGAATCACCGAGTTGCCGTCGGCAACCAGATCGTGCATCACGCCGGTCAGCCCCACAATGTTGGAGGGGTGCAGGCCGATGGACGGCTCATCCAGCACATAGAGAACCCCAGTGGTGCGGTTGCGGACGGCGCGGGCAAGCTGCATCCGCTGCCGCTCGCCGGTGGAAAGCGTGGCGGTCGCGCGGTCCAGCGTCAGGTAGCCCAGCCCCAGATCCATCAGCCGCTTGGCGGTGCTCTCAAACGCGCCGCAGATGCTCTGCGCCATCGGGCGCATTTCTTCCGGAAGGCTGTCGGGCACACCCTGCACCCACTTCACCAGTGCGGAAAGGGTCATGGCGCAGACCTCATCCAAGGAGATTCCCCGCAGCTTTGGGGTGCGGGCCGCCGCCGAAAGGCGCGTGCCATGGCAATCCGGGCAGAGGTCTTCCTTCAGGAATTTCTCCACCCGCTTCATGCCCTTTTCGTCCTTGACCTTCGCCAGCGCATTCTCCACCGTGTAAACCGCATTGAAATAGGTAAAGTCCAGCTCTCCCGCCTGGTTGGATCTTTTGGCTTTGTAAAGAATGTGCTTTTTAACCGCCGGCCCGTGGTAGACGATCTCTTTCTCCGCGTCGGTCAGGTCGCGGAAGGGCACATCGGTGCGCACTCCCATGGCGCGGCACACGTCGGTCATCAAGGTCCACATCAGGCTGTTCCACGGTGCAACGGCCCCTTTGTCGATGGTGAGGGAGTCATCCGGCACCAGGCTTTCCATGTTCACAGTGCGCACGCTGCCCGTGCCGCCGCACGTCCGGCAGGCCCCCTGGGAGTTAAAGGCCAGTTCCTCGGCCGACGGTGCATAAAAGCGCGCTCCGCACTCGGGGCAAACCAGTTCTTTCCCCGCAGCCACCGCCAGGGTCGGCGGAAGATAATGCCCGTTCGGGCAGCGGTGGCTGGCAAGGCGCGAGTACATCAGCCGCAGGCTGTTCAGCAGCTCGGTTCCGGTGCCGAAGGTGCTTCGGATGCCCGGAACCCCGGGGCGCTGATGCAGCGCCAATGCCGCAGGCACATACAGTACCTCGTCCACACTGGCCTTCGCAGCCTGGGTCATACGGCGTCGGGTGTAGGTAGAAAGCGCCTCCAGATAGCGGCGGGAGCCCTCTGCATACAGCACCCCCAGCGCCAGCGAGGATTTGCCGGAGCCGGACACCCCCGCGATCCCCACGATTTTTCCGAGGGGAATGTCCACGTCGATGTTTTTTAGGTTGTGGACCTTTGCCCCGCGGATCAACATTTTATCGATCATTGATTTTTCCTGGAACTCCTTGTGTTTGTGGCTCAGAGTGCGATTTTATGCCCGAGCCGCAGCAAATTGCTTCTCAGTTCACGAAGGTTGGCTCTTTGCCACCGTTGGAATTTCACCGTTTCGGAATGGCTCTGCCTCCCGCTTATGCATTCAAGAAGGCTTCCTGCTCGATCGTGACACCGTATGTCAGAATCCGCTCAATCGCATCCTGAAACAGCGGATACTTCCCTTCCGCCGCCTCCTTTTTCAGGGCAGCCAAATACTCGTCGGAGCGTTCAAGCCCGTGCTCACGGAAGGAATCCACACATTCGCCGGACATACGCATGGGCATCAACGTGGGAACCAGCTCCCGCAAATGGCGGAACATCCGAAATCCGCCGAGGTCGATGTCCGCCCAGAAGCGCATCTCCGCGGTTTCAGGTGCCGCATGGGCAAGCAGCGTGACCAGCCTTCGCTTTTGCGGGCTGAGGAACCCGCCGTGATAAATCACCAGCTCGTCCGGCTGCATTTCCGCCATCACATACGCATCGTAGTTGGTTTTGTTCTCAATAAAAGTGATGCACCCGATGCCGGTCAGATCAATTGCCGTAATGAAATCGACCAGCGTCCCGGGCAGCGCCAAACCATAGGGTGCAGCGCCAATGCAAATGCTCCCACGGTTTGTCAAAACCGTACAATTTCCGGCCAGTTCATACAGTTCCGGGCGCGCGTAAATTCCAAGAAACGCCAATTGTTCCTTTACGCCCAGCTCCTGTTCATTGCAGGCAAACGCCAACTCCGCATCGTATTCCCGTGCAATTTTCAAGAACAAATCGCACACATTGCGCTCAAAGAATTTCGTATCTGAATAGCATCGGCTGCTGAATGCACGCATGGTTATACCGCCGGGCAGCGCAGAGTACTCGCGGAACGCGCGAAGCAGCGCCTGCAAACTTGCCGCATCCTTCCTGCAAAAAGCAGGGATTTTCCACCGCTCGGCGGCAGCCTTACAGACGTCTTCCTTCCAGGCCGCGATCCAGGAAACGTCAACGCCTTCCAGTTCGCCATTCACCATATCCGCAACCTGTTTTGCTCTCACGCCGGGATGCACCCGTTCGGCCGCCGCATAGCACGGCATAACCTGCTCCAGGCGCAGAATGACGGTTGAAAGGACGGGCCAGCCTTTTACCCACTCCAACCACACCAGCTGCTGCGCTTCCAGCGCTCTGGCCGCCTCGTTGTAGGCATCTCGGATGTCCGCGTTCTGATAAACGTACTCCGGCAGTTCGTTCTTTCCCACCCGCAGCATAACCCGCCGGGTGGATGCCCCCGGCTCATGAAGGTGCCTGCTTTTTTCGTATTTGTCCAAAAGGCGGTTCAGAATCGTGCGCTGTTCGGTCATTGGGCAATCTCCTTGCCAAAGGTCAGAATATGCATTTGGTACTTGTCCTTGTTCACCAGCAACGTGCAATCGGCAATGGGCATAATGTCCGCAACCTTGTCGGGCGGTGTGCAGATGATGGCCTGCAGTCCCATTTTTCGCAGCAGGCGGACGCTCTCGACAATGCGCTCGCTGTCCATCTTATTAAACGCCTCGTCAAACACGACCAGCCGCACCGTATTGCCAAAAACGGAGGTATCGTTTACGCGGTAAAGCTGCGCAAAGGACGCCAAAACCGCAATGTAGAACGGCGTCTGTGTTTCGCCGCCGGATTTGGTGTTCAGCGTCTGCGAGAGCAGTTGTTTTGTCCCATTCTGGTCGGTCGTTTCCAAATCAAACTTCAGATAGGTTCGGAAGTCTGTATAGCGCTGGATGTTTTCCTGCAATTCGCTCTGCTTGCGGGCATTCAGCTGCTCATCGTCGGCCATGGTAATTTGGCTGAACAGCTTCTCGATCAGCTGCCCGTATTTGTTCTGGAACGGCAGCGCGAACAAACCCACGTCGCCTTCCATAAGTTCCGGGGCCATGATCATATCGTAATATTCCGCGTAATCCGGATTGCGCTCCACACGGAACTGGTAGCGGTCCGTTCCAAATTGTGCATGGCGCAGGGCGCGGTTCAGATTTTTTACTTGGTTCTGCACCTGATCAATGCTCGATTTCAGCTTGGCCAGAAAATCATTCTGGAACTGCTCCAGGGCGCTCTCCTGCGCCGTTTTGATCTTTTCGTGGTACTGCGGCAGCTCGCTTTCTTCTAAGCGCCGCTGCTCAGCCGCATACTCCTCGTTGTCCATCGCTTCAATGCGGAACGCGTAGAACTTAAACCGATCGGCATACTCTCTGCGCGCGGCGAAGAGTTTGTCCTTTGCGGCGTCCTGTTCCTGTGCGCTTTGCTCCACAATGCTGCTGAATTTTTTGAAAACAGCCTCCGCGCGCTTCAGGCGGTCAAATTCCTGCTGATATTGGGGAATGCCCACGTTTTCCTGGTATTCACAGGGGAACTCTTCCGCCAGGCGATCCTGCATCGCCTTCAGCCGCCGATGCTGCTCCGGCAGCAGCTCATCATCAAGCTGCCGAATCCGTTCCTTGAACTGGCCGACCTGTGTGTTTTGGCCATCCTTTTCGCGGTTCAGCTTCAGATTCTCATCGCTGAGGGCCTTGATGGCAGCTTGCTGTTCTTCCAACCACTGGAAATCCGTTTTGGAGAGCTGCGCATCCACCTTGGCAATCTCGCCTGCAATCTCTGCACAGCGCCGATGGGCCGCCTGCTTTTCCGCAATCGTGTTCTGCACGAAGAACTGCGTAAACAACGGTTCTTTTTCCGGTTCAAGAAGCTGCCGGATGGGCTTCCAATGGTGCAGTTCCACTTCAATCTGCTTCCGTTCTTCTTCCAACCGGGAAATTCTCAGGCTTACGGCGTAGTGACCAATAAACGCGTTCTCCATCCGGTCGCGCTGCATGGAACGCGCCACATAGCCCTGGTAGAGCATACCGTCTTCCGTAATGGCCGTTTTGAAATTGCGCAGCTGCTCAACCGTTTCGCAGCAGACAACACGGCCCAGCAAGTAATCCATGTAGCTGCGCGCCAACTGGTTTTCTGTATTCACTTTCTTCGCAAGGCTGTCGTCACGCGGGCGGATCGTTTCCCGTTCGCGGAGCTTCCCCACGTCTACGAGGCCGAACGACATAGGGCCGAACTCTTTTTTGAACCGATTGAAAATTGACAGTGCCTGCTTGTAATACGCTGGGTCCACCAAAAGATAAAATTTCTGCGTGTGCAGGTATCCCTCCACCGCGCCGCGCCAATGTTCATCGGCAACTTCCAGCACATCCGCCAAAATGTCGATGGCCACCGGGCAGCCCACCTGGCGCTCCAGCTCATCGGCCAATCTCTTTTTTAATTGCAGCAAACCTCTCGGGTAATCTTTAATGTTCTTTCGCAGGTTTGCGAGGGCCGCATTCTTCTGATCCCGCTGTTCGTTCCATTCCGCCAGTCGGTCATCCAGTTTGTGCTGAGCGTTTCGGAGTACTCCCGAAAACGCAGCGACCGCCCGCTGGGCGTTTTCAAACGATTCCAGCGGATGAGAAAACAGCGCGCCATTTTCGGGTGCAAGGAACGCACAGGCATCCAGAACGCCACGGGCCGCTTTCTGCACAGGCAAAAGCGTTTCTTCCGCCTCCTGTTCGAGGATCTTGCCGCACAGGCTTTTCAGGCGAAGCACTTCCGCTTGAACCTGCTGCGCCAGGGCCTGCAGCCCCTGGTTCAGCCGGTTCTGTTCCTCCAGCAGCGCCTGCCTGCGGCTGTCCAGCTTCTCCTTCTCCTGCGACAGGCGGCTCTGGTCACAAATCACCTCGAGCTTGCGTCTGCGGTCATCGTTCTGCGCAATCTGGTTTGAGATTTCCCGGATTCGTTTCTCGGTTGCCGTTAATGTTTCAGTGCAATCCCGCTTTTCCAGTTCGAGCTGGTGAAGCTTCGACTGCAGCATCTCCTTTTGAGACCACTGCATCAAAAAATTCTGGACTCTCCAGCGTTCGATTGCCTGATTCATTGCGCGATATAGGCCGCTGATTTTTTTCAAAGCGGCCAGTTTCTCCTCCAGGCGCTGCGCGAACACCTCCTGGCTCTTATAATCCCGGATGTTCTGCTGCATGGCTTCAATATCCGGCTTGTCCGGCGTGTCGCAGATGTTCTCGGTAATGAACTTCTGAATGTCCACGATTGGCCGGAACGAAACCGCCTTTTTCAGCATTCGGAGAACCTGTTCGTTGTGAACATTCCAGCGGGAGAGCATATTCCGGCGATATTCCCTCTGTGTATCGTAGATTTCGGCCCGGGCGTAGTTCTGCTTCAAAAAGAAGCGCAGTGCAGGGATCTCCATGGCCTCACCATTTTCGATGAAGCAATTTTCCGGCAGCGTACCCATATAAATAAAGAAGCGTTCCTGCCGGCTGCCGTCGCTGCGGCAATCAAAAACGACGCCGGTGACAAAACTGGTGCCTTCCGCCTCATCCTGAAATTCGCACGCAATGTAGCTGGAAAAGTCCTTTCCCCGGCGGGAGTACGGGTTGTTTTCGTCCATATCGGCCCGCAAGTATCCGTCCAGCGTGCGCTGAGATTTCTCATTGGCCGCTTGATTGAAGTTGCGGGAGTTCGTTTCGCCCAACAGCACAATTTGAAGTGCATCGATCACCGTTGATTTTCCTGCGCCGTTCTTTCCGGTCAAAAAGTTCACGTCGCCCACTTCGATGAGCTCCTTGCTGAAATACAGCCAGTTAATCAACAGAATCTTCTTCAGCTTCTTCATCAGCGTCCTCCTTTCCCAGTACGGATACAACGGCATTCAGCTTCTCGCCGGATACGGCGGTCAGAATCGTCGGCAGAATCACAAATTTGCAGCTGCCCTGATTGAACTTTCCGTCCACGCGCTGAATGATGGCATGGTTTTCCAGCAGGGTCAGCGCCCGCTTCACTTCCTCCATATTGGGCTTTGCCGGCAAAATTGCATAGTCCGTCACGACCTTTTCCAGCACATCACGCACCGTGCAGAAGGCATCCTGCTCCAAGCCAAGCTGGTCCTGATTGTCTTCATAGATCATGCGCAGGGCAAGCAGAATGGCGGTTTCTTTCTTGCTCAGGTTGCAGCGGTTTGCCTCATCGGTGTTGATGACATAGAAGTAGCCATTGAGTGGATCGTTGTGCAGTTCCCAATCCAGAAGGCCAAGATACTCCTGCACGGCCTCATAATGCAGCGACAGAAAGGTATAGTCCGGGTTGTTCACCCGCCCTTTTCCGGGGCGATACAGGGTTCGCGGCACATAGGTTCGGCTGAGCAGCTGGTTGCATACCAGCTTGAATTGCTCCAGCTCCTTCGACGTTGCCTGCTGAATAAAATCAAAATTCATCTCTTCTTCTCCTTTCGGCGAATCTGCATCTGGGGGATGGAGTAGCCATATTCGCTGAAGGTGCCTTCCAACTCCTTGATTTGATACTGGGCAGAGGGGTCCTGGCTTGTCAGCACCGCCAACAAGCTCATGATGTAGGCTTTGTCATCCTGAATTTCCAAATCTTTGAACTCGCGAATCTCTGCATCGCCCAGCCATCCGCGCACATACGCCGCAATGGCCGCGCGGCCGTATTCCGAGCGCAGCAGCTTCCCGGCTTGGGCGATCGCATCGGCATCCGGATTTGGTTCCTGTATCAGAACGGGAGCGGCTTTGGTGCGTTTCCCGGGGCGTTTCCGGAACCACAGGCTCTTTTCGGAGAGGAACGACTGTTCGTAAAGCTGAAATGCGGGCTGCATCTGGTCTACCAGATCGCCCGCACGGCGATTTCGCGACAATGCGGTAAGCAAAACATTCAGGTTTCCGCGAACGTTTTGGTCCCGGTTCATCAGGTTTTCCACTTTTTGGGTTGCGGCCCTTGTGCAGCGGCGAACCTGTGTGTCAATCTCGTCCAGGTAGTCGTGCTCCAGGTTGTCGTATCGCTCATCCACCCAGAAAATTTTCTGCAGCAGATCCGAACGGCAGTTCTCCACGGTATCCCCACGCTTATCCTGCAATGCCGCGTTGGCCATGGCAAGCAGCAGAGCGTCGTCCTCCGCCCAGTTTTTCAGGACGGATTGAATCGGCACGCGGTATTTGGGGACAGAGTCCTTAATTTTCAAAGGGCGGATGTATGCTTCGATCACCTTCTGCCCCAAATCGTCAAAATGGGAGGCCAGCACCTGATTGACGGCCTGCATGTCGCTCTGCATCCGGAAATAGCGCTTCACATTGTGATACACCATCTGCAGCAGCTTGATCAGCTCGCTTGTGTTCTCATAAGCACTGTAAACGGCAGCCATTTTTTCATAGACGTTTCCGCCCTCATTCGCCACCTTCAGCGAGGAATAGGTGTTGAACACATACGAATACCCCCGCACGGGGCTGTCATCCCGAAGCTGGTGAAACAGCTCCAACAGGCGGCTGCTGTAACCGGGAACGGTGATGTACTCCTCGAAATCATCTCCCCGTTCTTTTTCAAACCAGCCCTTGGAACAGAGCTTGCGGATCAAAAAGCGGGCCCGACCGGAGATGTCCCGCAGTTCCTCCTCGTCAATGTCCTCGCCTTCGAAGGTCGCATCCGCCAGCTGCTCCTCCAACTTGCTGCGCAGCATGGAATAAAATACGTCCTCGCGTATTTTCAGGTTGTCTCGATATGCGCTGTATAGTACGTCCAGTGCGTCTGCATAGAGCACACGGTTCGGTGAGGCCAGAGGTGAAAAAAGTTCACTCGGTATCACGTCAAAGAATTTCATGAAACTTCCTCCTACAGGAGATAACGATAATGGGGCACTTGATCCGGACTCCGGGCGGGCATTGACGCCGGCAGACGACCGAATGGACGTGGGGTGCATTGTTCCCCCAACCAGCTTATTGTTTTTTACTTTGCTGAAATCAGCCGATTCCGCCGCCAGGTGATGTTGATTGGCTGGCCGCCCTCGTGTTTGACGCAGCGCGCTGTACCTAGGTAAGTATCGTCCTCCGCGCCGCTGTCCGCATGATCCGCCCTAAGATCGCAGACAACCAGCTGCACTTTCTTGATGATCGATGAAGTGCCGGCTGATGGGAGAGTTTTCCGCTGTTGTGCTTTGTCAATAAAGATCGACTTTATTATACAGCGTTACTCGTTTATACGACAAGAGAGTTTCGCACTGCGGTGCGAAACTCTCTGCAAATTTGTCAGTCTGTTGGGTCGAGGGCGCGCATGTAAAAAGGGTGGTGCAGCGATTGCAGACCGTATGGCAGCCAAACCGAACATATAAGACGATTTTTTGTATCTTTTATTTTCCTTGTTCAGGATGTATTGCAGTCCTGCAAGGTTCCCCGCCGGCTCAAAAGAATTTTCTTGCTTTTAAGCCAAAAATGTACTAAACTTAAATAGCTGTAAGTTTCGATTGAGCGCCAAGGTTGCGTTACAACGGTCACCTTGGAAAAACTTCATACAGGATTCAAGTTCGAGTTTCTTCGGGCTTAGTCATAAAATCAG
>SFJO01000004.1 GCA_004555865.1 Oscillospiraceae bacterium
ACCATGGTTTGGAGTGATTGTCAACACTTTTCTTCCATTTTCTTGAGAATTCGCGGCAGAGATTGGTTTTCATGTGCTTTGCCTTCTGTCCAGTTTGCCTCTTCACTCGCGTCTTATCTCGCGTCTTATCTTATCTCGCGTCTTATATAGTATTATACATTATATATAGAAAAGATCGCACGTGACAAAGCAAACAGGGCAAAGCAATTTGGTCTCCGTTTCCGGCTGCAGCCATGAGATGCCACCTCATCCGGCCCTTCGGGCCGCCTTCCCCTCAAGGGGAAGGCTTTGACTGTGCGGTATCTTTGGCTTCCCACTTGCAGCTTCCACACACCCGATCTGCCTCGCATGCTTGCCGCGCTTCTTTGGTTGTGCTATGATGAGAGCAAATGCCAATCCAATCGTATGCCGTTCGCCGGCCTCAGGAGGAACCATCCATGATCCTTGCAGTCAATGTAGGTAACACGCATATTACCATCGGCGGCTATCAGGATGACCAGCGGGTGTTCAGCGCCCGGCTGCGCACCAGCCTGCAATGCAGTTCGGATGAGTACGCCATCAAGCTGCTGGATCTACTTCGTCTGCACCAGATCCCCCGCAGCCGGCTGAGCGGGGCCATCCTCAGCAGCGTGGTTCCCGCCATTTCCGGCGTGGTGCTGGTGGCGCTGGGCAAGCTGTGCCCCATGCGCGTGCTCACCATCGGTCCCGGGCTGAAAAGCGGCTTGAACATCTGCATTGAAAACCCCGCCCAGCTGGGCGGTGAGCTGCTTTGCGGCGGGGTTGCCGCCCTTCAGCTGGCTGCGCCGCCGCTGCTGGTCATTACGGCCGACACTGCCATTACCATGACGGCCGTGAACCGGAACCGCCAGCTGGTGGGCGGCGTGATTCTGCCCGGGCCCCAGGTGGCCATGGCCGCCCTGGTGCGCGGCACCGCGCAGCTGCCCCAGGTGGACCTGCACGCCCGGCCCAAAAGCGTGCTGAACGGCAACACCGCCGCCTGCCTTCAGGCGGGCAGCGTGCTGGGCACCGCCGCCATGCTGGACGGTCTCATTGCCCGCTTCCGGCTGGAACTGGGGGAAGAGCTGACCGTCATCTCCACCGGTACTCTCTCCTCCGCCGTGCGGGAAAGCTGCGCCACCCCCATCCGGCACGAGCCGAATCTGATTCTGGACGGTCTGTATGCCATCTGGAAGCGCAACAGCCGCGGGTAACCTTTTTTGTGAAAAAACAGCCGGACCTTTCTGCACCAGGCAGATCGGTTCGGCTGTTTTGCGTTTGCGGCAGTGCTTTGCGCCCAACGCATTCGTCACGGCTTAATGCCGCGTCCGCTTCCCCTCAAGGAAAAACTTCTTCTCCGCAGCATCTTAGTTTTGCGGTTCCGGTTTCGGCGCCTCGCGCAGGGCCGGGCCTAAGGTCTGCTGCCCGCGGCCAGGCTGATGCCGGTTCAGCAGGTACAGCTTCATGGCCACTTCCACCAGTGAGCGGTTGTCGTGGTCGCCCAGATCCATGTTCAGAACCCGGCAGATCTTTGCATACCGGTACTTGATGGAATTGTAGTGGATGTACAGTTCCCGGGCGGCCTCCTTCAGGTTCCAGCCACAGCGCAGAATCTCCTGCAGCGTGGGCAGCAGCTCGCTGTGGCACTGTTCGTCGTAGTCCGCCAGAGGCTGAATGCACCGGCGGCACAGGTCGTCCGCTTCGGGGCTGTTCATCACCGGGGCCAGCAGCCGGTACAGGCCCAGCCGCTCGTAAAACAGAATGCGGTCAAACCAGTGCAGCGAATAGCCCAGGTTGATGGCCACGCGGGCTTCCGAGTAACTCTTGGAGACCTCCCGGATGTTTTCGTAGTATTGCCCAACCCCCAGAGTGATGGTGAAGGGGCTGACCCCCGCCAGCACTTTCTGCAGCCGGGCAAAGGTGGCCTCCAGCCGGGCCGGCAGCTCCGCCCGTCCGAACTTCGGTTCGGAGATGATGAACGCGATCAGGTCACTCTGCTTGAAATAGCGCGCCTCGGGGAAGGTTCGCTGCATCTCCCGGATGGAGCACTTGAAGATGACCTCGGTGGCCTGCTCCAGCATCCGGTTGGTGCTGGAATCCAGCCGGTCAATGAAGTAGCGCTTGATGTTGTTGATGTCCACCACCGCCGCCAGAGCGCCCTGGGTGAAATCCCACCCGTACAGGCGCGCGCGGTTGTGAATCTCCACATCCGCCTTCACGTTGTTCAGCAACAGATCCTCCAGAAAGGCCTCCTTGTATTTTTCTGCCATCTGCTGACCGGAGATGCGCAGCTGAATGCGCATGATGAGCACGATGCCGGCATATTCCAGCGCCGTCTGCACATTGCTGCCCGCGGGCAGGCTGCCCTTGGCGAACAGCAGATAGCCGAACTGCTCGCTGTGGTTGGCCACCGCGTAGCTGTCACAGCGGGTCAGCAGCTCGGCCCCGGCCTCTTCCGGCTGCACGTCCGCCAGGCTTTCAGCCAGGGGGCCGTCCGGGGCCGAAAAATTCAGGCTTTTAAAATAGGTGTTCCAGAAGGCGCAGGGCACCCCCACAAAGGCGCTGAGGGTTTCGAGAATCTGCGGCACGCTGCTGTCGTTGATGGCCAGGGCCATAAATTGGCGATGAATGGCCTCGGCTGGGCCGGGCTGGCCCGCCAGCACCGGCGCGGCAAGCTGCGGGTAGTCATACTGTTCCGGCACGCTCACCAGCGGCAGATTCAGTTCATCCGCCAGCGCCCGCACGTCCGCCGGGATGCTGCGCAGATAGCGTTTTTCCAGAATGCCCAGCCCGGCCGCACCGGCTTTTTGCAGCGCGCGCAGAAAATCCGGCAGGGTGATCGCCTGCTGCCCCAGCATATAGCCGGTGGTCAGCACCAGCTCGCCGCCCTTCAGCCGCTGTGCACCGTCCGGGGTGTCCACCGCCGTCACGGCTGCGATCTTCCGGTCCACGCCGCCCGCGCCCGCCAAGAGGCGCAGGCCGGGCAAACCGGGCAGCGCCAAAAATTCCGAAACCGTCATATCCGTCCTCTTTCTCAAAGCCGCTTTTTGCAAACTGCGGCCGCTCATGCGCACCGCCGGGGCAGCCGCCCCGTTTGATTCCAGTATACCAGCTTTGCCGCCGGGGCGCATCTGCTTTTTGCGCGCGGGTGCCCTTGGCCTCGGGGCGCAAAAAAATGCGCTGCCCGCAGGGGCAGCGCATTTCAAACTTCTTGCAGCTGGTTTGAATCAGCCGAACGCCGGGAACAGAGTCATCGCAATCAGCACGCCCAGCGCACCGCGCAGGATGCCGGGGATGAGGCCGACCTTGAACACGGTTTTGGCGCTGTAGCCGCCGGCGTTCATGGCCATGGGAACCACCGCCGTGGACAGCGGGGTAATCAGAGAGGACATGGAAGCCAGGGCGCACAGGATGATGGGGCCGCGGGGGTCGCAGCCCATGGAGCCGCAGGTGATCACGGTGAGGGGAACCAGCACGGTGGTCACCGCACGGTTGTACAGCAGAGAGGTCATGATGAAGGCCACGATGTAGAAGGCCGCGCCGATCACATAGCCGTTGCTCACGCCGCTCAGCACGCCGGCGATCCAGTTGCCCAGCATCTCGGCCGCGCCGGTCTGGCTCAGGCCTTCGCCCAGCACCGTCACGCCCACATACAGCAGCACGGTGCTCATGTTCATGTTGTCAATGGCTTCGCGCTCGGTCAGAACGCCGCTGAATACCACCGCAATGGCGCCGATCAGGGTCACCTTCCAGGAAGAGAAGCCCAGCATCAGGCAGACGATCACAGCAATGAAAATACCGTAGCCCAGGAATTCCCGCACGGGACTGAGAGGCTCCTGCTTCTTCAGCGCGCGGCCGGCCACCATGGTGGTGGGCACATCGGGCTCGTCGGGCAAAAAGCGGGGCACCACGAAGATGGCCAGCAGAATGGTCATCAGGCCGACGGGCAGCAGCACGCTGGTCTCGCTCCACATATTCAGCTGGGTCGCGGTCCAGCCGTAGGACTCCATGTAGCCGTTCTGGGTCACATACCAGGCGGCGTAGGGGCCGATGGGCTCAATGATGAAGGAGCAGGACACGCTGGCAATGGCGATGGGGTACATCATCTTGGAGGGGCTGATCTTCATCTCTTCGCACATATTCTGCACCAGAGGGCACACCAGCGCAAACAGCGCCACAATGCTGGGGATGAACTGGCCCAGAATGCAGGTAACCACCACGTAGGAAGCCAGCACCTTGGTGAAGGAGCCGCCCGTCACCTTCAGCAGCAGCTTGGAGAGGTGGTTGATCATCTGGGTGCGGCTCAGGCCGGCCGCCACGATGAACATGGACACCATGGTTACGACGGTGGAGCTGCCGAATGCGCCCAGCGCCGTCTTGGCTTCCACGCAGCCGGTGAGCACCAGGGCCACCAGCACCGCCATGGAAGTAAAGGACATGGGCAGCTGTTTGATGAAGAACCCAATCACCATCAAGGCAAAGATGATCAGGCAGATCGTCATGGTTGACACTTGAAATTCCTCCTTTTTTCATTCCGATTGAGTTTGGAGCCTGCCGAAATTCAACATTCCGTCAAACTCCGGCATTTATTCCTGCCAGTAAAAGCATCTGCTCGCTTTTGCCGGTTGTTCAGGCGTTCTCTTTGGGGATGCGGGGCATTACCTCCGGCGGAATGGGCGGGTCGTAGCTGCGCCCGCCGGTGCGCCGGTCCTTCTCCTCCTTGGCCCGGCGCAGAATGTCCGGGTCCTCCAGGCAGTCAATGCCGCAGGCTGCCATCACCTGGCCGGCAAACAGCATTCCCTTTTTCGCCATGGGGCTTTTGCCCACGCTGACCATCTGCCAGGTGTGCATGGCCGTATCGGCGGGCATCGTGGTGCCGTTGATCTGTGCCAGCGGGCACACCCAGCTCACATCGCCCACGTCCGAAGAGACGAAGCCCTGCCGCTCGGGCGGGTAGGGCATCACCACACCGTGGATGGGCGAATTTTTGTCCGCCTCCAACCGGGCCTTCTCGGCCGGGTCGGTCACATCGGCAGCCAGCGTATCAAAGTAGGAGTGCCCCACCGGGTTCGTGGCCTGAAGGGCGCGGGCAAAGGCCAGGTCGTCCTCGTCGTACTGCACCGGGGGCAGCTGCTCCATGTTTTTCTGCATCAGCTTCAGCAGCTCCGTGTTCAGCACCGTGTTGGAGCAGGCCTTGATGAACTCGATCTCCACCCGGGTGTCGGTCATCATGGCCGCGCCCTGGGCAATGCGGTTCACCCGCTCGTACAGCTCCTTCACCTGGGGCAGCTGCGGGGCACGCATCAGGTACAACCCCTCGGCGTAGGCCTGCACAATGCCCGGCGCGTTGCCGCCCGCGTTGGTAATGGCGTAATGCACCCGGGTGTTGGTGGGAATGTGCTCCCGCAGGTACTGCACGCCGTTGTTCATCAGTTCCAGGGCATCCAGTGCGCTCCGCCCCAGCTCCGGCGACATGGCCGCGTGGGACGAGGTGCCGTAAAAGTGGTAGCACACCTGATAGTTGGCCATGGTGCTCTCGGTGGCGGCGCTGTTCACAGTGCCGGGGTGCCAGCAGAAGGCGGCATCCAGCCCATTGAACACGCCGGCCCGGGCCATGAAGCCCTTGCCGGAACCGCCTTCCTCCGCCGGGCAGGCGAAGAACTTCACGGTGCCGGGGCGATGGTTTGCCTCCAGATAGTGCTTCAGGCCCAGCGCGGCGGCAAACGCGCCTGTGCCCAGCAGGTTGTGCCCGCAGCCGTGGCCGGGGCCCTCCTTCACCAGAGGCTTTTTCTCGGCCAGGCCGGCCTCCTGGCTCAGGCCGGGCAGGGCGTCAAACTCGCCCAGAAAGCCGATGACCGGCCCGCCGCTGCCGAAGGTGCCCACCACGGACGTGGGAATGTCTCCCACGCCCTGCTCTACGGTAAAGCCCTCCTTCTCCAGCGTTTCGCTGAACAGCCGGGCGGCATAATGCTCGGTAAAGCCAACCTCCGGGTGATCCCAGAGGCGGTCGCTCATATCAAACAGCAGGTCACTGCGCTGCCCAATGTATTCCAGTGCCTCTTGCTTTGCGCGCTCCATCGTCGTTCTCTCCTCCGATCACCGGGCCGCCGCAGAGTTTCACGGCAGCCCGTGCCTTTTATGACAATGATTTGATTTATTTTCGGACATCTTTCGGAAATGTTTGATTTTATGATACCCCCACCCGTAAAAGTTGTCAATTCCTTTTCTCTCTTTTTCCTTATTTTGTGCAGATGCACAAATAGCATGATGCATTTTGTATGTTTTTGTTGTTTTTTGAACTTGTTTTTCTCAAACCTCCCGCTCCAGTCCCTTGAAATCTCCGCTTTTCCCACCGCGGCACTGGTCATTCCCGGCCAAAGCCGCTATACTGATAGGTAGAATCTGTTCTGCAAAGGGCGCTAAAGGGCGCTGCCCGCCGGGCCGCCCTCACGGTCCCATTCTTTTTGACAAGGAGCCTGCTTCCATGTATATCATTGGTGTTTTTGCCACGGCCCGTTCTCTGCGCAACATCCTGCGCATTGACAGTGAACTGCGCAGCCAGTGCAACGTGACCTATCTGCCCTATACCTCTCTGGAGCATCTGTGCTATCTGTTTGAGCAGAACGCCGACCGGTTTGACGGGTACCTCTTCGGCGGCCTGTACCCCTACCGCACGGTGCAGCACAAGTTCGGCCCGCTGCACAAGCCCCACGCCTACTTCACCGTGTCGGACCGGGACTATTACCAGATCATCGCCCGTATGCTGGTGCAGAACCCCACGCTGGACTTCCGTCGGGTGTACTTTGACCGGCCTGAAATCCCGGTGGACTTCCGCTCGGTGTTCGGCCGGGAGGACACCCCCCTGCTCGGGTCCGCTTCCATTGACTGGCAGCAGGTGGACGACTGGTACCCCCCTTTGAAGGAGTACTACCTCAACCTCTGGAACAGCGGCAAGGTGGATCTGCTGGTTACCCGCTTCGGCAGCCTGGAGGATTACTTCACCCAGAACCACATCCGACATGAGTTTCTGTTCGCCTCACCGGAATCCATGATCGAGACCTTTAACGGCCTGGTCACCCAGATCAACACCTCGGCTGTGCACGATTCCGCCGCCTGTCTGGCGCTCATCGCCTCCCCCCAGCCTCTGAGCGAGGTTCAGTGGGCCGCCCTGGGCGCCCGGCTGGAGGCCTGCAACAAGCAGTTCGGTATGCCGTTTCTCATCTATGAGCGCAGCCAGCACTATGAACTGACCACCAACATCTCGGTGCTGAAGGAGCTTTCCCGCCAGTACACCACCTGCCCGGTTACCGCCTTTCTGGAGGACGGGGTAGATTTTCCCGTCTGCACCGGCTGGGGCTGCGCCAACAACGTGATCGACGCCCACCGCAACGCCCAGCGGGCTGAAAAGGAGGCCCTGCTCACCAAGGGCAGCGCGGCCTTCATCGTCACCGAGGACAATGGCATCATCGGCCCGCTCTCCTCGGTGCGGCGCATCCAGTACACCGACGCGCCCGACCCCCAGCTCACCCGCCTCAGCGAGCAGATGGGGGTTTCGGCCCTGTATCTGAGCAAGATCTTCTCGGTGCTCAACCAGAAGGGCAGCGACACCCTCTCGGCCGAAGAGCTGGCCTTTTACCTCAGCATCACCTCCCGCAGCGCCTCCCGCATTCTCTCCAAACTGGTGGAGCGGGGCGGGGCCACCGTGCAGTACAACCGCCAGCTGAACCTTCGGGGCCGCCCCGCCAAAATTTATAAGATCACCTTGCGCCGGCAGGCAGCCGAGGCAGCCCTGCCCACCCCGCCGCCGGAGGTTCTGCCCTGAAGCGGCACTCCCGCCGGGCAAATACGTTTCAAGCAATAAGGAGACTCCATGACTCTGCAGCAGCTTATCTACGTCGTCACCGTGGCGGACGAAACCTCCATGAACCGGGCCGCCCAGCGGCTGTACCTGGCGCAGTCCAGTCTCTCCGCCGGCATTCACAGCCTGGAAGAGGAGCTGGGCTTCTCGCTGTTCCGCCGCTCCAACCGGGGCGTAGTCCCCACCCCCGAGGGGGAAGAGTTTCTCGCCTATGCCCGGCAGATCGTCAGCCAGTACCGCCTCACCGAAGAGCGCTTCATCCTCAAGCGGCAGGTGAAAAAGCAGTTCAGCGTCTCCACCCAGCACTATACCTTCGCGGTCAAGGCCTTCATCCAGCTGGCCCGTCAGTTCCGGCCGGATGAGTACGCCTTCGGCATTTACGAATGCCGCACCGCCGAAATTCTGGAAAACGTGCGCAGCTGCAAAAGCGAGGTGGGTGTGCTCTATCTGGACGACTTCAACCGGGAGGTACTGGAAAAGCTGCTGGCGGACAGCGGCCTGGAATTCACCGAACTGTTTCCCTGCCGCACCTATGTCTTTCTGGCGGCAGGTCATCCGCTGGCCGAGCGGGCGCTCATCACGCTGGAGGACCTGGCCCCCTACCCCTGCCTTTCCTTCGATCAGGGCCAGTCGTTCTATCTGGCCGAGGAGGTGTACAGCACCTATCACTACCGGCAGGTGATCAAGGCCAGCGACCGGGCCACCCTGCTCAACCTGATGGTGGGGCTGGACGGCTACACCCTCTGCTCCGGCATCCTGTGCGAAGAGCTGAACGGCGACGGCTACCGGGCCGTCCCGCTGGATTCGGACAAGATCATGCACATCGGCTACATCAAGCGCCAGGGCTGCGTGCTCAGCCCCCTTGCCAAAATCTATCTGGAAGAGCTTAATCGCTGCAACGTCAATGTGCTGGATCACCCCGCCGGGCCGACCCGCTGATCGCCTTCCCGCTTTAGTATCCAGAATCCCCGCAATTCAAGAGCTAGTTATCGCTTTATCCGATAACTGGCTCTTGTTTTTTGGTACTACCGCATTTCCCTATTGCCTAGTATAATAGTAGGCAGATGAAGAACAACCGGTAAACGAGAAAGGAAGCGTTGTATGCTTAGCGCCCTTCGCCCCCGCCTGGGGCTTTACCGGGAACACCCGCGAATGTGTCGCTGTCGCTGAACCGGCACTCTGCGGGGCAGTTCCCGCCAAACCGACCATTCTACACTCAAAGCAAACCAAAGCGCCGCCGGGCAAAGCAAGCACCTGGGGCACTTTCAAAAAACGAGGCCGCTGTTCGCGGCAGAAAGAGGTACATTATGGCACGCATTACGGAAGAAACCATCAAGAGCTGGTCCTTTGAAACCAAACAGCTGCACATCGGCCAGGAAGATTACGATCACGCCACCGACGCCCGGGCCGTTCCCATTTATCAGACTTCCTCCTTCGTGTTCCGCAACAGCCAGCACGCCGCTGACCGCTTTGCCCTGCGGGATGCCGGCAACATCTACGGCCGCCTGACCAACCCCACCGAGGACATCTTCGAGCAGCGCATGGCCGCTCTGGAGGGCGGCGTGGCTGCCCTGGGCGTGGCTTCCGGCGCCGCGGCCGTCACCTACGCCATCGAGAACGTGGCCCTGCGCGGCGACCACATTGTTTCCGCCAAGA
Source organism: Oscillospiraceae bacterium (assembly GCA_004555865.1). GTDB lineage: Bacteria > Bacillota > Clostridia > Oscillospirales > Ruminococcaceae > SFJ001. The sequence continues at coordinate 9,512 of SFJO01000004.1, forward strand.
ACATCTACGGCGGCACCTACAACCTGCTGGCCCACACCCTGGTGGACTACGGCGTGACCACCACCTTCGTGGACCCTCTGGACATCCAGAACTTTGAAAAGGCCATTCAGCCCAACACCAAGGCCATCTACATCGAGACCCTGGGCAACCCCAACAGCGAAGTGACCGACATTGACGGCATTGCCGCCATCGCCCACAAGCACGGCCTGCCCCTGATCATCGACAACACCTTCGGCACCCCCTACCTGATCCGTCCCATCGAGCACGGCGCGGACATCGTGGTGGAGTCCGCCACCAAGTTCATCGGCGGCCACGGCACCACCATCGGCGGCGTGATTGTGGACGGCGGCACCTTTGACTGGGCCGCCCACGCGGACAAGTACCCCCAGCTGACCCAGCCCAATGAGAGCTACCACGGCATCAGCTTCGTGCAGGCTGCCGGCCCCGCCGCCTTCGTCACCCGCATCCGCGCCATCCTGCTGCGCGATACCGGCGCTACCCTGTCCCCCATCAGCAGCTGGATCTTCCTGCAGGGCCTGGAGACCCTGTCCCTGCGTGTGGACCGCCATGTGGAGAACACCCTGAAGGTTCTGGAGTACCTGAAGACCGTGCCCCAGGTGGAGAGCATCAGCCATCCTTCCCTGAGCACCGATCCCGAGCAGCAGCGCCTGTACAAGACCTACTTCCCCAACGGCGCCGGTTCCATCTTCACCATCCGCATCAAAGGCGGCGCCGAAGAGGCCCAGGCCTTCATTGACCGGCTGCAGCTGTTCAGCCTGCTGGCCAACGTGGCCGACGCCAAGAGCCTGGTCATCCATCCCGCCAGCACCACCCATGCCGAGCTGAACGAGGCCGAGCAGCGCGATCAGGGCATTTACCCCAACACCGTGCGCCTGTCCATTGGTCTGGAGAACGCCAAGGACATCATTGCCGACCTGAAGCAGGCCTTCGAGGGCTGAGTTCTCTCCTCCATTTTCCATTCCTTCACCATTTCCCTTTTTCCAAAAGCAAGCATACAGAAAAGAGCGGAACGCCCATCGGCGCTCCGCTCTTTTCTGTTTTCGGGCAGCCGGGCCGCGTTTACCCGGCTGCCTTTTGTTATGGCCATTGGGGAATGGCTTTGTTGGCTGCGGCTCAATGGCCCAGCATAATGTTCAGGATCTCCACATCGGTGCTCTTCATGCCCACGCGGCCCATGCGGCCCACAGCGGCAATGGTGTCCTCCACGCTGTCCATGGTCAGGCCCTCGCCGGGCTGGAACACCCGCTGCTTCAGGCTCATCTCCAGACCGGTAAAGGCGCTCTCCAGCGCGGCGGCGATCTTGGCGGCGCAGGAGGACTTCGCTCCGTCGCACACCATGCCGCCGATGGTGCAGATGCTGTTGGTGATGGTGTCGCTCATCACCCGGTACAGCGCTTCCTCCGAAATTTTGCCCTTCAGCTTCAGGTAGGCCACGCCGCAGGCCGCGCCGGTGGCCGCGCTCACCGCGCCGCAGTAGGCCGAAAGGCTGCCGATGTACTTTTTCTGGTGCACCGAAATCAGGTTGGCCAGCGCCAGCGCCCGCAGCCGCTGCTCTTCGCTGGCGCCCAGCGCCTCGGCGTACACCACCACCGGCATGGTGATGGTAATGCCCTGGTTGCCGCTGCCCGAGTTGATGACCACCGGCAGCGAGCAGCCGGCCATCCGCGCGTCCGAGCCGGCCGCTGCCCAGGCGCGGGCCTTCAGCTCCAGGCTGGGCGGGTTCTGCCGCTCCAGCAGGGTGCAGCCCACCGCCGCGCCCCACTTGCCGGTCAGGCCCTCGGCCGAGATCTTGCTGTTGTACTCGATCTGCCGGTTCAGCACCGGGGCCAGATCGGCGGGGTCGGCCTCGTCGGCAAACTGCAGAATGTTTTTCAGGTTCAGCAGGCTCCGGTCGCAGGCGCTCTCCGCGGCGGCCTCCTGCTGAGCGTCCTTTTTCAGAAGGGTTTTGCCGTTTTTCTCAATGCGGGTGATGTTGTTGTGGTGGTTCACTACCTCCACCAGGGCGTTCTCATCCCCGGCGGCCACCTCCACAACGATGTACAGGTTGGCCACACCCTCAATCAGCTCGCAGCTGCACAGGCCGCTGCCCAGCAGGCGGCGGGCCTCGTCCCGGGTTTCGGGGGTCACTGCGGTCAGCACAGCCAGCTCCTTGTCGGCATCGCCGCCGGTCAGGCCCAGAAGCGCCGCAATTTCAATGCCGCGCAGCCCGCCGGAGGTGGGCACCGTGACCCCCTTTACATTTTTCACGATGTTGCCGGAGCATTTCACCGAGCAGTGCTCGGGCATCCGGCCCAGCACCTGCCGGGCCTTGGCCGCGGCAAATGCGATTGCGATGGGCTCGGTACAGCCCATGGCCACCTGAAGCTCTTCCTCCAGAATGGCCAGATGATTCTGATACAGTGTCGTTTCCATGATGTTGTTTCCTTTTTGGTTGGGCGTTTGTTGCTTCCTTCCGTCGGGGCACTGCAGCTCTGGCCACACTGCACCGTAGGTTTTTTGCTTTTCTCGACTCTATGTCCATCATAGCCCGACATTACAACTTTTTCAAGCATAAAAAAACAGTACTGCACAACCGTAATATTGTAGCAACTGAGTTTCCTGTAAGAAGCTCCGTTTTTTCGCCATTTTTCTGGGTAATTCTCACAAGAAATCTTTGTTGCTTTTGTGCATTTTCTCACATACGCACTGCAAAAGGCTTTGCCCGTTTTTCGGCAAAAACGCCGTCGGTTCGTGCGGTCTTTGTGCACAAACCGGCGGCGGCGCCCCTGTAATGTTCAAAAAATCTGCGCGGTACCCACAGGTTCAGGCCGGGCGCACGGCGCGGCCTCTTTTTCGTAAATGCCGCACAGGGCCTGCCCCACCCGTGCCAGGCTGCGGGCCTGGGCCACCCGGCGGCCGGCGGCGGTCAGATCCGGCAGCTCCTTTGCCAGCATGGCCTTCAGAATCGGGGCCAGATCCTCGGCCCGCCGGGCCTTGTACACCGTTGTTCCATTCTCCAGCCAGCCCTCATAAACGGGAATGTCCCGCACCAGCACCGGCACGCCGCAGGCCAGCGCCTCCAGCACCACAATGCCCTCGGTCTCCTCATGGCTGCAAAAGGCGAAGGCGTCCGCACCGCAATAGGCGTCCCGCAGTTCGGCCTGGCTTACAAAACCCGCAAAGGTCAGGTTTTCGGGGGCGGCTGCCATGGCGGCCCGCACCGGCTCGCTCACCAGCGCCGGGCTGGTGCAGCCGTACCAAATAAAACCGATCCCGGGCAGTTTGCGGGCCAGATCAATGAACTCTAAAATTCCCTTGCGCTCCATAAAATGGCCCACGCTGATCACCAGCTTCTGGCCGGGGCGCTGCTGCTGCCTGGCCCGCCAGGCGGTCCCGCGGGCCGGGTCCGGGGCAAAAAATTCCGTGTCCACCCCGTTGGAGAGGGCGTACACCGGCTTTTTCAGCCCGTATCCCTCGAGAATCCGCCGGGAATAGGGCGTGGGGGTCACCACCACATCCGCCAGCCCGTAGCAAACGCACAGCCACCGGCGGAACAGCGGGGCCAGCCGGTTGGAGCCGACGAAGGACTCCCGGAAGTCCTCCATGGTGGAGTGGCCGTACCACACCACGGTTTCGCCCCGCAGCCGCGCCCGCAGGGCGGCCAGCGGGGCATCCGGCAGCACGGTGTTGATGTGCACCGCGTCGGCCCGTCCCTTCCAACCGTCGGTCAGCTCCACCCCGGCCTCGGCCAGCATGGCCCGCTGGTGGCAGATGGCCTGGCCCACGCCGCTGTGGGCCACAAGCGGGGTCAGCCCTCCTTCATACAAATGCACCCGCATGATGGTTCTCCTTTCGCTTCAAGACCGGCCTCAAGACCGGTCCGGGTCATGCCCAAAGGCCCAGCAGCTGCCGGGCCGCCACCGTCAGCCCAAGGCTGTACAGCGCAATGGAAAACGGCTTGCACAGCAGGATGATGGCGGTGTACTTCTGCCAGGAAATGCCGGTGGTTCCGGCCAGAAAGCACAGGTAATCGTCCGGCGCCACCGGAAGAAAGATCAAAAGCGCAAACCAGCGGGCAAACCGGCCTTTTTCTTCGCTCCACCGGTCGTATTTTTCAATGAGGCTTGCCGGGAACATCCGGTACAGCAGCGGCCGGCCGCAGCTGCGTGCAATGGCAAAGGCTGCCAGGCTGCCCGCGCAGATGCCCACATAATTGTACAAAAAGCCCTGCCAGGGGCCAAACAGCACCACCCCGGCCAGGCAGCCCAGCCCGCCGGGCAGCACCGGCACCACCACCTGCACCGCCTGAAACAGCACAAACGCCGCCGCGGCCCAGTGCCCCATGCCGCCCATAAACCGGTTCAGCCGCTCCTGGCTGGTAAACAGCCCCTCGCGCCACATCCAAACGCCCAGCATAAGGCAGGCGGCAAACCCCGCCAGTGAGAGCAGCTGCATCCCGCTCAGGCCCTTTCCGGTCTTGCTCATACCGCGCCTCCCCGCCGCGCTTTGGCGGCCCGCTGGGCCTCATACAGGGCCAGCACCTTCTCGCCGAACGCCTCCTCCGAAAAGGCGGCCGCACCGGCTGCCGCGCCCCGGGCCAGCCGTTTGCGCAGCGGCTCGTCCGTCAGCAGGCGGTTCAGCTTCTCATCCCGCTCCCGGCCGGTTTCATACTGCCAGCCGTTGACCCCGTTTTCGATCACACCGTTCAGGCAGGGGTCTGCCCGGCACACGGCCGGGGTGCCCGCCGCCAGCGCTTCCAGATAGGTCAGCCCCTGGGTCTCGCTGGAGGACGCGCTCACAAACACATCCCCCAGCCGGTAATAGAGGGGCACCTCCTCCGGGGCGGCCATTCCGGCAAACACCGCCGCCGGGGCCGCAAGCCCCAAGGCCGCTGCCCGTTCTTCCAGCGCCGGGCGGGCCGGCCCGTCCCCCACCAGCAGCAGGGTGACCGGGGCCCGGCCCAGAGCCGCCCGGCATTCCAGCAGCTCCTCCAGGTTCTTTTCTTTGGCAAGGCGGCCCACATACACCAAAATGCGGTTTTCTGCCGGAATGCCCAGCCTCCGGCGCAGCCCGTCCAGCACCGCATCGGAAACCGGGGCGGCAAAGCGCCCCAGCGGAATGCCCGTGGGGATCACCGTCACCGGGGGCTTCACACCGTAGCCCTCCAATAGGGCGCGCACCTTTTCGGTGGGGGCAATCACCCCGTCGCACGAGCCCAGAATGGCCCGGGTAAAGCCCCGCGCCAGCAGACGGCCCCAGCGGCGGCTGGGCGAAAAGTAGTGGGTGTAATCCTCATACACCGTGTGGTAGGTGTGAATGAGCGGCGCCCCCACCGCCCGGGCGATGTGCCGGGCCAGAAAAAAGGTGCTGAACTCGCACTGGGAGTGCACCACATCCGGTTTCCATTCCACCAGCCGGCGCACCGTCTGCCCCACGGCAAAGCTGCGCAGCCTTGCGCCCGGGTAGATCAGCCCCGCGTCCACCGAGCCGACGGCGTACACCCCGTTTTCACAGGTGGTGTGTACGGTGCCGGAAAGGGTCAGCACCCGCACCTCATGGCCCCGGGCCTCCAGCTGGCGGCGCAGGGCCAGAATGGACGCTACCACCCCGTTCACCGCCGGGGTATACCAATCCGATGTGATGAGTATTTTCATGGAAGAAGCTCCTCCTGTCCGCATTGCTCTGCGGCAGGGCCCGCGCCCCGTATGGGGGAGAGTTCCCCTGCCGCACACCTTCTAAAACGAGGCAGCCGCCGGATTTGCCGCAAACTTTTGCCGGATTTCACCTTAAGATTTTCTGAAATCCCGCCCAGGCCCATAAAAAACGCCGGGCGGAAAGCGCTTTGGTACGCTCTCCGCCCGGCGGCGGTTTTGCAGAAGGCGGCGATTTGCGGATGCTGCCGTTCTTCCATGGATTTTAAGTAAACGGGCTTATGCGGCCTTCTCGCTGTTCTTCTCGGCCTTGTTCAGGGCGCGCAGCGAGTTGACCACGATGGTCAGGCCCAGGATGATCAGCAGCACTGCAATGATGAGCTGCAGGCCGTTGGCGATGAACACCGCACCCCAGGTGGTTTCACCGGCGGGGATGGTCACCGCGGCGGCGGTGCGGATGGCCTTCACCATGGCCAGCAGGCGCTGCACCAGGGCGGTAAAGGTCACGCACAGCATGATGAACAGCGGCGGGAACAGCATCTTGTTGCTGCGGCCGGTCACCTTCAGGAACACGCACAGGGTCACCAGCACCAGCGCGCTCAGCAGCTGGTTGGCGGAACCAAACAGGGGCCAGATGTTGGCATAGCCGATCCGGGTCAGCAGGAACCCGAAGGCCAGGGTGACAAACGTAGAGAAGTAGGTGTTGCACAGCAGCCTGCGCCAGCCCTCGGCGTGGGCCATATCGTCCACGCTGAACAGCTCCTGGAAGCTCATTCGGCCGATGCGGGCCACGGCATCCAGGCTGGTCAGGGCCAGAGCGGAAACGCACATGGTCATGAACACGGTGGCGGCGTACACGGGCACGCCGAACATCTCAAAGAAGCCGGCCACGCCGGTGCTGAACACCTGGAAGGGAGTGCCGGCGGCGGGGGTGCCGTCCGCCGCAGCGGCCGCACCGGCCACGCACAGGGCCAGCACCGCCAGCAGGCTTTCCAGCACCATGGCGCCGTAGCCGACCTTCAGCATATCCTTTTCGTTCTCAACGGTCTTGGAAGAGGTACCGGAGGACACCAGGCTGTGGAAGCCCGAAACCGCACCGCAGGCCACAGTGACGAACAGAATGGGGAACATGGTGCCCAGCTTCCCGTTGTTGAAGCCGGTGAACACCGGCAGGTTCATGGAAGGATGGGCCACCAACAGGCCCACGGCCGCACCGGCGATCATGCCGATGAACATAAAGGTGGTCATGTAATCACGGGGCTGCTTCATCATCCACATGGGCAGCACCGCGGCAAAGAAGATGTACACAAAGGTGATGTAGCTCCAGGCTGCCTTGCTCAGCACCAGCGGGAAGTTTGCGCCCACCGCGAAGGACAGCACGATGAACACGATGCCCAGCGCCGCTTCCTTCCAGCCGGAGAAGCTGTACTTTTTCTGGATCAGGCCGAACACCACGGCAAACACCATGAACATGATGGATACCATGCCCGCCGCGCCGTTGGTCTGGGCCGCGGCGGAAAGGCTGGTCACGCCGTCCTTCACCGCATAGGCGTTGAAGGTGCCGGCCACCATGTCGGCAAAGGCGGCAATGACGATGCCGCAGAACAGCCAGCAGAACAGCAGGAACAGCTTGCGGCCCAGCTTGCCGATGTACTTTTCAATCAGCAGGCCCATGGATTTGCCCTCGTTCTTCACCGAGGCGTACAGGGCGCCGAAGTCGGTCACGGCGCCGAAGAAGATGCCGCCCAGCAGCACCCACAGCAGCACGGGCAGCCAGCCGAAAGCAGCGGCCTGAATGGCGCCGGTCACAGGGCCGGCACCGGCAATGGAACTGAACTGGTGGCTGAACACCGTCCAGCCGTTGGTGGGTACATAGTCCTTGCCGTCCTCATGGGTGTAGGCAGGGGTTTTCGCGGTGGGGTCGATGCCCCATTTGTTGGCAAGCCACCGGCCATACAGCGTGTAGCCGCACAGCAGGCACACCGCCGCGATCAAAACGATAACGAGCGTGTTCATACGATTCTTCCTCTCTCCGGGGTGTCAGCCCCGCCGGTTTCAACCAACCAAACGAACCGGCCGCCGGGCCGAAGCCCCCATCAAATTTTCATCCGGCGATGGCCGTTTGCCGCCATTCCTGCGGCGTGGCGGCACCGGCAGGGGCGGCCGAAGGGGTGCAAAAAACGCCCTCGCCCCGGCGTGCCCCCCGGTTTTGCCCGGGCAGGCCCCCTGCCGAAGACGAAGGCGTTCAAACGCCGCCGGGCCAACGGCCCCGGGCGGCGGAATTCTGCTTCCGCGGTACCACTTCGCTTGCCGCCCTTTTGCAGGCGGCCACTTTGCCGCGCCCGCGCCCGCCACCGGGCCCGGATGCGCTGCCCGGTAACGGGGGCAAAACGGCGCTGCGCTACTAAGGCCGCACGGCCCGTTCCCGCAGGCTGCTCGCAGGGGATCTTCCTCTTCCGGCCCGCGTCCGCCTTTTCAGCGCCCGGCGGCTCTCTGTGCGCGGGGAATTGGGAGAAGAATGTGTCCTGTTCAAAGCAGTTGTTTGTTGCATCGCTCAGATGTTGGCTCTACTTTAGCCCCGTTGCCTCCATTTGTCAACCGTTTTTTGTCCATTTCGTCATATTTTTTGCAGCAAAGTTGTGCAAACCGTAAAATATTGTGCAGTTTGAATTTTCCCTGCGCAAGAAACAGAAGCAAGGCGTTTGAGCCCACGCCATAGCCCCGCCAACACCGCCGCGCCCTGTCCCATTTCGCCGCGCCCGGGCAAAACGCCGGCCGTCCGCTGCAATTTTGCGATTTTGATTCCTTTTTTGCCGCAAATATGGTATGCTAAATTTTATCGCGTGTAAAAAATGGGGCGCAGCGCCCCGCAAGGAGAGCAACGTTTTTATGAAGAAAAAGCAAAGCAACTTTTCCGGGCAGGTCGGCTTCGTGCTGGCTGCGGCCGGCAGCGCCGTGGGCGTCGGCAACCTGTGGCGGTTCCCCTACCTGGCCGCGAAGGACGGCGGCGGCCTGTTCCTGCTCATCTACCTGGTGCTGGTGGTGACCATCGGCTTCACCCTGCTCACCTCGGACATTGCCATCGGCCGCAAAACCAAAAAGAGCGCCATCGGCGCCTACACCGAGCTGGCCCCCAAGTGGAAATTTTTGGGCATTCTCACCTTTTTTGTGCCTGTGCTCATCATGACCTACTACGCGGTCATCGGCGGGTGGATCACCAAATACGGCGTGGTGTACCTCACCGGCCAGGCCAGCGCCGCCGCGCAGGACGGCTACTTCACCGCCTTCATCACCTCGCCGGTGTCGCCGGTGGTGTTCGCCCTGCTGTTCATGGCGGTCACGGCCTTCATCGTGTACAACGGCGTGGAGGGCGGCATTGAAAAGGTCTCCCGCTTCATGATGCCCATCCTGCTGGTGCTGGTCATCGCGGTGGCGAGCTATTCCCTCACCCTCAGCCACACCGGGGCGGACGGCGAAACCCGCACCGGCCTGCAGGGCCTGCTGTATTACCTCACCCCCCACACCGAGGGGCTGACCATCCATCGCTTTCTGCAGATCTCGCTGGACGCCATGAGCCAGCTGTTCTTCTCGCTGAGCGTGTCCATGGGCATCATGATCACCTACGGCTCCTACGTGAAGCCGGACGTGGACCTGAACCGCTCCATCAGCCAGATCGAGTTCTTCGACACCGGCGTTGCCCTGCTGGCCGGCGCCATGATCGTGCCCGCCGTGTATGTATTCTCCGGCACCGAGGGCATGGGCGCAGGCCCCAGCCTGATGTTCATCTCCCTGCCCAAGGTCTTTGACGCCATGGGCTTTGCCGGCACGGTGGTGGGCATTCTGTTCTTTGTCAGCGCCATTTTTGCCACCCTTACCTCCTGCATCTCGGTGCTGGAAGCCATCACCGCCAACTGCATGGAGATCTTTCACACCTCCCGCAAAAAAACGGTGCTGGTGCTGTCGGTCATCTACCTGGCCGCCTCGGCCGTCATTGCCCTGGGTTACAGCGTGTTCTACTTTGAGGTGCAGCTGCCCAACGGCTCCGCCGCCCAGCTGCTGGACATTATGGACTACGTCAGCAACAGCGTAATGATGCCCCTGATCTCCCTTCTGTCCACCATTCTCATCGGCTGGGTGCTCAAACCCCAGTTCATTGTGGAGGAGATGGAAAAGGGCAGCGGCAAGTTCACCCGCAAGGCCCTGTACACCGTCATCATCCGCTATGTGGCCCCCATCGTGATGCTGATCCTGTTTTTGCAGTCCACCGGCATTCTGGCCTGACGGCCCTTTCCAGCGCATACTTCAAAGGAAGCTCCCATCCGGGGGGCTTCCTTTTTTGCGTTCCGCCGCAAAACGCCCTGCCCGGTAACCCTGTTACCAAAAGGTGCGTACTTTACGTTTTGCCCGGCGGCTCGTATGATAAAAAGCATCGGGAATCGGACTCCCGGCAAGTCCCTCTGCCGGTTTCGCCCGTTTTTGTACCGCGCCGCCGGAACGGGTACGCAAAAAGCCCGGTGCGGGCAAACTGCTCACACCGGGCTTCTGTTTTCACTTCCTGTGGTTCAGGCTGCGGGCGGATTACTCAGCGTCCTGCAGCAGAGCCTTCATGGACAGGCTGATGCGCTTCTTGTCGAAGTCCACATCCAGCAGCTTCACGTTGACCTCATCGCCAACCTTCAGCACGTCGCTGACCTTCTCCACGCGCTCGTTGCTGATCTCACTGATGTGGACCAGGCCGTCAACACCGGGCAGGATGCGCACAAACGCACCGAACTTGGTGATGCTCACAACGGGAGCGGTGAAGGTGCTGCCGATGGGATACTCGTTCTTCAGCTTCTCCCAGGGGTTGTCCTCGGCCTTCTTGTAGCCCAGGCTGACCTTCTGGGTCTCGCGATCCAGATCACGCACATACACCTCGATGGTGTCGCCCACGCTCACAACCTCGCTGGGATGCTTGATGCGGTTCCAGCTCAGCTCGCTGATATGGCACAGGCCGTCCACGCCGCCGATGTCCACAAAGGCACCGTAGCTGGTCAGGCTCTTCACAACGCCGGTGTAGGTCTTGCCCACCTCAACGTCCTTCCAGAAGGCCTCGCGCTTCGCAGCGTTCTCCTCGGCAGTGACCTTGTTGATGGAACCAACGATCTTGCGGCCGGCGCACTCGGTGATCACCAGCTTAACATCCTTCTTGACCAGCTGGGTGTAGTCCTCGTCACGGCGCATGGTAGCCTGGCTGCGGGGCACGAACACCTTCACGCCCTTGACCAGAACCACAACGCCGCCCTTGTTGGCCTCGGAGACGGTGCCTTCCATAACGGTACCCTCTTCGCAAGCCTTGGCGACTTCTTCCAGGCCCTTGCGGGACTCCAGCTTCTTCTTGGACAGGTAGTCAACGCCTTCCTGGTCGTTGACCTTCTCGACAACGAGGTCCAGCTCATCGCCCACCTTCACCAGATCCTCTGCCTTGGCGGAGGGGTCGTCGGTCAGCTCGCTCAGCCGGACGATGCCGGTGTGCTTGGTGCCGATATCGACCTGGATCTCGTTGGGCTGCACGCTGGTAACGGTGCCCTTAACGATCTTGCCTACATACACGGGTTTCATGGAAGCTTCGATCATTTCCTCGAAACTCATGTCGTCACGGATTTCTTCACTCATCTTGTTAAGTACCTCCTCAATTATAGACGACGGCGTGGAAGCCCCCGCGGTTACGCCCACCGTGCTGACACCCCGGAACCATTCCGGCTCCAGCTCGTCCGCCGTTTCTACGGTGACGGCCCGGGTGTGCTGCGCGGCGACCTTGGCCAGCTTTTGGGTATTGGAAGAATGATGACCACCAATGACGACCATCAGATCGCATTTCTGGCTGAGGCCTTCCGCTTCCTGTTGCCTCGCCCACGTCGCATTACATATTGTATCAAAAACTCGCGCGTTTGTATATGCTTTTTTTAGAAATTCCGAACATTCCAGCCATTTTGTCACTTGGAAGGTCGTTTGGGCCACCACAAACAGTGCATTTTGCTCACTGGCCGGGCCGTTCCACGCCTTCAGTTCCTCCAAATTGGCAAAAATGAACACGTCACCGGCGGTGTGCCCGGCAATTCCCTGCACTTCCGGGTGGGTGCGGTCGCCTGCAATCAGCAGCGTGGCCCCCTCATCGCTGGCCTGTTTGGCAATGCGGTGGATCTTGGTCACAAAGGGGCAGGTGGCGTCGTGCACCTTGGCCCCCATGGCCGCCAGTTGGGCGTACACATCGGCCCCCACGCCGTGGCTGCGGATGACCACCTCATAGCCGTCGGGCACCTGGGCGGGGGTGTCCACCGTCACCACGCCTTTGGCGGCCAGGTCGGCCACGCACTGGGGGTTGTGGATCAGCGGCCCCAGGGTGGCCACCTTGCGGCCCTCTTCCACCAGCCGGTAGGTGAGCTTCACCGCACGGTCCACGCCAAAGCAGAACCCGGCGGTTTTTGCAAGCAGGATCTCCATGGCGTCCTCCTCAATTGAACTTGTTCTCGTCGTACAGTCGCTGCCAGGCATCGGTGAGCAGCGCCTTGTTTTTGCGCAGGGCCGAGGCGCTCTTCGTCTCGCCCAGATACAGCTCCTCGGCGGGAATGGGCGCGCCAAAGCACACCCGCACCCGGCAGAACACCTTCATGCGGCCCGGCTCGTAAATAATGCGGCAGGGCACCATGGGCACCCCGGCGGCGCTGGCAATGACGAAGGCCCCGCTTTTCACCTTGCCCACCTGGCCGGTTTTGCTGCGGGTGCCCTCGGGGAAAATCAGCAGGCCCTGGCCCTTTTGCACATCCCCGATCAGCTCGTCCACCACGTTCACATCGCCGCGGCCCCGCTCAATGCCCACCACGCCCACGTGGCGGAACATCCAGGTGAACACCGGGTTCACCTGCAGGATCTCCTCCTTGGCCATGATGAGCAGTCGCTTGCCCCAAAAGCGGGCAACGACCACGAACACCGGGTCAATGGCGGAAATGTGGTTGGGGGCCAGCACAAAGCCGCCCTCCTTGGGCAGGTTCTCCCGCCCGATCACCCGGATGCGAAAGCCGATGTGCCACACCAGCCAGGCCGCCGTAACGATAAAGCAATAAAACATAGGTTCTCCTTTGCGGCTTGTTCTGTGCCGCGGGCCGGTCACACCTCGGCCTTCTCCCGGATGATCGCGCGCAGAAGCTGGAAGCTCTGCTCAAAGTCCAGCTCAGAGGTATCGGCCAGCACCGCGTCCTCCGCCTGGCGCAGGGGCGCGGCGGCCCGGTGGGTGTCCTGATCGTCCCGGCGGCGGATGTCCGCCAGCACGGTCTCGTAGTCGGCGGGCTGGCCCTTGGCGGCCAGTTCGGCGGCGCGGCGGGCGGCGCGGGCCTCGGGGCTTGCGGTGAGGAAGATCTTCACCTGGGCATCCGGCAGCACCACGGTGCCGATGTCCCGGCCGTCCATCAGCACGTTGTTGGTGCTGGCAATGGCCCGTTGCTGCCCCAGCAGAAAGCTGCGCACCGCCGGGTGCACCGCCACAGCGGAGGCAGCCATGCCCACCTGCTCCTGCCGGATGGCCTCGCTCACGTCCTCACCGTTCAGGTAGATGTGCTGGGCCCCATCCACATGGGCCAGGGTGAGGGTCACCGCAGGCAGCAGGGCCTCCACGGCGGCCGCGTCCGCCGGGTCTTTCCCGGCGCGCAGGGCGTACAGGCCCACTGCCCGGAACATGGCTCCGGTGTCCACATACAGATAGCCCATTTCCCCGGCCAACCGCTTGGCCAGGGTGGATTTGCCGGCCCCGGAAGGGCCGTCGATGGCAATGGCAATGCTCATGGTTTGTTCCTCGCTTCTCTGTTGATTGAATGTCGGCCGCGCCGCACAAGTTCCGTCCGAACGGCTTTGCACGGCAGCGCCCCTGAACCGGTTCCGGCGCACCTGCCGGTTTTCTTCACGCCAGCCCCCGGGCGGCCGCCTGGGCGGTGCACCAGGCAATCTGCAAGTTGTAGCCGCCGGTGTAGGCGTCCACATCCAGCACCTCGCCCGCAAAGTACAGCCCCGGGCACTTCTTCGAGGCCATGGTGCGGGGGTCCACTTCCTTCACCGCCACACCGCCGCTGGTGATCACCGCGTGCTCCAGGTCGCCCCGGTCCCGGATTCTGATGCGGAAGTCCTTCATCAAGTCCACCAGCGCCAGCCGCTCTTCCTTGGTCAGCTGGTTGGCCTTCTTCGCCGGGTCCACGCCCCAACGCTCCACCATCACCGGCTGCATACTGGCGGGCAGCAGCTTCACCAGGCAGTTGGCCGCGTCCCGGTTGGCCAGGGCCGTCAGGTCCCGGTTCAGGCGGGCGTACAGCTGCTCGTGGCTCAGAGCGGGCTTCAGGTCAAAGCCCACCTCGTACCGATGCTTGGCCAAATCGCCCAGATGGGCCGATGCGGAAAGCACCAGCGGGCCGGACAGGCCGAAATGGGTAAACAGCGCCTCGCCCTGCTCCTGAAAAATGCTTTTGCCGTCCTGATACAGGGTCAGGCCCACATTCTTCAGGGCCAGGCCCATCATCCGGCGGCACTCGCCCCCTTGGGCCACCAGGCTGACCAGGCTGGGCACCGGCGGGCGCACGGTGTGGCCGGCCTGCCTGGCCAGCGCATAGCCCGCGCCCCGGCTGCCCGTGCCCGGGTAAGAAACACCGCCTGTGGCCACCAGCACCCAGTCGCCCCGGTATTGGCGGCCGCTTTGGCAGCTTACGCCCACGCAGCGGCCCTCCTCCAGCAGCAGCTTCGTCACCTCTTCGGTGCGCAGCTCGGCCCCGGCGGCATAGCGCACCAGCGCCCGGCGAATGTCCTCGGCCCGGTCGCTCACCGGGAACACCCGGCGGCCCCGCTCCACCTTCAGGGGCACGCCCAGCCCCTCAAACAGGGCCATGGCCGCCGCCGTGTCAAAGGCGGAAAAGGCGGAATACAAAAAGCGGGGGTTCGTGCGCACGTTCTGCAAAAACGTCTCCAGATCGCAGTCGTTGGTCACGTTGCAGCGGCCTTTGCCCGTCACCAGAATTTTCTTGCCCGGCTTTTCCTCATGCTCCAGCAGAGTGACGGTGTGGCCCTGCTCCAGCGCGGCGCCCGCGGCCATCAGCCCGGCCGCGCCCGCGCCCACAACGATCAGATGTCCCATGACGGGGCCTCCTTTTCTTCGCTCGGCCCGGCCAGCAGCACCGCCGCCGCAAACAGCGCCAGCAGCGGGTGAACCGTGGCCAGATACATTACGTAGGTTCCAATGTGGAAGGACGCCACCTCCATAAAGGCCATCATCGCGGCCCGGAACAGCGCCATGCCCAGAAAGCCCAGCTCCAGCCACCAGAGCAGCGCGCCCCCGCCGCCCTGTAAGAGGGCAAGGCCCCGGCCGCCATGCAGCAGGGCAAGGCCCCGGCGCACAAACACCAACAGCGCCGCCAGCAGCGCCAGCGGCAGGTACACCGCATAGCCCCAGCGCAGCAGGGTCAGCAGCACGTAGGCCGCCTTCTGCACCGGGTTGTAATAGGCGTTTGCCGTGCCCGCCTGGGCCGCCAGATTGGCCCCGGTGTGCAGGTAGGCCTCCCACACGGCCACATCCTCGGCGGTGCCGATGGTGATGTCCGTCCGGTAGGGGGCGCAGTCCTGAAAGGTGGCGCACCAGTAAAGGCTCTTGGCCGTCTCGGCCAGGGTGGGCAGCACATTCTCGGCCCGCACCGGCGGGGTGGTGCCGCTGCGCACGCCGCCCTCGCTGGGCAGCACGCCCTCATCGCACAGGCGGTTGATCTCCTCGGCCACCCCCGCCCAGTAGGCCTGGGCCTTCTGGGCCGTATCGTACACGCCCTCATACTGGGCCGCCCGGCGGATGGCCCAGTAGAAGCTGCCGGACTGGTAGTCTCCCACTTCCGGGTTCACAAAGTCGTTGCGCATCTGGGGGTCTTCCTCCAGCCAGTAGCGCAGCGGGCGCAGGGCCTCCACGTTTTCGTACAGCAGTTCGCGCACCTCGGCCGGCACGCTCACCAGCGGAACCGTCTCGCTCTCCTTCACCCGCACCATGGCCCCGATGGCCTGGGCAAAGCTGCCGGTGGAGAAATCGCTCACCACCCGCACGCCGTACTCCCGCTCGTTTTTGGCGGCCACGGCCTGCAGGCTGCCCACCAGCACCAGCCCGGGCAGGGCCAGCGCCGCTACACGTGCCCAGGCGTTCAGGCTTTTCAGCCCCATGCGGCGCCAAAGAAGCACCGCCAGCACCAACCCGCCGGCCAGCCAGAAGGGCAGCAGCCACACACCGTCCTCCCGGCAAAGCCAGGCGGCCGCCAGCCCCGCCCCGGCCAGCAGCAGCCAGGGCAGGCTTTTGCGCCACCGCCCCGCCGCCCGCAGGGCATAGCCGGTCAGCCCGGCAAAGAACAGCAGGCACAGGGCCGGGAAGATGTTGTCCCGATACACCCGCAGGGTATAGCTGGCGCTGGCCGAGGGCAGAAACGCCAGCACCCCGAACACCGCCAGCTGCCGCCAGCGGGTTTTCAGCACGGGAGCCAGCGCCGCCGCCATGGCCAGGGCCGCCGCCGTCCACAACAGCTGCCCGGCGATCAGGTAGGGCAGGCCCAGCTTCTGCAGCGCGGCCAGCCACAGGGCAAACAGCGGATGCTTGGACAGCGTGAGGTAATTGTACTCGCCCAGCCAGTTCCCGGCGGTGATGCTCTGGGCCGCGTGGAAATACAGTTCGTCGTCCAGCGGTGCGCCGTCAATCCAGGTATAGAACCGCTGCTGGCCGGCCAGCGCGGCCTTCACCGCAAACACAGCCAGCACCGCCAGCGCATACCCCACCATTGAAAGCGGCGGGAGCTTGTCCTGTTTTAAGCGTTTTTTATCCTTCATTGTGTTCTCCGATTTTTGTGGTGCTGGGAATTGGGGCGGGGAGTTTTTCTTGTTTGGCGTTTCTGCGGCGGCGCTGCCTTCTGCCGAGCCTCAGGCTTCCCCGCGAGGGGAAGGCTTTGCCTGCCGCGGCCAAACGCGGCCGCCCTCACTTCTGAATCTTCTCCACGCTCTCCACAAGGTAGGTCTGGCGGCGGAACACCATTTCCAGAATCAGGCTCAGGTACTTAATGACAATGGCCAAAATGCCGAACACGCCGGCAAAGCCCACCGTCAGCACAAACATGGTGGTCACCCAGCCTTCCACAAAGCGGTGGCCGAAAAACACCGCCAGCGTGTACACCAGCTCCAGCAAAGCCAGCGCCATCATGCCGGCGGCCACGCCGAAGCTCAGCTTAAAGCCCGCGTTGGTGTACAGCACCAGGCTGTCCGCCGCCAGGGTCATGTCGCCGGTACGGCGGGCCATGACCCCATCAAAGGTCAGGGTGGCCTGGGCCAGGCCGCTGGCCGCATAGGCGGCTTTGCGGTAGGGCAGCCCCGGGCTGATGGCGTGTACCCGGTTGATGCCCCGGCGGCTCAGCAGGCGGAAGGCATCGGTGGCGATGGGGTAGGCCGACCGGCTGAACCGGTTGAACACCCCGTAAAAGGCCCGGCTGGCCAGCTTCTGGCGGCTGGGGCCGACGCTCACCACGTCGTTGCCCAAAAGCGCCGTCTCGTAGGCCTTCCAGATCAGCGCCGGGTCGTAGCACAGGTCGGCCGCGTCAAACTCATACACAAAATCGCCGATGGCGCAGTCCTGCCCGGCGTTCATGCACAGCTCCACCCCCTGCGCCAGGCTCATGTGCAGCAGGGTCAGGGGCTTGGTCAGGGTTCGGGCGGCAAAGTCCCGCACAGCCTGGGCGGTGCCATCGGTGCTGCAGTCGTCCACGGCGATCAGCTCATACTGGGCGAAGTGCTCCTCCAGCTGGGCGCACACCGCCTTCAAAAACGGCTCCACCCGGGCCGCGTCGTTGCGCAGGTACACCACCGCCGAGATAAAATTGCTCTCTTTTGCCTGGGTCATGTTACAATACCTCGTCCAAATCGTATACGGTGTTGATCTTGCCCGAAAGCACACTCACAAACACCGGCTCGTCGCTGTAACGCCGCACCACTGTGGGGCGGGAATCGTCGATCTCGCTGGCCTTTAAGATCGGCTTCATGCTGAACAGGCTGGAATGATAGGCGAAGCCCAGCTCCGGGCGCAGAAACTTGCGGGCCAGCTGGCTCATGTAGGGCCAGGCGCTGGCGGGCTTTGCCGGGCACTCGTTGCAGTTGTACAGGCTGCCCGGGCGGCATCGGCCGCCGCTGCGCGCCTGGCAGTCAAAGGTAGGCAGCGGGTCGTAGCTGGTCACATGGGGGGTAAAGGTCACGCTGGTCAGGCTGTGCAGCCCCGTGCGGCCAAAGGGCATAATGGAAAAGAACGGCCCGTCCATCACCGTGATGCCCACGTTCTTCAGCGCGTCGTTCACCGTGCACAGAATGATCTCGCACAGCTCATACTTGATGCGGAACGGCTCGTAGCCCAGCATGGCGTGTACGTCGTTCACCCCGGCGTAGGTGGCGTTGAGCAGATACGGCGTCTCCAGGGTCCCGCCGCCGGTCTCCACCTGCCAGGCGCCGCCCGCTTTGCGGATGGCCGTGGGGGCGGCGGAATACCGCACCTCCACGTTGGGCAGCTTCGCCAACTCCTCCAGAAAATGCTTTTTCAGGATCTGCGCATCGTAGGTGTACTCCCGGGTCAAAAATGCCCCGTCGCACCGGCCGGGCTGGAAGTAGCGGTTCGGGTCCACCCCGTCGCACCGGATGTGGGCCGCATCGCAGAACTTCTGGAACTCCGGCCCGGTGGTCCAAGAGAAATGGGCGCTGGTGGCGTACACCTGGTCAAAGCCGGTCAGCAGGCAGAAGCCGTAGTCCTCGCAGAACCGGTCGAAATACTTGGCGCTCTTAATGGCGGTGGAATAGCTGCGGGGGTAGTGGTACCCCTGATGGACCCGGGCCTGATTGATGTAGGTGGCCCGCATAAAGGGGGCAGGGTCCCGCTCCAGCACCAGCACCCGCTGGCCCTTCCGGCCGCACCGGTGTGCCGCATACAGACCATACAGCCCCGCGCCCAGAATAATCTTATCGTATGTCATGGCTTTGCACCGCCTTCGGCTTTGTTAGTTTGGGTTGTACTGCCCCGCCAGCGCCCGGAACAGGATCTTCAGCAGGTCGGCGTTGCCGCGCATCCCCTTGATCTTGGTGGGAGTGGCCCCGGTTTTTGGGTAGGCGCGGGTCACGGGAACCTCGCAGGCTTTCAGGCCAAGCCGGGTGGCCCGGATGCTGAGGTACGCCAGCAGTTCATACCCCACGAACACCTCCCGCAGGGGCTGCACCGCCGGGTGGGTCAGATATGCCCGGCTGTACGCCCGGTAGGCGTTGGTGGTGTCGGTGAACCACTGGCCCGCCGCCAGGCTGATGACCGGCGCGTGGATCAGCCGCACCGCGGCATACCGGCTGGGCGGCGTGTTGACCGCCCGGCCGCCCTTGATGAAGCGGCTGCCCTGGATCAGGTCGTAGCCTTCCTTCAGCTTGGCAAGGAACAGCGGCACGCTCTCGATGGAATCCTTGTTGTTGCCGTCGATGGTCAGCACGCCCTCATACCCCCGCTCCAGCGCCCAGGCAATGCCCATGCGCAGCTGGGCGCCCTGCTTGCCGGGGCCGGTTTTCACCAGCAGGGTGTTCACGCCCCGCCGGGCAAGGCCCGCCTGGTCCATGCTGCCGTCGGTGCTGCCGCCGTCGCACAGGGCCACATCGCACAGGCGGGTCACCCCGGCCGCCGCAGCCCGGTCCAGCTCGGCCAGAATGCGCTCGCCCTCGTTGATCACCGGTATGAGCAGGCAGTACCGGCTTTTCTTTCCGGCAAATTCCGCCTTTGTGTAGGCGGGCACCCCTTCGCGGTGCTCCACCGCCTTGGGAACAACGGGCACAAACTCGCTCATACTTCGCCGAATACCTCCTTCACGTATTCCAGGCAGGCCGTCAGGGTGTCCGGGTCCTGGGCCTTCATCTCCACCGAGACAAAGCCCCGATAGCCCACGGCCCCCAGCAGAAGGGCCAGCTGCCTGTGAATGGGCCGGGGCTGAATGGCCCCAAGGCCCGGCTCGCTGATGTGAATGTGGCTCACATACTTCATGTCCAGGGCGAAGTCCTCGGGGTGTTCGCCGTTGGCAATCATGGTGCCCACGTCCAGATTCACCGCCAGGCCCGGCAGGCCCAGCTTTTTCACCAGCCGGAAGGCCTCCCGGGTGGTGTTCAGGTAGTTGGTGTTGTAGATGGGCGGGTTGGCCTCCAGCGCCAGCCGCACCCCATTGCGGGCGGCCTCCACCCCCAGCCGGGCAAAAAAGCCCTCGGCCTCCTCGGGGGTGTGCCCCTCGGGCACCGCCCGCTGGCGGGGGCAGCCGAACACCAGGCTGCCGCACCGGCAGGCCCGGGCAAACTGATAGGCTTCTTTGGTGTATTCCTCCAGCCGGGCGGCATCGGCCACGTCAAAAATGCTGCCGCTCTGGCCGTACCAGATGCTCTGCATACTGGGAATGACAAATCCATACTTCTGGTACATCACCCCGGCAAACAGGGCCGCTCCGTTCAGGCAGTCGTAGGGGGCTTGCGGGAAGATGCGGGTGGGGGCGATCTCCAGGCCGGTGTAGCCCAGTTCCTTCATCTTGCCCCAGGCGGCTTCATCGTCCGCCGCCGCCCAGCACAGGTTCGAGGCTGCCAGCTTCATTCAGGTCCATCCTTTCATAAAGGCGGCAATCTCCGCCAGTTCCTCTTCTTTCGTGCACAGATAGCCGCCCTGCCCGCCCAGCAGCGCCGCATGGCGGCTGCGCAGGTCGTAGTCAAAGGGGGCGGCGGCCAGATGGTTCTGCCAGACGCTCCCGGTCAGGTGGGCGTACACCTCGGCGGCGCTCACCGGCGGCGGGGTCAGGTTCAGCACGGTCAGGCCGGCGGCCAGGGCCGTCTCAATGTCCCGCCACAACCGGGCCAGCGGATAGAACTGGTACTTCGACCGGCTGTCGGTAAAGGCCAGGGCGTTCCAGCCGTTGGCCGCAAAAAAGGCCCGCAGCTCGGCCGCGTCCACCCGGCCGCTCAGCCGGTAAAAGCCATTCCGGCCGTCCTCATAGCCCGCGGCTACCAGCGCGCTTTGGGCGGCCAGTTCCGCGTACTTTTCCGGCTTCAGCAGCGCGGGGGTGAGCGTGTGCAGGTCGTACAGAAAGTTCTTTTTCAGCCCCTTGCCGTACAGGGCGGGCAGCCGCACGATCAGCGCGCCGGGAAAGTCCTCCCGCACCCACTGTTCCAGCTGCAGCCGGTTGGCCCCGTAGGGGGGCAGGCCCTCGGTCTCCATGGGGCTGGCTTCGTCCTTGCCCCGGCTGTCCCGGTAAACGGCAATGGAGGAGATGAGCACCAGCCGCCGGGGGGCCAGGCGGCGCAGATTCTCCCGGGCGGCGGCCATCACGGCCAGATCGGCCGCCGGGTCCCGGTTGGCCAGAAACATGGCCGCTGGCACCCCGGCGTACACCACCAGCTCATTGCGGCAGCCGAAGCCCTTGGCCACATCGGTGGAGTGGTAGGCCGCGTCAAAGGTGTGGGCGGCCATCAGGTTGCCCCCCACAAAGCCGGTGCTGCCCACCAGAACAGTCTGTGCCATGGTATGTATCCCTCCGTTTGCCGCCGGTGCTTTTTCGGGGCCGAAGTGCGGCGCTGCTTCCGGCGTAGGCAGAATGCCGCACATTGCCCATACTTATACAGATATCATTATAGCGTACCGCCCCTTAAAAGGCAACGAAAAAGGGAGCGGGGCGGTCGTCAGGCAGGGGTGCGGGGCGGATGAGGTGGGGCGCTTGTCACCACCATAACCCCACCGCAAAGGCAAGCTGCCGCCTAGCGGCGACAGCTTCCCAGCGAGGGGAAGCCAAAATTCCGCGCTGGGGAAGCCTTTTGTCCCCGCAAAGAAAGCCAGAGCGGCAGCCCACGCTGCCGCTCTGGCTTTTTACTGTTTATTGCGTGTTCACGGGCAAACGCCGCCTGCTCACCCCAGCGCCGTTTCCGGGTCAACGCAGCTGCCGTCCTGCCGGACCTCAAAGTGCAGGTGGCTGGGCAGCTTCGCCTCGGCGGGCACCCGGCCCACCTTGCCCAGCACGTCCCCCGCGTGTACCTCATCGTCGGCCTGCACCGCCGGGGCCTCCAGCCCCTGGTAGCGGTACACCCGGCTGCCGTCCGACACTTCCACCGTCCAGCCCCACACCGCGTCCTGATACACCGCGCTCACCCGGCCCAGGGCCGCGGCCTTCACCGGCTCGCCCGCTTCGGCGGCCAGGTCCACCCCGTTGTGGGTGCGCCAGTCGCCCAGCGTTTCGTTGTACACCAGCTCATCCCCGCTGAAGGGCGCGAGCATCGGCCCAGGCACCGGCCAGGCAGAGGAGACTTCCGGCGAGGCGGCCTGCTGCCCAGAGCCTTCCTGCCCGCCGGAAGGCGAAGAAGAGGTAGCCTCCGGCAAGGAGGACGGGGAGGACCCGCGCAATTCGTTCGGCTCGATGGGCACATCCTCGGCGCTGCGCTCCACCGGCAATTCCGGGGCATCCCATACAAATTCCTCCTCACTGCTGCTTTGGCTCTCCGCCGTTCCGTTCAGGCGGCCGACCACCGTGCGGATGGCCCACACACTGGAGGCTGCCGCCGCCAGAATGCAGGCCAGCAGGGCCAGATAAAAACCCTTTTCCCGAATAAAGGCTGTGAACCGTTTCATCTTGCACGCTCCGTTCCCGGCGGCCGCTGGCCGCCGCCTTTTCGTTGCTGACAAGCATAGTTTGCATCGGCCCCGGCGGGAATATTCAGGCTTTTGCCCGGTTTTGCAGTGGGATTTTGAACGATTTTCCCCGCCGAGCCTATTTTTGCGGCCGCAGCACGCCGGGCATGCGCAGGTTTTCCACAAAGTTCGCCTCAAACGGTTGAAAAAAGAGCCGCCCGCCGGGGGAACTTTGCGGTGCTTCCCCCATGCCGGACACCCGGTATTGGGGCACATCGCGCTCCCTCGAAGAGCCGCTCTTTCTTTTTACAAAACAGAAATACAAATCAAACGCGGCAGCGCCGCCCCCGGCCTTTACCGGCTGCGCCGGCTGCCCATGGGCAGGCTCAGCACCAGCGTAATGCCCAGCGCAATGGCCACGGCCACCTTCACGGTTTCAATGCCCTTCTGCACCATCAGGCCGCTGAAGCCGAAGATGAAATAATAGGCGGTGTAATAAATGCCCGCGCCGGGCACCAGCGGAAAGATCCCGCACAACAGAAACACCGTTACCGGGGCGCGGCGGTAAATGGCGAACAGCCGCGCCAGCAGCGTCAGGGGCAGCGCGCCCAGAAAGCTGGCAGCGGCCACGCTGCACCCGGCCTCCACCGCCAGGCAGTAGGTCACCCAGCCCGCCGCGCCGGTGATGGCACAGGCCAGATAATGGCGCTTTTCCACCTGAAACAGCGCGCCGAAGGTGGCGCTGTCGCCCGCGGCCACCAGCGTCTGCAAAAGCAGCTTGCCCATCGTCATCGCGCACCACCTCCCAGCACAAAGGCCCATACCATCAGCGCCAGGCCCACGCCGCAAGCAATGCACCCGGCGGTGAGCAGCGCGTCGATCAATCGGATGGTGCCCGAGAGATAGTCGCCGCTGATAAAATCCCGGATGGACATGGTTAGGGCCACGCCGGGGGTCAGGGGCATCAGCGCGCCGATGGTGGGCGGGTTCTGGTTCAGGCCCGGCAGCACCAGCCCCACCAGCGTGATCACCGACACCACCAGCGCCGCCCCGGCCAGGCGGCTGAAAATGCGGTTGATCCCGGTGCGGGCCAGCCACAGCAGCAGCGCCTGCACACACATCCCCGCAATGCTGGCGGCCAGGGCCTCCCAGGCGCCGCCGCCGAACATCACGCCGGAGCAGGCGCAGCCGATGCCGCAGGCCAGCATCTGCTTCCAGTCCTCCAGCTCCGGCAGGTGCTTGATCTCATCCAGGCGGCAGCGGGCCTGGGCCAGGCTCACCCGGCCGGCGGCTGCCTGGCGGGAAAGCTCGTTCACCGCCGCCACCCGCATCAGGTTCACCGAGGAATTGGGCACGTTGCGCACCCCGCCGGGCAGGCTATGCTCCAATGGTACGGCGATCACGCCGTTCGTCAGCACATAGGCCTGCAGCTCGCCGGTGCCGAAGGACCGGAACAGGATCTCCGCGGTCTCCTGGGCACGGCTGGTCTCTGCCCCGCTGGCCAGCAGCAGGGCGGCCGCGTCCGCCGCAAGGGTCAGGGCTTCCTGCGAACGCAGGTTCTGGCGGTCATCCACGAATGGCCTCCTGTACGGCAGCAAAGGCCG
This sequence comes from Oscillospiraceae bacterium, assembly GCA_004555865.1. GTDB lineage: Bacteria > Bacillota > Clostridia > Oscillospirales > Ruminococcaceae > SFJ001. The sequence continues at coordinate 33,457 of SFJO01000004.1, forward strand.
GGTAGTGGTGGTACAGGTGGTCGGCAATGACCTCCATCAGCAAAAAGTCGTCCTCGCTGTCAATGTCCAGCACGCCGGTGTCCATCATCTGGGTCACATAGGTCTTGGCGTCCCAAATGCTGTGGGTGGCGTTGTTGGCCAGAAAATCCCGCCGGTACACGTAGATGCTGGCGTTCACGTCGTAGAACACCGGGGCCTGCTGGCGGGCGGTGAACCAGTCGCTGGCAATGCCCTTTTCGATGTGGTCGCCGCAGTCCTTCACCATGTTGAAGCAGGGGTTGCGGCGGCTCTCGGTCACGCTGTACACCAGGTCCAGATCGTCCCGCTCGTCCTTCATCTTGTAGGCGGCAGCCAGGTCCTCGGCGGTGCGCAGGGGGCTGGTGATGTCCAGATCCATCACATAATCGTACTTGCAGCCGTTCTTTTCTTCCATGCGGGTCAGGCTGTCCTGAATGACGGCCATCTTGGGCACGGTGTCGCCGCCCAGCTCCTCGCACCGGGGCAGGAAGGTCACCTCGGGGTACTTATCCGCCACCAGTTTGGCCAGATCGGCGCTGTCGGTGTTCAGGGCAATGTCCGCCTTTACCTCCGGGTGGGCCGCCAGAAACAGCCCCGCCGCGGCCAGCGAATAATACACCAGCGGTTTTCCGCAGAAGGTTTTCAGGTTCTTGTTCTTAAAGCCCTTGCTGCCGGCCCGGCCGCATACGGTAATCAGCAATTTTTTCATCCGATGATTTCCTCCTTGTATTCGGTTCGCTCAGCCCAGCGTTTCGCCCTGGGTCAGGGCCAGCACCTCCAGCGCCGTGCGGGGCGGGTTCACACTCTCGCCGGTGCCGTTCCGAGCATAGTCCACGAAATATTCCATCTCCCGCTCATAGCGGCGGTTCACCGGCTCCTCATAGCGGCGCACGGTGCCGTCCTCCAGCGTGAGGGTGCCCGCGCCGAAATCGGCAGTGACGGTGCCGTTCTCGCAGAACAGCTCGATGCTCCGCCGGTAGGTGCGGCCGAAGTAATCCAGATGCACCTCGGCCAGCAGGCCCGGATACCGGGCAATGTAAACGGACAGATCGTCCGAATCGATCTCCAGATGGCTGAAGGTCCCCTTCAGGTTGTACACCTGGCTGGGCACGCCGAACAGCTCCACCAGGTAGTCCCACTCGTGGATCAGATCAATGGTCACGCCGCCGCCCATCTCCCGGTGGGCCGAGTACACGGTGCGGTAGTCCACCCCGGGCCGCCAGTCCGGCAGGTAGGAGGAGCAGATCACCCGGGCCGAGTAGGGCTTCAGCCGGGGCAGCTCTTCTTTCAGGGCCAGCATGGTGCCGCACCAGCGCATGGGGGCCGCCACATAGGCCTTCTGGTGCTCGCCCAGCCCCAGGGCCGCCAGGTCGTAGCCGGTGGCCTCAAAGATGGGCTTTTCGATGAACAGGGCCTTTGCCCGGCCCGCCAGCTTTTGAATGGCCTCGGCGTGCAGGTGGGTGGGGTTGGTGATGAAGGCCAGGTCGTACTCGCCCAGAGCGGCCCAGTCGGTGTACTGGGCGTGCAGCAGCTCGGCCGCGCCGGGGCGCAGGGGGCGGCTGCCGCTGCGCAGGGCGTCCGCCTGAAGGGGAATGCCCTTTTTCTCACACAGAGCCGTCAGGTTCTGCAAATGCCGGGTACCGATGGACCCCAGCCCGATGAACAGTGCTTTCACGGTGTTCCTCCCGTTTCAAAAGCGCTCGATGCGCTCGATCAGCTCAATGGTGGCCTGGTCCTTTTCAAAGCTGTATCGGGGCCGCTGGGTGCCGTTCAGCACCCCGAAGAAGTTGGTCAGCTCATCCACGTAGGCGTTTTCCACAATGTTGTCGCTGTACCGGCTGTCGTGCTCCACGGTCTGGTAGGTGCACACCGGGTTCTTCCGGCCGGTGGCGTGGTCAAAGTGGTACAGGCTGGAAGGGCTGCCCTCCCAGAACAGGTGCAGGCCCTCGCCGAAGCACTCGAAGTTGCGCACGGCCTTGGGGCTGACCACATCGGCGGCCAAAAAGCCCTTGGTGCCGTTTTCGTGGCGCAGGGTGACAAACCAGCTGTCCGGATAGGGCAGCTCCAGGTCGCTGAGCTTGTCCTTTTCCACATACACGCTCTTCACCGGGCCGAAGGCGTCCAGCAGCCAGGGCAGATCAATGCCGAAGATCTCCCGCACGCCGCTGGTGCGCTTGTCGCCCACAAAGAAGTTCTTGTAGTTCTCCCAGGGGTGCCAGTCGGGCAGGTACTGGCCGATGTGGTAGATGTAGTTCACCGGCTTTTTGAACTGGGCCACCTGCTGCTTGATGTATTGGGTCTCGCCCCGATACAGCATGGTGCTGGACAGGAACAGCGGCAGCCCCTTGGCCTTGGCCTTGGCCATGTTTTCGGCGTAGCCGTCGCTCACCAGATTCAGCTCGGTGAACACGGGCAGGCCCTCGTCCAGCAGCTGGCCGATGATGCCGCTGTGGGTGATGGGGGCGGTGCACACCAGCGCCGCGTCCGGGTGCCGGGCCGCCACCGCCGAGGGAATGTCCGGATAGGCGTCGATGCCCAGCCGCCGTACCTCCTCGCCGGTGCGGCGCTCCTCGCTCAGGTCCACGCCGCACAGCTCAATGGAAGCGTCAATGCCCTTGGCCAGCCGGGCGCGGCGTTTGCCCATGCTGCCCAGGCCCACGATCAAAAGTTTCATATCCGTTTTCCCTTCTGTTGGTGTTTTTTGGGGGGCGGCGTTTCTGCCTGGCCCGCCCGCTTTTTGCGCGTATGCGTGTAGATATGCCTGTGATTTGCAGCGCGCCCGCGCGTTATACACGCCGTATTTTCGGTTCTGCATATTTATGAATTTATGCAGCTTGACCCCTGCGAGAATTTTTTCTCACGCCTGCTTTTGCTCTTCGGCCGGCTCGGCAGGGTTTTTCCAGTGCTCCGGCACCGGCCCGTCGTAGAAGCGTTTCGGCACGCCCAGGGTGGGGCTGTTCAGCCAGGCCTCCAGCACCCGGGCCATGCGCAGGCTGGTCGGCCCGCCGTTGTAGGGGCTGCGGGCCGTGCGGGCCTTCGCCGCAAATTCCGGGCTGCGGGCCGTGGCCAGCGCCCCGGCAATGGCCGCCTCTTCGGCCGGGCAGCACAGCACGTTGCCGCACACAATGCGCCCCGCCTGCCGCTGGCCGATGTTCACCGTGGGCACCCCGAAGGTGGGGGTTTCCACCACGCCGCTGGAGGAGTTGCCCGCCACCAGCGCGCAGGCCCGCAGGGCGGACACATACCGCACCACCCCCAGGCTGGTGAAGGCCGCAGCCTTGTCCGGCCGGGCGGCTGCCCATTCGTCCCACAGGGCGTTGATGTCCCGGCCGCCTGCGTCCGCGTTGGATTTGGTGATGAGCCAGTGCAGCCCCTCCGTGCGGTCCATGGCCGCCAGCAGGGCCTGCATCTGGGCCATGGGGTCTGCGCCGCCCGCCGTTTCCGGGTGGAAGGTCACCAGCGCAAAGGGCTGCTCGCCCCAGGCCGTCAGGCCCAGGTTTTCCAGCAGCTGCGCCCGGCTCAGGGTGGGCAGCGTGCGCAGGTTTTCGTCCCCCAGGCCGCCCAGCTGGTAGACGGTTTCGGGGGCTTCCCCCATGCGGATGACCCGGGCCGCGTATTCGTCGCAGCTGGGGAAGTGCAGCGCGGCGATCTTGGTGATGCAGTGGCGGTAGTATTCGTCCGCCGCGCCCAGCGTCACGTCGCCGCCGCTGATGTGGGCCACCGGCACCCGCTGCATGGCTGCCGCCTGGGCCGCCGCAAAAATCTCGTACCGGTCGCCCAGAACCAGCACCCCGTCGGGGCGGTTTTGTTCAAACCAGGCCGCAAAGCCCTCCAGCGCGCGGCACACCGCATGGGCGGTGGCCAGCGGGCCGGTCTCGCCGGTGAGGATGGGAATGCGGGCGGCAATGGGCACGCCGTCCGCCTCGATTTCCCTCACGGTGCTGCCGTATTCCGGGGCCAGATGCGCCCCGGTGACCAGCAGCGCCGCGTTCAGGTTATCCCGCCGGGTCAGGCACTGGATCACCGGCCGAAGCAGACCGTACTCCGCCCGGGTGCCGGTGACGATCGCCAGCGTTTTTTTCTTCGTTTCCATAGGCCCTCCTTCGGGCTGCCGCCCCGCATTCAGGGCTGCGCCAAGGCCAGGCGCACGTCCCCGTCCGTATGCTCCACCCGGTACAGGGTATCCTCCAGAATCGGGCCGTCAAACAGGCTGCCCGCCGTGGCAGTGAAATTTTCCGGCGCGCGGCACAGATACAGATAGGTGCTGCCCGCCAGTGCCGAGGCCCACTGCCGGGCATTGTCGTAGCCGCCGGTCGTCCAGCTGTCGATGGGGGCAAACTCCAGCGCCAGGGCAAGCCGGTCGTAGTCGCCGCTCCATTCGCTCACGCCCTGGCCCAGAACCAGGCACACCCGGTCGCTGTTCGGGTCCATGTCCAACGCCGTCTCCAGGCCGGTGGCCGGCTGGGAGAAGGCCCGATCCGCATTGAAGCGCTGGGTGGCGTCAAAGCAGAAGGGCGGCACCAGCGCGCGGACGTAGTAGGGGTCCCGCAGAAGCAGGGCTGAAGCCGCAAAGCACACCGCCAGAAACACCGGCGGGCCCGCGTTCTTTTTCTTGTTGCGGGGGGTAGGGGCCGCCAGACTCAGGTTTGCCAGCAGCATGGCCCCGCTGAACCACCCCGCCGCCAGATAGGTGTAGAGATACCGCTCCATGCTGGGCACGTTGGGGTCTGCCCCGAAGCCGCTGTACAGGTACAGATACAGCAGGCAGGCCGCATAGATGCCGAAGCCCACCCACAGGGCAACCGCAGCTGCGATGGCCGGCTTTTTGCGGCCGCTGCGCTTGCCCCAGTAAAAATACACCGTGCCGATGCCCGCGCCCCACAGATAATAGCGCTTGGAGCCGAACAGCAGCTTGCAGAAGTTGTGCAGGCACTGGGTATAAGGCGAATCCGCGTCGCCCAGCTCCTCCAGCAGGTCGGCCAAGCCCTCTTCCAGCGAGATGTCCGGCATCACCCAGGCGTCGGGGCTGCCGTACAGGGTGCGGTACATCACCCAGCTCTGGCGCAGCAGCAGGCCGAACAGCAGCATGGCCACCGGCACCGCCAGCAGGCGCATCCAGGCCGCCCGGTTTTTGGGCCGCCCGTCCCGGGTCAGCCGCACAACCAGAATCACCGCCAGGGCAAAGCCCAGCATGGCCAGGCCGGTCTCCTTAACCAGCGTCAGAGTGCCCGCACCAAGGCACAGGCTGATCAGGTCGCTCTGATCCAGCCGGTCGGTGTGCAGGGCCGTAAAGATCAGATAGGCCGTCAGCAGGGCCAGCAGCATATCCACGTACACAATGGTGTACACCCGCTCGTAGAACACCACCGGGAACGCCAGCAGCGCGCCCCCCAGCAGCAGGGTCTTCCACCACTGGCGGCGGCTGGCGCAGCGCAGGGCCGGCAGCAGGCAGCTGGTCATCAGCACATCCAGCCCAAACACAGCGGCCGCCTCCCACTGCTGCCCGGCAAAGCGGGCAAAGAAGTACTCAAACAGGCTGCTGGCCGGGGGATAGCCCCGGAAGGTGGTGGTGGAGGGCCGCACGCAGTGGTGCTTGTCCAGCGTGATCATGTTCTTCACCGCCAGGCCCCAGTGGCTCAGATCGTCCCAGGCGCTCAGGCGGCGGCCCCAGGCCAGGCACAGCAGCCAGACCCCAATCAGGGCAAAGCCGCCCAGTGCCCAGCCCCAGCGGCGGGCCAGCCGCTTTTTGTTGCCGCTGCCATCCGGCCCGGCGGGCGAGGCCCAGCTGACCGCCAGATACACCGCCCCGGCCCCGGCACACAGCCACACCAGCCCCATGCCGATGAGCAGGTTGCCCAGCAGCCCGCCCAGATACAGCAGCAAAATGACAAAGAAAGCCGCCGGGGCAGCGGTCTCCACCGGTTTTTTATTCATCAGTGCGGCCAGCGCAAACACCAGCACCAGCCAGACGGCCCATTGGCCGATTACCGTCATCGCCATCGGTATACATCCCCCTTCTCGTCCGTTTTGTTCCGCGGGCCGTTCTGCCCGCGCATTCCGCCCGCTCAGCGCAGACGGATCGGCTCGTCCTCCGCAAAATCAAATGCCGCCTCGGTGCCCAGCACCTCATACCAGCGCATGGGGCTTACCCCATCGCCGGGGCGCTTGGTGGTCAGGTTTTCGGCGGTGAACACCTCGCCCTTTTTGATGGGCCGCGCCGCCACAATGCTCTTGCGGGCAACGGCCTTGTTCTTGGCCTCGCTGGGGCTTACCTGCTTTTTGCCGCTGCCCATGGCCACCTCAATGCGGCGCACCGCCTGCACCATGGCCCGCAGCTCCTCCGGGTTCAGGCTGGCCTTCTGGTCGGGGCCGGGCAGGTTCTTGTCCAGCGTAAAGTGCTTTTCGATCACCACGGCGCCCAGGGCCGCGGCGGCCACGTCGCACTCCCAGCCGGTGGTGTGGTCCGAAAGGCCCACCGGCAGGCCGAACTGGTCCGCCAGATCCAGCATGGCTCCCAGGTTTGCGTCCTCATAGGGGGTGGGGTACTCGGTGTTGCAGTGCAGCAGCACCACGCCGGGGCAGCCCGCGTCCTCCAGAACGGTGAGGGCGTCCTCCACCTCGCTGAGGATGCTCATGCCCGTGGAGAGGATGACCGGGGTTTTGGTGCGGCCCACCGCTTCCAGATAGGGCAGGTTGGTGATCTCGCCGCTGGGCACCTTCATCCAGGGCAGCTTCAGCGAACCCAGAAACTCCACGCTGGGAATGTCAAAGGGGGCGGAGAGGTACTGAATGCCGATGGAATCGCAGTACTCCTTCAGCTCTTTGTGGGCCGCAAAATCGAAGTGCAGTCTGCGCACCATTTCCAGCTGGCTCTCCTGCTCGCCGGTGGTTTTTTTCTGGTATTCGGCCTTCTGGGCAAACTTGCTGATCACCAGCTCGGGCACGGCGGTCTGGTACTTCACCGCATCGGCGCCGCACTCCTTGGCCACCCGCGCCAGCTCCTTGGCCATTTCCAGGCTGCCGTTGTGGTTCACACCCGCCTCTGCCACAATATAAACAGACATAATGGTTGCTCCTTATACGTTTTTTCAAAATGCGTCCGGGCAGACAAAAGGCCACCGGCCGGGAATCGGCTCGCCCGCCCGGCGGCCCGTTGTGCCGCATGGTTGATTTTGCCCCGCCGGGGCCGTTGCTTATTCCGGCGCTCAGGTCTGGCTCTGGCTCTCCAGACGGCGGCGCATGGCATCCAGCTCTTCGATCTGGCCCATGTCCATCCAGCTGCTCTCGCTGATGGGGTACACCCCCACCCGGCGGCCCATGGCCCGGTATTTGTCGATGATGTCGGTGAAGCCCTGCTTCTTGCCGTCCTCCAGGTCCCGAATGACCTCCGGCTCCACCACATACACGCCGGTGTTGGTAAGGAAGTTCATCTCCGGTTTTTCCCGCATGGCCTGAATCTCGCCGCCTTCGCCCAGCTCGATCACGCCGTAGGGCACGGTAAAGTGCTTGAAGGCGCACACCATGGTGATCACGTTGCCCTGGGCCTTGTGGTGGTTGTAAATGTCGCCGAAGTCGGCGTCAATGAGAATGTCGCAGTTGGACAGGAAGAAGGTGGAGTCGATCTGGCCCTTCAGCAGGCACAGCCCGCCGCCGGTACCCAGCGGCTGCTCCTCCTCCACATACTGCACGGTGTAGTCCTTTTCCAACTCGTTGAAATAGGATTTGATCATGCCTTTTTTGTAGTTCACCACCAGGCGGAAGTCGGTGCAGCCGAAGCCCCGGAAACGGTGGATGATGTGCTCCAGAATGGGCATCTCCCCCACGGGGATCAGGGGCTTGGGCAGGATCTTGGTATAGGGGTACAGCCGGGTGCCCAGCCCGCCCGCCATGATGACCACCGGCAGCCCGGCCTGACGGCGGTTGTCCAGGTTCACGCCCTGGGCAAACACCACATCGGTCAGGCGGCCCTTCCGGTCCACCAGGGGCACCGCGTCGATGGTGTATTTCTGCATCAGGGCCTTCGCCTCGCCGCGGCGGCTCAAAGGCAGGCTCTTGGGGTGGTAGTTCACGGCGTTTTTCACCGGGTCTTCCAGCCCGCCGCCCCGCAGAATGTGCTTGCGCAGGTCACCGTCGGTCACAACGCCCCGCAGCACCTTTTCCTCGCTGGCGATGAACAGGATGCGCTGGCCGGTCTCGTCCAGCTTCTTCATGGTATCCAGCACGGTGATCTCTTCGCTGATGCACAAAGCATCCAGCTGCAAGGGCCGGCTGGCCGCTGCCGGGGCGCTCACAGACTCAGCAGCAGGTCGATCACCCGCTGGCAATCTTCCCGCGTCAGGTTGGTGGAACAGGGCAGGTTCACAATGCGCTTGCGGTACTCCTCGGCCTTTTCCAGCCCATAGGCCTGGCTGCCGGGGTAATCGGCCTGCTCATGGATCAGGGCCCACACCGGGCGGGTCTGGATCTTTTCCTTCTGCAGGGCCGCAATCAGGCTGTCCCGGTCGTGGCGGTCGTCCTCCAGATACAGGCTGTAGAACCACTTGTTGGGGCGCACGCCGTTCTCGTCAAAGTCCAGAATGCGGTAGCCGTTTTTTCCGTCCAGCGCATCCTTGTACATCTGCCACATGGCGTGCTTGTGGGCAATGAAGCCCTCCAGCTCCTCGATCTGGGCCAGGCCCAGGGCCGCCTGCAGGTTGGTCATGCGGTAGTTGTAGCCCACCTCATCGTGCAAAAACTGCAGCTCATCCGCCTTGGCCTGGGTAGAAAGATGCTTTGCGTGCTCGGCCCAGTCGGGATGGTTGGAAACCACCATGCCGCCCGCGCCGGTGGTGATGATCTTGTTGCCGTTGAAGCTGTACACGCCCACATCGCCGATGGTGCCGGCGAACTTGCCCTTCAGGGGGCCTTCGGTGTAATGGGTGCCCAGCGCCTCGGTGGCGTCCTCAATCAGAATCAGGTGGTACTTCTCGGCCAGCGCCAGAAACGCCGGCATATCGGCCATGTTGCCGAACACGTGCACCACCACAATGGCCTTCACATGGGCGCCGGTTGCCTTGTCGATCAGGCGCTCGCCCTGCAATTCGCACCGTTCGGCGCAGAACCGCTCGGCGGCGGCGGGGTCCATGCACAGGCTGTCGTCACAGCCGATGAACACCGGCTCGGCCCCCACATAGCGGGTGGTGGGGTTCACCGCCGCGATGAAGGTCAGGGTGGGCACCAGAACCTCGTCGCCCTTGCCCAGGCCCGCCACCATGGCGGCCAGATGCAGGCCGGAGGAGCCGCTGTTGCAGGCCACGGCCCGGGGCATTCCCACATAGTGCGCGATGGCGTTCTCAAAGTCGCCCACCTTGCTGCCGCCGGTGGACACCCATTCGCTGACCACCGCTTCGTTTACATATTCCTTTTCATTGCCCTGAAAGTTGGGCACGGACAGGGGAATAAAGCTCGCCATATGTACAAACCTTCTTTCTTGTGCTTGTTGACTGGCCCGGCCCACCCCGCCGGGCATCCTGCGTCATGCCCTTATTGTACCGCATTTTTGGGCAGAGCTGATAAACAATTTGTAATTTTTCCGGATTTTTGTGCAATTCCTTTGACAGGTTAAAGCCTTACCCCGCAAACGGGGGGGCGCTGCGCCCGCCGCAGGCCGCCGCGGGTGCGCCGCTCACCGTCGTTTTTTCCAAGCCTGCCGGGCCAGCGAAAGGGCCGCCGCAGCCAGGCCGGGATAGAGGATCAGGCAGAAGCACTGGTACCAGCTGGGCACAAAGTAGCTGCCCGCGCCCGCCGGCTCGTTCATGGTCACCACCCCCAGGGCGATGGCAATGCTCTTGTTCACGTCCGGGCTGCAGGGGTCCAGCCGGAGGGACGCAATGGCCCCGTAGGGCAGGGTGTAGCGGTAGCTTCCGTCCGCCTGCTTTTGGGGGAACACCCGCTTGTCCTGGCTGAAATCCTCCCCCGCCCGGTTGGTGTAGTACAGGCACACCTCCCGCGGCTCGTCCGAGTAGCCGGCCTCCACCCGAAGGGTGCGCACGACCCGGCTGTCCGGGTTTTCCCAGATCATCTGGGGGTCGCCGTCCAGGGTCACGAGGGTGCCGTCCGCCTGCTGCTCCAGCCCGGCCAGCACAAAGTCGGCGGCGGTCATCTGCGCCTCGGCCAGGCGGCCGTTGGCGCGGGCCAGACTGTCGCCTGCAAAGTGCCACAGGCACATCGCCAGAAAGCCGATCAGGCAGACCCCGTAGCACAGCAAGGGAATGGGGGCCTTGATCTTCCGAAGCTTGCTCATCAGGGCACCTCCATTTCCACCGGGCTGTAATGGCCCAGGCTGTCCACATGATACACCAGCGTCTCGCCCTGCTCGGCGGCGGCCAGCCCGTCGCTGAACAGCCCGCCGTAGCTCTCCCGGAACAGGTCGTCCACCTTATCCAGATACAGATACTCGCAGCCGGTGCTCTCCACCAGCGCCGCAAAGGCCGCCGCGGTGTAGGGGTGGAAGTAGTAGCCCTCCACCGTGTCCTCGCCGGGGCGCAGGCTCTCCAGCCCGAAGGTTCCGCCGCCGTTTCCCGAATAATCCACGATCTGCGGATAGAAATCATAGGTAGCCGTGAACCAGTGCAGGCCGTTGTCTCCCTGGTACACATAGAACAGCCGTGCACCGTCCGTCACCGCGGCCACGGCCTCGGCCCGGCTCTGCTGAATCTGCCGGTCGGCAAACTCCGCGTCCGAAAAGCCCAGCACACTCAGCTGGGGCAGCACCATCTGGTTCACCCGCAGCAGCATCACCGCCGCCAGCGCCAGCACACCCGCGTGGCCCAGCAGGTCCAGCCGGGGGGCGTGGCGCAGCGCCAGCCCCACCAGTGCCAACGCAATGAGGAACCAGCCGATGTAATAGGTGTACACATACCGATTGTAATCCTCCAGCCGCTCGGCCTGGAAGGGCTTGAAGATAAACCCGTAGCTGAGGGCCAGCATCAGGTTGTAGCCCAGAAAGCACAGGGTACTGAACAGGGCAAACAGCCCGATGCGCACCCGCAGCCCCCGCTGCCCGGCCACCAGCCAGGCCGCAAAGAACAGCGCCAGAATCAGCCCCGTGACCACCACGCCCTGCCCGATCATGGAAAGGGTGCCGTCGCGGGTGAGGTACTGGTGCAGCATATCGCCGCAGGCGGTGTAGAACTGGCTTCGGCGGGCCTCATAGTAGTCCCCCACCGGCAGGCCCAGAATCATCCGGATGCCGTTGACGGCCACCGTCACCACGTCGGGGCTGGTTTCGCCCATGCCGCCGCTCTCGGCGTTTTTCAAAGCCAGCGCCAGGGTGTACTGCCCCCAGCCCCGGTAGGCCGCCAGCGGGGCCGCAAAGCAGGCCGCCGCAAAGCCGATGCGCCGCACAAGGCCCTGCTTCCAGGGGGTGGTGCCGGGGGTCAGCAGCCAGTCGGCCGCCACCAGCCCGGCCGCAGCCAGCGCCAGCACAAAGGTGTTGCTCTTGATGAGGGCCGAGAAGGCCAGCACCGGCAACACCGGCCAGCGGGGGCCTTCGCCCTCCCGCAAAGCCAGCCACAGGGCCACCGCGCCCCCCAGCACCAGGCCGGATGGGATGTCACCGTAGGCGGAAAGATACACCGTGCTGAGAAAAATGGTGTGGTTGTAGGTGGTGAAGAAATAGGGCACGCACCAGCACACCGCCGCCAGAGGCACGGCCAGCCGATACTGCTTCCACTCCACCCGGCCCAGCAGGGCCGCAAAGCAGGCAAAGGCCAGCATATCGTAGGCCAGATACACCTTCCAGTCACCGTAGCGGCCCAGGGCCTGCACAAAATACCCCAGCGTGATCAGGCAGGGCGACTGAGTGGCCTGCCACGGCCAGGACACCGGGGCCACCGTATACAGGCCGCCGGTTTCATGGGTGAGCTTTGCGGCGGTGCCCCAGAAGCTCATCTCGTCAAAATCGGTAAACAAGGGCTGGCGCAGGGCAAAATACACCGCAAAGGCGGCGCTCATCGTCCAGAACAGCACCGCGCCGGGGGTGCACAGGGCCTTCCGGTTCTGCCACTTTTGCCGCAGCGCAGCCGCCCCCAGCACAAAGCACAAAAGGTACACCGCCCACACCGCCGGGCGCAGCACCCCAGCCACGCCCGCCGCCGCCAGCACCAGGCTGACGCTGCACAGGCTGACCAGCGGGCTGAGGGCGCTGTGTACCCGGCACCGCAGGGTGAAAAAGGCCGCAAGGCCAAACAGGGCCGCAAAGGCCAACACCACATCAAAACAGGCAAATTCCAGTGCCATGGGCACCTCCTTATCGCAGCTTCGGCCGCCGCCCGGCCATCAGTTCCTCACCCCAGGCCCACAGGGCCGCCAGGGTCAGGGGGGCCAGCGCCAGAAGCACGCCCTCGGCCCCGGTGGGCACAAGGGCCTTCCACCAGGGGCGGGGGGCATTCAGCTCCACTCCGTCAAATTTGGTCAGCACACCGCCCACGCTGTCCGGGTCAATGCGCAGGCCGCTCACGTGCTGCCCGCGCAGGTCAAACACATAGCCGCCGCTGCCGTCCGGCACGCCGTACACCACATGCCGCGTGTCAAATTCCGTCTGCCCGGCGGCCCGGTAGTACAGTTCCACCCCGGTGGCGGGCTTGTGCTGCTGCACGTGCAGCACCACCCGCTCCACCCAGGCGTCCCCCTCCCACAAAAGCTGCGGGTCGGTGTCGGTGGAAACGAACCAGGTCTCCCCCGCGGGAATATCCGTATCGTAGGGGCGGATGCTCTGGTAGGTCACGTTCTCCGCCGTGAGGGTGCGGTGCCCGGCCAGACCCCTGCCGCGGTAATAGGCGCCGCGGGCACAGCCCACGCCGCAGCCCAGCAAAAACAGCACCGCCGCCGCCAGATACAGGGCAGCCAGCCGCTTAATCGTTCTGCGGAACATACTGCACCTCCCCCACCGGTTCAAAGGTCATGGTCGTGCCGTCGTCCGCCACCCGGAACAGGTACGCGGCGTCGGCCCGGTCAATGGGAATCGGCCCGTCAAACAGGCTTCCCAGCTCGTAATAGATGTATTTGTCGCTCTGGTCCAGCAGCACGTAGCCGTAGCCCTTCTGCCGCAGGAAATTTACCAGATCATCCTGGCTGCACTCGGCCGTGTAGGGATACTCCTTCTGGAAGCCGTAAAATTCCTCGTTCCAGGGGTCGTGCTTTGGGGTGACCAGGCTCATGAAGGTGGATACCCAGTTGTTGGCCCCCTCTTCATAGCCGAAGCCGCCGAAGCCGTAGGCCAGCTGGGCGTTCAGCTCGTAGCCGTAATAATACCAGCGGGTGGCATCGTCCCCCTGGCTGATGAGCAGCACCTGATCGTCCCAGTTCAGATACGGGTTCACCAGCGCGGCCCGCTGGGCCACGTCCTGGCGCACCGCGGCGTCGGTGGGGTTCACGTGCCAGAAGCCCGCGGCGGGCAGGCCCCGCAGCCCCACCAGGGCCGCCAGACCGATCACGCCCACACCGGCCGCCCCCGCGGCCAGCCGATGGCGCTCGCCCCGCTCGGCCTCCAGCGCCAGCAGGCACAGGCCCGCCAGCAGCCAGCCCAGAAAATAGGGGCTGATGTACCGGTCGTAATCCTTGAGCAGCGCGGCTTCCTTATCCGAAAAGCTGTACACATACAAAAGCAGGTGAAACAGCCAGAAGGCCGCAAAGCAGGCGCTGCCGCCCACGGCCAGCCACACGGCCCGGGCCCGGCCCGGCCCCTTGCCGCACACCGCGGCAAACACCAGCACCGCCAGGCACAGCACCAGCGCCGCCGCCGCCCCGCCCAAAAGGCACAGGGGCGCTCCGGTAAAGGCCGCCATCATGGCCGCCTTCACCTGGCCGAACTTCTCCGCCCGGGCCGGGTCGCCCCGGCCGACGAATTGCAGCGCGCCGTCCGTGAGCATTCCGAAGTAGCTCACCTGGCTGCCCGCCGCGCCCACACCGGCGCTCTTGTCAATGCCGGCGGCGGTGAGCACATAGCGGTTCCATCCCAGAAACAGCGCCAGCACCGGCACGCACAGGGCCGTGCCCAGCCCCACCGTGCGCCCCAGCGCGGGCAGGGTGGGCTTCTGCCGGGCAAACAGCCGGTCGGCGCAGATGAGCGCCGCCGCAATCAGGGCATAGGCAAAGCCCATGTCCTTGATGAGGGTCAAAAAGGCCAGGGCCAGCGCCGTCAGGACCAGGCCGGCCTTCCGGGTGCCCGCCCGGTAATACAGGCACAGCGCCCCACCGAAGGTCAGGCCCAGATAAACATCGCCCATGGCGTTCAGATACACGGTGGCGGCCTGAGTGTCGCCCGGGGCCAGGAAGAAATAGGGCAGCAGCCCTGCCCCCAGCATTCCCAAAGCGCTCAGGTACCATTTGCGGCCTTCAAAAGCCCCGAAGGCGGCAAACACCGCCAGCGCCAGCAGATCGTAGGCCGCCAGGCACTCCCACTCGGTAAAGCCCGCGCTGAAGAACTGGAACAGGTAGCTCAGCACCATCATGCCCGGCAGATACGCCCGGGCCGAGAGGTTGCCCGGCGCGGTCGGGTGCAGGCAGTGGTTCACCTTGGTCATTTTGCAGGCCGTGCCCCAGAAGCTGAACTCGTCCCACCGGAGGAACACCGGCCGGCTCACCGCGAACCACAGCCACAGCGCCGCCCCCGCAAAAAAGAACAGCACCAGCGCCGGGGCCTTTTTGGCCTCGCGGCCAAGTTCCGCCGCGTTCCTGCGCAGGCGGGCGGGCAGCTTCTCCTCCCGCCGGCCCTTCAGCAGGGCAGCCTGGCCCCCCGCCAGCGCCAGGGCGTACAGTGCCCAGCCGCCGGGGCGCAGAAGCCCGGCCATACCCCACAGGGTAAGCCACACCCCTGCCCCCGCCAGCAGCCCCAGCGGAAACAGCCCGGCATTGAGGCCGGTGCGGCGGGCCAGCGCCAGGCTGGCCAGTACCGCCAGCACCAGTGCAAACAGCCCCTCAAAAACAGAAACAACGCTCATGGGCCGCAGGGCCTCCTTTCCGGAATCAACGGTTGTTGCGTGCAAACATCGGAATCACGCCGGCAGCTGATACACCGGCCCGATGAAGTAATGCTGGGCCAGCAGCACAGCCCCCACCACCGCAAACGCGGTGCACAGCGCCAGCGCCAGCCGGGCGGGGCAGGCCTCGTCGCCCTTCAGGCGCGGCTCCACCACATGGCTCAGCAGGGCCGCCGCCAGTACAAACAGCATCAGAAAGCTGGGCAGGAAATACCGCGCCTGCAGGCCGATGATGCGCACCATGCCCACCGGTGTCCAGGTAATGTACAGGGCGGTCATCGCGCCCGCCATGTACACCAGGCTCAGCGCCCCCAGCCCAATGGCCGGCACCGGCCGCAGGCTGCTGCGCTCGTGGGCCGAGAGGGCCGCTGCAAACACCAACACCGCCGGGCTGGCCAGATTCAGCAGGGGAATGGGCATATCCAGCGCGCCGAACACCCCCAGCTGGCCGATGAAGAAGTTGTTTTCATACAGGGTGCCCAGCATCACGGCCAGATACCGAAGCGGGTTTTTCAGCACAAACAGCAGCTGGGGCAGCTGGTCAGCCCCTTGGCTCACCCGGCCGAAATCGCCGTAATTGTACCGGAACACCACGCCGTACCACTCAAAAAAGCGGGTGACGGCCAGCGCCAGCGCCAGCCCCGCCAGCGCCACCTGCCATTTCTTCCACCGGGTTTTCCAGGCGGAGCGGGGCAGAATCAGCGGCAGGGCCAGCCACAGCAGGTTGATGTAGGGCTTGGCCACGTTGACCAGCGCAAAGGCCAGCAAAAACAGCCCCACGTCCCGGTCGGTGATCTCGTCCTTGCAGTAAAAGCTGGCCACCAGATAATAGCAGCCCAGCAGCATGGCATCATAGCTGCAGCTGGCCGCCATAAACAGGCTCAGCGGCAGCAGCATCATGGCCAGAAACACCGGCTTGTAGCGCCTGCAGTTTTTCAGTGCCAGCCAGCACCAGAAGGCATAACCCGCCAGGTTGGCCAGCCGCGCCGCATATAGGCAGCACAAGGCCGAGCCGCCCAGCGTGCGGGCCGCAAAAATCGCCAGCGCCTGGGGCAGCATGGGCAGAATCATAAAGAACAGCGGTTCGCCCACCGGCTGCACGTCCCTGGTTTTGTCAAAGTAGGCGGCAAAGCCGTCGGCCACGCTCTCCACCGGGCCATCGCCCCGCTGCTTCAGGCCGTAGCCCTGGCTGGAGTACACCGTGGGGTTGCCGTCCTCATCCGCACCGGCGGTCTGGCTGGTGTGGGCGCTCACCCACGCGCCGGGAAAAGCGTCCACCAGGCGGGCCACATCCTCCGGGTAGGTGCGGGCGGCGTCAAAATCAAAGTGGCCCTCGCTGATGGACCAGCTGCGCAGGAAATGGCTCAGCTCGTCCGGCGTTTGCAGCGGCGGGTTGGCAAAGCAGAACAGCGCCCCGCACAGCAGGATGCAGGCCGCGGCCCGGCTGTCCAGCGAATGCAGGCGGCGCAGGCCAAGCATGGCCAGCCACAACACGGCAAACAGCCCGCACACCAGGCAGGTGAGCAGGCTGGGGGAAAGGCGGTCGAAATAATAGAACACCCGCCAGTAATACACAAGCCCCGCCCCGCAGCACAGCAGGGCGGCCAGCCCAAGCCCCCACCGCACGGCGGGGCGGGCCAGCTGCTGCCGGGCAAAGGCCGCTGTCTTCTGCATCATGCAAACCACCTCGGGCCCAGGCTTACAGCATGTACTGGTCCGGCTTGTACCGGTCCAGGTTGCCCCTCAGGAACTCGATGGTGGCAGCCAGGCCCTGCTCAAACGTATAGGCAGGGGCCCAGCCGGTCATGGCGCGCAGCTTGGTGGAATCGCCCAGCAGGCGGTTCACCTCGCTCTTTTCGGGGCGCAGGCGTTCTTCGTCGCAGACGATGTGGGCGTTGGGGTTGATCTGGGCGATCAGCTCGTTGGCCAGGTCGCCGATGGAATGCTCCACGCCGGTAGCGATGTTGATCTCCTGGCCGATGGCCTGCTCGCAGCCGGCAATGGCCATAAAGCCCGCGGCGGTGTCCTTCACATAGTTGAAGTCCCGGGTGGGGGTCAGGCTGCCCAGCTTGATCTCGGTCATGCCGCTGAGCAGCTGGGTAATGATGGTGGGAATCACGGCCCGGGCGCTCTGCCGGGGGCCATAGGTGTTGAAGGGCCGCACAATGCTCACGGGCAGATCAAAGCTGCGGTAGAAGCTCTCGGCCAGCCGGTCGGCGCCGATCTTGGTGGCGGAGTAGGGGCTCTGGCCCTGGTAGGGGTGCTTTTCGTCGATGGGCACATACTGGGCTGTGCCGTACACCTCGCTGGTGGAGGTGACCAGCAGCCGCTTGGTGCCCACCTGCCGGGCCGCGTTCAGCACGTTCAGGGTGCCCTTAATGTTGGTGTCCACATAGCTGTCGGGGCTGTGGTAGCTGAAGGGAATGGCGATGAGGGCAGCCAGATGGTACACCACGTCCTGCCCTTCCATGGCGCAGCGCACGCCGTTGGGGTCACGGATGTCGCCCATGAACACTTCGATCTCGCTGCGGATCTCCTTGGGCAGGGTATCGATCCAGCCCAGGGTGCCGAAGGAGTTGTAGTAGCAGAAGGCCTTGACCTTCTCGCCCTTTTTCACCAGTTCTTCAGTGAGGTGGCTGCCGATGAAGCCATCAGCGCCGGTAACCAGTACGGTATTGGACATAAAAGCGTCCTCCTTTATCTTAAAAAGCATCCTGCAAACACAGCCGCCCGGCACAGCGCCCGGCAGGCCATAAAAAGGCATGATAATTGGTATCAGTATACTATAAACGCGCCGAGAGTTCAACCGCACAGCGGCAGCTTCCATCTTTGCCGCGTTCCGCACCACGGTTTGCCCCGCACAAAGGCAAAGCGCCCCCTCCGAAGCGTTTGGGCTTCAAAGGGAGCGCTTTGTCGGTCAGAGAACGGCGGGCGTTTCCCGCCGAAGGGAGCAGGGAGGTGGGGCCTTGGCAAAGGCAGCCCGGTCAGCCCGCGCCGGTGTTACACCGCCGCGGCCTTTCTCTTCTGCAGCTTCTGCCACACGCCCACCAGCACGACCACCAGCACGCCGCACACGTCGGTGATGGTGCCGGGGTAGATGAGCATCAGGCCGCCCAGCACGCTCAGAATGCGCTGCACCGGGTTCATCTCCTTCAGCATATAACCCTCAATGCCGGCGGCAATGCCGAACATACCAATGCAGGAGGTCAGGCACACCTGCACCACCTCAAACACGTTGGTGTCAATGAACAGCATCGCGTTGTTGAAGGCGAAGATGTAAGGCACGATGAAGGCCGCAATGGCCAGACGGCTGGCGTTGAAGGCGGTCTTCATGGGGTTGGACTTGGCAATGGCCGCGCCCGCGTAGGCCGCCAGGGCCACGGGAGGCGTGATGTCGGCCACGATGCCGAAGTAGAACACGAACATATTGGCCGCGATCACGTTCATGCCCATGCCGTTGATCAGAATGGGCGCGCAGGTGGTGGCCATGATGACGTAGTTGGCTGTGGTGGGCACACCCATGCCCAGCAGGATGCAGCACAGCATGGTGAGGAACAGGGCAATGATGAGGGTATCGCCCGCAACGCCCACAATGGCGGTGATGAAGATCTGGCCCAGGCCGGTCATGGTAACCACACCGGCGATGATGCCCGCCATGGCGCAGGCCACAGCCACCGACAGGGTGTTCTTACCGCCGTTCTCCAGCGCATCCACAAAGCGGGAAGGAGTCATGCGGTTTTCTTTGTTGATCATGCTCACGGCGATGGAGAGCACGGTGGCTACAATGGCGGAGAATGCCATGGTGTAGCCCGTGATGATCATGTAAACCAGGGCAACCAGGGGGATGAGCAGGTAAATCTTCTTGACCAGGTTCTTGAACTTGGGCAGCTCCTCACGGGGCAGGCCCTTCAGGCCCAGGCGCTTTGCCCGGAAGTGCACCATCAGGAAGATGCCGCCGAAGTACAGGAACGCGGGCAGAATGGCGCGCACCACAATGGCGGAATAGGGCACATCGCAGTATTCGGCCATCAGGAAGGCCGCCGCGCCCATAATGGGGGGCATGATCTGGCCGCCGGTGGAGGAGGCCGCCTCAACGGCGCCCGCAAACTCACCGGGATAGCCGGTTTTTTTCATCAGAGGAATGGTGATGGAGCCGGTGGTCACGGTGTTGCCCACGGAAGAGCCGGACACCATGCCGCACAGGGCGCTGGAGATAACGGCCACCTTGGCGGGGCCGCCGGTTGCCCAGCCGGCCAGCGCGTTGGCGCACTGGATGAAGAAGTCGGAAATGCCGGTGGCCTCCAGGAAGGCGCCGAACACGATGAACAGTACAATGAAGGTGGAGCAGACGCCCACGGGGGTGCCGATCACGCCGGTGGTGGTGTAGAACAGGTTGTAGATGATGCGCCGCAGCACCTTATAGGTGATGGGCGTGCTGGTGGCAAAGGCGTAGATCACAAAGCAGCTGGCCACACAGATGATGGGCAGGCCCACCACGCGGCGGCAGCATTCCACCAGGATCAGAATGCCCAGAATGCCCAGGGCCACCTCCAACTCACTGATGCGGGTGGCGTGGTCCACAATGGTGCGGAAGTTCACCACGTAGTAGAAGAAGCTTCCCGCGCCGACGATCATCAGAATCCAGTCATACCAGGGGATGTGGTTTTCGCGGCTGTCGCCCTTTTTGGCAGGGTACATCAGGAAAACCAAAATGAAGATAAAGCCCATGAACAGGCAGCGGCGGATGCGTTCATCCCAAACCGCAAACATATTCATGTACACCATAAATACGGTGAACGCACTGAGCAGGTAGCGGATAATCTTCTTCGGGGTTCCGGTCCAGTGCCGGATATTCGACTCACGGTCGAACTTTTTCATCATCTCATCCACGTCGGCCGCGGTGCCCACATCAACAGCGCCGGAAGCCGGGGAAGTGTTGACGTCCTTCACTTCGTTCGCCATGCTCAAATTCCTCCTTGTTGCAGTATTTGCCCTATATTCCGCATCCGCCCGGGCCGGGCAAACGCCGGGTGGGCTGTCTTTTTAATTGCCGGGGAATCAGCGCCGGGGCCAGGGCGCTTCGTACACAAAGCGCACCAGCGAATTGCGCCCGCAAAGGTCGCGCAGGCTGATCTCCTCGCCGTTCACGGTCAGGATGTGGTCGCTCACCGTTCCCACAATGTACTGCAGGTTCGGCATGGGGGTGTCAAAGCCGGAAACGATCATGGAGCCGTCCTCCCCATAGGTCAGGGTCTGCCCCTCCTCGATCTGGGTCTGCACCCCGGCGCCAAAGCCGTAATAAATGGTGCGCACCACGGTGATCTGCCCATCCCGGATCTCGTACTCATCCGTGACCGGGCTTTTGTTTACCGAGTGGATGAACCCCACGCTGAAGCCCTCGCCCTCCCGCATCGGGTAGCGGGCGTACACCTCGCCGGTGGCGCCGTTTTTCAGCACCAGGCTGCCGGGCCGTGTAAAAATTCCGATTAAAAGGGCCGCCGCAACGACCAAAATCAGGATTGCGGCGGCCTTTTTCAGTCGGTTCGACTGTTGTTTCAATGGTTAGCCTCTGTGGTTCAGCTGATCTTGGAAACGTCCAGGCCCTGCTCGGTGTAGTACTTGGCAGCGCCGGGATGCAGTTTCACGGAAGCGCCGGCAATGGCGTTCTCCAGGGTCAGCTCGCCAAACTTGGGATGGCCGGTCTTCAGCTCATCCAGGTTATCGAACAGGGCCTTGGTCAGCTCGTAGATGGCATCCTCGCTCACGTCGTTGGAGGCAATCAGGGTCGCCTGCACAGCCACAGTGGCAACGTCCTCATCCTGGCCGTTGTAAGTACCGGCGGGGATGGTGTTCTTGGTGTAGAAGGGGTAGTCCTTCATCAGCTGGGCAGCGTGCTCGTCGTCGATGGGAATAACCACGATGTCCTTGGTGGTGGCCAGGTCAACCACGGCGGTGGTGGGGGCGCCGGCGGTCACGAAGGCGGCGTCGATCTTGCCGTCCTTAATGGAGTCGGCGGAGTCACCGAAGGAGGCGTTGACCTTCTTGATGTCGCTGTTGATGTCGATGCCGTAAGCGGCCAGGATCTGGGTGGCGTTGAACTCAACGCCGGAGCCCGCATCGCCCACGGAAACGGTCTTGCCCTTCAGGTCGGCCACGGTCTGGATGCCGGAATCAGCCGAAGCAATGATCTGGCAGGTCTCAGCGTACAGGCAGGCCACGGTGCTGAAGGTATCGAACTTGCCGTCGCTCTCAAACAGGTCGGTGCCGTTGGCGGCGTAGTACATCACGTCGTTCTGCACGGTGGCCAGCTGAGAAACGCCATCGTCCACGTCCAGGATGTTGGCCTTGGAAGCGCCGGTGGAGGTCACGTTCAGCTGAGACAGGGTCAGCTTCGGGTTCAGAACGGACTGCATCACGCCGCCTACTGCGTAATAGGTGCCGGTGGTGCCGCCGGTGCCCAGAACCAGGGTCTCCGCGCTGGCGGGGGCCGCCGCGGAAGAAGCCTTGGAAGAACCGGCCTCAGAGGAGGCTGCCGCACTGCTGGAGGCGGAGCCGCCGCAGCCGGTGAGGGCCGCGCCGACCGTCATGGTCAGGGCGAGCAAGAGCGCAAGATGCTTTTTCATAATTTTTCTCCCTCTTTTCTCTGATGTTCTGTGGAAATCCCACATGCATCTGTGGAAATCCCACATGCACTTGATGCTGCTATTACAATGGATATTCCTCGTTTGTGCAAATAATTCAGCGGGGCTGAGGGGTGTTTGAGGTCATGTCCCGAAAGTCTTTTTCTGATTTTTCTTATTTTTATTTATGAATTTTTCTCATAAAACTTTCACGGAGATAAAATTTGTCCAAAAAATCCCTCATTTGAAAAATTTTTAAAATAATGTTGCAGCCAAATTTGCGCTGGCACTCTGTGCAAAGTTTCGCCGGAGCTGTGGGTAAAAGTGCCGAATCGCCCGCAAGATTGCGGATTTTTCGCGCAGATTCGTAGCTTTTACGCTGTAAAACGTTGCTGTGATTTTTTTCACAACACTACCGCGCACCCGTTTGCCTTGCAGCAAACAATACAAGTATTGCGGTGCGCACCCGTATATTTTTTCCCATTGTTTCGCCGGAAATCGACCGCGCCCCAGCTGCGGCCCGCACACAGAAAAACGGCCCCCGCCCCGGTGTGGGGCAGAGGGCCGTTTGGGCCGTATTGTTCAATTTGCCAACCGAGCGTACCGCCGGCCGATGCCGGCATTTGCACAGTCGGTCACTCCTGAACGGGCAGCGGGTGATTGGCGGGCCAGGTGACCGGCTGGCCGGTCAGCACCTCCACCACACCCTGGCAGGCAGCGCGGCAGCTGCCCTGCACCGCCTGTTCCACGGCGGCCGCCACGTGCGGCGTGAGGAACAGCCCCGGCTGGGCCAGAAGCGGGCTGTCCGGCGGCAGCGGCTCGGTGCGGAACACATCCAGCGCCGCCCCGGCAATCCAGCCTTCTTCCAGCGCCTGGATCAGGTCCTCTTCCACCACCAGGTCGCCCCGGGAGATATTCACGAAGGAGGCCGTGGGCTTCATCATGCGCAGCAGGTGCTTGTCCACCAGGTTCCGGGTCTCCGGCGTGCTGGGCAGATGCAGGCTCACCACATCCGCCTGCCGGAACACCGCCTCGATGTCCGCCGCTGGGCGAATGCCCGCGGGCGGGGCCTCCGGGTCCATGGCGGGGTCGTAGCCGATGACCTTCATGCCGAAGCCCAGGCTGGCCTTCTGGGCCACCCGGCTGCCCACATGGCCGCAGCCGATCAGCCCCAGTGTGCGGCCGCTCAGCTCAAAGGTGTTGTGCAGCCCGTAGCGCACGTCAAAGTTGCCGCCCCGGAACACCCGGTCCACATAGGAAAAGCGCCGGGCGCAGGCCATAATCATGAACATGGTGTGCTCCGCCGCCGCATTCACGTTGCTGACGGGGGCGTACACCACCTGAATACCCCGCTGGGTGGCCACGTCCATATCAATGCAGTCCAGCCCGATGCCCTGCTTGCCAATGGCCTTCAGGCCGGGGCAGGCATCCATCATCGCGGCGCTTACCCGGTCAGCCCTGGTAAGAATGGCCGCGGGCTGCTCCCGCTGCATCTCCTCGATCCATGCGCTTTCTCCGGTGCCCTTGGCCACAACCACCTCCAGCCCGGCATCCCACAGCAATTTCTTGCCCGAAACATCTGCGTCCCGCAGCAAAAACACCTTTTCGCCCATACGCCCTCCTTGCGGCGCTTGTTCAATCCAGAACGTCCTTCCCGCCTTGAGGCTTTGCGCCCCAAACGGCAGGGAAGGCCCGCTTGCCTGTTTTCAGTCCCATTCTTTTTCAAAAACAAGCTCAAATGCAAAATTATTATCGCCGATTGCGGCAAAAAATACAATAGAGATGTGGGATTTTGTTCAAATCCGCTTGCCCCAATCTGTGCATTCTGCCCATGCGGTGCGAGGGAGAGCACCTACGGCAGCGGCCTTTTTTGCGCAGAGGCGCCGGGCAGGGGAGAAGCCCCTGCTCCGGCAAACACACCGAAGCGCCGCGGATGAGGCACCGCCCGCCGTTCTGCCGCGCGCCCTGCATCAGGGCCGGGGCCAAAAGCGCTCCCCCCGCGGCAATCCCCCATGAAACAGGACAAGGCACCCCGGCCGCAAATGCGGACGGGGTGCCTGTACCATCCCGGCTGATAAGAGAGCCTGGGGGCCCGTCCGGCTTGCGCCGGCAATCACCCTATGGGGCATGAACCCCCGCTCTATTCCAGCTTATTGAGTTTGGCAATTTTTGGTGTAACGATTACACCCAACCCTGAGCCATCATGGCGTCGGCAACCTTCTGGAAGCCCACGATGTTGGCGCCGGCAACCAGGTTGTAGCCCAGGCCGTAGCGCTCAGCAGCAGCAGCGGAAGAATCATGGATGTTCTTCATGATCTGACGCAGCTTGGTGTCAACTTCCTCAGCAGTCCAGCACAGATGCTCCTGGTTCTGGCTCATCTCCAGACCGGACACGGACACGCCGCCGGCGTTGACAGCCTTGGAAGGAGCAACCACCATGTTCTTCTGATCCATCAGGTAACGCAGAGCATCGTTGGTGGTGGGCATGTTGGCAACTTCGATGTAGTACTTGATGCCGTTGGCAACGATCTTCTTAGCCTGCTCCATGTTCACATCGTTCTGGGTAGCAGCGGGCATGATGATGTCAGCCTTGACGCCCCAGGGCTTCTCGCCGGCCACGAACTGGCAGCCGAACTTGTCAGCGTAATCCTGGACCTTATCATGGCCGGAAGCACGCATCTCCAGCAGGAAGTCGATCTTCTCCTTGGTGCAAACGCCATCGGGATCGTACACGTAGCCGTCGGGGCCGGACAGGGTCACGACCTTGGCGCCCAGCTGAGCAGCCTTGGTGCAGATGCCCCAGCACACATTGCCGAAGCCGGAGCAAGCAATGGTCTTGCCCTTGATGGTGTCGTTCTCGTGCTGCAGCACGCTCTCCAGGTAGTACACAGCGCCGAAACCGGTAGCCTCAGGACGAACCAGAGAACCGCCGAAGCTCAGGCCCTTGCCGCTCAGAGCAACGTTCTCGCTCATGCACTTAATGCGGCGATACTCACCATACAGGTAGCCGATCTCACGGCCGCCGACACCCAGGTCACCGGCGGGGCAGTCGACCTCGGGTCCGATGAACTGCCACAGGCCATGCATGAAGGCCTGGCAGAAGCGCATGATCTCGCGATCGCTCTTGCCGCGAGGATCGAAGTCGGAACCGCCCTTAGCGCCGCCCATGGGCAGGCCGGTCAGGCTGTCCTTGAAGGTCTGCTCGAAGCCCAGGAACTTCACAACAGACAGGTTGACAGAGGGATGGAAGCGCAGGCCGCCCTTGAAGGGGCCGATGGCGCTGTTGTACTGCACGCGGTAGCCACGGTTGACATGAGGCTTGTGGTTGTCGTCTTCCCAAACAACGCGGAACTCGATAACGCGCTCAGGCTCGATCATACGCTCCAGCAGAGCAGCTTCCTCGTACTCGGGATGCTGATCGATGACGGGCTCCAGGCTGCTCAGAACTTCTTCGACAGTCTGCAGGAACTCAGGCTCCTGAGCATTCTTGGCCTTGGTCTCGGCCAGCACGCGCTCAATGTACTTGTTCATTGTTTCTTACCTCCTGATTTCCCACGCAGTTTCGGCGTGGATCAAAAAATAGAATAAAATGAGGGATGGTGGTTTGGCTCTCTGGCAAGAGCCGCTTACTATACTTAACCGATCCGCCCTGAGGTTTAGCCCAGGAAGGACAGGAAAGCCGTGATGATCATGCTGTTGAAGAAGTCAATAAACAGGCTGCCCACCAGAGGCACCACGAAGAAGGCGCGGGGAGCGGGACCATATTTATTGGCAACGGCCTGCATATTGGCCATTGCATTGGGGGTAGCGCCCATGCCGAAACCGCAGGTAGCGCTGGAGAAAACGGCGGCCTCGTAATCGCGGCCCATGATGTTGAACACCACGAAGTAGGTGAAGATCGCCATCAGGACGGTCTGAGCCAGCAGCATCACGATCATGGGGATCGCCAGGTCAGCCAGCTGCCACAGCTTCAGGGCCATCAGGGCCATGGCCAGGAACAGGCTCAGGCTCAGGTTGCCCAGAGCGTCGATCTCAACCATAGGGGCTTCAATGTGGGCAGCGTCCACGATGTTGCGGATGACCGCAGCCACCAGCATGGCGCCGATGTAGCTGGGCATGGTCAGGCCGGCATCCTGGATGAACTTGGACACAACAGCGCCCAGGCCGATGGCAATGGCGAAGTACAGGGCAGCGTTCAGGAAGCGGTCGTTCTCAACGGCCTGGGTGGTGACCACCGGCTGGTCGTCCTGAGACACAGCATTCTCAGTGGAATGCAGGCCATGCTTCTTGATGCGGGCGCTGGCGATGGGGCCGCCCAGCATGCTGCCGGCCACCAGGCCGAAGGTAGCAGCTGCGATGGCCACGGTAGCAGCACCGGTAACGCCCAGGTCCTCGATCAGGGGACCGAAGGAACCGGCGGTACCGTGACCGCCGACCATGGGAACGGAACCGATGCACAGGCCCAGACGAGGATCCAGACCGAAGGCAGCGGCCATGCCGGTGCCCAGCACGTCCTGCAGGAGGACCAGCACAATGGAGACCGCCAGGAAGATGACAACCTGGATGCCGCCCTTCTTCAGCAGCTTGAAGCTGGCCATAAAGCCAACGCTGCAGAAGAACACGGTCATGAAGAAGCTCTGCAGGGTGCCATCAAAGCTGATGGTGGCAATTCCGCTAGCGTACAGGCCCAGGTGAACCAGAGCGTACACGATGCCGCCCACCACGGGGGCGGGGATGCAGTAGTTGCGCAGCAGGGGGACCTTGCTCACGATGAAGCGTCCCAGCAGCAGCACGATTGCCGCAATGGCAGTTGCATGGTACATGTTCAGATTGATTTCCAACAAGTTACATTCTCCTCTTTTCTTTAAAGATTTCTCACACATAGGGAGGAAGCTCACTCTTTCTCCCGATGCCTAGAGTGTAATGCAACTGCAACAAAAACCTACAAAAAAATACCACGCACATCTTTCTGTTTTGCCGTTTTTACCAGAACTTTGGCTAATTTGCTGTGCTTTACTCTGCCTCCTTTGGCGCTTTTGACGATGGTTTCGGGGGTTTTCTTCACAAAGTGTCGAAAACCTTCCACAGGGGGTGTTCCTTCAAAAACGAGGATTTTTTCCACATTGTGGAACGGTTTTTGCTCTTTGGAACAAGCCGCAGGCAGAACGCCGGTTGCCCGGCGTCTGCCCCTGGCTTTGGGGCATCTGCCCCGGTTGTATCTTTACCGAGCCGCAGGGCCTTAGCCCAGGAAGCTCAGGAAAGCCGTGATGATCATGCTGTTGAAGAAGTCGATGAACAGGCTGCCCACCAGAGGCACCACGAAGAAGGCGCGGGGAGCGGGGCCGTAGTTCTTGGTCACAGCCTGCATATTGGCCATGGCGTTGGGGGTAGCGCCCATACCGAAACCGCAGGTGGCGCTGGACATAACGGCGGCCTCATAGTCGCGGCCCATCACGTTGAACACCACGAAGTAGGTGTAAACGGCCATCATTGCGGTCTGCGCCAGCAGGATGACGATCATGGGAATGGCCAGATCCACCAGCTGCCACAGCTTCAGGCCCATCAGAGCCATGGCCAGGAACAGGCTCAGGCTCAGGTTGCCCAGGGCGTCGATCTCGATCATGGGAGCTTCCACATGGGCGGCGTCCACGATGTTGCGGATGAGGGCGGCAACCAGCATGGCACCAATGTAGCTGGGCATGGTCAGGCCGATGTCCTGCAGGAACTGGGAAACCACAGCGCCCAGGCCGATGGCCAGCGCAAAGTAGAGGGCTGCGTTCAGGAAGCGATCGTTCTCGACCGCCTGGGTGGTAACCACTTCGCTGTCACTCTGGTTGATGGTGCCGCCGTCCGAATGCAGGTTGTGCTTTTTGATGCGGGCACGGGCCACAGGGCCGCCCATCAGGCTGCCGGAGACCAGGCCGTAGGTCGCGGCCGCGATGGCCACGGTAGCAGCACTGGAAACGCCCAGGCCCTCCATCATGGGACCGAAGGAGCCGGAGGTGCCATGGCCGCCCACCAGAGGAATGGAGCCCATGCACAGGCCCAGACGGGGGTCCAGCCCAAACACGGCGGCCAGCCCGGTGCCCAGAACATCCTGCAGGACCACCAGCACAATGGCAACCACCAGGAAGATGACAACCTGAATGCCGCCTTTCTTCAGCAGCTTGAAGCTGGCCATGAAGCCAACGCTGGTGAAGAACACGGTCATGAAGAAGGTCTGCAGAGTGCCGTCAAAGCTGATGGTCAGCACACCGGCAGCGTACAGGGCCAGGTGAACCAGAGCGTACACCAGGCCGCCCACAACGGGCGCAGGAATGCAGTAGTTGTTGAGGGCGGGGACCTTTTTGATGATCCAGCGGCCCAGCAACAGTACCAATGCTGCAATAGCGGTTGCATGGTACATGTTCAGATTGAGTTCAAACATTCGATTCTCTCCTCTTCTCTCAAGATTTCTCGCACCCGGAAGGCTCTGCACCTTCCGTTCCGTTGAGAAGAGTGTACTGCGCGTCTGTCAAAAATCTACAAAATCAACGCCGTGAGACGAATTCTTCTGTGCATTTCAGCGAACGCTTCAGATTTTCTCGAATGCATTGCGCAATTGCTGAACGTTTGAGCACCACGCATCGCAATCTACCAAAGATTTGTAGAAAAAGCTTGTGTTTTTTGAAGGGAAAGCCGCTTCTGATCGAAGCGCTTACTCCTCCATGATGATCATCAGCCCGTCCAGGAACTTCTTCAGGCTGACCTTGCCGCCGGCCGTGCGGCGGCCGCGGATGTGATCCATCTCCGCCCGGATCTCCTCAAAGGGGAACAGACTGCCGGAATAGCGGGAGAAGGTCTCGTTGGTAAAATCCTCACAGCCCATGTGGGCCAGATTGACCATGCCGGCCGCCACCGCGCGGCGGGCCCGCTGCTCCATGTTCTTGGGGGTGGGGCACAGGGCCTCGCACAGCTGGCCCACACTGGTCTGGGCCACGGTCAGATGGTTCTCATACAGATAGCCGCACATCTTCAGAATGTCGGCCGAGCCCTTCTCGCCGGACATTCCCAGCGAACCCAGCACGTTCTGTACCCGGCGCAGGCGCTGGGTTTCGTCGCTGGGAGGCGCAGGCTGTGCACTGCTTGTATTGCTGAACATACTGCGGATGTTGGCCAGCGTGCGCTCGTTTTCCACCTGGCGGGAGGCGTTTTGAATCACGCCCCGCACCTCCAGCAGGTTGATGGGCTTGGAAATAAAGAAGTCCACTCCGGCGCTGTACGCCTTGCCGATGAGGGTCTTTTCCGACACCTGGCTCAGCATGATGCACTTGGCGGTGCAGCCCTGGGCGCGCAGGTCGGTCACCACTTCGATGCCGTCCCGCTGGGGCATAAAGAAATCCAGCATGATCACATCCGGCCGGGTGGCCAGAATTTCGGCGGTGGAGGGCATACCGTCGGCGGAATCGCCGCAGATGATGCCCAGCTTCTCACCGGTGATGATCTGGGTAAGGTTGTGGATGATGGAGGGATCGTCTTCCAGAATGTAGATCCGGATCATAAATGTACTTCGTCCTCCTTTGCTTTCTTTGCGGTTTCAGCCAAGTTGGCCGCCGGCACCCGCACCCAGAAGGTGGTGCGCTCGTTCTGGATGGAATCCACCCAGACGCTGCCGCCCAGCTGCTCTTCCAGCGACATTTTCGCGCCGGTCAGGCCCATGCCGCGGTAAATATTGCCGGTTTTGGAATCGAATTTTGTGGAATAGCCCATCTGGAACACCTTGTCCAGCTGATCCGGCGCAATGCCGGGGCCGTTGTCGCTCACCTGAAGCAGGTAATCGCCGTCCACCCGGTCGGCCCGGATGCGCACCACGCTGCCGGGTTTCACCCCTGCCGAAGCGATGGCCTCGATGGAGTTGTTCACCAGGCACCGCAGCACCGACATCAGCAGGTAGTGGTGGCGGGTCATAAAGTCCACACTGTGCTCAAAGTCCAGCCGGATGTCCAGCTTTTCCTGTTCCAGCATCCGATAGGTGGATTCCCGCAGGATGTGCAGCAGGTCGGCAAAGCGCATCAGGGTGTCCTCCCCGTCCTCGCCCAGCTGGGTCTGAATGCCCTGGGTGATGCGCAGATAGTCCTTTTTCACATCGTGCACGTCACAGGCAATGTACAGCGCCAGCTTTTTCACCTCGGGGGGAATGTCCAGCAGACTGAGCTCTTTATATAATGTATAGGCATTTTTTACAATGCCCTCGATGTTGCCGCAGCTTTTCTGCATGAAATACAGTTCGGTGCGCAGGCTGGTTTTCATCAAAAACAGCCGCTGATACCGCTCTTCATGCTCGGCGTGGGTCAAAAGGTCGTGGTAGCGGCCGTACACCGCCAGCAGCACAATGGCCAACACACCGCGGCCTAGGGCGATGACCACCAGAATCAGGTAGAAGTTGAGGCTCTCCTCCAGTTCCAGCCGGACCAGCACCTCGCCGACGTTGGCCAGAAAATCGCACAGGGCGATCTGATACCAGAGCTTATTATAATGGTAGACGTACCGCTGGCGCACGATCAGCCCGAACAGAAGGCCGTAAAATACGTAATACAGGCCGCCGGGCAGGTTGGCCAGCGCCGCATCGGCCAGCACGGTGCCGCGGGCCGTGCTGTACAGCGCACGGAACACCCACACCGCCGCACCGGTTGCCGCGCCCACCTCCCAGGCGGGGGTTTCCCGGCTGATGGTGAGCAGGAAGAAGGGGAACAGCACCACAGCCAGCGAAATGCGGAAATCGCTGATGACGAAATGCAGGCCAAGCTCACTGAACAGCACAATGACCAGCGCCACCAAGCCGTTCTGTTTCCAATGCTTCAGCCAGTTTAATTTCATGCGGGGGTCCCTTCCGTTTATCTTCAGAAATGCCGCCGGAGAAAGCGCATTCCGACCTGCGGGATGCGCGGCCCGGGGCCAATTCGATCACCATAATTTAATATTTTAAAAGTTCACCCTTACTATACCATATGATTTGAAACCTGTACAGAGTCTAATCCGTATTTTGCGCCATAAAAAGCGGAATATTTGCTTTATAAAGTTAATCCCTTTTCTTTCATAAAAAAGCAAATTGTGCCCAGTTTCGGGCTTCACTTTTTTAATTTTTTGTGAGTTTTCCCGATGTTTTTTGAATCTTGTCGTTTTGTCGTGTGTTTTTGTCGAACTGGCAGAACATACAAAAAGCACGCCCCGCCTTTGGGCAGAGTGCGCAGCTTACAAGGCGGTTTAAGAAGCCTTCCCCCTCACTCCTCCCGCCATTCCATCACGTCCGCCAGCGGCTTGCGGGGGCGGGCCTTGGGGGCTTCGTCCGGCCAGCCCAGAGCCACCGCGCCCACCAGCCGGTGCTCGGTGCCCACAAAACGGATCAGTTCTTCATAGGCATAGCCGGTGTTGCCGATCCACAGCGTGCCCAGCCCCAGCTCGGCGGCGCGGATCAGCAGGTTCTGCATGGCGGCCCCCACGGCCAGATCGTCGTACATGGCCATGAAGCGGCTCTCCGGGGTTCCGGCCTCAAAGGGCGAGGCGGCGTTGGTGTTCAGCACCAGAATCACCACCGGGGCCGCGCGCATGGTTCGCAGGGTGGCCCCCGCATAGACAAGGCCGCTGGCCAGCCCGGGCAGGGCCGCGTTTTCGCCGGTTTCCCGGGCAATACCCTTTTCCATTTCGTCCAGCAGGGCGGCCTTGGCCGCACCCTGATACACCAAAAACTTCCAGGGCTGGCGATTTTTGCCCGATGGGGCCAGAATCGCCGCCCCCAGCACCTCTTCAATGGCTTCTCGGGGCACCGGGTCGGGTTTGTATTTTCGGATGCTCCGGCGCTGCCGGATGCCTTCCAGATCGCTCATGGCTTCTCCTTTCTGCCGGGGGCAAAAACGGCCCTGCACGCCCCGCGGCGGCAGAGCTGTTTTCATCGTTTTGTCCGCCCGGTTTTTACACCAGCGCGGCCTCCATGCTGTGGGCAAAGGCCTCGGCCCGGTCCACAATGCCGGGGCGGGCCATCAGCTCGCCCGCCTTGTTGGCGGTTTCCATCATCACAAAGCGGGGGGGCAGATAAAAACCCTTGTTCATGTTCAGTGCGCCGATCAGCTGCCGGGCCAGCAGGTCGCTGCCGGAATAGCCCGACACCACCAGCGCAAACAGCGCCTTCTGGCGGAAGCTCTGGGTGCGGTACAGGGCCGTAAGCCGGTTGATGAAGGCCGTCAGGTTGGCGTTGAGCGCATCGTTGTAGTTGGGGCAGATCATCACCACCGCGTCCGCCGCGCGCACGGCGGGGTAGACCTCCTCCACCATCAGGCCGCCGTAAAAGCAGCTGCCCTGCTCGCCGAAATGCAGGCACATCTTGTAGGGGCAGCCGCCGCAGTCGGCCACCGCGCCGTTGCGCAGGCCGATCTCGTCCGTCTCCCAGCCGGGCAGGCTCTCCCGGATGAGGTGCCACAGGGCAAAGGTGTTGCTGCTTTTGTGGCTGGAGGCGTGCAGCACTGCCAGCCGGGGCGCCCCGTGGCGCTGAAACTCGAAGCTCAGCAGCCGGTCCGCCAGGTCCCGGGCGGCCGCCTGATAGGCGTGCAGCGGGTCGGTGCCCAGGTTGGCGGCCTTGATGTCAAAGTTGTGCAGGGTGAGGGTGGCCTCCACCAGCGGCGCGCCGATGAAGGCGCAGCCGCACAGGTTGGCCGCCAGCACCAGCTCCCGGCTCAGGGTCTTGGTGTAAAGTTCGCTCTGGCCGTCCACGATCGCCGCACCAAGGCAGCCCTCCAGGCAGCCGGGGTGGTTTCGCAGCCAGGCCAGCATCCGGTAATACTCCAGGTTCACGCCGTCCGCCCCGATGGCCACGGCAAACAGCACCCGCCGGCCCGTCACCGGGCGCAGGGCCTCGGCCGTTTCCACCGTCTCACACCGGCGGCCCGCCAGCGCCCCGGCCAGTGCCTGCTCCATGCGGGGGGCCTGGCCGGCCCGGGGGCGGATCACCAGCAACGCATCCTCCTGCCCGCTCATTTCAGGGCAGCCAGGCCGGCTTCCGCCTGGCGGATGCGCTCAAACAGGGCGGCGGGCATATCCAGCACCTCGGTCTCCAGCCCAACGGCGGTGTACCGGGTGCGGCAGCCCATGTAAATGCCGCCGAAGTACACCGCGCCGTAGTGCCACTCGCCCCGCAGGGTGAGCAGAATGCTGATTGCGCCGGAGGACAGCGCCGGGGCCACATAGGGCTTGTAGCCCAGCGCCCGCATCTCCATGTTGGCGGTGACGGCCAGCTTGGTGAGGGCGCGGCTGCGCTCGTCGTCGTAATTGGCGATGGAGTTGGCGATCACCAGATCCTGGCCGTGGGGGCCAAAGGCGCGGCCCTCGGTCAAAAAGTCGCCGAACAGTTCGGGCTGGCGCTTGGCGTAGTAGGCGGCGCGGGCGTTCATCACGCCCAGGCCGTAGCCCTGCACCTGCTCGGGCCGCAGGCCCTTGCCGTCAAAGTTTCCGTTTTCGTCGGTGTTGCTGGCCTGCCAGGCGGCGCGGGCCAGGGCGTCCACCGGGTCGCTCACCACGCAGAACAGCCCCTTGAAGCCCGCCTCGCGGGCCTGCTTGGCATACTGGCTCACAATGGCCTTGTTGTTCTCGTACTGGGCCATGCGCACATCCTTCACGCCGCTGCCCACCGGGGGAATGCCCTTGCTGGCCACGAACACGAACACATCGCAGTCCATGAGCTTGTCCATGGGCACCACGTCCACCGGGGGCAGAGCGTCATAATTCCAGGGGAAGGCGATCTGGTTGATCTCGAACTCCCAGCGGGCGGCGGCCTTTTCGTTCACATCGCAGATGCCGATGGAGTCCAGCACATCCGCGCCCATCAGCCGCAGGCCCAGCAGCAGGGTGCTGCCCACATCGCCCAAAGCCAGCAGGTGCAGCCGCTGTTTCTTTTTGGGGGCCGCCGGGGCCAGCAGGCTCTCCCAGGCGGGGTGCGCCAGATTCACCGCCCGCAGGCGGCCCTGCTCGGCCGCGTCGGCCACGGTGCCGTCGGCCAGGCCCCGCTCCAGCGCGGGCATTGCCTTGCCGTTCAGCCAGGCCACGTCCTCGGGGGCGGCCAGGGTGCGCAGGTCGTTCACCTTCCAGCTGGCCCGGCTGCGGGTCAGATCCTCCCGGCGGACCAGATAGTTCAGCACTCCGTCCCCCAGCTGGCCCGGCTGGGCCGCAGGGTAGGGCAGCTCTTCGGCGCTGCAGCACAGCGCGCCGCCGATTTGATAATAATTCAGCATAATTGTTCCTCCTGTACGGGGCACATTCCCCATTCCCTAATTCCTATTTCTCTCTTTTCATTATAAGGGCAGGCGCCGCGGCGGGCAAGGCTTTGCCGGTGCCGCGGCGCGCGAAAGCATTTTATTCGCCGCCCAGCGCAAAGGCGCGGGTGCGCCGCAGCAGTTCCAGATCGTTTTCCAGATACACCGACGGAGCCAGATTTTCATCGTAGCTCATGCAGCTTCCCTTGTCCGGGCACAGCGGCAGGATCACCGCCTCGCTCAGGCGGGCCAGCGTCAGGTTGCGGCCGTACTGGGCGCGGTACAGGCCCTCCAGCATCCGGAACAGATCCCGGGCGTTCTCCAGGCAGCACTCGGAGAAGTCAAACAGGGCTTCCCGGCCGCAGCCCTCCAGCCGGGGGGTGGTGTAGGGCAGGATCATGTTGATGGAGGGCTGCAGGCCCGCCGCCTGGCGGGTGGGCCGCCGCACCGTGTCGCCGCCGATGAAGGGATACAGGGTGGACTCCACAAACCAGTGGCGCAGGGTGGGAATGGTGTACACGCTCTCCACCGGCAGGCCCCAGTCGGCCATGCTGTCCCATCCGTAGCCGGAAAGCATTCCCACCAGCACGGTGCGGATCTCCACGCCCTCCTGCCTGAACAGGGGCAGAATGGCCTTCAGGCGGCCCGCGTGGTGCAGCAGGTCATCCACCAGCACCACCGGCCGGCCAAAGGACTTGATGGCCCGGATCTGGCTGATCAGGGGGCTGTACCCGGGGAACGGCTCGATGGCATCGCGGGAGAGATCCGGCTCGTACACCTTGTCGGTGTGCAGGGTCTTGGTCACGGTGTTGGGCACCACCCGCCCGCGCAGAATTTTGCCGAAGGGCACGCACATCACCGGGCCGAGCACCCGGGGCTGGGTCGGCTCACGGGGCACGCCGTTCAGCTGGGTAATGCGGTCCACCATGCGCTGCATGATGGAGCCGGAGGGCAGGCTCAGCACCAGCTTGCCCGGGTACATACGGGTCATGGTCAGCTGCAGGCGGCGGTGCGCGGCCCGGCAGGCGGCCAGTGCCCGCTCATCGCTGGCAAAGGGCTCCTTCAACGTGGTGGCCAGGTTCTGCATCAGCACCAGGGGCTGGTGCATATCCACCAGCCACACCGGCCGCTCGCTCTGCTCGGCGGGTACAAAGCCCTGCCGCTCCAGCGCGTCCTTCAGGCCGTCGGCGCAGTGGTCGTCCAGCGGGGCGCACACGCCGTAGTTGCAGGTGTGGGCCAGGCTGGTGGCCACCGTCTCGGCCACCAGCAGCTGCCAGGCGTCCGGCAGCGGCTCGCCCCGCCGCAGGTATACCCCGCTGATGAGCAGAATGCGCCCGCAGGCGCTGCGGCGCACATGGTCGGCCAGCTTCAGGTCATGCAGCGTGCTGAACAGCTGTTCCGGCTGCAAAAAGCGCAGGCGGGCGAAGCCCACGGGGGCGCCGTCCGGCAGGCACAGGGCCATCACCCCATCGCCGGTCTGAAGCAGGTCGGCCGCCAGCAGCCCGGCCTCGGGGCTTTCGCCCAGCACGCCGTGGGTCAGCTCCCGCAAAAAGCCAAATTCCGGGCTGCGCTCGAACCGGAAGCAGAACTTCCGGTCCGGCAGGCCACGCTTGAACTTCGGCTCCCGCAGGTACAGGCCCCGCTGGTAGATAAACTGCTGAGCCACCGGGTCGATCAGATTGGAAATGTCCCGGTTCAGGTCGATGTTCTCCCGGATGCGGGTGGAGCTGATGTCCTCCAGATGGGTGGGCAGCTCCAGCTCCACCACCTTGCCGGTGATGAAATCCTTGGGGTCACGCTGGTGGTCCACCTCCCGCTCGGACTGGCTGGCCCGGCGGAACACGATGTGGTTCATGTTATGCACCGAGTTTTCCCGGGGCGGGGCCGTGTAGGCCGAGGCCCCGGCAATCACGTCGCTGCCCACCACCAGGTACACCTCCCGGCCGGGGAACACCGCCTTGAGCCGGGCCAGGTCGCTGGGGTTGGCGATGTTCACCGGAATCTCATCCGGGAACAGGTGCACGTGGAACATATCCGCCACCGACATACTCACGATCTGGCGGCGCACCAGATGGGGCTGGGTGTTTTTGGACCAGCTGAACTCGTCAATGGCCAGGTACACCTCGTAGCCCATATCCCGAATGGCCCGCACAATGCCCTTGTGGGACAGGGTAAACGGGTCAAACGTGCCGGGGAAGAAGGCCACCTTGTTCCAGATGCTCACGGGCAGGCGGCCGTTCTCCACATGGTAATTGGAGATGAAGCGGCAGATGTGGCTCAGGGCCGCGGCCCGGTAATACAGGCTGAGGCTGGTGGGCTGGTTCTCATCCAGGAAGAACAGCAGCTTCTGGAAGCACAGGCCGAACAGGCGGTTTTTCTCCTCCTCGCTCAGCCGGGTGCTGGCGAACAGCTGGCCCAGCAGCTGCAGCGCCTCCTGCCGCACCGTGACCCGGTGGCTGGCAAGGCCCCCCAGCAGGCAGCCCAGCAGCCGGTCGGCCCGGCGGCGGTTTTCCTCCGACGGCTCGGCAAACTGGCTGGCGTACACACCGTAATATTCCAGAATGACGGCCAGCGTGTCCAGCGCGCCGCACACAATGCGCTCGTTGGCGCTGGAAAGGGAAGCCCGCAGGTTCTCGATCAGCTCATCCAGCTGCTCCGGCGGCAGCCAGAGGGCAAACTCGCCCAGATATCGGGGAATGTACTTGGAAAACTCGTATTCGCCCACCTCCAGGCCTTTCACCAGCTCCACCGAAATCTCGTTGCGCTGGTCCGGCGTGAGCAGCTTGACAATGCGCAGCAGCGCCGCGCCGGCATCGCACCGCACCACCACCTGTTCGCTCACCTTGATGAGGTTGCACAGATGGGTGGCAATGTGCAGGATGTGGTCGGTGTGGCCCTGATCCACCTGATCGGCCAGCAGCTTGATGTTCACTGCCTTGATGATCCAGGGGGTGCCGGTTTTCAGGTTGTCCAGAAAAATTTCGCTCACCACATCGGTGCCGTACAGAATGCGCCGGTGCATGGTCACATCCAGTTCCAGATTGGAGAGGATGCGGTATTGCAGGAACAGGGTGGTCACGTCGTTTTCCACCGGCATTCCCGTGGCCAGCAGGGCAATGCGCCGGCGGCTGGGGTGGCCGTGGGGCAGCCGGGCCGTCAGCACCTTGAAGAAGCGTGCGGCCGAAATGCGCAGGGGCAGCGCGTCCCGCAGGAAGTAGAAGGCGGCAAACTCCACCAGCATCTCGATCTCTTCGTCGGTGCAGCGGTCCACCGGCAGGTCATACAGGGTATCCAGCAGGGCAAACGCCCCGCCGTCTCCCATGCGGCCGGGCTGGCGGTACCAGTCCAGCAGCCGTTGGAAGAACTCCGGCAGGTCCTCGGGCAGGGCGTGGGCCAGCAGACTGCCCACCACACCCTTCAGCGAATAGCCGATCCAGTTCTTGTGCTGGGCGGTGAGCTTGTGATCCGGCCGGATGATCCGGGCCAGGGTCAGCTCCCACAGGCTCAGGGCGGTCTGCTCGTTCACATCGGGGGTATCGGCGGGGCGCTCTTTGCGGTAGCCCGCATTGAACCGGGCCACCACCTGGCCGGTCAAATCGGCGGCGTAGCGGCGGATGTCGCCCTCCCGGTGGCACAGCAGCTCATAGAGGAAATCCAGCAGCTGGCTCTTCTGGGCGCCGTTCAGATAGGTGGAATACTCCCGGAAAATGTCAAGATAGGCCCGGATGTTCTTCCAGTCCTTCTCGCTGCGGGCCGCCTCCAGAATGTTGCCGAAGCCCCGCTCATCCGCCAGGGTATGCATCACGTCCAGATTGTGGCGGATGCCCAGGAACACCAGGCTTTGAATGGTGTCGTCCACACTGCGCAGCACCACCGAAGGCAGCTCCTTCACCGGGGCCGGGTGGCCGGTCAGGTCCACGTCCACGCCCAGGCTGCGCATATAATCCTCAAAATCATGCAGCCGGGCGTACACAAACTGATACCGCCGCAGCTTTTTCGCGTCCACATTGTCCAGCTTGGAGAGGATGATCTGGAACGAGTCGTCCAGCCCGTAAATGCGGGTCACCTCCCGCCCGTCCGGCCCCCGCTCCTGCTTGGAGCGGAAGTCCGCATAGATGAGCAGCAGGCTTTCCACCGTCAGGTTTTCCGGCTCCAGATCCCAGGTGGAGTGGTTGGCCGCAATGTGGGAGATCACCGGCAGGCCCATGTGGGTAAACCACTGGTCGGTGTAAAAATAGTGCAGGTAGGGCACCCGCTCGCCGGGTTTACAGCCATATTTGCCCAGGTCGTGCCCGGCGGCCGCACCGCTCACCAGCGCCAGATCCACCGGCACCCCGGCGGCAGCCAGGCCCCGGGCGGCGGCCATGGCCACATAGTGTACGCCCGCAATGTGGCTCAGGGTGCTGAAGGGAGTCGCCTCGTTGCCCAGGCGCAGCAGCTGGTAGATGTGCTGCTCCCGCCAGTCCTCCAGGAACCTCCGGTATTCCTCCGCCTGAGTGCAGCCGGAAAACTCCTCCTGGCTCAAAAAGGCAAAGTCATAGGCCGGGTCAAAGGGCAGGGCCTCCCGCTCATAGTCCAGCACCAGCCGCAGCACTTCCAGATAGAACAGCGCTGCCGCGCGGCAGCGGCCGTCCTCGGGCCGGGGGCCTAGGTCCGGGTACAGAATGCGGCTGGTGGTGCCGTAGATGTACACCAGCCAGCCCTTTTCCGGCTGCTCGGAGCCGGCCAGCCGCTCCATCTCCGGGCGGCACAGCTCCAGCACGTCGGCGCACAGCACCCGCCGGCGGATGGGCAGAA
Source organism: Oscillospiraceae bacterium (assembly GCA_004555865.1). GTDB lineage: Bacteria > Bacillota > Clostridia > Oscillospirales > Ruminococcaceae > SFJ001. The sequence continues at coordinate 72,190 of SFJO01000004.1, forward strand.
CCCGACCCAGCTTTTCCAGCCACACCTCCCGGTTCAGCAGGGCGGCGGCCTCCTTGCGGGTCAGGCCGCTGGCCGTGAGGAAGCGCTTGCCGGTGAGCCGCTGCGCCAGCTCGCCGTATGCGCGGGCAAGTTGTTTTTCCGTTTTCATGGGGAACTCCTTCTGCCTTAGTTCCGGGCCGTGCGCCGCATGGGGCCGCGCCGGCATTTCCCTCTTACATGTTTCTCTTAACTATATTCTTTAAGTATAGCATACCCGCCCGGCCCCCGGCGGCCCGGTTTATACGGCAGTTCGACGAAATGCGCGTTTTTTATTTGTGCAATCTGCGCATCACTCCTGCAATTTTACGTTGCTGCGATAAAGTGCCCGCCTGTGCGTTCAGCCTTATCCCAGGGCCACGTCCAGCGCCATCATCACCGCAAACCCCACCGCCAGCGCCGCCGTACCGGCCCGGCCCCGGCCGCAGGCGGCGGGCACCAGCTCTTCCAGCGTGGCGCACAGCATGGCCCCGGCCGACATACTCAGCAGCCAGGGCAGCGCCCCGGCCACCGGGGCCGCCAGAAGGGCCGCCAGCACCGCACCCGCCGGCTCCACCAGGCCGCTGGCCGCGCCCGCCCCAAAGGCTTTGGCCCGGCTGGCCCCCGCCTGCCGCACCGGCAGGCTGACCGCCGCCCCCTCGGGGATGTTCTGCAGCCCGATGCCCAGCGAGAGGGCCGCCGCCCCGGCCAGGACCTCCGGATCTCCCGCGGTTCCCAGAGCGGCCGCCAGCCCCACCACCATGCCCTCCGGCAGGTTGTGCAGGGTAATGGCCAGGGTCACCCGGCCCGCCCGGCCCCGCTCGCCCCGCAAAAGCTGCCCGGCTGCTGCCTCGGTGCCCATCAGCAGCGCCACCCCCGCCAGCAGCCCGGCCCCGGCCTGCCACCAGCCCGCCGGGCCGGCCCGATCAATGGCGGGCAGCAGCAGGCTGAACAGACAGGCCGCCAGCATTACCCCCGCCGAAAACCCCAACAGCACTCGGCTGGCCCGCTCGCCCGCCGGGCGGCGCAGGGCCACCACCGCCAACGCCCCCAGCGCCGTACAGGCACAGGGAAATGCCGCCGCTTTCAACGCTGCCGCCACCAGCTGCACACCCATCAGCTCCCTTCCGTCTCGCTTCCGGGCACAAAAAAACGCCCGGCTCCCCATATATATGAGGAACCGGGCGTTTGTGTGCGAAGCAGCCGCCCCGGCAGCGGGGCCTTCTGCTTGGCTTAGTCCAGCTTCAGATCGTTTTCCTTGATCCAGCCCACGCGGCGCAGCACCTCGCAGAACACCACACTGAGCACCGCAGGCAGCACGAAGCACACCAGCACCATGGCGATCCAGTCCATGGAGGTAATGCCCGCCTTGGCGCCACTGGCCACATCGTTCACCCAGCCGGTGTATACGCCGATCTGGCCCACCAGGCCGCAGGTGCCCATGCCGGAAGAGATGGGCGCACCGTTCATCTGGAAGCGGAACAGGCAGGTGGCAATGGGGCCGGTGATGGCGCTGGCCAGCGTCGGGGGAATCCAGATGCGGGGATTGCGCACGATGTTGCCCATCTGCAGCATACTGGTGCCGAGGCCCTGGCTTACCAGGCCGCCCACGCCGTTTTCTTTATAGCTCATCACGGCAAAGCCCACCATCTGGGCGCAGCAGCCGGCCACGGCCGCACCGCCGGCCAGGCCCGTCAGGCCCAGCGCTGCGCAGATGGCGGCGGACGAGATGGGCAGGGTGAGGGCCACGCCGATGATCACCGACACCACAATGCCCATGAAGAAGGGCTGCAGCTCGGTGGCCCACATGATGATGCCGCCGATGGAGCTGGCCGCCCTGCCGATGGCCGGGGCCCACCAGGCCGAGAGGGCCACGCCCACAAAAATCGTCACCAGCGGGGTAACCAGAATGTCGATCTTGGTTTCCTTGCTCACGGCCTTGCCGGCTTCCGCCGCAAGGATGGCCACAAACAGCACCGCCAGAGGGCCGCCTGCGCCGCCCAGCGCGTTGGAGGCAAAGCCCACGGTGATCAGGCTGAACAGCACCAGCGGGGGTGCCTGCAGCGCGTAGCCGATGGCGCAGGCCATGGCGGGGCCGCTCATGGCGCTGGCCAGGCCGCCCACGGTGTACGCCACGGCCTTTTCGCCGCTGCCCACGGTCACCACGGCCTGAGTGAGAAAGCCGATGCCGAACTGGGTGCCCACGGTGTTGATGATGGTGCCGATGAGCAGCGAGGCAAACAGGCCCTGTGCCATGGCGCCCAGCGCGTCAATGCCGTAGCGCTTGGCCGAAATTTCAATGTTTTTTCGTTTCAGAAATGCTTTGATGCCTTCCATAATAATTTCCTCTTCTTTTTTGCGGCGCGCCGCCCCAAAACGGCCCGCCGCAGCGGTTCAGGCCTTTGCCGGCCCTGAATATGGCCCGCCGCAGCGGGCACGCCTGTTATCATACCATACAGGTGTCAAGACATCAACCCCTTTTCCCGCACTTTTGCTGGACATTTGGGGCCTGCTTTCTGCACGGCAGAGTTTTTCTCATAGATATTCCCATTAAAAAGGAAGCGGGCGGCCCAAAACGCCCGCAGATTTACAATTTGGCCACACCTCACGGTTTGACACGCTCCGTCTGCGCGGTGTATTATGATACATACTGACATTAAATCGGGCAGCACCGCATCCTGCGCGGAATTTACGCAGTGCCGCCCGAACCGTTCTGACAATTTTCACACTGGCCCGGCGAACCGTCCGGGCCGATGAATCGATCGGCGTTCCGGCGGGGCTGCACCCCGTTCCGGCCGCCCCAGCTGAGGTGGAAACAAGCATGTCTTTGATTACCAAACTGTTCGGCACCTTTTCGGATAAGGAGCTGAAGCGCATTCAGCCCATCACCCAGAAGGTGCTGGACCTGAAGCCCCACTATGAGGTCCTGAGCGACGAAGAGCTCCAGGCCGTCACCCCCGCGCTGAAGCAGCGTCTGGCCGACGGCGAAACCCTGGACGACATTCTGCCCGACGCCTTCGCCGCCTGCCGCGAGGCCAGCCGCCGGGTGCTGGGCATGGAGCATTTCCCCGTGCAGATCACCGGCGGCATCGTGCTGCACCGGGCCTGCATCGCCGAGATGCAGACCGGCGAAGGCAAAACCCTGGTGGCCACCCTGCCCGTTTATCTGAACGCACTGGCCGGCAAGGGCGTCCATGTGGTCACGGTAAACGATTACCTGGCCCGGCGCGACTCGGAGTGGATGGGCAAACTGTACCGCTTTATGGGCCTGACCGTGGGCCTGGTGGTGCACGGCGTCACCGCCGAGGGCCGCAAGGCCGCCTACCGGGCGGACATCACCTACGGCACCAACAACGAGTTCGGCTTTGACTACCTGCGCGACAACATGGTGGTGCAGAAGGAGCAGATGGTGCAGCGCGGCCACGCCTACGCCATCGTCGATGAGGTGGACTCCATCCTCATCGACGAGGCCCGCACCCCCCTGATCATCAGCGGCAGCGGCGGCGACTCCAGCGCCCTGTACCAGAAGGCCGACCAGTTCGCCAGCCGCCTGAAGAAGAGCGTCGTCACCGAGCTGGACGACAAGGAAGATCAGGACGCCCAGGTCGACGGCGATTACGTGGTGGACGAAAAGCGCCGCACCGCCACCCTCACCCAGGAGGGCATCAAGAAGGCCGAGGCCTTCTTCGGGGTGGAGAACATCACCGATGCCGACAACATGACCCTGCTGCACCACATCAACCAGGCCATCAAGGCCCGCGGCGTGATGAAGCGGGACATCGACTATGTGGTGCGGGACGGCGAGGTTATCATCGTGGACGAGTTCACCGGCCGCCTGATGATCGGCCGCCGCTACAACGAGGGCCTGCACCAGGCCATTGAGGCCAAGGAGGGCGTGAAGGTCGCCGCCGAGAGCAAAACGCTGGCCACCGTCACCTTCCAGAACTACTTCCGTATGTACGAAAAGCTGGCCGGTATGACCGGTACCGCCAGCACCGAGGCCGACGAGTTCAGCGAGATCTACGGCCTGAACATCGTCACCGTACCCACCAACCGCCCCCGCCAGCGGCAGGATATGCACGACGTGGTGTACAAAACCGTCAAGGGCAAGTACAACGCCGTCATCGAGCAGGTGGTGGAGTGCCACGCCAAGGGCCAGCCCGTGCTGGTGGGCACCGTGAGCATCGAGAAGAGCGAGCTTCTCAGCCGCCTGCTGAAGGCCAAGGGCGTACCCCACAACGTGCTGAACGCCAAGAACCACGAGCGCGAGGCCGAGATCGTGGCCCAGGCCGGCAAGAAGGGCGCCGTGACCATCGCCACCAACATGGCCGGCCGCGGCACCGACATCGTGCTGGGCGGCAACGCCCCCTATCTGGCCAAAACCAAGATGCGGGCCGAGGGCTTTACCGAGGAGCAGATCGCCGAGGCGGACGGCCACGGCGAGACCGACAACGAGGACATTCTGGCCGCCCGGGCCCGGTTTGAGGCCCTGCTGGCCGAGTACCAGCCCGCCATCAGCGCCGAGGCCGAAGAGGTGCGCGCCGCGGGCGGCCTGTTCATCATCGGCACGGAGCGGCACGAGAGCCGCCGCATTGACAACCAGCTGCGCGGCCGTTCCGGCCGTCAGGGCGACCCCGGCGCTTCCCGCTTCTTCCTCAGCCTGGAGGACGACCTGCTGCGCCTGTTCGGCGGCGACCGGGTGCAGGCCCTGATGGACACCCTGAATCTGGATGAGGACACCCCCATCGAGAACAAGATGCTCACCTCCACCATCGAGAGCGCCCAGAAGAAGCTGGAAGCCCGGAACTTCTCCATCCGCAAAAACGTGCTGCAGTACGACGACGTGATGAACCAGCAGCGCGAGATCATCTACGGCCAGCGCCGCAAGGTGCTGAACGGCGAGGACGTGAGCGCCAGCCTGCACCAGATGATGGAGGACAGCATCAAGGCCAGCGTGGCCGCCTTCTTGGCCGGCGACGTGGCCGAGGATTGGGACTTTGCCGCCCTGCGCCGCCACTATCTGGGCTGGCTGTGCGTAGAGAGCGACTTCCACTACACCACCGAGCAGCTGAACGACCTGAAGCGGGAGGATGTGGAAAACCTGCTGCTGGAGCGGGGCAAAAAGATCCTCGCCATCAAGGAGCAGCGCTACGGCGCCCCCATCATGCGTGAGGTGGAGCGCATCTGCCTGCTGCGCAACGTGGACCTGAAGTGGATGGACCACATCGACAATATGGATCAGCTGCGCCAGGGCATCGCCCTGCGCAGCTACGGCCAGAAGGACCCTGTGGTGGAGTACCGCATCGAGGGCTTTGAGATGTTCGACGCCATGGTGGAGAGCATCCGCGAGGACACCGTGAAGATGCTGCTCACCGTGGAGCTGCGCACCCCCGAGGCCCCCAAGCGGGAGCAGGTGGCCAAGCCCACCGGCGAGGGCGCGGTACCCAGCCGCGCCAACGGCCAGACCGGCCAGGGCCAGAAGGGGGAAGCCCCCCGCCGGGTGGTGAAGATTGGCCGCAACGATCCCTGCCCCTGCGGCAGCGGCCTGAAGTGGAAGAAGTGCACCTGCAAGGAGTACCACCCCGATGGCGTGAATCAGTAACAAAGCTTCGGGCGCACCCACCGCCATCCGGCCGGGGTGCGCCCTTTGTGTTCTTCAAGTCAGGAGGATGCGTGCAATGAAACTTTGGATGTTCAGTCTGCTGGCCGGTTTTGCCGCCGCCTTTGTGTGGGGCTGGGGCAACCGGAATCAGTAAAGCTCACCAACCGCAAACGAGCCTTCCCAAATGGGAAGGCTCGTTTTGCGTTCCGGGCCGCCCCTCACCGGGGCTGCACCTCCAGGTATCCCTTATAAAAATCCGTTCGTTCGCCGTTTTCATAGGCGGTAAACACATACTGCGCCAGCAGCACCCCGGTGTGCCAGCGCGCACGCAGCGTTTCCAGCGAATCGGGCAGGTCGGTCACATAATCCCGGTCCGGTTTTTCCCGGATGGGAAAGGCCACCGTGTCCCAGCCCGGCCGGGCGGGCCGGGTGTCGGCGGCCCACAGCGTCTGCCCCGGCGCCGCCGGGTCGGCCGCAATGCCCCGCGTCTCGGTGGAGAGATCCCGCGTGTCGAAATAGCGCACATACAAAGCCGGCTCATGAATGTACCGGCGGATGTTCACCGCGTCCGAATAGTCGAACTTCACCACCCGCTCAAAGGGAACCGCCTCGGCCCGCGGCCAGCCGGCGTCCAGCTTTTTCAGGTCCCGGACGGCTGCCCGCTGCCGGTCCATCCGCTTCAGGATGCTCCGGTATTCCTCCAGCTTTTTGTGCAGCTCCGCCCGGGAAAGGCGCAGCAGCTGCTCGTAGTCCGCCACGTCCGCGCGGCGCATCTCCTCAATGCGGCTGATGGGGAACCCCAGCTCCCGGTAGGTGAGCACCTCGGCAATGTTCACCACATCGGCCATATCGTAGCAGCGGTAGTGATTCGGCTGTTTTTCCACCGAAAACAGGTTCATGGCCTCCCAATGGCGCAGTTTTGATGTGGCGACCTGAAGCAGATCGGCCACTTCTCCGATGCTGTAACCCTCTTTCTCCGGCGTTTTTCCCATTTTCCGCTCCCCATTCTTGGGCACTTGTCCAAAGTGTCGCCCGCGCTCTTGACCTTCAAGCCGCTTGAAGGTGTATGCTTTGAGTATACCATTCAAGGCGCCCCCGCACAAGCCCCGCGCGGCAGAATATTTTTCGCTGCATCGGTTTTTCTTGCCGCGGGTGCGTCGTTTTACTTGCAGAAGGAATCGAAAGGAGCCAAAAAATTTATGGCTGGTATCAAAGAAAAGCTGAAAAACTTCAAGATGCCCCATACCTATGTCATCCTGATCACCATCATGGCCTTGGTACTGGTGCTCACCCACATCATCCCCGCCGGGCAGTACGAGCGGGTAGAGGACCCGGTTAGCGGCAAGAACATCGTTGTGGCCGACTCTTTCGAGTACGTGGACGACGTGGATGCCCCCGGCATCTTCGATATGTTCCTGGCGCTGGAGGCCGGTTATGTGGACGCGGCGGACATCATGTTCCTGATCGTGTTTGCCTACGGCTTTGTGTACATCCTCACCAAGAACGGCACCATGGATGCGGCGCTTGGCACGCTGGTAAAAAAATTCGGCAACAATGTGCAGCTGCTCATCCCGGTCACCATGCTGATTCTGGGCATCATGGCCTCCACCATGGGCATTTACGAGGAGGTCTACGGCTTGTTCCCAGTGTTCGTGGGCATCTTCATGGCGCTTGGGTATGACGCCGTTGTGGGCGGCGCGGTCATTTTCCTTGGTGTGTCCATCGGCTACGCCGCCGGCACCACCAACCCCTACACCATCGCCATCGCCCAGGACATCGCCGAGGTTCCCCTGTACTCCGGCATGGGCTTCCGCTGGGTCATCTTCGCGGTCACCGAAGCCATCGCCATTCTGTATGTGATGGCCTACGCCCGCAAAGTGAAAAAGGACCCCAAGAAGTCCGTTCTGTACGGCAGCGATCTGGACGGCATCCAGGCCCGCTCCATTGATGAGCTGCAGACCGCCAAGATGAGCACCCGCCAGATCCTGTGCCTGGTGGAGTTCTTCGGCGTGTTGCTGTTCCTCTTCTACGCCATCCTGAACCTGGGCTGGTACATTGACGAGATCAGCGCCTTCTTCTTCATGGCCATGGTGGTGGCCGGCATTCTCAGCGGCTACTCCGCCACCGACATCTGCAAAACCTTCATCGAATCCACCAAGTCCATGGTCTCCTCCATGCTGGTGGTCGGCTTCACCCGCGGCATTCTCATCCTGATGAAGCAGGGCATGATCACCGACACCATCGTTCACGGTCTGGTGGGCCTGCTGAGCGGCACCGGCACCTATGTGGCGGCCTACGGCATGGTCATCATCGAAAACATCGTCAAGCTGTTCATCAACGGCTCCACCTCTGCCGCCACCATCACCATGCCCATCCTGGCTCCCGCTGCGGAGCTGGTGGGTATGAGCCGCTCCATCGCGGTTCTGGCGTATCAGCTGGGCCACAGCTTTGCAGACATCTTCTGGCCCACGGCCTGCGCCCTGTGCTGCGGCCTCATGGGCGTGCCCATCAACAAATGGTACAAGTTCATCACTCCCCTGTTCGGCATTCTCTTCGTGATGGAATTCGTCTTTATCACGGCAGCCGTGTTCATCGGGTACTGATCCTATACAACCTCGTCACAGATAGGCGGCGGCTTCGGCCTGCCGTCTATTTGTGCATCATCACAAAAAAGGAGTATTTTTTCTATGCTTATCAAAGGCGGACTGGTATTGGATTTTGATAAAGGCTGCTTTACAATGGAAGATATCCGTGTGCGCGGCAGCAAGATCACCGAGATGGCTCCGTCCCTGGCCCCGCAGGCCGGAGAGGACGTGCTGGATGCCTCCGGAAGCTACATCACCCCCGGCCTGATCGACGCACACAGCCACCTGCTCATCAGCGAGGAGGGCATGGGTTCCATCGGCGATGACTGCTGCGATTATTCCGACGCGCTGACCCCTCATCTGGAAGTGCTGGACGGTATGTATCCCTTTGACCGGGCGGTGGAGCGCTCGGCCAGGGCGGGCGTTACCAGCGTGCTGGTCTGCCCCGGCAGCGACGGCGTGATCGGCGGCGTGTGCTCAGTGGCCAAGCTCAAGGGCACCGTGGCCGATGAGATGATCGTTCTGCGCCATGCCGCCATGAAGGGCGCGCTGGGCGAAAACCCCAAAACCGCCAAGCACGGCTTCGCCTCCCGCATGGGCGTTGCCTACACCCTGCGCAAGTGCCTGGAGGACGCCAAGGAATATCAGTACGACCGTGCCCAGGCCCAGAAGAACGGCAGCCATTTCCGGAAAGACCCCGGCATGGAAAACATGGCTCTGGTGCTGGAAAAGAAGATGCCCCTGCATCTGCACGTGCACCGGTCGGACGACATCTGCACCGCCATCCGCATCGGCAAGGAATACGATCTGGACGTGGTGCTCATCCACTGCACCGACGGCATCGCCGTGGCCGACTACATCGCCAAAAGCGGCTACCCCGCCATTGTTGGCCCCAGCATGGGCTGCGCCTCCAAAAACGAGGTGTGGGCCAAGAGCTTTGAAACGGCCGGGGTGCTCAGCCGGGCGGGCGTGAAGGTGTGCCTGACCGCCGACCACGATGTGACCCCGCTGTACTATCTGCCCACCTACGCCGAAATGGCCGCCCGCTACGGCATGGACCAGGTCGAGGCGCTGAAGGCGGTGACCCTGAATCCGGCCCAGGTGCTGCGCATCGACGACCGGAAGGGTTCCCTGCAGGTGGGCAAGGACGCCGACCTGGTGCTGTGGAATGCCCATCCCTTCGACGTAACGGCACGGGCCCGGCACGTCTTCATTGAAGGAGAACCCATATGCTGAAACGCACAAAGTGGAAGGACAAACTGCTCCATATCAAGCTGCCGCACACCTATGTCCTGCTGACCATGATCCTGCTGGCTGTGGTGGTCATGGCTTATGTGATTCCCTCCGGTCAATATGACCGCGTATTTGACGAAGCCACCAAGCGAACCGTTGTTCTGCCGGACAGCTTCCATTATGTGGCGGGAAAACAGCCAGGGCTCTTCGATATTTTCCTTTCGGTTTATCGGGGATATGTAAGTGCGGCAAACATCTTGTTCCTGGTCGTGTTTGCCTATGGCTTTGTGTATATGCTGAACAAAAACGGCACGCTGCATGCCGCCGTTCACGCCCTCATCCGGCTGGTGGGCGACCGCACCCAGCTGCTCATCCCGGTGGGCATGGTTCTGTTCGGCCTGTTGGGCTCCACCCTGGGCATTTTTGAGGAGACCTACGGCCTGGTGCCCGTCTTTGCGGGCATCATGGCAGCCCTGGGATACGATACGCTGGTGGGCGGCGTGGTGGTGTACGTGGGCGTGGCCACCGGTTTTGCCTCCGCCACGGTGAACCCATTTTCGGTGGGCATTGCCCAGACCATCGCCGAGGTTCCCCTGAACTCCGGCGTGTGGTTCCGGGCCATCGTATTTGTGGTGTTTGAAGGGGTGGCCATCTGGTACGTGATGCGCTACGCCCGCATGGTAAAGGCCGACCCCACAAAATCGGTGCTGTACAACTGCGACGAGGTGGAGCCGCTGCAAATGGCCGGTGACCCCACCGATGTGGCCATGACCGGGCGGCGCCGGCTGTGCCTGGTGCTGTTTGTGGGCACCATCGGCATCATGCTGTACGGCACCACCTGCCTGGGCTGGTACATTGACGAGCTTTCCGCCATGTTCCTGGCCATGATGTTCGTGGTGGGCGTGGCCGGCGGCAGCAGCCTGACCCAGGTGATGCAGGATTTCATCGAGTCCACCAAAAGCGTGGTGCCCTCCATTCTCATCATCGGCTTTACCCGGGGCATTCTCATCACCATGCAGGAGGCCATGATCTCCGACACCATCGTTCATGCCCTGTCCTCGCTTCTGAAAACCTCAAACCCGGTGCTTTCCGCCATCGGTATGCTGGTACTTCAGAGCCTCATCAATTTCTTCATCGACGGCTCGTCCAGCCAGGCCACCATCACCATGCCCATCATGGCCCCGGTGGCCGACATTGTGGGCCTGAGCCGCCAGACCGCCGTGCTGGCCTACTGCTTCGGCGACGGTTTTTCGGATATGTTCTGGCCCACCAACTGCTCGCTGCAGTGCGGCCTGATGGGCATCCCCCTGAACCGGTGGTACCGATTCATCACACCGCTGTTCTTCATCATGGTGGTGCTGCAGTTCCTGTTTATGGGCATTTCCGTCTATGTGTTCTGAGCCTTTCCCGCGCCGGCCTTCCCTCGAGCGCCGGCACATCCCTTTCCGCCCCCGCCGGATTCCCTACCCGGCGGGGGCTCTTTTTATGCCCGCACCCCACACACCCGCTTCAGACACTCCACGTACCGCTGCCCCATCGGGGAGAGGGGCTGGTCTTTCAGGTGAATGCAGTACAGGCTGTTGTTGTAGCCCTCCGGGTCCTGGGTGTGGGGAGGGTAGGGGAAGGGCAGAAAGCACAGGCCGAACTCCGCCAGTTCTTCCCCCTCGATCTGGTTGCCCAGGGCAATGCAGTCCGTCTGGGCCAGCAGGTTGTGCATGGTGGCCCGGCTGCGCACCGAGATCACCTGCCGGAACCGGTCGAACTCCAGCAGGTCCGCCAGTGAAACGTCGTTGTAATAGCCGTCTTCCAGGCTGTACACCCCGGTGCCCGGCTGGGAGCGGAACATCACCAGCCCGTACCGGTACAGCTCTTCCAGCCCAAAGCCGGGCATTCGGGTCAGCGGGTGCCCCGCCCGCAGAAGCAGGTGCATCCGGGTGGAGGCCACCCGCTGCAGGGCAATGCGCCGGGCGTGGAAAAACGCCTCGTTGGACACCCGGTTGCGCTCCTTCAAAAACAGAATGCCCAAATCGGCCTGGCGGGTGTGCACCTGCTGCACCACCTGCACGGAGGACTGTTCCTCATAGCCCAGCCGCAGCGTCCGGTCCGGATTTTCCGCCAGCAGCTGCAGAAAGGCGTCCACCCCATAGGTGGAGGGGAAGGCTGCGATGCGCAAGCTGGCCGCGCCGCCCGCGGCCTGAAAGGTGCGGCGGAACTGCTGGGCCTGAGCGGCCAGGTCCCGGGCCATCTGCAAAAACAGGCGGCCCTGTTCGGTGGGGCACAGCCCCTCCCGCCCGCGGGTAAAAATGGTCAGTCCATACTCCTGCTCGGCCTGGCGCACCAGACGGCTCAGGTAGGGCTGGGAGACGTACAGGTGCCTGGCCGCCTCCGACAGGCTGCCGTACTGTTCAATGGCGGCCAGATACTCCAGCATGTTGATGTTCATGGCGGCTCCTCTCCGTGGGCGCACTCGCGCGCCGTCTATAACACTTTGGTTATGCTTCCCGGCCGGAAAAAGCATTGGCCAAACCCGCCGGGGCGTGGTATAACCAGAATAAAGAAATCATCTTCGGATGGGCTCTTCCGTGCATCGCCGCCCCAAGCGGCGGCGGCCCTGCGGCCGGGATTCGACCGTCCCCGTGCAAGTAAAACCAATTTATTATACCTCACCCGCCGGGGCGGCTGTCAACACCGCCGGGCGGGCGCAGCGCATTCATCCGGCGCAGAAACTACATCCGGCGGCGCACGCCGCCCCGGCAAGGAGGTTCTTTTTATGTACAAAGTAGACTTGAACAGCGATCTGGGCGAGAGCTTCGGCGCATACACCATCGGGCTGGACAGCCAGGTGGTGCAGTACGTCTCCTCGGTCAACGTGGCCTGCGGCTACCATGCGGGCGACCCGCTGGTGATGGACAAAACCGTGGCCGCCGCCAAAGCGGCGGGCGTGGCCGTGGGCGCGCACCCCGGCTACCCCGACCTGATGGGCTTTGGCCGCCGGAATCTGGTGTGCACCCCCGCCGAGGCCAAGGCCTATGTGCAGTACCAGATGGGCGCGCTGCTGGCCTTCTGCGCCGCCCACGGGGTGCCCCTGCAGCACGTGAAGCCCCACGGCGCCCTGTACAACATGGCCGCCAAGGACGAAGCCCTGGCCGCCGGCATTGCCGAGGGCATTGCCTCGGTGGACAAGAACGTGATCCTGCTGGGGCTTGCGGGCAGCAAGCTGCTGAGCGCAGGCCGGGCCGCCGGGCTGCGGGTGGCCAGTGAGGTGTTTGCCGACCGTGCCTACCAGGCCGACGGCAGCCTGGTGCCCCGCTCCAAGCCCGGCGCGGTGATTCACGACGCGGACGAGGCCATTGCCCGCACCGTGCGCATGGTAAAAGAGGGCAAGGTCACGGCCATCACCGGCGAAGAGGTGACCATCGAGGCCCACTCCATCTGCGTGCATGGCGACAACCCGGACGCGGTGGAGTTTGTCCGGCGCATCCGGGCCAAGCTGGAAGCCGAGGGCGTGACCATCGCCCCCATCGCCCAGATCGTGTAAGGAGGCACAGGTTATGGAACAGCCCCGTTTTCTGCTCACCGGCGACACCTCGCTCTCGGTGGAATTCGGCAGCGAGATCAGCGAGGCCATCAACCGGCGCATCCGGGCCTTCGGCCTGGCACTGGAGGCCGCGGCCATCCCCGGCGTGACCGAGCTGGTGCCCACCTACCGCAGCATGATGATCCACTACAACCCGGAGGTCATCGGCTATGCGGCCCTCACGGCCCGCCTGACGGCGGTGCTGGGCGGGCTGGATCAGATCGCCCTGCCCCCCAGCCAGGTGCTGGAGATTCCGGTTCTGTACGGCGGCGAGGCCGGGCCGGACCTGGCCTTTGTGGCCGAGCACGCGGGCCTGACCCCCGAAGAGGTCATCGCCCGGCACACCAAGCCCGAATACCTCATCTATATGCTGGGCTTCACCCCCGGCTTTACCTATCTGGGCGGGCTGGATGAGCGCCTGAACACCCCCCGCCTGGCCCAGCCCCGGGTCTCCATCCCGGCCGGCTCGGTGGGCATTGCCGGCAGCCAGACCGGCGTATACCCCATTGCTTCCCCCGGCGGCTGGCAGCTCATCGGCCGCACCCCGGTGCGGATGTACGACCCCCACCGGGCCGTACCCATCCTGCCCAAAGCCGGACAGTACATCCATTTTTACCCCATTGACCAGGCGGAGTACGACCGCATCGCCGCGCTGGAGGCGGGCGAGGGCTACACCTGCCGCTGCCACGCCAGAGAGGAGGGCGCACAATGAGCATTACCGTGCTGAACCCCGGCCTGCTGACCACCGTGCAGGACCTGGGCCGGATGGGCTACCAGCAGTTCGGCGTGTCGGTCTCCGGCGTGATGGACCCTCGGGCCGCCGCCATCGGCAACATTCTGGTGGGCAACCCCCAGGGCGAGGCCGTGCTGGAGTGTACCCTCATGGGGCCGCAGCTGAAATTTGAGACGGACGAGGTCATTGCCGTCACCGGCGGCGACCTTTCGCCCACGCTGGACGGCCAGCCCGTGCCCGCCTACGCCGCCCTGGCCGTCAAGGCCGGGCAGACCCTGCGCTTTGGGGCGCCCAAGGCAGGCTGCCGGGCCTACATCGCCTTTGCCGGTGGGCTGGACATTCCCCTTGTAATGGGCAGCCGCTCCACCTACATGAAGGCCGCCATCGGCGGCTTTGAGGGCCGCAAGCTGCAAAAGGGGGACGTGCTGGGCCTGCGCGCCCCGGTGGCCGGTTACGCCAACCTGCACCAGCGGGCCATTGCGCCGGAGTTCGTGCCCCGGCCGGTGTACACCCTCCGCGTGGTGCTCGGCCCCCAGGACGACGCGTTCACCCCCGAGGGGGTGGCCACCTTCCTGGGCAGCGAATACACCGTGACCAACGAGTTTGACCGCATGGGCTGCCGCATGGACGGCCCGGCCATCCAGCACAAAAACGGCGGCGACATCATTTCGGACGGCATCGCCTTCGGGGCCATTCAGGTGCCCGGCAGCGGCAAGCCCATCCTCATGGGGGCCGATCGGCAGACCACCGGCGGCTACACGAAGATCGCCACCGTCATCTCGGCAGACTTCCGCCTTCTGGCCCAGCTGAAGGCCGGGGACAAGGTCCGCTTTGAGGCAGTAAGCGTTCAGGCCGCCCAGCAGGCCCTGCACTTCCAACGGGGCGCGCTGGCCCTGCTGGCCGATGTGGTAAAGGGGTAAGCCGCCCGTTTTCCACAATCGGAGCCTTCCGCTGTGGAAAGCCCTCCCGGCTTTTCCCGCTGCCTGAATCCGCCCGCCGTTTTTTCCGCTTTGCCGCAACCAGAAAGGAGCCAACCATGGCTTTTGACATTACCCCTTACATCCACCAGACCCCCGCCCAGGTGCGGGCTGCCATCCGCCGGGGTGAGATCGACTTCCCCACGGCAGGTATGTGCGCCGGTTACGCTCAGGCCAACCTGGTCATTCTGCCGCCGGAGTACGCCGCCGATTTTGAGGAGTACACCCGCCTGAATCCCTTCCCCTGCCCGGTGCTGGAAATCGTGAAGGGCAGCCCCATCACCCACGCCATGGGCGAGGGGGCCAGCCTTGTCACCGACATTCCCCGCTACCGGGTGTATGAGAACGGCGTGTTCACCAAAGAGCTGACCGATGCCTCCGCCTACTGGAAGGAGGGCTATGTGGGCTTTTTGATCGGGTGCAGCTTCTCCTTTGAAGAGGCGCTGCTGGCCGCGGGCATTCCCGTGCGGCACATTGAGCAGGGCTGCAATGTGCCCATGTTCAAAACCAGCATCGCCACCAAAAAGGCCGGCCCGTTTGAAGGCCCCATGGTGTGCAGTATGCGCCCCATGACCCCCGGGCAAGCCCGGCGCGCCTATGAGATCACCGCCGCCATGCCCAACGTACACGGCGCCCCGGTGCAGATCGGCCACCCGGAAGCCATCGGCGTGGCCGACGTGATGAAGCCGGACTACGGCGACCCGGTGGAGATCCGGGAAGGGGAGATCCCGGTGTTCTGGCCCTGCGGCGTGACCCCCCAGGCTGCCGTGGAAAACGCCAAGCCCCCCATTGTGATCACCCACGCCCCCGGCCATATGTTCATTACCGACATCCGCAACGCCGACCTGAACGACTATCTGGAGCGGCGCAAGCAGAACCAATAAGCCTTCCCGGCCATACAGCTGCCCCCCGGCAGCAAAAAACGCGATGCAGAATTCTGCATCGCGTTTTTGTTTGCCGATCAAGCTGCGTCACTTCGAAGCCGCCGGGGCTGCCTGGGTCGCCTGCAGGGACAGGCCCTGCAAAACCTCCTCCCGGTGCTTGAGCAGCTGGGTCATGCGGGCGCAGGTGGCAATGGCATTGTCCACCTCCCGCTTGTAGCACTGGTTCTGCAGGGTCTCCAGCTCGTGCAGCAGCCGCTGATCCATATCCTCGGCCAGCACGGTGGCACGGCGGTTGCTCTGGCCGATGCGCTCGCACATCTCCAGCAGCCGGTCCATCAAACGGCGGTCAGTCGCGCCGATGGCCAGCTCCGCCACGCAGGATTCGATCCACACCAGGTTGCTGTCCTCCACAATGGGCTCACTGCTGCCCTCCACATGGGTGGTGGTAACCAGAAACAGCACCGCGCCGTACAGGAACGGAATCATCACCTGCACGCCCATGGCCATGCGGAAGGTCACGCCCGGCCAGTACAGCAGCACCAGCCCGGCCGCCAGCGCACCCCAGAAATACCAGCGCACCATGGGCAGGCCCTTGCCGTCGCCCTCCTGGGGCGAAAGCCAATCGGTCAGGCTGACCAGCCGAACGCCGAACGCCAGCGTTACAAAGGAATAGCACAGCCAGAATACATCGTCCCTCCGGCTCTGCCCCAAAAAGCAGAACAGGTTGAACGCCGCCAGCAGCACCAGATAGGCCGCAATGCGGGGCCACCATTTTGTGGCAGGGATACGATCCATGAATCTCTCTCCTCCTCAAACAGGCAGAGCGCCGGCGGCTTCTCACACAACGCCGCCCTCTCGTCACTCTGTCTGATTTCCTTTATAAATTATAGTCGTTTTTTCCATTTTTCGCAACAACTTTTCCATGCCCTTACGAAAATAAAGCGGGCGATTTTGCCCGTTCGGCTTCGCCCTGCACAAAATAAAAAAGCAGGGGCCGGCCCTGCCGCGGCGGCGGCTGTGAGCAGGCCCTCTGCTTTTTGTATGCAAGACCCGCGCCGGCCGGAGAGGGAGGAGACCGGGCAGGAGTTCAGGAAAAGCCAAAAGGCATCCTGGAAAAACGGGAAAACGATCAATAGTTGAACTTCCACATATAGCGGCGGTAGGTCATGGGGTGCATCCGCACATCGCCCATGGCGGAGATGAACTGCTTGGAGATGGGATGCAGCAGCATGGCGTTGAAGTACTCGGCCACGCTCTCATCCAGCTCGCCCAGGCCCAGCTCCTGGGCATCGATGATCCAGTGATGGCCCGCAAACTTGTTCAGGAAGCGCTCGGCCCGCTCGTCCACGGGGCGGGTGCGGCCCACGCTCTTGAACAGCAGAATGGCCAGATCCTTGTCGCAGGTCTCGAAGGCGCCATGGAAGTACTCGCCGGAATGGATGGGCACGCAATGCACGGTCTGCATCTCCTGGAAGAAGCAGAACGCATCGCTGTACGAAACCTCCCAGGCAGCGCCGCTGCTCATCACGTTCCAAACCTTGTCATCCTTGTAGGTCATGGCAAACTTGGCGGCATCTTCCTTGACCTGCTGGTAGGCCTTGCCGTAGATCTCCGGCATCTTCTCAAAGGCTTCCAGAGCGGCCTCGTAATGGGTGTAGCCGCAGTACTCCTTCAGCAGCCAGAAGGCGATCTTCAGCGCGGTGCCCTGGCTGTTGCAGTGCACCAGGGTGGGGTCCTGATACCACTCGTCGGCGTGGTAGTAGGTGATGTAATAGCGGGCGGTCTGGGCGGTCAGGCTATCGGGGTAGCCGCTCAGGCCCACGGTGACGGCGCCCTTCTCGTTGGCCACGCGGATGGCCTCCACGGTCTCGGCGGTGGCCTTGGTGGAGGTGCCGATCACCAGGGTGTTCTTATCAATGTTGCGGGGAGTGGCGTTCACAAACTCGCTGGCGTTGTAGCCCTGCACCCGAATGGTGCCCTCCTGGTTCAGCAGGTAGCGGGCAGGATAGGACGAGGCGAAGGAACCGCCGCAGGCCACGAACACAACCTGCTTCAGGCCGCCGTTTGCTTCCAGATCGGCCTTGGCCTTTTCCATCACCTGAATAACTTCTTGCATACCCTTGATCATTGGGAGTTCCTCACTTTCTTATTTTCAGGCCCAGGCTCAGCGCAGGGCGGCGGTTGCGGTCTCGTCCACCTCATAGTGAATGCCGTCGGCGGTGGTGATGACCACGCCGTATTCGCTCTTGGCGGCCTCAATCGAGACTTTCTGCTCAATCACGTCCTTCAGCACCTTCTCGGCGGGGCGCTTCTTCGGGTCGCCGTATCCGCCCGCACCGGGAGTAACGACCCGGATGATGTCGCCCTTCTTCATGGGGCGGCTGGTGGTCTTGTGGCCCATGCGGGTCACGCTGCCGTCGGCCACGGCCACATGGTAGAACGCGCCGGAAGCGCCTTCCTTGCCGCCCGCCAGGCCCCAGGGATGGAACTTATGGCGGTCGCCCAGGCCGGTGTACAGCACATCGTCCTGCATGATCTCCAGCTCGCGCTCGATGCCCAGGCCGCCGCGCATTTCGCCTGCGCCGCCGGTGTCCTTCTTCAGCTCGTACTTGCGGGCCAGAATCTTGGTGAACTCCATCTCGGTGGCCTCGATGGGCATATTGGAGGTGTTGGTCATGTTCACCTGCACGCCGGACAGGCCGTCGTAATGGCGGCTTGCACCGCCGCCGCCCGCGATGACCTCGTGGAAGATGAACACACTGTCGGTACCGATGGCGCCGTCACCAGCCAGAATGGTGGTGGTGCAGGCGCCGTTGCCGGCGGTAACCACGGTGTCCGGGAAGACGGGGGCCAGCGCGCCGAAGATGGCGTCGGGAATGCGCTGCTGGCAGTCAATCTGCGCGCCGATGGGGCTGGGCTCGGTGGGGTTCACGATGCAGCCCTTGGGGGCGATGATCTTGATGGCCCGGTTGATGCCCTCGTTGGCGGGGATGTCGTCGCCCATCAGGGCTTTCACCGAGAAGAACACCGCCGCCTTGGTGCAGGGATACGGCACGTTGATGGGGGCCTTGATCTGGTCCGCAGTGCCGGTGAAGTCGAAGGTCAAATCGTCGCCCTTGATGGTCACCTTGACCTTGATGGGCAGGGGATCGGGGTACTTGTCGCCGCAGCCGTCCACATAGTCGGTAAAGCTGTACTCACCGTCGGGCAGGCCGGCCACCACCGCGCGCACGCGGCGTTCGGAGTAGCTTACCAGTTCCTTCATGCAGTCGATGAGGGTGTCGTTGTAGCGGGCGTAGGCCTCCTGAATGCGCTGCACGCCGATCAGGTTGGCAGACATCTGCGCGGTCAGGTCGCCCTCGCGCTCCTGGGGAACGCGGGTGTTGTCCAGCAGCAGATCCATGACGCTGGGAATGATCTTGCCGTTCTCCCGGATGCGGATCACGGGAATGCGGATGCCCTCTTGGAACAGGCCGTCGGCGTCGCCGGAGGTAGAACCGGGCACCTTGCCGCCGATGTCGGAGTGATGAGCGATGTTGGCGATCCAGCCAACCAGCTTTTCACCCACAAAGGCGGGGGCCGCGATCACGATGTCGGGCAGATGGTTGCCGCCGCCGTGGTAGGGGTCGTTGGCGATGAACATATCGCCGGGCTTAACGTTTTCACGGCCGAACTTCTCGTAGATGCCGGGCACCACGCTCAGCATACTGCCCAGCAGGGCGGCCAGGCTTTCCACCTGGGCCACGCTGTTGCCGTCCGGGTCAATCACAGCGGTGCAGACGTCCCGCCGCTCCTTCATGTTGGTGGAGTAGGCGCTGCGCACGATGATGCCGTAGGTCTCCTCCGCAATGGACATGAGCAGGTTGCGAACCACCTCAACGGTGACGGTATCAATTTTCTTTGCCATCTCAGTTCACCTCATCCTTGATCTTCAGGTTGTGATAGCCGTCCACATGAATGGTCCAGCCTTCGGGAACCACCAGCGTGGTATCCATCTGCTCGCAGATGCAGGGGCCGGGGATGGTCTGACCGGGCACGAAGTCGTCCCGCTTGTAAACGGGGGCGTCCACGTATTCGGTCTTGCCCTGGAACAGGACCTTACGCACCTCGATGGGCGCGGGGATGGGGGCCTCGGGATGCAGCTCTTCCGGCTTCAGATCGGGCTTGTCGATGATGCCGATGGCGCTGACGCGGTAGCTGACGAACTGGACGGTAGCCTCGGGCTTGCAGTAGCCGTAGCTGCGCTTGTGCTCGGCGTGGAAGTCGGCCAGAGCCTTCTCCAGCATTTCCTCGGTGAGCACGCCGCCGGGCACGGCGATGTTGATCTCAAAGTTCTGGCGCTGGTAGCGCATGTCGATGGAGAACTGGAACACGCGGCGGTCGTTGGGAACGCCCTCTTTGTCCAGCAGCTCGGTGCCCTGAGCCACCATGTTGGCGAACTGCTCGTTCACAGTGTCGATGCTGGCGGCCTCGCCGGTCACGACCTTGGTGCGGGACAGATCGAACTTGGTGTCGGCCAGCAGCAGACCCAAGCTGCACAGGGTGCCGGGGTGCGGGGGAATCAGCACTTCGCGCATGCCCAGCTCCTTGGCGACCTCGCAGGCGTGCAGGGGGCCTGCACCGCCGAAGGCCATCAGGCTGAACTCACGCACATCGTAGCCCTTTTCCACCGAGACGCTGCGGATGGCGCGGACCATGTTGGAGTTGACCACGGTAACAATGCCGTTGGCGGCCTGCTCCAGGCTCAGGTCGGACTTATCGCAGATCTTCTCTTTGATCGCCTTGCGGGCCAGCTCGATGTCCACATCCATGCGGCCGCCCAGAATCTTCTTCTGGTTCAGCTTACCCAGCACGATGTTGGCGTCGGTCACGCAGGGGTTCTCGCCGCCGCGCATATAGCAGGCGGGGCCGGGGGTTGCACCGGCGCTCTTGGGGCCGACCTTCAGCGCGCCGCCCTCGTCGATCTTGGCAATGGAGCCGCCGCCTGCGCCGATGGTGATGATGTTGATCATGGGGATGCGGGCGGGATAGCCTTCCACCAGGCGCTCGTTGGAGACCTGGGGGGTGTAGTTTTCGATCAGGGAGATGTCGGCGCTGGTGCCGCCCATATCGAAGGTGATGATCTTGTCGGCCTCGCACTGGCGGCCGATGTAGGCGGCGGCGATAACGCCGGCGGAGGGGCCGGACAGGGCCGTTTTAATGGGGCAGTCGATGGTCTCCTTGATGGAGATGATGGAGCCGTTGGACTGGGTGACATACGGCTCGACCTTGATGCCCAAACCCTCGATGGAAGAACGGAAGTTGTTCACGTACTTCTTCATGACGGGGCCGAGGTAGCTGTTCATCACGGTGGTGGACATACGGCTGAACTCACGGAATTCGGGAGCCAGACGGCTGGACAGGGTCACATACGCCTCGGGGAATTCCTCCTCAATGATCTGGCCGATGCGCTCCTCGTGGGCGGGGTTGATGAAGCTGAACAGGGTGCATACGGCAATGGCCTGCACGCCCTGGGCTTTCAGCCAGCGCACCACCTTGCGGGTCTCTTCCTCGTCCAGCGGGGTTTCAACGCTGCCGTCGTAGCGGATGCGCTCGGGCACGGTGCAGTTCAGGCCGGAGGGAACCAGCGGATAGGGCTTCTGCGCCTGCAGGTTGTACAATGCGGGGCGGCGCTGGGTGCCGATCTCCATCAGGTCCTTAAAGCCCTTGGTGGTGATGAGGCCCAAGCGGCAGCCCTTTTTCTCGATAAGGGCGTTGGTGCCTACGGTGGTGCCGTGCGCCAGATAGCTGACGGTTTCAGGCCCAGCCTGTTTGATTTCCAGTACGTCCTGTACGCCCTTCACGATGGCCCGGGAAGGGTCTGCCGGGGTGGAGCTGTCCTTGTAGTTGAACAGTTCGCCGGTTTCCTGATTGAACACGGAGAAATCCGTAAAGGTTCCTCCTACGTCAACGCCGATCATATAACCCATGGTTTTTTCACCTCATTGATTTGTTGATTGCGGTTGCCTGTGTGTCCTTGCGTACCGGGCTGGCCGACTGCCCGTTTGGGGAAAGACGTTATATAGTTCAACCTGGGTCGTCATATAACGTCATATCCTCTTTAAGGCTAATATACAGCCAACATACCCAAAAGTCAAGAGGATTTCTTAAAAAAATCCGTGACTTTCGAGCCATTTCACATTTTGCCGGTCTGCCGCCCGGGGATCGGCCCGGTAGCGGGGGTCGTTCATCTCAAAGGCATACAGCCCCTTGTAGCCGGAAGCCTCGATGCGGCGCAGATATTCGGCCAGCGGCAGGGCACCGTCGCCCAGCGCCATGTGGATGGCCTGCCCCCGGTCGTGCAGATGCACATGCCCCAAAAGCGTTCCCAGCGCCAGATACTGGTGCAGGGTCTGGTTCATATAGGCCATCTGGCCGATGTCCAGCATGGCCACGGTGCTGCCCCGGGGCAGGTGGCCAATCATCTCCAGCTGCTGGGCCGGGGTGTTCAGCAGGTTGGAGGAGATTGGGGTGAGGGTTTCCAGCGTCAGTGTCACACCCCGGGGCTGCGCATAGGCTGCCAGTTGGCCCAGACTGTCCACCGCCAGGTCCCAGGCGGGGCGGGTGGGCCGGTCGTACCGGCCGCAGCCCGCCGTCACCAGCACCTTGGGGCACTCCAGCGCGGCCGCCACATCCACGGCTTTCTTGAAGTTGTCCACGCTGTACCGGCGAAGGTCAGCGTCCTCGCTGGCCAGGTTGATGGGGTAGCTGCACTGCTCCGGCGTAATGCACACCGCACGCAGCCCCCGGCTGCGAAGCTGCCCGTGCAGGGTACGCACCCGATCGGGGCCGGTCAGCTGCAGGAACAGCTGCGGGGCGGCCGCCCAAAGCTCCACGTTTTCAATCCCCAGCTCCACGGCGGTGTCCAGAAAATATTCCATTGGGTAGCGCAGATAGTGGTAGCTGCCCAGGGCAAAGCGGCTGCGGGAGATCCGGTCCACCGTTTACACCCCCTCGTAGATGCGGTCGTGCACCGAGGCGGGCACCGGCACGCCGCAGTCAAACGCGCCGTGAACCAGGCAGTTTTTGGCCGAGAAATCGGCGGCAGCCTCCAGCGCACCGGGCAAAAGCAGCGCGCGGCAGGCAGGGTCGGCCCAGCGGCCGCCGTTCTTTTCCATGCCCTGAAGCAGGCTCACCAGCATTGCGGTGGCGAAGCTGTCGCCCGCGCCCATGGTGTCCACCGGCTCCACCAGATGGGGCAGCTGGCGGTAGAATTTGGTTCCGTCAAACACGGTGGCGCCCTTGCTGCCCCGGGTGGCCACCACCACGCCGCAGCCCTTGGCGTTCAGCCGACGGCACAGGGCCTCGGTGGCTGCATCGTCCAGGTCGCTGCAGGAGAGGAAGGCAAAATCAATGTAGGGGCACACCCGCTCCACCCGATCTTCCTCGTTCCAACGGTAGGAGAAATCGTAACTGACCAGCCCCGGCAGCTCATGCAGCGCGGGAAGCAGCCCGTCCGTAAAGCCGTTGTTGGTGGTGTGGATCAGATCGAACCCGGCAGCGTACTTCAAGTCGTCCTCATCCAGATGGATGGGGTGCTGCTGAAGCACGCCGCCCCGGTTGCTGCCCTTGAACACCCGGTCGCCATCCACCAGCGTAACCCGTGCAAAGCCGTTTTCGCCGGGGTAGCTGCGGCAGTGGCTGCGGCCCACACCTTTTTCATCCAGGGTACGCTGTACGTGCTCTGCCACGGCGTCCTGGCCGAACACGCCCATGAAGTCGGCGCTGGCCCCGAGAGTTTTGGCAAACACGGCAAAGTTCACCGCCTGTCCGCCGGGATACATGGTGTTGGTGTGCAGATAGACATCGCACACATTGTCGCCTAAACCCAATACCTTTACCATGATGATTGTTCCTCCTGAAATTATAGGTTGTGATGGTGCTGCTCGCTGCCGCGCCCCGGGCTTCCCTTCCGCGCTTTACAGGTGCCGCCCCACAAAAAAGCCGATGAGGCCGGTGCGCCAGCGAACTGGCACGCACAGCCCCACCGGCGTGGTGTGTGATTCTGTTTTGTTGTGCGATGCTTCGCGTCAGAGGGTCAGGCGGTTATGCCTGGCTGTTGAACTGACGGGTCTCGTCGTACAGGTTGGGGGTGCTGAAGAAGCCTTCACTCTGCAGCTCTTTGCCCAGAGGAGCGGCTGCGTCGATGAACGCCTGACGGTCAATGTCACAGAAGGTGACGCCGCCCTCTTTGACGAGCCATTCCTTGTCCGCTTCCCACTTGTCGGCGATTTTCTCGGTGTGCTTGGCAGCCGCATCGGCAGCGCAGTCTTCGATGACCTTCTGATCGTCGGCGCTCAGGCTGTTCCAGAACTGGGTGGAGAAGCAGATCTGCTCAACGGGGTAAGCGTAGTCCACATCGGCCACGTACTTGGCGCTCTCGTACAGACCGGCGGAACGGTAGCTGTCCTTGGAGCACTCGCCGCCGTCAACCACGCCCTGCATCAGAGCGAAGGGATACTCAGACCAGGAAACCACCGTGGGCGTCGCGCCCATGGCACGGGCGTTCTTCTCAAAGATGGGCAGGTTGGGAATGCGGTACTTCATGCCCTTCATGTCAGCGGGGCTGGTGATGGGGAACTTTGCGAAGAAGATGCGGGGGTTCTTCTTGAACTCATAGTTGACCACGTGCATGCCCTGGCTGTCCAGGCTCTCCCAGATGGAAGCACCCAGGTCGCTCTTCAGGTAGGCGATCATGGAATCGTAGCTGTCGAAAGCGAATGCCATGGACAGGATGTTCAGGTCGCTCTCATAGCTGGCCAGAGTGTCCAGAGAGGTCATAACACCCTCCTGCAGGCCCACCTGGATGTTCTCCAGCATGGTGGTCTCGTTGCCCAGCTGCTCAGCGGGATAGAATTCGAAGTAGTAACGGTCGCCGATCTTTTCGTTGACCAGATCGCAGAAATACTGGCAGGTCTCGGGAGCAGGCTCACCGATGGCGCCGGCGTTGCCGAATTTGACCACCTTCGCACCGGCAGGAACGTTGAAATCCGAGCTGGCGCTGCTGCCGGAAGCAGCGTCAGACGAGGCAGCTTCGGAGCTGGCCGCGCTGGAAGAAGCGCTGCCGCCGCAACCGGTGAGAATGGACATAACCATCGTCAAGGCCATGCCAAGTGCTACGAGCTTTTTCATGTGAGGTATCCTCCTTTTAATTTGTGCGTTTATCACACCGCGCCCAGCAGGCGAGGCAGGAACATGGTGAGAGGCTCCCAGAAGGTGGTGAGCATCAACGTCGTGAACATGGGGATGAGGAACTGCACCGTGTACTTCAGCGCAGACTCGAACTTGTTGCCGGTGGCCTTCGCGGTCACGAACAGGGCGGGGGCCATGGGCGGGGTAATCAGGCCCAGAGTCACGTTCAGCACGGCCATAACGCCCATCTGAACGTAGCTCATGCCCATGGCAGTGGCCAGGTTCATCAGCAGGGGGGCCACCATGATCAGGATCTGCATGGAGCCGATGAAGCAGCCCAGGAACAGCAGCATGGCGTTCAGCACCAGCAGAATCAGCACCTTGCTGCCCAGGCTCATCAGCAGGTTGGTCATCCAGCCGATCAGGCCGCTGGTGACGATCACCCAGTTGAACACCAGGCCGGTGGCGCACAGGCACATGGACATGCCGGCGCTGGCCAGGGTATCGCGCAGGGCCTTGGTGAGCATCTTCAGGTTAAACCTTTTCAGGCAGATGGCCAGGATGACGCAGTACATAGCCGCCACAACCGAGCATTCGGTGGGGGTGAAGATACCGGTCATGATGCCCAGAACCAGAATGGCGGGGCCGCCCAGCGCGGGCAGGGACTCAAACAGGGCGTGGAAGCGCTCGCTCCAGCTGGCCTTGGGGGCGCTGGGGCAGGCGATGTGCTGGGTCTTGACCGCAATGGGGATCCAGATCATCATGGAAACGCCCATGAGGATGCCGGGGCCCATACCGGCCTGGAACATGGCCAGGGTGGAGGTCTGGCTCAGGAAGGCCCAGACCACGAAGTTGATGGACGGGGGAATGATGGGGCCGATGCCCGCAGAAGCGGAGGTGACGGCCACGGAGAAGTCGGGGTCGTAGCCGGCCTTGGTCATGGCGGACACTTCGATGGTGCCCAGGCCGCCGGCGTCTGCCAGAGCGGAGCCGGACATGCCGGCGAACACCATGGAGGACAGAACGTTCGCGTGGGCCAGGCCGCCGGGCAGGTGGCCGATCCACTTTTCAAACATACCGAAGAGTCGGTCTGTCAAGCCAACCTCATTCATAAAGCAGCCCACAAACAGGAAGGCCGGTAGGGCCAGCATGTTAAAGTCGGCCAGGGAGTTGGCGGTTTTCTGGGCGAACATCACGAAGGACTGGTGGTTGAACACCACATACTCAAAGGCCGAGGCCATCATCGCGTAGGCAATGGGCACCCGAAGCAGGATCAGGGCCACAAACGTGATGAAATAAACTGCCAGATACGGATCCAGATTAATCAAGCAGACCGCCTCCTTCCTTTTCCACGGGGACGCAGATGGATTCATCCCTGGTAATGGCGAAGGCGATGGTCTTGTACAGGCTCATCACCAGCATGAGCACGCTCATCACCAGAACGGGCAGGGCGTAATAATACGCCTTGCAGAAGGGCAGGCCGCCCACGGGAGGCATCTTCTTCTGCATCTGGAACAGCTGCCAGGATGCGGGGATGTACACCCAGCTCATCACCACAATCAGCAGATTGGTGAAGTGGTCCATAAAATGGCAGAACCACTTGGGCATCCGTTTCATGATAAACTCCAGCACCGCATGGCCGTTGTCCCAATAAACCGTACACCAGCCAAGGCACATGGACCAGATCATCAGAGCAGTAACGGATTCATCAACGCCATAAATGGGGCGGTTGAACACGAAGCGCATAACCACCTGAATGAACAAGAGCGCCATAAAAAGAAACAGAATGTATCCGGTAAAAATCTCCAGAATGTCTACCGCTTTGTCCATCGCTTTACCGATGGACCTGACTGCTTGTTTCATACGCTGATTTGTATGACACGCAAATGCGAAACCATACGCTCCTTTCTTTCCCGAATTTTGCCCGAACCCACTGCAAAAGGGCGGCTTCGGGCCTCGCCGCCCCTCCCGATGGCTGCCCGCCGCCCGGCCCGGGGGTCGGCCGCCCCTTGCCGGAACCATGTGCCGTAATTGACGGGCGGTCATTTACGTCGCATTCTGTGTTCAGTCATCTTATGTTGTTATAATATATTGATAGCAGATTTCAAAAAGTTTTGCAAGAGTTTCTCAGAAATTTTCTAGGTTTTTCAATGGAATTGTGGAAATTCACAAAGAAGACGCTCTCTTTTTTCTCTTTCTTGACGTTTTTTGAGTTTTTGTGAAGTTTTCTCCGGCACATTCTATCCAGACGCAGAAAAAGCAGCTGAAAAACGTCTTTTTATGGTCGTTTACCGCTGCTTTATCTTGCGATTTCCTTTTAACTTTTGTTGCTCACGCGCGGATTTGTGCGTCATTCGGATACAATCGCGCGTTTTTTCCGGGTTTTGCATCCATTGTTAATACTTTGACGAGGTTTTGACCGTAAAGGAAGGTTGCCCACCGCGATGGCAAACGCCTTCCCCTCGAGGGGAAGCAAAAACTGCCGATTCAGCTTCTCCGCCCCAAAAAACAAGCGCGGAACGCCATTTTCAGACGTTCCGCGCTTGATTCGCTTATGGATGCCGTTGCTGTCCACGCCGTCTTCCTGACCCCAGAAGAAGGTGCTGTTGAACATGGCTTTCAGGGCCTTTTCCATGACGTCCTCGTCGAACTTGCCGCCCCCTTGGGCACGCTCTCCGGGCCGTGTCATCTGCGCAAAAGGGTGGCGGGCGGCAGGGGATTGTGGTATACTGAATTTATATGGGCTGCCCCGGCGGCCCTGTGTAAGGTCAGCCGCGGCCCGCTCCGGTCTGGGCCGCACCCGGATAGACCCAACGTCGGTTGCGTTGGCTGTAAGAAAACAGCAAAGGAGTTTTCACATGAAGTATTGCAAACGCTGCACCATGCCTGACACCCGCCCCGGCATCACCTTTGACGCCGAGGGGGTGTGCAGTGCCTGCCGCCATTACGAGCACCGCAAACTGGTGGACTGGGACGCCCGCTGGAAGGAATTCGAGGCCCTGTGCGACAAGTACCGCGGCTGCAACGGCCCCGGCGGCTACGACTGCGCCGTTGCCGTCTCCGGCGGCAAGGACAGCCACTTCCAGGTCTACATCCTGAAAGAGGTCATGCACATGAACCCCATCCTCTTCAGCGTGGAGGACAACTTCCCCATGACCGAGGCGGGCCAGCACAACATCAAAAACATCTCCGAGGCCTTCGGCTGCACCATCATCAGCTGCAAGCCCAACATCAAGGCCCAGAAAACCCTGATGCGCGCCTTCTTTGAAAAGTACGGCAAGCCCACCTGGTATGTGGACCGCCTGATCTACACCTTCCCCCTGCACATGGCCCTGAAGTTCAACACCCCGCTGCTGTGCTACGGCGAGAACGTGAGCTTCGAGTACGGCGGCTGCGCCGACGAGGAGACCTACAGCGCCAAGGGGCAGATCGAAAACGGCGTGGCCGTGGGATTCCCCGATGAAGAACTGCTGAGCTACGGCGTGAGCGAGAACGACCTGGCCCTGACCAAGGCCCCCACCGCCGAAGAGCTGGCCAAGCTGGACCCCTTCTACATGAGCTACTTCCTGCCCTGGAACAGCTACAAGAACTACCAGCTGGCCAAGAGCCGCGGCTTCCACGACCTGACCCATGAGTGGGACCGCACCCATCACGCCGAAAACTTCGACCAGATCGACAGCCGCGCCTATCTGGTGCACAGCTGGCTGAAGTACCCCAAGTTCGGCCATGCCGCCGCCACCGACTACACCGCCCGCTACATCCGCTACGGCATGATGACCCGCGAAGAGGCCATTCCCATCATCAAAGAGCGGGACGGCGCGCTGGACCCCCTGTGCGTGCGGGACTTCTGCGCCTTCTGCGGCTACACCGAGGCCGAGTTCTGGGCCATCATCGACAAGTTCTACAACCGCGACATCTTCTATAAGGACGAATACGGCCGCTGGATGCTGAAAGAGCCCATCTGGGCAGAAAAGTAAGCCGCCGCTCCCAACTCCGCTTTTATCGCGCATAAATTGTGCCGAGCCGCCTTCTCCCGCCGCAATGGGAGAAGGCGGCTCGTTTATTTCTGCGCGTTTTTATCCTTCACGCGGCGCAAAGTTCTCACACAAAAAGCAGGCGCGATGCCGTTTTCAGCATCGCGCCTGCTTTTGTTTCATCGGGGCCGGGCGGCCGGTTCAAGGGCCGGTTCGCGCATTCACGCAAGGAGCTTGGCCGCTCATGGGCAGGCCCTGCCCGCCGCCTTCCCGGGGATGCATTGGGATGGAGGTCAGTCCTCGTCGCCGGTGGTGTTGCCCAGCTTCTTGGCCTCCTCGATCACCTTGGCCTCCAGGTTGGAGGGCAGGTTCTCGTAGCGCACAAAGTCGAACTCAAAGTGGCCGCGGCCCTGGGTCAACTGGCGCATAAAGGTGGTAAAGTCCTGCATTTCGGCCATGGGTACTTCGGCTTCCACCACCTGCAGGCCATCCTCATCCGGGCTCATGCCCAGAACACGGCCGCGGCGCTTGGTCACCTCGCCCATGATATCGCCGGTGTTGTCGGCAGGCACGTGGGCCTTCAGGCTGCCCACCGGCTCCAGCAGAACGGGGCCTGCCTCGGGCAGGGCTGCCTTATAGGCCAGCTTGGCCGCCATGATGAAGGCCATTTCGCTGGAGTCCACCGGGTGATAGCTGCCGTCCAGCAGGGTGGCCTTCAGGCCAACCACCGGGTATCCGGCCAGCACACCGTGCTGCGCGGCCTGGCGCAGGCCTTTTTCCACGGCGGGGAAGTAGTTCTTGGGCACACTGCCGCCGAACACCTTCTCTTCAAACACCAGCTCCTCGCTGTCACAGGGCTCAAACTCGATCCACACATCGCCGAACTGGCCATGGCCGCCGGTCTGCTTCTTGTGGCGGCCCTGGGCCTTGCACTTTTTGCGCACGGACTCACGGTAGGCCACACGGGGCGTGGTCAGGGTCACGTCCACGCCGAACTTCGCCTTCAGGCGGGCGCACACCACGTCCAGATGCTGCTCGCCCAGGCCGGAGAGCAGCTGTTGGCCGGTCTCGCCGTCCACGCGGAAGTTGATGGTGGGGTCCTCCTCCATCAGGCGGGCCAGCGCCGCGCCGATCTTGCCCTCGTCGCCCTTCTTGGCCACCTTCAGGGCCATGCTCAGGGTGGGGTTGGGGAAGGCTGCGGTGGGCAGGCTCACCACGCGGGCCGGGTCACACAGGGTGTCGCCGGTTTTGGCGGTGGCCAGCTTGGTAATCACGCCGATGTCGCCGGCGGTGATCTCGGTCACGTCGGTCTGCTTCTTGCCGCGCACGCTCACCAGCTTGCCCATGCGCTCCGGCTCACCGGTGCGGGAGTTGACCAGGCTGCTGGCGGCCGTCAGCTTGCCGCTGGCCACCTTCACATAGCTCATCTTGCCCACGAAGGGGTCGGCAACGGTCTTGAACACCAGAACGGCGGTGGGGTCGCCCGGCTCGCAGGGCAGCTTCACAGGGTTGCCGTCCTTATCTTCGGCTGCAAAGGCCTCCAGATGGGGGCTGGGCAGCAGTTTTTCCATATTGTACAGCAGCATATCCAGCGCCTGCAGGTTCAGGGCGCTGCCGCAGAACACGGGAGTGATGACGCCGCTCTTCACGCCGATGCGCATGCCTTCCACGATTTCCTCGGTGGTAAAGGCTTCGCCGCCGAAGAACTTCTCCATCAGGGCGTCGTCGGTCTCGGCCACGGCCTCGCTCATGGCTTCCACCAGGCCGTCAAACCGGTGGCCCATGTCGGGCAGATCCACCTGAATCTGCTTGCCGCTCTCATACTTGAAGGCCTTCTGGCTGAACAGGTTCACATACAGCATGGTGCCGTCGTCCTGCTTGACGGGCACCACACAGGGGCAGATGGAGGGGCCGAACTTGACCTTCAGGTCCTCCAGAATCTTATAGAAATCCGCATTCTCCAGGTCCATCTTGCTGACGAACACCATGCGGCTCTTGCCATATTTCTCGGCCAGCTTGTAGGCCTTTTCCGCGCCCACGGTCACGCCCGAACGGCCGGAAACCGTAATCAGCACGCTCTCTGCCGCGGCGATGCCCTCGTACAGGCCCGCCTCAAAGTCAAACAGGCCGGGCACGTCGATCAGGTTGAACTTATAGCCGTTGTTCTCCACAGGAGCCACTGCGGAGGACAGCGAAGCGTGGCGCTTTGCCTCTTCGGGATCAAAATCGCAAACGGTGGTGCCGTCTTCCACCCGGCCCATGCGCTCCAGCGCGCCGGTCAGGTAGAGCAGAGCTTCCACCAGCGTGGTTTTGCCGCAGCCGCCGTGACCGGCGACCAGGATGTTGCGGATGTTCGTGTTTGCGTAGCTCATCTCTCTTACCTCTTCCCTATGGGAGCTTTGGGCTGCCCGCC
Organism: Oscillospiraceae bacterium; assembly: GCA_004555865.1. Lineage (GTDB taxonomy): Bacteria > Bacillota > Clostridia > Oscillospirales > Ruminococcaceae > SFJ001. The sequence continues at coordinate 103,354 of SFJO01000004.1, forward strand.
CATGTCCCTTAGCAACTTATACAAAAATAGTACCACATTTTCCGCCATTTTCAAGGATATTGTGCTGAAACAGCCGCGGAACAGGCGAAGAAATTTCCGGGCAATGTTTGTACATTTTGACAAAAGGCTTAGGAAAGGGACGATCGTATAAATCTTTTTGACAAACCGGCCGGGCCTGCTCCCCCCTGAAGCGCACAAAAAGCAGCCGCCCTTGGGCCCCGGTTTCGGGCCGAACGGCGGCTGCTTTCGTATGCTTCTGCGGCAGAGGGGCGCTCACTTCACGCCGTTCCACCGGTCCAGCATACTGGGTGCGTCCGGGTCAAAGCGCTCTCCGGCCAGCTGCTGGCAGTACATCTCGCCGAACTGATGGCCGATCTTTTCCAGCTCGCTGAACACCAGGTTGATGCCCTCCGGGGTGGTGTGCCAGGTCGCCTTCGTGATGCCTTCAATGTCCTGCGGGCAGATAAAAAACTGCGTCTCCGGGTAGAAATACTGATAATACATATACGCCCGCCGGGCATGGAGCGATTTGCACACCAGAATGGCCCGGCGCACATTCAGCCCTGCGGCGTTGGTCACGCGGCGGGAGAAGCGGGCATTGTCCCAGGTGGAGACCGCCCGATCCTCTTTCAGAAACGCCGTCTCATCCACGCCGTTTTTCACGCACACATCCCGCAGAAATTCCCACTCGGTGGCGTAGGGGCCGGGGTAGCGGTCGGCCAGGCTCTGGGCCCCAATAAAGCGCCCGTCGTGGACGCTGTACCGCCCCGAGGGCAGAATGACCGGGGCCAGCCCCTGCCGCCACAGCGCGGCAGCTCGCTCGCCCACCTCCGGATAGGCGCCGCCGGTAATAAAAATCACATCGGCAGGCTGCGGTTCATCCCGCAGAAAGACAAAGTTCCCGATCTCCGCCAGCGGGTCGCGGGCCGGGGTGTTTGGCTGCATCATAATGGCTCCTTTCGATGGGCGCTTTCTGCCGCGGAGATTTTGGCTTCCCCCGAGGGGAAGGCATTGCCTGCGCAGCATGAAGCCACACACCCAAAAAGGGCCGGGCCAAACGGCCCGGCCCTTTTGCTGTTTCGTACTGCTTTGCAGCCCTGTATTACTTCTTCATGGTCTTGGCGAAGCTGTCCTTCAGGGTCACAATGCGGTTGAAGGCACCCGGCTTCTTGGAGTCGGGGGTAAAGTAGCCCATCCGGACGAACTGGAACTTCTCGCCGGGCTTGGCGTCGGCCAGGCTGGCCTCCAGCTTGGCGCAGGGCATATCCACCACGCTCTCGGGGTTCAGGTAGTCCTTGTAGTCCGCTCCGTCGGGAATGCCGTTCATGTTGGCCTCGGTGAACAGGGCGTTGTACAGGCGGGCGTCTGCGTCCACGGCGCTGGCGCAGCTGACCCAGTGAATGGTGCCCTTTACCTTGCGGCCGTCCACAGGGTTGCCGTTGCCGCTCTCCAGATCGGCGGTGCAGTGGATGGCGGTCACATTGCCGGCTTCGTCCTGCTCCACGCCGCTGCACTTCACAATATACGCGCCCATCAGGCGGACCTCGCCGCCCACGGTGAGCCGCTTGAACTTCGGCGGGGGCACCAGCGCAAAGTCGCTGCGCTCGATCCACACCTCACCGGAGAACTCCACCGGACGGGTGGAATCATCGCCCGCATCCCGGTTGGGGTTGTTGGCCACGTCAAAGGTCTCGGTCTTGCCGGCGGGATAGTTGTCGATCACCAGCTTCACCGGGTCCAGCACCGCCATGCGGCGGGCGGCGCCCATCTCCAGTTCCGCCCGCATGCAGGCCTCCAGCTGGCGCATATCCACCAGGCTGTCCGCCTTGGCAATGCCGGCCTCTTTCACGAAGGTGAAGATGGCGGTGGGGCTGTAGCCGCGGCGGCGCAGGCCGCACAGGGTGGGCATCCGGGGATCGTCCCAGCCATCCACAATGCCCATCTCCACCAGCTCGCGCAGGTAGCGCTTGCTCATCACGGTGTTGGTCACGTTCAGGCGGGCAAATTCGCGCTGTTTGGGGAAGTGGCCGCCGCTGGTGTTCTCAATGACCCACTCGTACAGGGGGCGGTGGTTCTCAAACTCCAGGCTGCACATACTGTGGGTGATGCCCTCAATGGCGTCCTGAATGGGATGGGCGAAGTCGTACAGGGGATAGATGCACCACTTGTCGCCCTGGCGGTGATGATGCACCTTTTTAATGCGGTAGATGGCCGGGTCGCGCAGGTTCATGTTGGGGCTGGCCAGGTCGATCTTGGCGCGCAGGGTCCTGGTGCCGTCCGCGAACTCGCCCGCCCGCATCCGGCGGAACAGGTCCAGGTTTTCCTCGGGGGTGCGGTCCCGGTAGGGGCTGGGCCGGCTGGGCTTGCCCGCGTCGCTGCCGCGGTACTCCTGCATCTCCTCACGGGTCAGGTCATCCACATAGGCCTTGCCTTCCTTGATGAGTTTTTCGGCGTACTCATAGCACTGATCGAAGTAATCGCTGCCATAGAAGATGCCGCCGTTGGGCACGGCACCCAGCCATTCCAGATCCTGCTGGATGCTCTCCACATACTCCATGTCCTCGCGGGCGGGGTTGGTGTCGTCAAAGCGCAGGTTGAACTTGCCGCCGTAGGCCTTGGCGATGCTCCAGTTGATGTAGATGGCCTTGGCGCTGCCGATGTGCAGATAGCCGTTGGGCTCCGGCGGGAAGCGGGTGTGAATCTCCTTCACCGCGCCTGCGGCCAGGTCCGCGTCAATGATGTCGGTCAAAAAATTGCTGGGCCGTTCTTCCATGGTTGATTCCTCCTCTTTCTGCGGGGCGGGGCACAGAAGCCCGCCGCCGCCCTGCCTTTGCCGCCCTGGGCCGGGCCTCGGTACGAGGCGGCAAAGTTTTCGGCAGTAAGGCAGCCAAGCGCCGCCTTGTACAATAGAGGTATTGTACACCCGGCGCGGCGGTTTTTCAATGATTTTGTGTGCGCCGGGCAGCAAAAAGCCTTCTCCTTAAGGGGAAGCCAGGATACCGCGCAGGCAGAGCCTTCCCCGCGAGGGGGAGCAGAAAGCCGTGCCGCCGCAGGGAACCCCTCCGCAGCCGCAAAGCTTCCCACAACAATTCTCCATATCAAGCCCGTTTTTCTCGCCTTCCGGACGGGACAAAACCGCCCGTCTGTGGGCTGATTTTCCGTTCTGCACGCCATTTTTTGAGGTTTTGTTCAAACTTTTGCTACATTCGCGGGTTAAAATAAGGTAGTTTACGACAGGTTGCTCCCGTTTCGCCATTTACGCAACATATTCGACTTGAAAAAACCGCGTTTTTCCCATTAAAATATAATGTAAATAAAATGCCTTACCAGGCTCTTTCGGGCGCTGGCAGGCCACACCCACCCGCCTCGGGCGCTGCTGCGCCGGGCCGGGCGTTCCACTAGGAGGTTACACCATGAGAGCAGGCCTGGATATTGGCTCCACCACCATCAAGTGCGTGGTGCTGGATGACGAAGAGCGGCTTGTCTACCATACATACGAGCGACATTACAGCCACATTGTGGAGAAGGCGGAGGAGATCCTCACCCGCGTAAACGACGAGATCGTGCACGGCCAGCCGCTGCTGCTGTCCATCTCCGGCTCCGCCGGCATGGGCCTGGCCCAAAGCTGCGGCGTGCCCTTTGTGCAGGAGGTTTTTGCCACCCGCGTGGCCGCCAACAAGCTGACCCCCGGCACCGACTGCATCATTGAGCTGGGCGGCGAGGACGCCAAGATCCTCTTTTTGACCAACGGCACCGAGGTGCGCATGAACGGCAGCTGTGCCGGCGGCACCGGCGCCTTCATCGACCAGATGGCCACCCTGCTAAAGATGGGCCCCGATGAGATGGACAAGGCCGCCCAGTCCGCCCAGCGCACCTACACCATTGCGTCCCGCTGCGGCGTGTTTGCCAAAAGCGATGTGCAGCCCCTCATCAACCAGGGCGCGCTGCCCAGCGACATTGCCGCCTCCATCTACAAGGCGGTGGTGAACCAGACCATCGCAGGCCTGGCTCAGGGCCGACCCATCACCGGCAACATTCTGTATCTGGGCGGGCCCCTCACCTTCAGCACCGTGCTGCGGGCCAGCTTTGACGAGGCCCTGGGCGTCAAGGGCCTGTGCCCCGAAAACAGCCTTCTGTACGTGGCGCTGGGCGCGGCGTTCTATTCCGATCAGGAATTCCGCCTGCCCCAGGTCATCGCCGCGCTGGACAAGTACAGCGCCACCGCCACCTACGCCAGCCAGCCCCCGCTGTTTGCCTCGAAGCAGGAGTACGAGGAGTTCCACGCCCGCCACATGAAGGCCAGCGTGCCCCGCGTGCCCTTCGGGGCCGACTGCGGGCCGGTGCACATCGGCATTGACTCCGGCTCCACCACCGTCAAGCTGGTGGTGATCGACGACCAGCGCCGCATTCTGTACACCAACTATCAGCCCAACCTGGGCGAGCCGCTGGAGCTGATCCGCCAGCAGCTGGTGCAGCTGTACGAGCGGCACCCCGGCCTGCAGGTGGCCAGCGTGACCACCACCGGCTACGGCGAGGAACTGGTTAAAACCGCGTTCTCCGCCGATCTGGGCGTGGTGGAAACCGTGGCCCACTTCACCGCGGCCAAGTACTTCCTGCCGGATGTGGATTTCATCATCGACATCGGCGGCCAGGACATGAAGTGCTTCAAGATCGAGGACAACGCCATCAGCAACATCTTCCTGAACGAGGCCTGCTCCTCCGGCTGCGGCAGCTTTTTGCAGACCTTCGCCCAGGCGCTTGGCTACGACGTGAAGGACTTTGCCGCCCTGGGCCTGTTTGCCGACCGGCCCGTGGACCTGGGCAGCCGCTGCACCGTGTTCATGAACTCCAGCGTGAAGCAGGCCCAGAAGGACGGCGCGTCTATTGAGAACATCTCGGCGGGCCTGTCCATCAGCGTGGTAAAAAACGCCCTGTACAAGGTCATCCGTGCCTCCAGCCCGGAGGATCTGGGCCGCAACATCGTGGTGCAGGGCGGCACCTTCTACAACGAGGCCGTGCTGAGAAGGAGATGGGGGTCAACGTGATCCGGCCCGACATCGCCGGCCTGATGGGCGCTTACGGCGCGGCTCTGTACGGCAAGGCCCACACCGCCGAGGGCCATGTGAGCAGCCTGCTGGGCCCCGAGGCACTGGAGCACTTCACCCAGCAGGTGCGCAATGTGCAGTGCCAGGGCTGCGGCAACCACTGCCAGCTGACCATCAACACCTTCTCGGACGGCAAGCGCCTGGTGAGCGGCAACCGGTGCGACAAACCCGTCACCGGCAAGGCCGGAAACGGCGAGCTGAACCTGTACGAGTACAAACGCCAGCTGCTGCAAAGCTACAAACCGGTGCCCGGGGCGCGGGGCAGCATCGGCATTCCCCTGTGCCTGAACCTGTGGGAACTGCTGCCTTTCTGGCACACCTTCTTCACCAAGCTGGGCTTTGCGGTGCACACCAGCCCCATGTCCACCCGCGGGCTGTATCTGGCCGGGCAGGCCTCCATTCCCAGCGATACCGCCTGCTTCCCGGCCAAGCTGGCCCACGGCCACATCAAGGCGCTGAGCCAGATGAAGCTGGACGCCATCTTCTACCCCTGCCTGACCTACAATCTGGACGAGGGCCTGGGCGAGAACCACTACAACTGCCCGGTGGTGGCCTATTACCCCGAGGTGATCGCGGGCAACTGCCCCGAGCTGGAGGGCACCACTTTTATTTACGACTATGTGGGCATCCATCGCCCCAAAGACTTTGTGGGCAAGATGACCGGCATTCTGGCCAAGTACTTTGCAGGCATTAAAAAGGGCGAGGTACAGGCCGCGGCCGACGCCGCCTACGCCGAATACTACCGCCACATGGCCCAGATCCGCGCCAAGGGCGAGGAGATCATCGAAAAGGCCCGGGCCGAGGGCCGCCGCATCATCGTACTGGCGGGCCGCCCCTACCATGTGGACCCCGAGGTGAACCACGGCATTGACACCCTCATCACCCGGTACGGCGCGGCGGTCATCACCGAGGATTCCATCAGCAACCGGGTGGAGAAATTCCCAACCACGGTGCTGAACCAGTGGACCTACCACAGCCGCCTGTACGCCGCCGCCAAATACTGCACCACCCAGCCCGATATGGATCTGGTGCAGCTGGTGAGCTTCGGCTGCGGCGTGGACGCCATCACCACCGACGAGACCCGCGAAATTCTGCAGGCGGGCGGCAAGCTGTACACCCAGCTGAAAATTGACGAGATCACCAACCTGGGCGCGGTGAACATCCGTCTGCGCAGCCTGTTTGCCGCGCTGGACGAAAAGAAGCTGGCTCAGGCCGCCCAGCCTGAAACGAGGTAATTCCCATGGAAATGACCTATCCCAAATTCACCAAAGAAATGAAGGCCACCCACACCATCCTCATCCCCAACATGGCCGTCACCCAGTTCCGGCTGCTGAAGGCCTCGATGGAGTCGGAGGGGTACCATGTGGAGGTGCTGGGCAACTGCGGCAGTCAGGTTGCCCAGCTGGGCCTGAAGTACGTTCACAACGACACCTGCTATCCCGCGCTGCTGGTCATCGGCCAGTTTCTGGACGCGCTGAACAGCGGCAAGTATGATCTGGAGCACACCGCCCTGGCCATCACCCAGACCGGCGGCGGCTGCCGCGCCTCCAACTACATCCACCTGCTGCGCAAGGCGCTGGTGAAGGCCGGCTATCCGCAGATCCCCGTGGCCTCCATCAACTTCTCGGGCCTCGAGAAGGACAGCGGCCTGGTGTTCACCCTGCCGCTGCTGCGCAAGGCAGCCGCCTCCATTTTTTACGGCGACCTGCTGGTGACGCTGCGCAACCAGACCGCCCCCTATGAGGTCAAGCCCGGCGCGGCCGACGCGCTGGTGGACCATTGGGTGCGGGTCATCGGCGACTGGATCAAGCAGGGCCGCGGCTTCTCCGCCCGGGAGATGAAGCACACCTTCCCCCGCATGGCCGCCCAGTTTGCGGCCATCCCGGTCAAGCGGGTGCCCAAGGTGAAGGTGGGCATTGTGGGCGAGATCTACGTCAAATACAGCCCCCTGGGCAACAACGATCTGCAGAACTTCCTGGAGAAGGAAGGCTGTGAGGTGAACCTGCCCGGCCTGATGGGCTTTGTGCAGTACTGCCTGTACAACAACAGTGAAACCGTGAGGCTGTACGGCGGCTCGCTGGCCGCCCAGGAAGGCCCGGAGCTGCTGCTGAAATGGCTGGACAGTGTGGAGGCCGCCGCCTGCAAGGCGCTGGCCGACCATGGCTACCACGCCCCGGCCCGCTTTGCCCACCTGCGCACCCTGCCCAACGGCATCATCGGCATGGGCAACAAGATGGGGGAGGGCTGGCTGCTCACCGCCGAGATGATCGAGCTGGTGCAGGCCGGTTACGGCAACATCGTGTGCGCCCAGCCCTTCGGCTGCCTGCCCAACCACATCTGCGGCAAGGGCATGATCAACAAGATCCGCGCGCTGTACCCCAGCGCCAACATCACCCCCATTGACTATGACCCCAGCGCCACCCGGGTCAACCAGGAAAACCGCATCAAGCTGATGCTGGCCGTCGCCAAGGAAAACCTGGCCAACGGCATCCCGGCCCCCGCGCCCGCCACCGCCCGCAGCCTGGGCGGCGAGGTGGCGCTGGCCCGCTGAACGCCGCGCGCAGAACACGAACCGCACAAAAAACGATCGGGAAGCCTCCATCGCTTCCCGATCGTTTTTTTGCAGCAATTCTGTCTCCTCACACCCCGGCCAATGCAGGTTCAGCCCGGGCCGGAAGGCGGGGAGCTGCCGGGCCGGGCGCAGGCACGCGCAGGTCTAGCCGGGCCAGCTGCGAGCGCACCGCCGCAAAACTCTGGCTGGACATGGACAGCGTGCGCACGCCCTGGCGCACATGGGTGCAGGCCAGATAGGGGTTGGCCGCCGTCAGCCCGCTGACCGACACCGGAATCCCCGCCCGCTCGGCGGCATCGCAGGCCGCCTGCACCAGGGCCGACACCGCCGGGTTTTCTTGCCGGTAATACTGCTGCATCTCCGGCTCGGCCCGGTCGGCCGCGCAGGTGTACTGCACCAGGTCGTTGGTGCCGATGCTGAAAAACGCGCAGCCGTGGCTGGCCAGGACATCGGCAGTCAGGGCCGCCGAGGGCACCTCGATCATGCAGCCGAAGGGGGTATTCTCCCGGAAGGCCTCGCCGCGCTCGCGCAGCTCTTCCTTGGCAAGCTCCACCTGAGCCATGGCCGCGTCCCACTCCTCCGGGCCGCCCACCATGGGGAACACCACCGACAGGCTGGCCTGGGCGGCTGCCCGCAGCAGAGCACGCAGCTGCATCCGGAACAGCTCCGGCTGGGTCAGGCAGAAGCGCAGCCCACGCAGCCCCAGGGCCGGGTTCGGCCCCATGGGAACCCGAAGCCACACGGGGGCCCACTCCTCGCCGATGTCAAAGGTGCGCACCGTCACCGGGCGGCCGCCCGCCGCCAGCAGGCAATTTTTGTAGTACTGATACTGCTGCTCCTCGGTGGGGGGCGTGCCGCTCAGCAGGGAATACTCACTGCGCAGCAGGCCCACACCCTCGGCCCCCATGGCCATGGCGGCCTCGATGTCATCCGGCGCAGTGCAGTTGGCCATGATGTACACCCGGGTACCGTCCGCCGTGCGGCAGGGGCGCAGCAGCAGGTCGCCGCTCACCAGGTTCACGGTGCAGCGGTGCCGCTCCTCCAGCTGATTCAGCAGCTGCGGGTCCGGGTTCAGAATCAGCCGCCCGTTGTCCGCGTCCAGCGCGGCCATGCTGCCGCTGCAATCCGCCAGCACGTCCCGCCCCAGCTGAATCACCGCGGGCAGGCCCATGGTGCGGGCGATGATCGCCGCATGGCTCTGGCTGCTTCCGGCGGCGGTGGCCAGACCCAGCAGCAGGTTCCGGTCCATCCCCACAATGTCGCTTGGATAAAGGGAATCCGCCACCAGAATGGACGGCTCGGTGAGGATCGGCGTGCCGCGGGGGTTGCCGTCCAGAATGGCAGAGACCCGCTGGCAGGCGTCCAGCACATCGGCGCTGCGCTGGCTGATGTACTCGTCCTGCACGTTGCGCAGGCGATGGGCGAACTGCAGGCCGGTGGCCTCCACGGCGTCCGCCGCCTCGCTGCCTTCGGCAATGTGCCCGCGCATATCCTCCAGCAGCGATTTATCCTCCAGCAGCATCCGCTGGAACAGAAAAATGTCCCGGTCGCTGGGGGCAGCCTGCGCCTGCAGCTCGTCCAGCTCCTGTTTGGCCAGATCCAGGGCGGCGTTCAGCCGGGCCGTTTCCAACTCCGGCAGGCCCGCAATGCGGGCGGTGGGGGCAGCGCGGTCCAGCCGGAACACCGGCCCCACGGCCAGCCCCCGGGATGCAGTAACCCCCAAATAGGTGCGCATGGCTTTCCCTCCTTTGCGTTTGCAGTTGCATCGCGCGGCCCGGCCGCCAAGGCCTGCCGCCGCGCGGGTTTATTCGGTGGGCTCGCACAGAGCCGCAACGCTGCGGGGTGCGGCCCCGGTCAGGGCGTAGAACAGCCCCGCCGCGATCAGCTCGGCCGGGCGGGCTGCTGCCTGGGCAGCCGCCGCGGCGGCACCCAGCCGGTCGGCCCTTTCTCCGGGGTAAAACAGGGGCCGGTATTTCTCCGCCCTTTCCCGGCCGAAGCCGGTGATGAAGGCGCTGCAGAAGGCCGGGCCGTCCCACAGGCAGGTGGGGTCCACCCCCGCCTCCTCGGCGGCCAGCTCCGCCGGCAGAAGCTCCGGGTCGGTGCAGCGCTCAAATCGGTTCAGAGCCGTGCGCTCAGCCAGGGTCAGCGCCGGGCTGCCCTCCACCGCCGCGGCCATCAGGGGGCGGTACCGGCCGGCGAGGATCTCCTCCAGATACGCCGCGCCCTCGGGCCGCAGGGCATAGGCGCTGCCTCGCACCCGGCCAAAGGCACGCAGGGTATCCCAATAGCCCAGCTCCATGTTGCGGGCGGCGGTGGGCGGGTCAAAGTTCAGGATGCTGCCCAGATCCCAATGGCTTTCAATGGTGCGCACCGCCAGCCCCTCCGGGGCCGGGCGGACGAAGCCCACCCCGTCCACGTTGACGCACAGGGCCTCTTCCGCGCCCATACGCTGGGCCAGGCCGCAGGGCATATTGTCCCGGTAGCCGCCGTCAATAAAGCTGCGTCCCTCGATCTCCCGGGGGCGGAAGGCGGGGAAGCAGGCCGCCGAGGCCAGCATATACTCCGCCAGCATCCCGTGGGGGATCTCCTCCAGCGTCAGCTCCAGCGCCTTCAGGGGCAGCTGCTGCACCGTAACCAGCCCATAGCGGATGGGCGCGCGGCGCATGGCGTCCTCGTCCAGCAGGGTGTCCACAATCGCCTCCAGCGGCTCCACGTTCAGGCCTCCGCCGCGGATGACCTCCTGCAAAAAGGCGGCCAGCGGGCCGGGGCGGTTTTCGCCGGGCAGGCGCACCACGTCCTTCGTGCGGATGGTCAGCCACATATCCCGGGCCACCTCATAGCCGTCCAGCACAAACAGAGCCCCGTTCAGGCAGCCCACGCTGGTGCCGGTGATGATGTCCGGCTTCCAGCCCAGCTCGGCCAGGGCCTTCCACACGCCCACCTGATAGCTTCCCTTTGCGCCGCCGCCGGCCAAAACCAGTGCCCGCTTCATCCGCTTCCGCCTCCTTTTTCCGGCTGCCTCCGTTCCGCCTTCCTTCACCGCCCGGGCACGAAACGCCCGGAGGCGTGTAATGCTGCCCGGTTTCAATTGCTTCTCTTGCCCCGATTATAGCATAAATGCACGGATTTTTGTGCTACAATTTGGTAAATTCTGCAGCCAATTTTTCCCACCCGCCGGGCCTGCCCTTGCCCGCCGCGCGGCCTCTTGCTATAATAGAACCGGCCCCCTTCCCGGCCGGGAAGGGGGCGGCAGTTTTGATTTTGGAAAGGACGGACCCGTTCATGAATTCTCTGGAAACCTTCACCAATCAGCTGATCCAGCACGGCACCGACCTGGGCGCAAAGCTGCTCAGCGCCCTGGTGGTGCTGGTGATCGGCCTGTCGCTCTGCCGCTGGGTGATCCGCCTGGTGCAGCACAGCCGCGCACTGGATAAGCTGGACCCCAGCCTGCACACGTTTTTGACCAGCTGCACCCGCATTGTGCTGTATGTGCTGCTGGGCCTGAACGTGGCCGGCATTCTGGGCATTCAAACCACCAGCTTTCTGACCCTGCTGGCCAGCGGCAGTGTGGCCGTGGGCCTTGCCCTTCAGGGTGCGCTGAGCAACTTTGCCGGCGGCCTGATGCTGCTGATCTTCAAGCCCTTCAAGGTGGGCGACTACATCAAGGCCGACGGGCAGGAGGGCACGGTGAAGGCCGTGACCGTGTTCTACACCTTCATCACCACGCCGGACAATAAGGTGGTCACCCTGCCCAACGGCAGCCTGACCGGCACCGCCGTGGTGAACTACACCGCCAACCCCACCCGGCTGCTCATGCAGACCTACACCGCCAGCTACGACGCCCCGGTGGAGAAGGTGAAGGCCGTTCTGCTGGAGACCGCCCGGGCCAACCCCATGGTTCTGGCCGACCCGGCCCCCATGGCCCGCCTGGCCCGCCACGGCGACAGCGCCCTGGAATACACCCTTCGCGTGTGGTGCAATTCGGCCGACTACTGGCCTCTGAACTTTGACCTGATGGAGCAGGTGCGCGACGCCTTTGACAAGGCCGGCATCGAGATCCCTTATCCCCAGATGGACGTACATACCCGCTGAGCGGGCTTTTTCCCCGGTACAAGCATAGCCCCCATCCCGCGCGAAACGGCGCGCAGGATGGGGGCTATGTTATTTTTTGCGTGAAACGTCTGCGGGGCGGCCGGCGCGTTACCGCCGGAAGGGGGCGGCCAGCGCCTTCACCATCTCACGCCGCTTGGTGTACTTGGGCAGCACTGCGTTCACCGCCGGCATCAGCAGCTTTTTCAGCACATCCTTGGCCCGGGCCTTGAACGGGCGGGGCTGCACCTCCCGGGCGCTCTGCCGGGCCAGGCGCTGCATCAGCTCCTCGTAGTAATCGCTCTGGCGGGCATAGTGCCAGAACTCCTCCGCATAGTCGGAATCCGGCTGCTGCCAGGGCTTATCCGGCCCGGCGTAGTGGATGATCTTCGGGGCGGCGTGGGCCGCCAGATACTCATCCCGCAGGTACTTGGGCGCCCGGCTCACAATGTCCGAAATGCGGATGTACTGCCAGTCGGTCATCACATTCCAGGCCATGTCCACCGCCTTGTACCGGCCCTGGGCCAGATAGTTCAGCACGTCCTGATCCAGCAGCTCCCACTTGTTGGAGGCCGCAAATTCCAGCATACCGGCGCTGGTGTACTGCTTGCGGAACTCAGCCAGGTTGAACAGGATGACCCCCGCCTGGAAGTACTCGTAGGGCTTTTCGATCTTCAGCTCCTGGTCCATGTAGACCTTTTTGTGCTCCTCATATCCGTTGTACAGGCCTGCGGTGTCCGCATCGTGGCAGGCCGCCAGCAGGCAGCCCTCCACATCGGTGTCATACAGCAGGGCCGGGTCGGCCTTCACGATCACGTCGCAGTCCAGATACAGCACCTTGTCGTAGTCCGGCAGCAGCTCAGGCATCAGCAGGCGGAAGTAGGTCTCCAGCGCAAAGTGCGCCCGCAGGAACAGGTGTTCAAACTGCTTGCCGAAGCGGGACACATCGAAAAAGCGCAGGGACACGTTTTCGCAGCCCGCAAACACCGCCCGCAGCCGCCGCTGGGTCCGGGGCCGGATGTCCCGGTGCATCACCAGCAGGTCGTAGTTGTGCTGCGGGGTGAACTGCTCCTTCATGGAGTGCAGCAGCGCCGACACATAGGGCGCGTAGTAATCGTTGGCCGAAAGGGCAATGGCCACGTTGTTTTTGGCAAAAGCCGGCTTCGGCTTCACCAGCGGGTCGGTGTTCAAAAAGGCTACGGTGGGGGCCTGCTTGATCACCAGATCCTTTTTCTGATCCTGCAAATACAGGCAGTAGATGTTCAGCAGCCGCTCGGCCAGGTGGCCCGGCGTGCGCAGGGCCTCCACCGAATAGTCGGCCATGTCCGCCCGCTTCATGAATTCATCCAGAATGTCAAACAGCCAGGCGCAGTAGGGCTCGAACAGCTCCTTCTTCATGATGTACATATTGTTGAAGAAGGTGGTGTGGCCGCTCAGGTACCGCTGGGCGTAGGGCACGAATTCCGGATACTTCTCCTTGAGGATGTCCATCATCCGGTCCAGGTCCTCCCCGTGCAGGTTGCGCCCGGCCTGGTACTGTTCCACCATGTTTTTGCCCATGTGGGGCATCTGGGTGATGTTCTTCTGCTCCGGCAGAACCAGATCCGCCCCTTCCACAAAGGCGCGGATGGATTCCTCGCTCAGGCCGTATTTCTCCTCAATCTGCCCGTCAAAAAAAGGCTCGGTCAGGTTGCCCCAGCTGTCGCGGCTGCCCGGCGCACCGGCAAAGGAGAGATAGCGCCGGTAGTGGAAAAAGCCATAGTAATCGCAGTCCAGGTTTTTCCAGGCCCAGTACTGGGCGGTCAGCTCGCAGTACATGGGGTTGAGAGCGGAAATGTTTTCGCCCTCATCGTCGTGCAGCATATCCGGCAGACGCACCGCCGCCTTGGCGGCCCCCACCTGAATGGGCTGCAAGCAATCGCTGGCAAGAAAATCCGTGGGCTTGTGGCACGCAATTAAAATTTTAATGCTGTTCATGTTGTCTGTTTCACCGCTTTCGGCCCGCCGCAGCTCAGGACTGTTCCATCATGGCGGCATACTTGTCGTACACCACATCGGCGGGGCCGTCCTCCATCACCACGCCGTGGTTCAGCCAGATGGCCCGGCTGCACAGCTCCTTCACCTGGTCGCCGTTGTGGCTGACGAACAGCAGGGTGGTGCCGCCTTCCAGCAGCTCGCGCATTTTGGCCTTGCACTTTTCCTGGAACTTGAAGTCGCCCACGGCCAGAATCTCGTCCACCACCAGAATGTCCGCCCGCACCACCGTGGCAATGGCAAAACCCAGGCGGGAGATCATGCCGGAGGAGTAGTTCTTCACGGGCACGTCCACAAACTCCTGCAGCTCCGAAAATTCGACGATCTCGTCAAAATGCTGGTTCATGAACGCCCGGTCCATGCCCATCACCGCGCCGTTCAGGTAGATGTTCTCCCGGGCGGTCAGATCCATGTCAAAGCCGGCGCCCAGCTCGATGAGGGGGGCAATGCTGCCGCGCACCGTCACCTGCCCCTTGGAGGGGTACATCACGCCCGCAATCACCTTGAGCATGGTGCTTTTGCCGCTGCCGTTTTTGCCGATGAGGGCCACGGCCTCGCCGGGCTGGATGCTGAACGAAACGTTTTTCAGTGCAAAGAATTCATCAAAGTGCAGCTGGCCGCGCATCAGCTTCAGGCAGTACTCCTTGATGGTGTCGGTTTTCTCCTTGGCCAGGTTGAACCGCATGGTCACATGATTTACTTCAACAATCGGTGTTGCCATATTCTCGCTCCTCACAAATACAGGATGAAGTTGCGCTGCAGCTTGCGGAATACCGCCAGGCCCACCGCCAGGGCCACGCCGCTGCACAACAGGCAGATGCACCAGCTTTTTGCAGTGGGAAGCGAGCCATACAGCACCAGCTGGCGGAAGTTGTCCAGATAATAATACATGGGGTTCAGCTTCAGCACCCACGCCACCTCATCCGGCAGAGCGGACACCGGGTAGAACACCGGGGTGACGTACATCCAGGCCAGCGTGACCACGCTGTACAGGTGGGTCACATCCCGGAAGTACACCGACAGGGAGGACAGCACCATGCTCACGCCCATGGCGAACAGCAGCAGCAGAATCAGCGGCAGCGGGAACAGAAGCAGCTGCCAGTGCAGCGGCGCGCGAGTGACCAGCATCACAATGAGGATGGCCCCCAGGCTGAAGCTCATGGTCACAAAGCTGGAGAACACCCGGGACATAGGGAAAATGAACTTGGGGATATACACCTTTTTGATGAGCGACCCGTTCTGCAGCACCGAATACATGGCCATGTTGGTGCTCTCATTGAAAAAGCCCCACAGCGTCTGGCCGCAGATCAGGTACAGGGGATAGTTCTCGATGTCGTAGCGGAAAATATACGAGAACACAAAGGACATAACCGCCATCATCAGCAGCGGGTTCAGCAGGCTCCACAAATAGCCCAGGAAGCTGCGGCGGTATTTAACCTTCAGGTCCCGCACCACCAGCTCGTACAGCAGCGGACGGTATTTTTGCAGGTGCTGCCACGCAGGCATTTCCTTCCAGTTCGTCATAGTTTCTTATCTCCTATTTTTCGGTTGTTCCGGTGCAGGCGGTGCTGCATCCGGCCGGGGCCTTCGTCCGTTCAGGCGCCTTTGAGGCCAGCCTTCTTGCCCTCGTTGATGTAATGGAGGTAGCAGGGCTTCAGGTCGTTGCCCCAGCGCTTGCGCAGATCGTCGTAGCGGGCGCGGTAGGTGTACACGTTGAACTCCTCGCTGCCCTGGCGGCCCTCGGCCATGCCGTACTCCACAAAGTGCTGGATGGCCATGTAGTCATTGCCCTTCACCCAATCCCGGATGTCCTTGCAGTGGTCGATGTAACAGTCAAAGTCGTACACGTTGCCGTAGTCGTGCTTGCTGTAGCGGGTCAGGCGGCAGTAGGTCCTGGCGTCCCGGCCTTCCTTCTTGCCGTAATCCTGATAGTGCAGGTAGTAGGGCTTCAGGTCATCGCCCAGCCAGTCCATCAGGTCGTAGTACCGGGCGCGGTAGCTGCGCACACTGCGCCAGATTAAAACAGTTTAATAATACCGCATTTCACCGTGTGTTTCAATGAAATTGGTCAATTTTAACTCCATTGCGCCTGATTTTTATCCCTATGCACAGCAATTCTCTGCATCCGGCGCGCGGAATTGTTTTCCCTGCCCGCAAAAGCAGGGGGCACACCGCCCGCCGTGCAGGCTGTGTACCCCCTGAAGGAATTTATTTTCGGTCACCGGGCCGCAAACTGGGCGTTCGCCGCCCGCAGCAGCCCTGCCAGCAGGCAGGCCGCCTGCACGCCGAAGCCCGCCAGCGTGGCAAAGGCCGCGCCCCACAGGCCAAAGGCCCGGATGAGCGGCGTGCTCACCGCAAGGGCGGCGGCCAGCCCCGCCAGGTTGCCCAAGATCAGGCAGCGCATGCCCCGGGCAATGGTAAGCAGGTTGCACAGCACCGTGACCAGCACCGTGCACACCGCGCAAGCCACCAGCGGCACCAGCAGGCCGGTGTAATCCAGAATTTCCGGCGTGCTGGGGTACAAAAAGCCGAGGCCCCAGCGCCCAAGCACCAGCACACCCGCCGTGCCCGCGGCCCACAGCACCGCCAGGCAAAGCCCCATCATCCGCAGGGCTTTGAAGTAGCCCGCCCGGTCTTTTCCGTTCCACAGGCGAGAAAAGGTGGTGATGAAGGGCACGAACAGATACACCGCCGCCACCTGAAGCATCATCACGGGCAGGAACACGTTGGCGAAATAGCTGAGCATCACCTCGCCCAGAATGCGCTCGCAGAAGTAGCGGGGGGCCGAGCCCACCGCCGTGTTCAGGCTGGCGTATGCCGCCAGGGGCAGGCACTCCCACAAAAGGGCGGGCACGCTTTTGCCGCCGGTGCGGCCAAGGTCGGCCCGGCGCCGGGCCAGCGGCACGTCCACCAGCACCACGTAGCCCAGGTTCAGCGCCAGCAGCACCGCCAGCGTGATCACCAGATCGTGGGTGAGCAGCAGGCCGCCCACCACCGCCCCGGCGGTGAACACCCCGCGCACGCCGAAGCTGATGCCCACAATGTCCATGCGCTCGGCCTTCTGCAAAAAGCCGTGCCACACGTCCGAGGCGCTCTCCACCAGGCGATAGCCGGTGTACAGAAAGATGACCCACCGCTGCCGGGAGGTGTAGGCGTTGACGAAGGCAAAGCCCATGCAGGCCGCCCAGGCCAGCGCCACCGTCACAAACCGGCTGGCAAGATAGGTGCGGTCCGTGTATTTGCCCGCCTCGTCCGACACCTGAAACGTGCGCATTCCGTAGCTGGCAAAGCTCAGGCCCACGTTGGCAATGGTCATGGCCGTGGCCAGCAGGCCGTTGGCCGCCGCACCGGCCAGCGCCGTCACCAGCAGGTTCATGGCCGCCTGGCACACATAGAACAGCAGGCTGCCCGCCGTGTTGAACACAAGGTTTTTTCTCAGTTGGCTGTTCATGCCCGCTCTCCCTTCACAAAGGGCCGGATGCGCTCCTCCATGCGGCGCGCCTCGGCGCGGGGCACATAGGCCTTTTCCACATAGCCGTAGATTCGCTGGGCAAAGTCTGCCAGGCCCTTATGGAAGAAGAACACCTTTTTCGGTTCCAGCCGGAAGAAGAACAGGATGTGCACCCCCCACAGGGCAAAGAATTTCAGCCAGTTGAAGTGAGGGGTAAAGCCCTCGCCCATGGGGGTATCCCGGGGCGGCTCTTTGTACACCTGCTCCAGCAGGTCGGCCATGCGCAGATAGGCCGGGCGGGGGCTGGGGTCAAAGTAGCCCTCGATGACCTCCTTCGCAATGGGGAAGGGCGGGTCCTCCTGGGCCATGGCCCGGTCAAACTGCTCGTAGTTGGTCACATAGTCGGCCCCGGCGTAGATGACCGGGTCGTACTCGTGCTCAATGGGCACCGGGCGCAGAATGTGGCAGCTCTTGCCCGCCATGTACACCTCGGCAATGGCGGTGCTCATCCAGATGGAGATGGAGTCCGCCGCCACGATCCATTCCTTCACGCTGCCCGCAAAGATCACATGGAAGTTGGGCCGCTTCTTGGCCAGTGCGTCCAGATGGGGGCTGTTCCACTCGCTGGGGTGGCGGCGGTACACCAGTTCCACCTCCGGGTGCTCGCCCAGATACCGGTCAAACCAGCACAGGGTCTCGTCCATGCTCACCCGGTTGGTGCGGGCAAAGCCGGTGAAGTCGGTGCCCGCCATGCGGCTCAGTTCGGCCACCTCCTGGTCGGTCATGCTGGCGTAGCCGAAGCTGGAAATGTACAGGTGCAGCTGCTTGTCCGGGTCCAGCCCGAACTCGCGGCACAGGGCGGCCTTATCCTTGAAGTAGCCGTGGAACTCCGGGCGCAGGAAATCCATCATCACCGCGCCGGTCACGGGGCAGTTCTTTTCTTCCATGCCGTGGGCTTCCAGCCGGCGGGCGGTTTTCCGGCCCCAGCAGGTCTGCACGCACTTTTTGGCGTTGCCGTTCATGTTGAACCAGTCGCCTTCCTCCTGGGTGTCCGAGAGCATCTGCTCCCAGTGGAGGTTCACGATCCGGTCGCACCGGCCGATGTTGTTGTACACGTGGCTGTTGATGGCCTCGTTGTCGTACATACAGCTGGCCACCAGCACCTTGGGCTTCTTCCAGGTGAAATAGCCCAGCTTCTTGCGGTCCAGCAGCTGGCGGATCTCGGCGGTGTAGCCCCGCCGCTCCAGCTCCAGCTTCAGCAAAAGGTCGCTCTCGTACTCCCGCACGGTGTGCTCGTATAAAATCAGAAAGTCCAGGCCCATGGGGCGCCTCCTTTTCCGGGATGTTTGTAACAGCCGGGCCGCTTACCGCAGCGCGGCAAACAGGGTCTCGGTCCACTGGGGCAGGCCGTAGCGGGTGTCCAGATGGAAGCCGTCGTAGAATTGGGTGTCCTCGTCATAGGCCGGGCGGTCCGTCCACTCATAGTCCAGCAGGGCAAAGCCGTGGGCGTCGGCCGCTTCGCGCAGGGCGGGCAGCACCGTGCCGGTCATTTCCCCGGCAATGCCCAGCGGCTCGCACACCTGGGTGAGCACCGTGTCCGCCATGGGGGGCAGCACCACGGTCAGCTTCACGCCCCGGGCGGCGCATTCGTCCGCCAGGGCATACAGCCGCTCCAGCTGGGCGGTGTTCACAGCCCAGTCCCGGCAGCGGGGCAGAATCGCCTGGGGGTACACCGCCAGGGTGCGGTGCACCGGGTACACGGCGCCGGTGTCCGGATCGGTGTAGTCGGCCGGGTACTGCCAGTCGCCGGTTTCGCCCGCGCCGCCGCTCTGCACACCCTGCAGCCGCTCGGAGAGGGCGGTGAGCATATTCACGTTGTATTCCAGATTGAACAGGTACGCAAAGGGGTTGGCCAGCGTTTTTTCCAGCGTGGCCATCCGGTCGGCGTTGTAGCTTTTGTTCAGGGTGTAAAACGAAAGCCCGTACACCGCTTCCTGAAGGTCCGGGTTTTCCTTCAGCACCCACGCAAGAAGGTCGTTGTTCTCCTTCAGCGAAGCGCCGCCGAAGGCCAGCGTCTGCCAGGTTTTGCCGCTGGCCTGCCCGGCCAGATCCAGATCAAAATGGGCCAGGCGGGAATCGCCGATGATCACGCGGCTGCCCTTTTCCCGCTGGAACGCCTTCAGCCGGCTGATGGAGGATTCACTGTCCGTCACCTTGTGCAGGCCGAAGTAGTTGTTCGGCTCAAAGGCAAGGAACACCGCAAAGTACGCCGCCACCGGGACGAGCAGCAGCGCCAGCTTTTTCAGAATGTTGCGCATGGCTCTCCCTCCTTAAAATCCGCCGTAGGCAAAACTGCCGCCGCCAAAGCCGCCGCTCTGCATCACCAGGCCCGCAAAGCAGCACAGGGTCAGCAGATAATACAGCGCCCAGCGCACCCGGGGCTTCTGGGCCTTGAGCACCAGCTCTTCACCCTTGTTCTTGAACGAGAAGGCCCGCAGCCAGTCCAGCCGAAGGGCCGCCGCGAAGCAGAAGGCCACAAAGGCAAACCAGGCCAGAACCATCCGGTCGTCGGCATAAAAGCCGACCCGCACGGCGGCCCAGCTCTCCGCCGCAAAGCGGGAAAGGCTCAGCCCGCGGCCGTATCCCCGCAGAATGGCAAAGGCCTCGCCCACGCCGTACTGCCCGCCGGCGGGCTGGCCCACGGCGCTGCCCATGGCAAAGAACACCATGCTCAGGTTCCACAGCACAAACACGCCAAGGCGTTTGGCCCACAGCACCCGGGCCGGGGCCTTCTTTTTGGGCTTGCCCAGATGCTTGTGCAGCAGCTCTTCGCCCACCCGGTACAGCGCCTGCAGCAGGCCCCACACCACAAAGGGCAGGGTGCTGCCGTGCCAGAAGCCGGACACAAAGAACACGCAGAACACACAGAACAGCGGCGAAAACCGGCTGATCTTCTGCCCGATGAGGGGCAGCTTCGAGGCATCGGCCCACACCAGCGGGGTGAACAGATAGTCCTGCAGCCAGGAAGAAAGGCTGATGTGCCAGCGGTTCCAGAAGCCGGAGAAATTGGTAGCAAAGAAGGGCGTTTTGAAGTTTTCGGGAATGTCCAGCCCCAGCAGCAGGGCGCTGGCCCGGGCCATCTCCGAATAACCCGCAAAGTCAAAGTATAAATAGAAGGTGTAGGCCAGCGTGGCCGCCAGCAGGCTCAGCCCGCCGTGACCGGGAATGTCCCCGAATACCTGGCTGGCGTAGGCGTACAGGGGGTCGGCCACCGCCACCTTGCGGAACAGGCCCAGCGCAAACAGCTGCAGGGCCGTCACCGTGCGGGCCGCGTCAAACCGGTGCTCCTGCCGCAGCTGAGGCAGCAGGGTGCGGGCGCGGCAGATGGGCCCGGCGGTGATTGTGCCGAAAAAGCACAGAAACGCCGTCAGGTTCAGCGGGCTTTCCTCGGCGGGCATATCGCCCCGGCCCACGTCCACCAGATAGCTGATGGCCGCAAAGGTGTAAAAGCTCACGCCCAGCGGGAAGGGCAGCTTGTGCAGCACCCCCGGTGCAAACACCGGCACAAAAAAGTTGAAGTACTTGAACACCGCCAGCAGCGCCAGCAGGCAGCACACGCCCACGGCCACCAGCCGGCCCCGCCGGGGCTGCCCGGCCGCCTGAATGGCCCGGCCCAGCGCCCAGCAGAACAGGCTGACGGCCACAAGCAGCCCCATGGGCAGCAGCTGCCAGCCAAGGCCCCAGCTGGCTGCCGCGGGGCGGTTGCACCAGTAAAACCACAGGCTGGCCGCCAGCAGCACGCCGGGCTGGACCTTTTTGGGCGCCTTCAGATAGCACACAGCCGCCAGCGGCAGGAAGGCAACGTAAGAAAGGTTGTGAAAACTCAACGCAAAAGCTCCTTATGGATCATTTCCCTCGGGGAATTGTGCGGCCCAGCCGCAGAAAGACAGACATTTTTCGTATATTATACGATGATAAACGGGGAAAGTAAAGGCGGCCGCCCGGCCTTTGGGGGCTGCCGCTTTCCGCCGCGGCTTTTGGCTTTGCCCCGAAGGGGAAGGCGCTGCGCTGCTGCATCGGCGCGGCTTTTGGCTTTGCCTTCGCACCCGCCGCCAAACGATCCTCTTCCCACCCATGCTATAATAGCGGTAATAGCCAAAACCACCCCAAGGAGGCCGCCATGAAACACACCTGCTCCTTTGCCGTCTGCCTGGCCAGCCTGGCCGGGCTTGCGGTGTTGGCTGCCCTGGGCTTCGGCCTGCTGGCCACACCCAGGCCGCTGCCGCTGCCCGATGCCCCCCGTGCGCTGCTCTTGCGTGCCGCGGCGGCTCAGGCCCCCCAGGATACCATAGCCGCCGCCCGGGCACAAGGCTTTGACACGCTGGCTCTGCCCGGTGAAGCGGCCGGGGCGCTGGGCCGTGACGGGGTGAAGGCGCTGCAGGCGGCGGCTGCCCGGCAGGGCCTTGCCCTGTGCCTTCTGGACGAAACCGGTGCGGACGAAACCGCCGCCCGGCTGGCGCGGCAGCGGGGCGTGCCCCTGCTCACCGCCAAGACCCGGGGCGAGCAGACCGCCTGGTGCGACCGGGCCGGGCTGCCGGTGCTTTTCTCCGGCGGCGGGGCCGCCCAGCTGGCCGCAGCCGTACAGGTGGAGCAGGCCGGGCTGCTGCTGGCGGACCCGGACAGCGCCGAGGCCGCTCTGGTTCTGGCCTTTCTCTCCGACGGGGCCGCCCCCGCGCTGCCGGGGCTGGAGACGGAGAACCAGCTGACTCTGGCCTACCCCCAGGAGGCCGGCGTGCTGTATGAATCCACCGTCACCCTCTGCGGCACCGCCCGGGCCGGCGCAGAGCCGGTCACGGTGAACGGCCGGGCGGCGCTGCAGGTTGGCCGGGTGTGGGCCATTGCCATGGAGCTGGCCGAAGGGGAGAACGTCTTCACCGTCCGGCAGGGGGACGAGGCGCTCACCCTGCACTGCACCCAGCGCACCCCCCAATTCACCCCGGTCGAGCCGGAGCCGGACGGCTCGGCGCCCGCCGAGCGCGGCCAATGGCTGCGCACCACCGCCGCCCTCACCAGCCTGTTGGAGGACCCGGCGGACCCCTCTTCCATTGCGGCGGGGCTGCCCGCCGGGGTGTGTGCTCCGGTGGGCGAGAGTCGCCGCCTGACCAAAAACGGCAAGTACACCTGGGCCTACCGGGTGGACGGGGCCGGATGGGTGCTCTCGACCGACTGCGAACTGCTGGGCTGGCGGGCGGAACCGTCGATTTCCGTCGCGCAGGAGGAATCTGCGACGAACGGCGACGGTTTTTGGCGGTTGCGCAGCAGCGACCCGGACACAACGCCCCTGTTTTTCGCCCATGAGACCCCGGAAAATGCACTGGAGATCGTCTTAATAGGAAAACCGTCGGAAACCGTCGCCGACGGCGCGACCGTGACGGTTTCCGACGGTTTTGTGTCCGTCACCCTGCCCGCACCCGCCGCCGGGCTGTGGGGCTGGGACATTCAGCCCGATGGCAGCGGCGGCCTGACCGTGCACCTGAAGGCCGCGCCGCAGCCGGAGGCGGGCGGGCCGCTGGCCGGGCTGCACATTCTGCTGGACCCCGGCCACGGCGGCACCGACGAGGGGGCTGCCGGCTGCGCCGGGCAGAGCGGCCCCCAGGAAAAGGACCTGAACCTGGCGCTGGCCCTGGCCGCCCGCACCCGGCTGACGCAGCTGGGCGCTCAGGTCACCCTCACCCGGGACGGAGACAGCACTCTCACCCTGAACCGGCGGCGGGAGATGCTGGCCGCCCAGGCTCCCGACCTGTTTTTGAGCCTGCACCACAACAGCGCCGGCTTTGACCGAGACAGCACCGGCGTGGGCGGCGTGGAGTGCTATTACTTCACCGAGCGCTCGGCCCCGCTGGCCCGCGCCCTGCCCCAACGGCTGGGCAGCGGCACCGGCCGCACCCTGCGGGGTGCCCGGCAGGACTACTACTACGTCACCCGCACCGACCTTTGCCCCGCCGTGCTGCTGGAGACCGGCTTTCTCACCAGTGCCGCCGAATACGCCGCCTGCGCCGACCCTGAAACCATCTGGGCCGAGGCCGGGCTGATCGCCCAGGCCGTGGCCGAGGTATACGGCCGCACCGCGTAAGGCGGCTTCTCCGGGCACACCGATATAAATCCAAACGAAAAGGACGTACCAATATGACGACCCTCATCTGCATTCGCCACGGCCAGAGCGAGATCAACCTGGCCCGGCGGCTCACCGGCCAGCTGGACCCGCCCCTCACCCCCCTTGGAGTGGAACAGGCCCGCCGCACCGCCGAATTTCTGCGCAGCCAACCCATCACCCGCATCTATTCCAGCGACCTTGTGCGCTGCATGGACACG
Organism: Oscillospiraceae bacterium; assembly: GCA_004555865.1. Classification (GTDB taxonomy): domain Bacteria; phylum Bacillota; class Clostridia; order Oscillospirales; family Ruminococcaceae; genus SFJ001. The sequence goes on from SFJO01000004.1 coordinate 126,977, forward strand.
GCGGCCCCCACGGCGGCCATGCACGGGCTGCCCGTCATTCCCGAACCGGCCTTCCGGGAGATCTTCGCCGGAAAATGGGAGGGCATGACCTTTGATGCCATCACCGCCGCCTACCCCGAGAGCCACCACGTCTGGATGACCGACATGGGCCGCGCCCACCCGGACGGCGGCGAAAGCGTGGCCCAGCTGTACGACCGGGTCACCACCGCCATGGAGCGGGTGGTGCGGGAAAACGAGGGCGGCTGCGTGGCCATCTTCACTCATTCTACCCCCATCCGCACCATGGCCTGCCGCTGGCAGGGGCTGCCGGTGGAGCAGATCCGCCGGGTGCCCTGGGCTTCCAATGCCTCGGTCTCCATTGCGGACTGGGCCGACGGCAAATACACCGTGCGCCTGTATGGGTACGACAAGCACCAGGGCGCGGGCGTGACCGAACTGCCCAAAAACATCTGAACGCAAAAAGCGCCCGGCCGTGCGGAATGCATGGCCGGGCGCGGCTGTTTTATACCGGTTGTTCAAAGCGTTGGGGCGCTCAATCCTCGTCGTCCTCTTTCAGGCGGCTCTTGCGCAGCTTGCGCAGGGCCTCGGCCAGGTGGATGTTCATGGCGTCCCGGGCGCGGCTGGGGCTGCGGGCCGCGATGGCCTCGTAGATGTCCCGGTGCGCCAGAATGGTGCTGCGCACCTTCATGGGGGGCTGCAGATGGCTGAACGCCCGGATCGACTCGCTGATCACCGGAATCAGGTTGGGCAGCACCTGGTTCTGGGTACAGCAGGCGATCTGCTTGTGGAACGCAATGTCCTGGGGCGTGGGGTCCTGCCCCAGAGCCACTGCCTCTTCGTAGGCTTCCATGCAGCGGCGCAGCTCCGCAATGTCCTCATCCGTGGCCTTTTCCGCCGCCAGAATGGCGATGGACGGCTCCATCATCTGGCGGATGTCCATCAGTTCTTCGGGCAGGCGGCCCGGATGCGCCACAAAGGCCAGGCCCAGCGGGTCATCGGGCACGCCCATGCGGCCGGAGACAAACGTGCCGTTGCCCCGGCGGATCTCCAGCACATTCCGGGCAACCAACGCCCGGATGGCCTCCCGCAGGGTGTTGCGGCTGGCCCCCAGCAGGGTGCACAGCTCCGGCTCCGGCGGAATCTGCTGGCCGGGCTGCCAGTTTTTATCCAGGATCAGCTGTACGATGGCTTCCTCCGTCCGGGCGGACATGGACAGCTTTTCCTCTTCCTTTTCCAACGTAAACTTCCTCCTTGTTCTTCCGAAACGCCACACACAACGCGCTCGGAAAATACTTCCGTTTCTATTATAGCGGCCCGCCGCAGACTGTCAAAGAGGGCCAGGCATCGTTTTATTTTTGACAAGGGCGCCGCTGAATTTGCATCGTTTCATCGTTCTTCCCGACAAAAAGATACCGCGCCGTCCTGTGCCGGGTTCCCGGCAAAGGGCCGTGCGGTTTTGGTTTGCGGTGTGCTTCAGCGCACCCGAAGCTCCCAGAAGGCCACCGCGCTGGCGGCGGCCACGTTCAGCGAATCCACCCCGTGGGACATGGGGATGCACACGGTGTAGTCGCAGCCCGCGATGGTGGTTTTGGCCAGGCCGTCTCCCTCGGTGCCCAGCAGGATGGCCAGCTTTTTTTGAGCGGCCAGCTCCGGGTCGTCAATGCTGCGGGCGTGCTCGTCCAGCGCCATGGCCGCAGTGGCAAAGCCCTGGGCCTTCAGCCGCTCCAGCCCCGGGTGAGGCCACTGGCCCGGCGCATCGCCCAGCCAGGCCCAGGGCACCTGAAACACGGTGCCCATGCTCACCCGCACCGCCCGGCGGCACAGCGGGTCGCAGCAGGAGGGGGTGACCAGCACGCCGTCCATGTGCAGGGCCGCCGCCGAGCGGAAGATGGCCCCCACGTTGGTGGAATCCACGATATTTTCCAGCACCGCCAGCCGCGTTGCCCCGGCACACAGCTGCTCCACCGTGGGCAGCGCCGGGCGGCGCAGGGCGCACAGCACGCCCCGGGTGAGGGTGTAGCCGGTCAGCCCGGCCAGTACCTCCCGGTCGGCGGTGTAGAGGGGTACATCGCCGCAGCGGGCCACGATCTCCTTCGCGCCGCCCTCGATCTGCCGCCGTTCCATCAGCAGCGACAGAGGCTGGCAGCCCGCCTCCAGCGCCCGGGCAATCACCTTGGGGCTTTCGGCAATGAACACGCCCTTTTCCGGCTCCAGCCGGTTGCGCAGCTGGGCCTGGGTCAGGCTGGTGTATACCTCCAGCCCTGGCTGATCCAGGCTGGTGATCTCAATAATTTGTGCCATGCTGGCCTTCTTTCCGCCGCGGGGACGATTTTTCGCCGCGGCATGGTTTCACCCGCCATTGTAGCGGTTTGGGGCGGGGGGCATCAAACTTGCGCGCTCCGCCATAGCGCCGCCGCTGTAATTCGCGCTCCACCTCATCCGGCCCTTCGGGCCGCCTTCCCCTCAAGGGGAAGGCTTTTTCTTGCGGCGCGGCCTTACCGCAAAGGCAAAGCCCCTCTCTCAGCGCCGGGCCGCCTGCGCCAGACGGCAGGCGGCGAGGGCGGTCTCCTTGTCCGAGGCCGAGATCAAAAAGCGGCTGGCGTGGCAGAAGCGCAGGCCCTCCAGGCCGCTGCGCTCGGCCAGCACGGCGGCGGGCTGGCCGCCCCAACCGGCCGGGAAGGGCACCTTGGGGCTTTTGGTGCGCCGGTCGTTCACGCACTGGGCCGCCCAGCCGCCCCGTTGGCTGGGATACACCACAAACTGCGCATCGCTGCGGTACAGCGCGTTTTTCCACGGGGCATAGCAGGGCAGCACCACAATGCCGTCCCGCATATTCTGGTAGGCCTTCTGCACCAGATCGTCGGCGCGGGTCACGGCCCGGGCCTCCTCCAGTCGGTTTTGCAGAATCACCTGCGCAAAGTCCACAGCCTTAAAAAAGCACTCGTCCGGGTCGGTTTTTTCGTCCCAGCGGGGGTTGAAGCTGCCGATGGCGTCGGCCAGGCTGTCCTGCTCGCCGGTGTTGTCGTTCAGGTCCAGCGGCTGAATGAAGTTCTCGTCCAGCAGGCGGGCCTGGTTGTCGCCCACCAGGCCTGCGCCCAGCACCCGCCACAGCAGGCCGAACGCCGCGTAGGGCACGCCGTTGGGGCGCACCTCCCGGTCGGCCGAATGGTGGTCGAACATACCGTCGCCGATGTCAAACACCAGGCCGTCAAAATTTTCGGGCACCTCAAATCCGCGCTGAATCCGGATGTCCGGGCGGAGAATGCGCAGAAGCGCCGCGCTGAACACATCGTCCGCGTGGAATTTTCCTCCATGGGTAAAGGCTTTCGCCGGAATTTTCATGCTGTTTCCTTCCTTATAAGGGGCGCAGTAATCGTTGACAGGGGGGCAGCCCCCCGCCCGGCCGTGCGCCCCGCCCGCCGGGTAAAATTTATTATAGCATAAACGCCCGCCGCAAAGAAGCACACAACGCAAAAACCGGGCGCAGTGCGTCCGGTTTTCGCGGTTGGGAACGGAGGGGCCGCAGCCCGCTTCCGGTTTATTCCATGGGCATCACGATGCCGTTGTAGGTGTCCTTGATGTACTGCTTGATGGTGTCGCTCTTCAGGGCTTCCACCAGGGCCAGCACGGCGGGATTGTTCTCATTGCCTTCCTTCACGGCCACGATGTTGCCGTAGGTCTGGGCGGCCACGGAGTCAGCGTCCTCGGTCACCAGCACGGTGTCGCCGATGCCGGCGCCGGAGGCGTAGTTGCCGTTGATAACGGCGAAGTCCAGATCAGGCAGGCTGGCGGGCAGGTTGGCGGCCTCCATGGGCACGATCTCCACGTTGTGGGGGTTCTCCTCAATGTCCAGCTCGGTGGCCTCCAGGCCCACGCCCTCCTTCAGCTTCAGAACGCCCTGGGCCTCCAGCAGCAGCAGCGCGCGGGCGCCGTTGGTGTTGTCGCCGGGGATGCCGATCTTCGCGCCGTCGGGGATGTTGGCCAGGTCGCTGCTCTTGCCCGGGTACAGGCCCATGGGCTCATAGTGGATCACGCCCACGCTCGCCAGATGGGTGCCGTTCTTGGCGTTGAAGTCCTCCAGGTAGGGCAGATGCTGGAAGTAGTTGGCGTCCAGGCTGCCGTCCTCCACGGCGGTGTTGGGCATCACATAATCGTCAAACTCGGTGATCTGCAGGTCGATGCCCTGCTCGGCCAGAATGGGCTTGACCTGCTCCAGGATCTCGGCGTGCGGGCTGGGGGAAGCGCCCACCTTCAGCACGGTGGTCTCGGCGGAAGAAGCCTCGGAAGAAGCCGCGGAAGAAGCCGCGGAAGAAGCGGTGCTGGAGCCGCAGGCCGCCAGGCTTGCAGCCAGGGCCAGCGCCAGTACGGATGCTACGATCTTTTTCATGTTGTGTCACTCCTCTTTTATAAATGGGTTTGCATGGGGGCCGCAATGAGGCGGCGGTGTTTCTCCGCCGTAAGGTTCCGGCAGCGATTTACGCTCCACCTCATCCGCCTCACGTTCGTTCAATGCTGCGGAATTTTGCCGAAAGGCATTTATTTTCACCCGGCCGGGGAAAATACAGAAACAGGTTCAGCGGTTGCGCTTGTCCGCCTTGCTGGCCAGATGGCCAAACACCGTCTGGATCAGGCACACCACCAGAATCACCAATGCCAGCGAGGCGTACATCACGCTCTGCTGATAGCGCTGGTAGCCGAAGCGGAAGGCGATGTTGCCCAGGCCGCCCGCACCCACCGCGCCGGTGATGGCCGTGTAGCCGAACACCGTGATGGTGCTGATGGTCAGGCCGCGCAGCAGGCTGGGCACGCTTTCCACCAGCAGCACCCGGGTGATGATCTGCCAGTTGGTTGCGCCCATGCAGCGGGCCGCCTCAATAACGCCGCCGTCCACCTCTTCCAGGCTCTGCTCCACCATGCGGGCCACAAAGGGTGCGGCGGCCACGGTCAGGGGCAGGTTGGCGGCGCTGGCCCCGATGGAGGTGCCCATCACCGCCCGGGTGAAGGGGGTCAGGAACAGCATCAGGATCATAAAGGGGATGCTGCGGAAGATGTTCACCAGCCAGCCGAAGGCCGCGTTGAACTGAGGGGTCTCCATAAAGCCGCCGGGCTTGGTCACGGTGAGCAGTACGCCCAGGGGCAGGCCGATGACGTAGGCAAGCAGGGTAGGCACCAGGGTCATATACAGGCTTTCCAGGGTGCCGTTCAGCAGCAATACGCCGTAGCGCGACAGAAATTCCGACATGGTTCAGCCCTCCTCTTTCTCTTTGATGGCCCCGCCCAGAATAAGCTGGCGGGCAATGGCGCTTTGGGGATGGGCAAAGATCTCGGCCACATCGCCCTGCTCCACCACGCGGCTCTCATCGATGACCACCATGCGGTTGCAGATGCTGCGCACCACGCCCAGCTCGTGGGTGATGATCACAATGGTCACGCCCAGTTCGGCGTTGATTTTTTTCAAAAGTGCCAGCACGCTCTGGGTGGTCAGTGCGTCCAGCGCGCTGGTGGGCTCGTCGCACAGCAGCACGCTGGGGTTGGTGGCCAGAGCGCGGGCCAGGGCCACGCGCTGCTTCTGGCCGCCGGAAAGCTGGCTGGGGTAGGCGCCGGCCCGGTCGGCCAGGCCCACGATCTCCAGCAGCTCCGTCACACGGGCCTTGACGGCCGCCGGGTCGTTTTTGGAAAGCCGCAGCGGAAAAGCCACGTTGTCGAACACGGTTTTCTGCATCAGCAGGTTGTAGCCCTGAAACACCACGCCCATGCGGCGGCGGGCGGCCCGCAGGCGTGCACCGTTCATGCGCACCAGATTCTCGCCGTCCAGCAGAATGTCGCCGCCGGTGGGCTGCTCCAGCAGGCACAGGCAGCGCAGCAGCGTGCTCTTGCCCGCGCCGGACATGCCGATGATGCCGAAGATGTCGCCGTCCTGAATGGTGGCGGTCACATCCCGCAGGGCCACCACCTTGCCGGATTTGTCGTTGAACTCTTTGGTTAAATGCTTGATTTCGATCATAAAAACTCTCTCATTTCTACTGGAGATGGTTGGAACGATGGCTGCTTTTGCGCGCGGGCCTTTTGCGGAGGTTCCGCTTTCGGCCGCGAGGATTCGGCTTCCCCCCCGAGGGGAAGGCTTTGGCGGCCGCGCCCGAAAAAGCAAAACGCCCCCGGCTGCGATCCTTGCAGCCAGGGGCGAAGATTCTTCGCGGTACCACCCTGTTTTTGCCCGGGGCCGCCTCACGGCGGGGGCCTTGCCGACTGCGGCAGCGGCGCTGCTTACAGCCTGACGCGGTAACGGGCGTACCCGGCGCGGGCTTGGGGCAGCCTCCCCTCGCCGGCGCAACTCTAAGACCATGTTCAGCTTCCTGTTCTCCGCCCGTTTCCACCATCGGGGCTCTCTGGTTGAGACAATGCCAAAAGCCTACTCTTCTCTTCCTCGTTTTTGTGTGGTTTTTTGTTTATGTCCATCATTATAGCGCTGCTGCGCCGCTTTGTCAATGGGGCAGGTCTGCCAAATCTTCCCGGCATTTTGCCGCACGGGCAGGGCAAAATCCATAAAGCCTTCCGGATTAAAGGGTTTTTGCTCCCCGCGGCGCTTGCCCGCTCACTTGGAAAAGGCCGCCGCCCGCTCCTTCAGGCCCTCATAATAGCGGCAGGTCACCGGCGCATCAATGCCGTGGGCCTGCGCCATGCGCACCGCCTCGCCGCTGAACAGCTCCATCTCGCCCACGCGGCCCGCGTCAAAGTCGCGGCTGAGCGAACTGGTGGAGTCATCGGTGGTGTGGGCCAGCCGGGCCAGATGCCGCTCCACCTGGTCGTCGGGCAGCTTCACGCCCTCGGCGGCGGCAATGCGCACGGTTTCTTCCATCAGGGCCCGGTAGTCGGCGGCCAGTTCGGGCCGGTGCTTCACCGCCCCAATGGGCACGCCCCAGCGGGCGGTGACCACGTTGTAGGCGCAGTTCAGCACATACTTGCTCCAGATGGCGGCCTGCACGTCGGGGGCAAAGCGGCAGTCGATGTCCGCCGCCTTCAGCGCCTCGCACACGGCCTTTGCGTCCGCCTCGCCGGCCCGCTCGCCCTCGCCCAGATAGATGGTGGTGTAGTCGCCGTACTGGGTGATGGAATAGTCCTCCCCGGCGCTGGACACCACATAGATCACGCTCTGGAGCATCCGTCCCTTGCCCAGCAGCCGGCCCAGCTTGGCGGCGGTGTGCACCCCGTTCATCACGGGCAGAACCAGGGTATCCGGCCCCACAATGGGGGCCAGCTGCGCGGCCGCAGTTTCCAGCTGGGCATACTTCACGCTCACCAGAATCAGGTCCTGCACGCCCAGCTCGGCCGGGTCCTCCGCAACGGCGGCGGGCTGCACGGTGTACTCGCCGTACAGGTCGCTGTGGATGGTCAGGCCCTGCCGGCGCAGATGCTCGCCCCGGCCGCCCCGGGCCACCAGGCTGACGGCATCGCCGTATTGGCGGATGAGCTGGCCCGCCAGCAGGCCGCCCACGCCGCCCACGCCCAGCACGGTAATTTTGCGAATGGGGCGGCTGGCCCCGGTGGTCGAACAGGCATCCATGGTGTGTCTCCTTTTGCTTGCTGTTTTATCCCGTTATGTCGATATCGTTTGTATTTTACAATGCTTGCTGCCATAAGCCGATTGCGGCGGCAGTGCCTTCCCATTCTTCGCGGCAGGCAAAGCCTTCCCCTTGAGGGGAAGGTGCCGAGCAGGGCGAGGCGGATGAGGTGGGGCGTGAATCAATGGCAGAAAAGGAAAAAAGACAAATGGTGCAAAAGAGCGATAACGAATTTGTGAAATCACGGATCGAACTCCATTGCATTGTACCATTTGCCAACACAATCATACCAGATTCCCGAAAAAAAAAACAACCCTTGCGCACAAGAACTTTTCCAAATTTACGGACGATGAACGGATTGCGGTTTATCGGCGGGATCGGAACAAGCGGTTGTCTGCGTGCGGAGTGCTTTCCATTGCCCGTGCAGCCTGCATTTGGCCGGACACGCAAAATCCCCCCTGGCGATTCAGCCAGGGGGGATTTTTTCACGTTATCGCGTCAAGCACTCACGCAATTACTTGCGGGGGTTCTTGATGGCAGCCTGAGCGGCAGCCAGACGGGCGATGGGCACACGGAAGGGAGAGCAGGACACATAGTCCAGGCCAACCTTGTGGCAGAACTCCACGCTGGAGGGGTCGCCGCCGTGCTCGCCGCAGATGCCCAGACCCAGATCGGGGCGGGTAGCGCGGCCATCGGCCACGGCCATCTTGATCAGCTTGCCAACGCCGATCTGGTCCAGATGCTGGAACGGATCGCTCTCGTAGATCTTGGTGTCGTAGTAGGCATTCAGGAACTTGGCAGCGTCGTCACGGCTGAAGCCGAAGGTCATCTGGGTCAGGTCGTTGGTGCCGAAGCTGAAGAACTCAGCTTCCTTGGCGATCTCACCGGCGGTCAGAGCGGCACGGGGGATCTCGATCATGGTACCAACCTGGTACTTCATAGCCACACCGGCCTCAGCGATCAGCTTGTCAGCGGTAGCCACAACCACGTCCTTGACGTACTTCAGCTCCTTGACCTCGCCGACGAGAGGAATCATGATGTGAGGCGTGATCATCTTGCCGGTCTCGGCGGAAACCTTCAGAGCGGCCTTGATGACGGCGTTGGTCTGCATCTCGGCGATCTCGGGGTAGGTGACAGCCAGACGGCAGCCGCGGTGACCCATCATGGGGTTGAACTCATGCAGGCTCTCCACGATGTTGGTCAGCTCTTCGGCGCTCATGCCCATATCCTGAGCCAGCTCGGCAATGTCCTCAGCCTTGGTGGGCAGGAACTCATGCAGAGGGGGGTCCAGGTAACGGACGGTCATGGGACGGTCGCCCATGATCCGGTACATGGCGGTGAAGTCGGCCTCCTGGTAAGGCTCAACCTTGGCCAGGGCCTTCTTGCGGTCCTCCACGGTGCGGGCGCAGATCATCTCACGCACGGCCTTGATGCGGTCGGCGGCGAAGAACATATGCTCGGTGCGGCACAGGCCGATGCCCTCAGCGCCCATGTTCACGGCGTTCTGAGCGTCGGTCGGGTTGTCGGCGTTGGTGAACACCTTCAGCTGGCGGGCAGCGTCAGCCCAGCCCATGAAGCGCTGCAGGTAGGGGTTCTCGGTGGCAGCCACGGTGGCAACCTGCTCGCCGTAGATGTTGCCGGTAGCGCCGTCGATGCTGATCCAGTCGCCCTCGGCGAACTTATGGCCGTTGATCTCGAAGGTCTTGGCCTCGTAATCGATCTTCACATCGTTGTCGTTGCCGCAGCCGGAAACGCAGCACACGCCCATGCCGCGGGCAACCACAGCGGCGTGGCTGGTCATGCCGCCGCGCACGGTCAGGATGCCCTGAGACACCTGCATGCCCACGATGTCCTCGGGGCTGGTCTCCAGACGGACCAGAACCACCTTGGGCATCTTGCCGCTCTTGACCATCTCCTCAGCCTCTTCGGCGGTGAAGACGATCTGGCCGCAGGCAGAACCGGGAGAAGCGGCCAGGCCCTTGCCGATGACCTCGGCAGCCTTCAGGGCAGCCGCGTCAAACTGGGGATGCAGCAGGGTATCCAGCTGCTTGGGCTCCACGCGCAGCACAGCCTCGCGCTCGTCGATCATGCCCTCGTCCACCAGGTCGATGGCGATCTTCAGAGCGGCCTGTGCGGTGCGCTTGCCGTTACGGGTCTGCAGCATGAACAGCTTGCCATCCTCGATGGTGAACTCCATGTCCTGCATATCCTTGAAGTACTTCTCCAGACGGGTGGCGATCTCCTGGAACTGATCGTACACCTCGGGCATCTCCTCATGCAGCTTGCTGATGGGAGAAGGAGTACGGATGCCGGCCACGACGTCCTCGCCCTGGGCGTTGATCAGGTACTCGCCCATCAGCTGATGCTCGCCGGTTGCAGGGTTGCGGGTGAAGGCCACGCCGGTGCCGCTGCGCATACCGCTGTTGCCGAAGGCCATCTGCTGCACGTTGACGGCAGTGCCCCACTCGTAGGGGATCTCGTTCATCTTGCGGTAAACGTTGGCGCGGGGGTTGTCCCAGGAACGGAACACGGCCTTAACGGCGCCGATCAGCTGCTCCTTGGGGTCCTGGGGGAACTCAGAACCCTGCTTCTCCAGGTAGATGGCCTTGAACTGCTTGACCAGCTCCTTCAGGTCATCGGCGGTCAGCTCCACGTCCTGCTTCACGCCCTTGGCAGCCTTCATCTCGTCGATCTTCTCCTCGAAGAAGCTCTTGCCCAGCTCCATAACAACGTCGGAGTACATCTGGATGAAACGGCGGTAGCTGTCGTAAGCAAAGCGGGGGTTGCCGGTCTTCTTGGCCAGGCCCTCAACGGCCTCGTCGTTCAGGCCCAGGTTCAGGATGGTATCCATCATGCCGGGCATGGACTGGCGGGCGCCGGAGCGCACGGAAACCAGCAGGGGGTTGTTCACATCGCCGAAGGTTTTGCCGGTGATTTTCTCCAGGCCCTTGACGTGCTCGAAGATGTCGGCCTCGATCTCTGCGTTGATCTCGCGGCCATCGGCGTAGTACTGGGTGCAGGCCTCAGTGCTGATGGTGAAGCCCTGAGGAACAGGCATACCGGCGGCAGTCATCTCCGCCAGGCCGGCGCCCTTGCCGCCCAGAATGTTCTTCATGGTGGTCAGGTCGCCATTGAAGGCCTTGCTGCCCTCATCGAAGTAGTAAAGGTACTTTTTGCTCATTGCGTTACCTCCAACAGAAATTAGCATCCCGCAGGGGCCGCAGCCCCCGCCACATCGGGGGTGTGGCCCGATACCTGATTATTATAGCAGAAACATCGGCTCCCTGCTAGAGCTTTTTGTGGATTTTCCATGCATTTGCTGGTGTTTTTCGCCCAAATTCTCTTGCAAAATGCGCAAAATTCGATACAATTATAATGGGTTAGGATTTCATTTGAGGGCTTTGCATCAAACGCACATCCTACCTCCTCATCGCAGCGATCAGGCCGGTGCAGCGCTTGCAGCGGCCCTAAGTTTGTGTCTGAAATGCCGGGCGGCCAGCCGGCGGCCCCGCTGCGGGCACGCTGCGTCGGCGCCGGTTCAATACTGCTTTATAACAGAAAAGGAGTCATCGCCATGTCCATGTCCAGTGTCGAGGCCTTCGCCGCTGCCCAGGCCAAATACGCCCAGACCTTTGAGACGCATTTGGAAAACGGAGTCAACTTCATCTCCCGGGATGTTTACATCGAGCCGGGGGTGGTCATCGCGCCGGGGGCCACCATCCTGCCCGGCACCATTCTGCGGGGCGCCACCGTCATCGAGGCGGGGTGCGTGGTAGGCCCCAACAGCCTGCTGGAGAACACCACCCTGGGCGAGGGCAGCACCTTCAACGCCAGCCAGGCCTATGACAGCCAGCTGGGCCCCCACTCCAAGATCGGCCCCTTCACCCACATCCGGGCGGGTACGGTCACCGGCTACGGCGTGCACCTGGGCGCCTATGTGGAGACCAAGAACTCCACCATGGACGACGGCACCACCGTGAGCCACCTGACCTACATCGGCGACTCCGACGTGGGCAAGGGCTGCAACTTCGGCTGCGGCACCGTCACCAGCAACTACGACGGCCAGGGCAAATACCGCTGCACCATCGGCGACTACGCCTTCATCGGCTGCAACACCAACCTGATCGCCCCCGTGAAGGTGGGCGACGGGGCCTACACCGCCGCGGGCAGCACCATCACCGGCGACGTGCCCGCCGGGGCGCTGGGCATTGCCCGCGAGCGCCAGAGCAACAAGGAGGGCTGGGCCGAACCCCGGCTGGCGGCCTATGTGAAAAAGCAGCAGAAAAAGATGGCCGACGCCAAAGCGGCCGACGAAGCTGCCAACGGGGAGAAGGGCTGAGTTTTTCCCGGCCGAGCCGCTTGTTCCGCTTTTTGAATGCGGGGCTGCCCATTCCGGAAGGCTCCGCCCCAACTTCAGTACACCGGGCTGCCGCCCACCCATTTCCGGGCGACTGCGGCGGCCCGTTTTTTCACCCCGAACACCAATCTCTTCCATGATAAGGCAAGCCCGCATCCTCCCAAGTGCCGCTGCGGCGCTGCCATAAAGTAAAAAGGACGATCAACGCTATGCTGTTTCAGAAAAAGGCCGCCGACAGCGGCGACACCTGGCTCATTGTGGGGCTGGGCAACCCGGAAAAGAAATACGATGGCACCCGCCACAACGTGGGCTTTGAAACCCTGGATCACCTGGCCGAGTGCTGGAACATCCAGCCGGTGAAGGCCAAGTTTCAGGGGCTGTGGGGCCAGGGCACCGTGGATGGCCGCAAGGTGGTGCTGCTCAAGCCTTTGACCTACATGAACCTGTCCGGCCAGAGCGTGGGAGCTGCCGCCCAGTTCTTCAAGATCCCGCCCCAGCGGGTCATCGTTCTGTGCGACGATGTGGATCAGGCGGCCGGGCATATGCGCATCCGGCCCCAGGGCTCGGCCGGCGGCCACAATGGCCTGAAGGACATCATCGCCCATCTGGGCAGTCAGGAGTTCATTCGGGTGCGCATGGGCGTGGGCCGCAAGCCCCGCCCGGACTACGACCTGGCCGACTGGGTGCTGGGCAAGCCCGCCGCCGAGGACCGCAAGGCCATCGACGCCCGCTACCCGGACGCCGAGGCAGCCTGCCGCCTGCTGATGGCCGGCAAGCTGGCCGAGGCGCAGAATAAGTACAACCACTGAGTGGTTCCGATGCCGCGGCGGCAAAGCCTTCCCCGCGAGGGAAGCAAAAAAACACGGCGGCCCCTCGCCGTTCATCCCACCACGAAAGGAGCATAGACCCATGCCTGTTCTGTCTGATCCCTTTGCCTCCCTGTTCTCCTCCACGGCGGAATTCGCCCGGCTGGAGGAGGGGCTGTCCGGCCCCGGGGTCACGGCGCTGTTCGGCCTGCCGCCCGCCGGGCGCATGGCGCTGGCCGTGCAGCTCAGCCGCCGACTGGGCCGCCCCCTGTGCGTGGTAACCGCCGGTGAGGCCGAGGCCAGCCGTGCCGCGGCCGATCTGCAGGCGCTGGGGCTTTCGGCGGCGGTGTTCCCCGCGCGGGACCTGCTGCTGCGCCCCATTGAGGGCGCGGGCCGGGAATACGAATACCGCCGGCTGGCCGTGCTGGGCGGGCTGGTGGGCAGCCGGGTGGACGCGGTGTGCGTGCCCGCCGAGGGGCTGCTGCAGTTCACCGTACCCAAGGCCGAGTTCTGCGCCAACACCCTCACGCTGAAGCCCGGCATGGAGATTCCCCAAAAGCAGCTGGCCGCCCGGCTGTTCGGCGCGGGCTATGTCCGGCGCGACCGGGTGGAAGGCCCCGGCCAGTTCAGCGTGCGCGGCGGCATTCTGGACCTGTATCCGCCGGACCGGGACGCCCCCGCCCGGCTGGAATTCTGGGGGGACGAGATCGACACCATCCACGCCTTCGACCTGCTCACCCAGCGCCGGGGCGACGCGCTGGAAAAGGTCTACCTCTCTCCGGCCCGGGAGGTGCTGTTCGGCGATGCGGCCGCCACGGCCCAGGCCCTGCGAGACTGGCTGAACGGCTTCAAGGGCAAAAAGAAGGCGGCGCTGGCCGCCGCCATGGCCCCGGAGCTGGAGCAGCTGGACGCCGGGCTTGTGCCTGAAAATCTGGACAAATACCTGCCGGTGCGCTACCCGCACCCCGCCACGCTGCTGGATTATTTTGAGGATCCGCTTCTGATTTTGGAGGCCCCCGGCGACATCGCCGAGGCCCAGCGGGCCACCCGCTTCCGCCGTCAGGAGGAACAGAAGGGCCTGCTGGAGGCCGGGGTTCTGGCCCCCGGGCTGGACGGGTACTATCTGGATCTGGACTGGCTGTATGTACAGGCCGGGCGCTGCCGCACATTGGTGGGGGACAACTTTACCCGCAGCCTGCCCGACCTGAAGCTGAAGGCCCTGGTGGACGTATCCTGCCACGCGCTGCCCAGCTGGAACGGCGAGGTGCCCGCCCTGTTGGAGGATCTGGAGCCGCTGCTGAAACAGGGCTACTGCGCCGCCGTTCTGGCCGGCACCCAGCGCGCCGCCGACGGCCTGGCCAAGGATCTGGCCAACCGCGGCCTGAAGGCCACCGCCAATCCCCAGGTTCTGCCCAGCCCCGGCACGGTGTGGGTGCTGCCCGGCCATCTCACCAGCGGCGTGCAGTTCCCCTTTGCCCGGCTGGCCCTCATCACCGGGCGGCGGCAGGGCACCAGCGGCGACAAAGCCAAGCAGAAGGCCAAAAAGAACAGGGATGCGCTGGCCAGCTTGTCGGACATTCAGCCCGGCGACTACGTGGTGCACCAGAACCACGGCATCGGCGTATACAAGGGCATTCAGCGGCTGGAGGTGCAGGGCGTTCATAAGGACTACCTGACCATTCAGTACGACAAGGGCGACAGCCTGTTTGTGCCCGTCACCCAGCTGGACCTGCTGAGCCGCTACACCGCCCCCGGCGATGAGGAGAAGGTCAAGCTCTCCCGCCTGGGCAGTGACGTGTGGGTGCGCACCCGCACCCGGGTGAAAAAGGCCACCGAGGCCATCGCCCAGGAGTTGGTGCAGCTGTACGCCCGCCGCCGCCAGGCCCGGGGCTTTGCCTTTCCCGAGGACAACGACTGGCAGCGGGATTTTGAGACCCGCTTTGATTACGACGAGACCGATGACCAGCTCACCGCCGCGGCCGAGATCAAAAAGGATATGGAGCAGCCCTGGCCCATGGACCGGCTGCTGTGCGGCGACGTGGGCGTGGGCAAAACCGAGGTGGCCCTGCGGGCGGCCTTCAAGTGCGTGATGGGCGGCAAGCAGTGCGCCATTCTGGCCCCCACCACTCTGCTGGCCTGGCAGCACTACAACACCGCGCTGGCCCGCATGGAGCCGTTCCAGTTCCGCATCGGCCTGCTCAGCCGGTTCCGCAGCGCCAAGCAGCAGAAGGCCGACCTGGCCGACCTGGCCAAGGGCAGCATGGACGTGATCGTGGGCACCCACCGGCTGCTGAGCAGCGACGTTCACTTTAAGGATCTGGGCCTGGTCATCATCGACGAGGAGCAGCGCTTCGGCGTCAAGCACAAAGAGAAGCTGAAGGAGGCCTTTGTGGGGGTGGATATGCTCACCCTGTCGGCCACCCCCATTCCCCGCACCCTGAACATGGCCATGAGCGGCATCCGGGATATGTCCACCATTGAGGAGCCGCCCACCGAGCGCCAGCCCATCGAGACCTATGTGCTGGAGTACGACGCGGGCATCGTGGGCGAGGCCATCCGCAAGGAGCTGGCCCGGGGCGGGCAGGTGTACTACCTGCACAACCGGGTGGAAAGCCTGGATGCCGCCGCCGCCCGAGTGGCCGCCATGGCCCCCGGGGCCCGGGTGGCCACCGCCCACGGCAAAATGGGGGAGGAGGCCCTCTCCAAGGTCTGGCAGCAGCTGCTGGACGGCGAGATCGACGTGCTGGTATGCACCACCCTCATCGAAACCGGCGTGGACGTGCGCAACTGCAACACCCTGATCATTGAGGACGCCGACCGGATGGGCCTGGCCCAGCTGTACCAGATCCGGGGCCGGGTGGGCCGCTCGGGCCGCAAGGCCTACGCCTACTTCACCTTCCGGCGGGACAAGGTGCTCACCGACCTGGCCGCCAAGCGGCTTTCCGCCATCCGGGAGTTCACCAGCTTCGGCTCGGGCTTCCGCATCGCCATGCGGGATTTGCAGATCCGCGGCGCGGGCAACCTGCTGGGCCAAAGCCAGCACGGCCACATGGAGGCCGTGGGCTACGACCTGTACGTCAAGCTGCTGAATCAGGCCGTGGCCGCCGCCAAGGGCGAGGAGATCGCCCCGGATAAGAGCGACTGCCTCATCGACATCTCGGTGGACGCCTACATTCCCGAGGGGTTCATCCCGGATGCGGCGGGCCGCATCGAGGCCTACAAGCGCATTGCCGCCATCCAGACGCCCGAGGACGCGGGCGACGTGCTGGATGAGCTGATCGACCGGTACGGCGACGTGCCCGACTGCGTGGCCGGCCTGGTGGATGTAAGCCTGGTGCGCGTCACCGCCGCCCGGGCCAAAGTGTACGAGATCGACCAGAAGGGCGACACCCTGCTGCTGTATTCGGACGACCTGAACCCCCTCAAGCTGCAAAGCGTGTTTGAAAAACTGGGCAAGCGCATCAACCTGAGCGCCACCGCCAAGCCCTGCCTGACGGTGCGGGTGCGCCCCGACGAAAAGCCGCTGGACGTGCTGCGCATGACGCTGGAAGAGCTGGACCCCGGCAAGGCCGGGGCCTGAACCGCGCCGGGTTTTCCACAAGTTGTGGTAAAAAATGTGGAAAACCCGGCGGTGTTTTCACAAATCCGCCTTATTCCTCTGCTATTCTGTGGGCAGTGATTTCCCATCATCTGCTATAAGGAGAAAATACCCATGAAAAAACGCATCGCCGCCCTGGCGGCCTGCCTGGCGCTGGCCCTTACCGCCTGCGGCCAGCAAAAACAAGCCCCCGCCACCGTGGGCACCATCGGCTCCGTGGACATTCCCGGCGGGGTGTACCAGCTGGCCCAGTTCAGCGCCTACGCCGAGGCCGACAGCCTCACCAGCGAGGACAACGTGCTCAAGGCCAAGCTGAATATGGACGGCGAGACCGTCACCGGCAAGGCCTACATTGCCGCCAAAACGCTGGAGGCGCTGGAGCGCTACGCCGCCGTGACCACCCGCTTTGACGAGCTGGGCGGCGCCCTCACCGAGGACGAGCTGACCCAGGCCCAGACCCAGACCGACAACACCTGGGCCAGTTACAGTGACCTGTACGAGAAGAACGGCATCGACCAGGAAAGCCTGCTGGCCTACACCCAGGCCAGCTACAAGGCCAGCGACCTGCTGGAGATGCTGTACGGCGAAACCGGCGCCGAGCCGGTGAGCGACGAACAGCTCACCGCCTTTCTGGCCCAGAACAGCGCCGAGGGCCGGGGCGCGCTGCTGCCCATGGCCGACACCGCCAATGGTTCCTTCCCCGGCAGCGACGACATCGCCCAGATCAAGGCCGCGGCCGAACAGCTGAAAACCGATGTGGAAAACGGCGACACGCTGGAGGCTGCCGCCGCCAAGGCCCTGCCGGGGGTGCTGTCGCTGCTGGGCACCACCTACACCGACGGAATGCTGGGCCGGTACGTGGGCAGCTACACCTTCCTGGCTTCGGATCTGGACTATTACGGCGACACAGTGAAGAGCGCCATTCTGGGCGCTCAGCCCGGCCAGGTGACGGCGGTGGAGATGGGCCTGAGCATGATGGTGTTCCAGGCCGGTGAAAAGCCCACCGCCCAGGGCCTGACCGCCAACGACCGCCGGGCCGCCCTGGCCGAGATGAAGGGGGACGAGCTGGATGAGCAGCTGGCCCAGCTGGGCGCACAGCTGACCCACAGCCTGGACGAGAGCGCCATGAAGTACTACAACCCCAAAAACATTGCCGTAAACTGAGAGGGACCTGCATGAACATCACCGTATACCTGGGGGCCTTCGGCGGCAGTGACCCCGCCTTTGCCGCCGCCGTGGACGAACTTGGCGCCTGGATCGGCAAAAGCGGTCACAGCCTGATTTACGGCGGCTCCGAAACCGGGCTGATGGGCCGCCTGGCCCTGAGCGCCTTGGCCGCCGGGGCCGAAGTGACCGGCGTGGAGCCCCGCTTTTTTGTGGAGCAGGAGGTCCAGTGCGACCAGCTGACCCGCCTGATCGTCACCGAGGATATGCCCCAGCGCAAGGCCAAAATGATCGAGCTTGGGCAGGCGTTCATCGCCATGCCCGGCGGCACCGGCACACTGGAGGAGATCAGCGAGGTGATGTCACTGGTGTCGCTGAAAAAGCTGAACGCCCCCTGCATCCTGTACAATCTGAACGGCTATTACGACAGCCTGAAGGCCCTGCTGAGCCGCATGATCGCCGCCGGGCTTTCCACCCCCGAGCGGCAGAAGGGCATCTACTTTGCCCGCAGCCTGGCCGAGATCGAGGAGATCCTGGCCCGTGATTGACGGCGCGGCGGCAGAGCCTTCCCCCGCAAACAACAAACGCGCGCGGCAGGGCTTCCTATTTTTAAGGAAGCACCTGCTGCGCGCGTTTTTATTGTGTTCGCCGGAGCCGCTGCCTTCATCCGCGGGCGCACCCGCCTCAGGGCACAAAGCTGTCTCCCAGAAAGGCACAGGCCACCGAGATGCACTTGGTCATTTGGTCCGAAGGGCGAATGCGCTTGTCCTCACTGAGGGTCAGCACCGCGCCCACCACATCTCCCGCCGCCAGAATGGGCGCGGCTGCCAGAATGTGCCGGGCCGACTCCTCACAGGGGAACACCGCGTCCTCCGGGTGGCCGTTGTAGGCATAGGGGCTGCGGCTCTCCATCATGCGCTCCAAAGGCAGGCTCACCCGCCGGTCGGCATAATCCCGCCGGCCGGGGCCGGCCGCCGCCAGAATGTGGTCCCGGTCGCAGATGAGGGCGGTGCAGCCCAGGGCTTTGGCCAACGCCTCGGCGTACTGGGCCGCCAGGCGGCTCACCTCGCCCATGGGGGAATACTTTTTGAACACCACCTCGCCGTCGCCGGTGGTGAAGATCTCCAGCGGGTCGCCGTCATAGATAACATTGACATCGAAAACCTTGTCCGGACGCTTATCTGCGCTCTGGACGAAACGGCAATGTAAGCTATTTTCGATGCCTGAATTAAAATTTGCGGCTTCCTCCAGCGTTCCGCACCGGAGCAGGGCGTCAATGTCCCGCTGCAGCTTGATCTCCAGATGATCTTCAAAGACCAGCACCCGGTCAATGATCAGCTCCAGATCATTGCGGTCGAGCTTTTCTTTTGCCAGAATATCGGCAAACACTTCAAGTGCCGTTTTCGCTGCACGGTTGACCTTGATGACGGTGTTGCGCTTGTCGGAGAGCAGGTCGATCTGGTGGTTCAGCCCGTCGATCTTCTTCTGCAGTTCTTCTTCCAGCTCATCGTAGGTGGCTTCGATCTCGGCTTCTTTCTCCGGCTTTTTCATGATCTCCCGGATGCGCTGCCGCTTGGTGACTTTCATTTCCTCCAGTAACTCGTCCAGAACCTCTGCCAGATGGTCGGCGGACTGCTCGGTTTCGGCAATGTCGTCATTCTCACGGGCAAGGTCACGGTTCAGCTGATCGATCATGGCGGCGGAGTTTTCCATCAGCTTCTGCACATAGCTTTTCAGCAGATCATCCAGTCTGTCCACACGGATGTGATGGCTGGTGCAGCCTTTGCGTCCTCTGCGGTGATAGGTGCCGCAGGTGTAAGCTGGTTTCAAGTCGCTTCTGCTCATGGAGAACATGGGGCTTCCGCAGTCGCCGCATTCCAGAAAACCGGAATATACATTGTCGTTGATTTTGACACCACGATAGTTGGAACGGGTGCGTTTTTCCCGCAGCGCCATAGTGGTGGCAAAGGTGCGGTAGTCAATAATGGGCTGATGGTGGTTTTCGATGACGATTTGCTCGCCGTCATCCCGCTTGATATCCTTGCCGTTGATCTTGGCACGGGTGTACTTGCCTTGGCGAAGAGTTCCAATATAGAAATCGTTGTCCAGAATGCCCTGTACCGTCACAATCGCCCATGCCGCCTTGACCTGACGCTTGTATTCCAGCCCGTCAGCCTCCTTGCGCATTTGCTCCGACATACGAGGCGTCGGAACCCCCTGATCGGTCAGATAGTTTGCGATTCTCTTGTAACCCCAACCGTCGTTGTTGTAGAGGTCAAAGATTTTACGCACGATATCCGCTTCCGTGGGGACGATCTCAAACTCCCTGCGCTTGTTGATGATATATCCATAGGGAGCGGCACACAGCCATTCGCCGTCTGCTTGTCTGCGCTTGATGACATTGCGCACCTTTTTGGATGTGTCGGTAACGGGCATCTCGTTGATGAGGAACTGAAACTGGATTTTGAGCCAGTCATCATCGTTGGGAAAGTCGATACCGTCACCAATGGAGATAATGCGAACCCCGGCATCACGAAGGTCTTCCAATTCTACGAGACCACGGCTGTTTCGACGGGAAAAACGGGAGAAGTCCTTTACGATCAGAATGTCGTATTTATGGGACATGAGCCCCTTTCGCATGGCCTGATAACCCTCACGCTGTTCAAAGGTGTAGCCGGAACGGTCACGGTCTTCATGGAAGGTCAGCGAACTGCCCGGAAATCTGGTTTTTACGAAGTCCTGAATGATAGCTTTCTGGTTTTCAATGGAAATATTATCCCGATCAAGCTCGTCATCCACAGAGATACGGACGTAGCCCGCAATATCAAAAATCTCGGTCACCGTGATTCACCTCCTGTTAGTGCCATTTGTATCTGCATTATTTTTATTATTTACAGACAACATTGTACCACGCGATTGTGAACATTTCAAGAAGAAGAGAGAAAAAAGCGGAAGAGATTCCTCCCTCCCGCCTGTATCTCATCGTTCGGCTGCTGCCGTGCGCTGTTTCTTCTCCCGTCGCACCTCCAGCTCGGCGCAGCGGCGTTTATTATAAGCAAGCAAATCCAGCGTGCCCTGATACAGACCCTTTTCGCCGGATTCAAAGACTGCCACCAGATACTTTTTCTTCTTATACTTGTCATAGATGTCTTTCAGACCCTCACGCAGAGCGAGGTCTTTCTTTTCGGCGTTGGTCAGCCAAATCTCGACCAACTGCTTGTCATCTCTGACGTTCATCTCCAAATAACATCACACTCCTTCATTGGTACTATTTTCCTCATCTTTCCTGCGGTTTATGCGCTATTACCTTTTTTGCTGCCTGCAAAATCTCTGGTGGAAGAACTTCCACTGTGCGGCGAAGCTCGTCCAGCTCGTTGAGCCTCTGGCTGATTTCAAGCTTCTTCCGCACACTCTCCTTGGATGCGGAAGAAAGCTTCTTTTCCAGCTCTGCATTCTCCGCGGTCAGCTCCTTATAGGTCT